>DAOULX010000001.1:0-43991 GCA_034414775.1 Dehalococcoidales bacterium
AATGAGCGCCAAATGAACTAAAAAGAAACAAATCATCGCAGTGGTTTGATAGAGATGGATGCGTTAAAATCTGTGTTGACGTCCTTACCCCAGAACTTCCCTCCTGCCGGCAGTGCGAGTGAAGGATCGAAGGAAGTAGCCAGAGCGATATGGTGCTCGGTAACGGTCAGTCCAAGGCTCGGATCAAAGCCTATCCATCCAACTCCTGACAAAAAGACCTCAGCCCAGGCGTGGAGTTCAGGTTTTTTCGCGGGTTGAAAGGCGCGTGGTAGCCGCTCGCGAACCTGGCCGCTATTCCCGTACTACGGCAGGCGTTAACGAATAACCAATCAAAATCCCGGTAGGCACCCTGACGTGTCTTGAGAACTCTGGTGGGATCCCAGGGGTTTCCATATTTTCTTTCCCTATGTCGAAACGTGGCATGGATACAGTTGGTAAGCTCCTTGAGAAGCGGAATGGTTTCATACCTCGCCTCGATGAGGACCGGTTTCAAGAACTCAGCGAATTTATCTGAAACCCCTTTAGCACCAGGAGTGTACACCGCCAATAGCGACCTATCTGGTTCTGGGTAGACGAGGGGTAACTGGGTCTTGACCGGTTCGGTAACTAGCAAACTTCATTACTCTTGGTACGATGAGTAAATACTAACTCGACTAACTCGCTGGTATTATAACGTATTGTCAGGAACTGTACCAGAGGTGTCATCTTTGATGAATTCCCTGACGGCGGGCCATGATTGGCTGAGTAGCTTGGCTATAATCTAGTGCTTATTTCCAGTTGACAAATTGACCGGTTTTCACCTTCAATCGCTTGCAATCTAATAGTATTTTTACTATATTTTTACTAACGTCAATCCGATAGCTCTAATGATTATTACAGTCACAAGAGTTTCAAGGACGCGCCGGAATACTTTAGGGATAAGACGATGATAATTGTAGCGGAGAAGATAAATACCAGTCGTCCGCAGATCGAAGAGGCGGTCAGGAGCCGAAACGCCGCCTTTATCATACAGATAGCCAGGGAGCAGGCCGAAGCCGGCGCGAACTTTATTGATGTCAATGCAGGCACATTTGTTGACCAGGAGACAGACCACCTTTGCTGGCTGGTCGAAACGGTCCAGAGTGAAATCGACCTGCCGCTTTCTCTGGACAGCCCCAACCCCCGTGCGTTGTCAGAGGCGATAAGGCATCATAAAGGGGAACCCATGATTAATTCTATCTCTCTGGAAGAAGACCGCTTTCAGTCACTTTTACCTATTGTCGCCTCTCATCCCTGCCATGTTATCGCCCTCTGTATGGCGAAAACATCGATGCCGACGAGTATCGAAGAGCGGGTGGAGGTTGGATCGGAGCTTGTGAGTAAATTGACCGGCGCCGGTGTCCCCATCGAAAGAATATACGTCGACCCGTTGATACAGCCTGTCTCCGTGGATACGAACATGGGGCTTGCCGCTCTAGGTGCGATCAGCAAAATTTCGCAAAATTTCCCGGGAGTTAACACCATATGCGGCCTCTCCAATATCTCCTTCGGGCTCCCGCAGCGCCGTATTATCAATCGTTATTTCCTGGCTCTTTGCATATCCCGCGACCTCTCCGCCGTGATCCTGGACCCGACTGACAAGCAGCTTATGACGGCATTGATTACCACGGAGATGCTCACCGGTCGGGACGAATACTGCCAGAATTATATCGAAGCCTATCAGAATAACCGCCTTACCTGAAGTGATTCGGTCGTTCTATTTAGAATCAGTGGACTCGAGGAGGGATTAAAATGAGCGAATTCAAGGTGTTGTCCGAGGCCGTAATCAAGGGAGATGTCAACACGGCCCTGGCCGAGACCAGGAAAGCCCTAGATGCGGGCGGCAACGCCCAAGAAGTCCTGGACAATGGCCTCATCACAGCCATGAATGAGGTAGGAGAGAAATTCTCCAAGGGGCTGCTGTTTGTCCCGCAGATGCTGCGCTCCGCCAAGGTTATGCAGGAATGTACCAAGATATTACAGCCGTTTTTCCAGGAAGGTGACGTTACATCAAAAGGGAAAGTGCTTATCGGGACGGTCAAAGGCGACCTGCACGATATCGGCAAGAACCTGGTTTCCATGATGCTTGAGGGCGCGGGATTCACCATAATTGACCTCGGAGTCGATATTCATCCCGAGAAGTTTGCGGAAAAAACGAGAGAGATAAAACCGGATATCGTAGCGATGTCCGCCCTGCTCTCCACTACCATGCCCGCCATGCCTCAGACCATAGAGGCTCTCCAGAAAGCCGGCCTTAGGGGAGGTGTCAAAGTAATGATAGGCGGCGCACCGGTTACCGAAAAATATGCCCAGGAGATAAAGGCGGACGCTTACGGTTCCGATGCAGGCTCCGCCGTTACCAAGGCTAAGGCGCTGTTAGGCATTGAATGAATGAGGGAATTCGGGTAATTCGCAGGTGAAACATGTCCATTACAGAATGACCTTAGTAACCTGATGGCAGAGGGAGGAAACCATGAAACGAAGGAAAGTCCCCACCTTTCAACCTCGTTTGAAAGTGCTTGACCGCGAGCAGGCCCTGGCCATCCACGCCGTAGCGCTGGATATCCTCAGGAAGACCGGGTTCAAGATGGAGCATCGGGGGGCACTGGAAATGCTGGCCGGCGCTGGCTGTCAGGTCTCTGACGGTGACCGGGTCAGGATGCCGGCTAAACTGGTTGAAGAAGCCCTGAGTTCAGCCCCCAGGCAGTTCGCCCTCTACGAACAGAAGGGCAATCTGGCAATGCAGGTCGCGGACGGTAACTACTTCTACGGTACGGGTTCCGACGCCACCTTTACCATTGACACAGATACGGGGGAACGCCGCCGGTCCGTCCTCAAAGACGTCGGCAATTTTACCAGGCTGGTGGACGGTCTGGAAAATATCGACTTCGTCATGTCCATGTCCAACCCCGAAGACGCCCCCATAGAAGACATTTACCTTCATGCTTTTACCGAGATGGTTAGGAATACCAATAAACCGATATTATTCATCGCCGATAGTGGCCGGGATATTGCCAAAATCCATCAGATTGCCAGTCTGGTCGCCGGCGGCGAGAAAAAGTTACAGGAGAAGCCTTTTATCCTCAATTACTCCGAGGCCATCAGCCCGCTCCGCTTCCCGGAAAATGTTATGGAGAAGCTCATTTTCTGCGCGCAGAAGAAAATTCCCATTTGCCTTCCCTCCGGGTCCAACGCGGGGGGTGGGGCTCCGATTACCCTCGCCGGAGCCATGGCCCTGGGGATTGCCGAGAACCTGGTAGGGCTGGTTGTCCACCAGATGTCCGGCAAAGGCTCCCCCTTCCTCTTCGGCCCCAACGTCAGTACGCTGGATATGAAGTCATCGGTGGTCTCCTACGGGTGTCCGGAATGGAGCCTGACCCAGGCCGCGCTGGCCGACATGAGGGATGAGCTTTACGGCCTGCCGATATGGGCCTACGCCGGCGCCTCGGATGCCAAAACAATGGACGCCCAGGCAGGGGCAGAAGCTGTGTTCTCCATTATCACGGCCATGCTTTCCCGGGCCAATATCATCCACGACGTGGGTTTCCTGGAGTACGGAAATACCTCTTCCCTTGAAATGGTAACGATGGCCAATGAACTGATTGCCATGAGCCGGTTTTTCACCGCGGGCATCCCCGTGAACGAAGATACGTTGGCCTTAGAGACAATAGAAAGGGTGGCCAACGGCGGCCCCGGCTCCATTTTTTTGACGGATGACCATACCTTTGAGCACTTCATGCAGGCCCAGTTCCTGCCCAAGCTCCTCGACCGCTCCCGCTATGATTCCTGGGAGGGGGCCGGGGCAACGGACCTTTACAAACGCTGCAATATCGAGGTTAAAAGAATCCTCTCCGAGCATCAGGTTGAACCCAAATCCGGCGAAGTGCTCCAGGGAATAGACCGGATTCTGACTGCTCGGTAACTGGAGTCCGATGGTGAAATCGAGTTTTCCAGCTTTCAGGGCCATCTCGCCAGAACACATCAAGCAAATTGACCGGACCGGGCGCCGGATACTGGCGCGCATCGGTATCAGAATAAAAGACATCGCCTTTCTCAATCTACTGAAAGAAGCGGGGGCGAATGTCGATTACAACAACCAGATCACGCGTTTCGAGGAAGATTGGCTCGATGAAATAACAAGACGCGCCCCCTCCCGCTTTACCCTTTTTTCCCGGGATGGTAAGAACGACCTGGCATTGGGGGAAGGCAGGGTCCACTTTGCCTGTGGGGGAAGGGTCTTTCGCATTCTGGATATAGCAATGGATAGCTACCGGCTCACGATGCTGAAAGATGTAGCCCGTACCGCAATGCTGGTGGACTGCCTGGAGAATATTCGTTTATACATCATCGCCTGTCAGTCACACGACCTGGAACCCCGGTACTATCATCTAAACGACTTCTTTCATGCCTTTAATAACACCACCAAGCATGTCATGGGAGGCTGTGATAATCTGGAAGGCGTGCAACAGGTCTGGAAACTTGCCAGCCTTATATCAGGTGGGGAGGAAAAGCTGAGGGAAAGACCGTTTTTTTCGTTGATAATCAATCCGATCAGCCCTCTCACCATTGAGACCAACACCCTGAACATCCTCAATTTCTGCGCCATACACGGTATCCCGGTTACCTGTACGCCGGCGCCAATGGCTGGAGCGACTTCCCCGGCCAGCCTGGCGGGGACACTTGCCCAGATGCATGCAGAAGCACTGGCAGGAGTGGCTATCTCCCAGGTTCTCGCACCCGGGGCCAGGGTGCTCTACGGCGCCCTCCCCACCACGATGGATTTGAGAAATTTGGAATTTACTATGGGCTCGGTGGAAACAGGCATGATGGGAGCTGTTGCCGTAGAGTTGGCCGGGCTGTATAACCTGCCGATCCGTGCCGCCGCCGGCATCACCGAGGCTAAAAGCCCCGATATACAATCAGGCATTGAGAAGAGCCTCTCCAACTTGATGCTGGCTATGGCCGGAGCCGACTGTATTACCATGGCGGCCGGCATGCTCGATTCAGGCAATTCCATTTCCCTTAAGCAGTATGTTATTGACAACGAAATTATTGGTATGATATATAGAGCATTATCCGGTATAAAGGTGAATCAAGAAACTCTCGGTTTCGACGTTATTGAACGTGTCGGCCCCGGCGGGCATTACGTGATGGAGGACCACACCGTGGAGCATATGATGCATGAATTTTTCTACCCTAAATTGTGTATACGTTCCAATTTTGACGTATGGGAAGAAAAGGGGCGTCCCAGCATGCTGAGTCGCGCCGGTGAGATGGCGCCGACCTTACTTAGCGAAGAGCGCCGGGAAAAGTCTCTGAGTCCGGATTTGACGGCGCAGATAATGAAAAGCTTTCCCGGCATTAAAAACTTCTGAAATGATAAAAGCAAGCCAAGCGGGAAAAATTACACGCATCATCGCCTGCCGAGTGTTCAAGCCGGTAATTGAGCACCTGGGCCTTGAGAGCCGGTTTCCCGATATCAGGGTGACCTATTTACCACCGGTTCTCCACCTCAGACCCCGGGAACTGGGCAAATATCTGCGGAAAGAGGTCCAGGCAGCTGAAAGAAGCAACGAAAATATCATATGCCTATATGGGGACTGTTTTCCCGGCATCGGCGATTATTGCTTGAAGCATCAAGCTGGGAAGGTGCCCGGGGCTTATTGCTGGGAGATGTTTCTCGGTAGCCAACGTTTCCAAAATCTGCTTGAAGAGGAAGCGGGAACGTTTTTTCTTGAGAAAGAACTTATATCGAACTTTAAAGCTTACTGCATCGAGCCTCTTGAACTGTATGATGAGGAATTGCGGGAGTTGTATTTTCAGCATTACCACCGGCTGCTTTACGTGCGTCAGCCGTCAGACCCGGACCTCGTACCTGAAGTGACAGAGCTGGCCCGGTTCCTGGATCTGGCTTTAGAGGTTGAAGATGCCGATTACTCCTATCTCGAGAAAGAACTAGTCAAATTACTCTGAATAGAAACCGGCGATTAGTATGACCAGGGAACTGAATCAAGACACCAGGGGAAGATCAGCACTATCCCCAATCAGGAAACGGCGGCCGAAACGTCTCTGGCTGCACGTGTTCCCTAAAGATTTCTGGGTGCCGGCCGATCGTGGCGTCTCGGTATTAGACGCGTTGCGAGATGCAAATGTGGATTTGGACGGAGATTGTGGTGGAGTAGGTAAATGCGGCAAATGTAAAATCAAGATACTATCGGTCGTAAGACCCCCCACCAAAATAGAAAAAGCCCTGCTTGATGAGGAGGAGATAAGAGAGGGGGTGCGTCTGGCCTGCCGTACCCCGGTGACACGCGACCTGGCCATATCGGTAGGTGAGGTACCGGCTGAGTCGGACTATATCAAGATTTTGACCACCAGCCATGTGCTCCACCAGGAGTACATCCCGATATCACAGCTCGAACCGTTGATAGACGAAAAACTGATTACTTTATCTCCTGATGCCCGGGATGAGGGGATTTCCAACCTGGACTGCATAAAGCAGGGCCTGGGGACTGAATACAGCGACCTGGAAGCCTCGTTGCCGTGCCTGCAAACACTGCCTGAGGCATTGAGGGAAACCAATGTCGAAGGAAGAGCTGTATTGCACGACCATTACCTGCTAGCATGGCAGAACCAGTATAAATGTGAACACGGATATGGCCTGGCCTTCGACCTTGGTACCAGTACCCTTGTCGGTAAACTCATTAACTTACGTGATGGTAGCGAAGTTGCCGTTGCTTCCCGCCTTAACAACCAAAGCCGTTATGGATCAGATGTAATTAGTCGCCTCCACTTCATAAAACAACGCCCTGGTGGTCTGGAGACATTGAACTACCTCATAATGAATGACCTTAATAAAATTACGGCGCAACTCTTGAAGACGGCCGGTCTTGAGCCTCATGAAATTTTCATCGCCGTGGCGGCAGGGAACACCACTATGCAACACCTTCTCCTGAACCTGCCGCCTGAAGGAATAGCCGAAGCACCCTTCTCCCCCGTGGTTACCGACGGGATGATCGTTAACGCGGCGGATGTCGGCCTCGAAGTGAACCCGGCCGCTCTGCTTTATACCTTTCCTATGAAGTCGGGATACATCGGCGGGGACCTGATCAGTTTCATACTGACCTCCGGTGCTACCGAACAGGAGGACGAAATTGTCTTGGGATTGGACCTGGGCACAAATGGAGAGATATTCCTGGGCAGTGGCAAGAGGATGCTTACCTGCTCGGCTGCGGCCGGTCCGGCCTTTGAAGGTGCCAGAATATCCTCCGGGATGATAGCCAGGGCGGGAGCCATCGAAGGCGCCGGACATCAAGGAGGTGAGCTATACTATCGCACCGTCGGCAATATCAGTCCCAAAGGTATCTGCGGGAGCGGGCTGGTGGATTTAGTGGCCGTGCTTTTACACTGTGGAGTAATTGACAATGAAGGCCTGATCCGCTTTACCCCGGAGGATAAGTACCAAGAAATGAATTCGAGGGTGATACCCCGCACCGATGGTTATAATTTCCTCGTCGCTTCCGAACAGGAAAGTTACCACGGCCGACCTATATACCTCACTCAAAAAGATATCCGTGAACTTCAATTGGCCAAGGCAGCCATGGCCGCAGGTATAAAAACCCTAATGGACGAATTAGGTATCGGGCCAGACGGTATTGACCGGGTATATCTGGCGGGGGCTCTCGGCAACTATGTTGATCGAATCAGTACCCTTCGAATCGGTGTCCTGCCACCGGTCAACATCGAGCGTATAAAATCGCTGGGTAACGCAGCCAGTATGGGGGCGTCCATGGTACTGCTTTCCAAGAGTCATTGGCGGATGGCGAAGAGAGTCACAAATTTTATCGAACACGTCGAACTTTCTTATAGAAAAGACTTTAATCAATATTTCATCGATCAAATGGATTTTTCTGCGGAAAACATCTGGTAAGAGTCCGTATTAGATTGATAAACTATATAAACGATGGATATCTTGTTGACGCGGTGAATAAGTAGTAACCCGGCCGTCACAACAATCGTCTTGTTATCCCTCAGCTAAAATTTCTAGTATATCGTTTAATTGAAGCTCGTTGCACAAATTAGCGATATGTGTGATTCTCGGTAGGTTCGGGAGACTTCCACAACAGAAGTTATAAAATAACCATACCGATATTCTGGCGGAGACTTCTTCGGAGAAAAAGATTGCCTTTCGAGTTCGTATCATGGGTGATTTGGGGTTGAAAAAGGTAGGGTCGGGTGGTTGCCGGCCGACGGACGGCCCCGCCGCTCGTAACCCGTCCTTGAAATATGCTCGGGGATTGACAAATTTATAAGAGAGGACTAAGGTTTATACCGAACATGTAAGACTTTATCAAGGTGAATAGCCCCCATTACTCTTTTAGAGTAAGGAGGACGAAGCAGGGCGCTAACGCTACGGTATAAGCCGGTGATTAGCGCCTTTTTTAATCTTAAGCCAAGGAAGGAGGAATAAACACGACACTTATTGAAAGGCTCCTTATCAGCTTGGGTATTGCCCCAAAGCCGATGTTCGATACCTCATTGGGCTTAGGCAGGGCAAAGACAATACTTGTCGGTAATAAACTGGGGATATTCGAAAAGCTGTCCGGGCGGCCTCTGTCAGCCCAGGAACTGGCTGAGGAGCTTGACTTTAATGAGCGCGGGCTTACTTTGCTGCTGGATGCCCTCTGGGGTATAGGCTACCTGTATTAAAATCGAGGTAGGTATCAAAACACAAAGCTTGTTCAGAAATGGCTCGTAGAAAGCTCACCCCAGTACGTGGGAAACATACTTCGCCACTTTGATGACCTTTGGGAGCAGTTTGGATGGCTGGACGAGGCCGTCAAAGCCGGCAGATCCGTGCGTAACTTCTACGATTACCTTTCGGAACACCCCGCGGCCTGGCGCAATTACACACTAGGTCAGAAGGACATGGCCATGGCGAGCTCCAGTGAGATTGTCTCCAAAGTCAAATTACCTCAAGGGGCAAGGAGGCTTGTTGACCTGGGTGGTGCCCACGGTTACCATTCCATGGCGTTATGTCGTAAATATCATGACCTGCGCGCCCTCGTTATCGATTTCGAGAACTCTGTCAGCATTGGCCGCGAGATAGTGAGCCAGCAAGGAATGACCGATCGTGTTTTCTTTAGAGCGGGCAACTATATTACTGATAACATAGGCGACGGTTATGATGCCGCTCTCCTATTCTCTACAATTCACGGCGACCCCCCGGAAACCAATCAGGCCAGCATTAAAAAAGTCTACGACGCGCTCAATTCGAATGGCATGATCGCGGTCAACGAGATACTAAGTTACAAAGGTAAAAAGAAGTCTGAATTTGGCTTGTTATTCGCTTTAAATATGCTGGTTAATACGCCCAGGGGAGGATCATATAGCTACGATGAGGTAAAGAGATGGCTCCAAGAAACGGGTTTCGTAAATATTAGCCGAACTGACTTGAGGCGGCTGCCAATGTATTCACTGGTGCTGGCAACCAAGCCATAAGGCCATTGCGAGGTCGAAGGAGATTATGATGGCAAATTTAAAAGACAGGTATGATGCGATCGTAATTGGTGCCGGGATAGGCGGTTTGACCTGTGGTGCCTTTCTTGCCAAGAACGGGTTAAGTGTCCTGGTTACCGAGCAGCATTCCAGGCCCGGAGGTTATTGCACATCTTTCCGCCGTAAGGGATTCTCCTTTGATGCCGGCTTTGATACCACTCTCGAATGCGAAAAAGGAGGCATTATCTATGACACGCTGGTTGAGCTCGGGCTAACCGGTGAGATCCAGTTCATTAGGCTGGCCGCGCCGATGAGGGTCATCGGTGGTGATTATGATGTCCCGATAACAACCGTCAACGAGGTCACCGAGGAACTGAAGAGGTTCTTTCCCGACGAAAATACGGCTATTGACAGTTTCATGGCAAACAGCAGGGCGCTGGCGTCTGAAATGAAGAATCTTGCCGCGGTGCCTCCCGATCTGCTGGGCTTGGCCGGCAAGCTGGTCCTGATGATGAAATTTCTCTTGAAATCTCCACGCATGAGGAAATACAGCGGGAAATCATGCCGAGATGCACTCGATACTTTTTTCAAAGACCCAAGGCTGAAGGCAGTCTACGGGACGGTTGTTCCCTTCGGACCGAAGGCGATGGCGCCCCTGCTGATGATGATCCTTGGCGGTGAGCCGCTCAGCTATTATCCCAGGGGAGGGGCACAGGCCTTGGCCGATACTTTCGCCAAAGGCGTAACCAGGCACGGGGGAGAGTTGGCCCTGAACACCATGGTCACCAGAATTCTGATAGAGGGTGGGGCAGCGGCCGGAGTGGAGCTGGCCGATGGAAACAGGTTAAGGTCGCGCTTTGTGGTTTCCAACGTTGATGGGCGAGAGACCTTCCTTGAGCTCATCGGCGAAAAGCATTTAGCCACCAAGCTGGTGAAAGAAATAAAGGGAACGGAACTGTCGGAGCCGTATCTTCTGGTGTCCCTGGGTGTAGACCTGGACCTCAGGGCGATTGGCTTTGATGGAACAAGCATAATTTACAACCGCTGTGACGACCTCGATAAGATTTTCAGCCCCGACCTCGACCACTGCTATCTGTCTATCAAGATGCATTCCCTCCGCGATACCTCTCAAGCACCGGAGAATATGGCCACTGTACAGCTTTCAACCTCTCTCCCGTATGACTATATGGGACACTGGAAGAGGCAGACGGACGGCACATGCGGCGAAGAATACTCGCAGCTGAAAGAGTCGGTAGCGGACAAGCTGATCGCTTCCGCCGAAAGGTTTATACCGGGACTGAGCGACCATATTGTGGTCAAGGACATCGCCACGCCGCTGACCTTCGAGCGATATACGCTGAACTGCCAGGGAGCCAACATGGGATGGTTCCCGGCCCCCGGTGGCAAGATGCGCAGCCAAAAAACACCCATCAGGAACCTGTATCATGCGGGTGCCTGGACTTATCCCGGGCCCAGTTTATACGCTGTGGTCCCATCGGGCAGGAATGCCGCACAGCTAGTCCTGCGAGAAGCTTGATAGATTAATAAGCTAACTTCTTTTCAGCAGTGTATCCGATCTTACTGCTGCAGGCTAAGTCAAACGGTCAGCAGGGAGTCTGAACCCGCTGAATTCTGCTACTTGCCCTGAATAGCAAAGCTTTGATGTAATCAAGACCTAGAGTTTTTAACATTATACAATTTCTTGAAATGTGGCGTCAGGTCACAATTGAGATTTTTGTTGGATAATGATGTAACGTATAGCAATCGCCCTAATATTTGGGGCTTACACGTTATTATGTAAATTACGCTGCTTATCCCCTACTCCCAGCTCCAAGTTGACATCTATCTGGATGTCTTATAAGCTTTCCTAGGAAAGGAGGCAAGCGGTCGGTCGAACAAGCGACTACTGGCTTGTCTCTTGGCTAGCTCTTAATCATCCGGTTGGAGGTTCGAGTCCTCCGCGGCTCACCAGTCAAGCTGAGCAGGCGGGGTACCCTTTAATACACGGAAAAAGGGGTATGCCTCGGGTATTTCATCTCGGAACGTCCATGACACAAGAGAAATCATAGCTCATACCCAGCTCGATTTCACTTAATTCCTCATACTAATGTTCTCATATAGCACCGCATCACTGTCACGGGCTATATTCTCGCAACTCAGATTCGAGTCTCTTTTGGAAATTCAGGCGGGTGGAGCGAAAGAAGAATGATTGTTGACATCATCAGGAGAATGGCGAAGGTAAGAAAAGCAAGGGAATAAGCCCCGGTCGTATCAAAAATCCAGCCGGAATAAATCGGAGATATAAAACCGAGTGGTGCATTGATAAACAAACCGATACCCAATATCGACGCAAAGGCCTTCCTGCCGAAATACCTTGCACCCATCGACAACCGCAGGGGTGCCATTGCCCCATTTCCGAGACCGAAGAGTATAAGGAGAATATAGGCCGTGGCGATACTCTGGTATAGAAAGAAAGTGAGCAGCCCTACCGCCTGCAAGAACACCGATCCGGCGGCGATCAATTGTAAACGGTTTTTAGGGACATGGTCGGCCAAAAAACCGCCAAAAAACCTCGATGGAATTGTGAAAAAGATCATCATTGACAGCATGGCACCGGCTACTTCCTCGGAGATACCCATATCGGTCAAAAACGGTATTATGTGAACAGTAACGCCTCTGATGACGATGATAGAACATGACCAGCCAAAAACCATCAACCAGAAGGCACGCGTCCGTAACGCTTGTTTCAGAGTAAACTCCTGCTCCTCAAATCTTTCAGCATAGGAAATGCCGGCGTGGAGTATATCTTTCTTGCTCGTTGGTGTCTCCTCGGATGTATAACCGTCGGGCAGCCAGCCATAGTACTCGGGGCGCTTTGACCTGATAAAAATCAGTGTTATTGGAATACCAAGACTCATGACGCCAGCCCAGATCAAGCAAGTCGTTCGCCAACCTTCAGCCAGCACCAGCCAGGTTGTTATAGGGACTACTATCATCTGGCAAAGACTAACGATGGCAAATCGTATCCCGAAAGCCAAGCCGCGGCGTGCGACAAACCAGTCGCTTAAAGTCTTATCTATTGCGATAGTAAGGGCCAGGTTCTGGCCGACCCCGATCATTACTCCCCAGTAAACGTAATATTGCCAGGCCGAATCCACGGAATTCATTAAGGCAAGACCACTGACCAGAACGCCTATGCCGACGACGATTATCCATTTTGCCCCATAACGGTCGGCTAACCAGCCTGTCAGCGGTCCTTCGATGCCACCCTGCAATCTGGCCATACCAGCTGCCAGCGAGGTAGCGGCTCGATTCAAACTTAGCTCAGCCGCCAGAGGTTTGAAGATCACGGAAAAGCCCTGCACGATGAAACCGCTTCCCACGCCGGTAAGGATTGCCGTGATAACGACCATCCACCAGCCGATATAAAGGCGAAATCTGGTTCTACGCTCGATCATAAAACTTGAATAATACTGATCCCGACAGACGCCCCCTTCTCACAGAGGTACGTAAAAATTAGGAATCTTCTTTCCGGCGATTTATCTCCCGTTTCATGGCCATAGCTGTGGCGATGCCGGTAGCCCGGACGATGGCCGCGGGCTACCAGCGCCGGCTGTCCTCCGCGGCTCACCATAAAACATTACTTTCTTTCATCTTCTTTAAAACGTTCCGTGATAGTCCTGCCAAACTCCTGAGCGGCCTTGCCAACGTCCCTGAATTTCGCTTTTACGTCTTCATCTTTAAACCTATTTCCAAAGCTCTCCGCCGATCTGGCAGCGCTCTCCCCAAATTCCCTGGCTTTCTGCTTCAACTCAGGATCGTTAAATACTTCGCCGACTGCCTCTCCGAATGCCTTGAACAAATCGCTAAAGCTTTCAGCGGTGTTCTTGCTGCGGGAATTCTTTTCTGGCGACATGGCAACCTCCTTTTGACCCAATGGCGGCGGTTTATGGAGTGTTCGTATTACTGACCAGGTGTCAAACAATATTTTAACATCGATACATACGATTTTCATAATTCGCCGGTAGAGTTCGGCAAATTATTATCAATTATGATAGAATTGAACAGCAATGTTGAGCGGTAATCAATTTTGGATTTAAAACAACCTGCCGCCGAACATACTTCTGGTGTTTCGGCAAACGAAGGGCGTTCGGTAATACTGGTCTATATATCTGCCTTTTTCTTTTGGGCAGCCATATATTTATACGCGCCGGTCTTGCCGGTTTACGCCGAATCCCTCGGGGCCAGTTTAACCATCGTTGGTATCATCGGGGCGGTCTATGCCCTTCCCCAGCTACTGTTTCGCATACCCATCGGAGTGTGGTCGGATTCGCTGGGACGGAGAAAACCCCTGGTCGTTTTCGGCATCTTGATGGCCCTGCTGGGAGCGTTCGGGTTGTGGATTTCTCCTGGCGCCGGCTATCTGGTCTTCTCCCGGGGACTGGTGGGCGTCGGTGCGGCTACATGGGTGGCGTTCACCGTATATGCCGTATCTTTCTATCGATCAGAAAAGACGGCCCGTGCCGTGGGTATACTCAACTTTGTATTTGGCGCGTCGCTAACGGCGGCTACCGCGGCAGGCGGAGTAATCGCCGACCTTTGGGATGAAAAAACCGCCTTCTTCACCGCCGCCCTGCTCGCTGTAATAGCTCTGATTCTGGTAATATTCGCCAGAGAACACCGCCTGCCGAAAAAGGAGAGTTTCGGCTGGGTGGAGTTCAAACATGTTGCCCGGCGTCCTTTACTGATTATCGTTTCCATTATGGGGATTCTGACGTTTTTCGCCGAGTTCGCCAGTGTACTGGGATTTGTCCCCGTTTACGCAGCCAGGATCGGGGCTTCACATTCCGAATTAGGTATTCTCACGATGTTACCATCGGGAGCCTCTATGATCGGCGCGCTGATAGTAGCTCCTTTAGTAAAACGAATGGGGAATGCATTCGCCCTGATTCTCGGCTCCATTATACTGGGGCTTTCCTTACTGGCTGTTCCTTCTGTAAATAACATATCCATCTTGTACGCGGTCCAGCTGTTTAACGGCCTGGGATGGGGAATGGCCGTCACACAACTAATGGCCTTGAGCATCCACGACGTTTCTCCGGCACAAAGAGCTACCTCTATGGGCTTTTTCCAGGCAATGTATGCCTCAGGCATGCTACTGGGGCCGCTGATCTCCGGTTTACTGGCCGATCATTTCGGGCTGGCGGTGATCTTTTATGTAGCCTCGGCCATATGTGTACTTCTAATTGGGATAGCACTTCTCCCCGTCATTCCGAAGCGTTAGGTTGAACGCAGAAACGTGCTAATACGGCTGGAAATCGGGAGGGTCTCGGAGTACCGATAATAGAAAAGAAATTGCTCATAGGTTGCCTATTGCTTTCAGCATGGTTGGCAGGCATCTCGTGTGCGCCTTATCCCCAAGCCGTTGACGATAAGACTGATACAAGACTGGAACCGGTCCCGATCTATGGTTTTGAAGTCCTTAATACCTATCCTCACGATCGTGAGGCGTTTACCCAGGGCCTGGCTTGCGAAAACGGTGTTTTATTCGAGGGAACCGGGCGAAATGGTGAATCCACATTGCGTAAGGTAGACCCGAAAACCGGCAGGGTCTTGCAGGTTCGTTCACTTCCCGATAAATATTTCGGTGAGGGTATTACGATTTTTAGAGACACTATCATTCAATTGACGTGGCGGTCCGGTAAGGGATTCGTTTATGATAAGCACAGCTTTGAGATTCTATCCGAATTTTCGTATACAACGGAAGGATGGGGCATCACCCATGATGAAAAACGTTTGATCATGAGTGACGGCACTTCGACATTATATTTGTTAGACCCTTCTACATTTGAGAATATCGATCACATCCAGGTCCGCGACGATGACACGCCGGTTAACAACCTGAATGAGCTGGAATTCATCAATGGTCAGGTATACGCCAATGTATGGCATTCGGATAACATAGTGATGATAGATCCCCTCAACGGCCGGGTAACGGGATGGATAGATTTGGAGGGAATTCTACCGCCTCAAGCCAACCACAAACCGGAGGCTGCCCTCAATGGTATCGCCCACGATCCTTTTAATAATCGTTTATTCGTAACCGGCAAGCTTTGGCCGCAATTATTCGAGATTAAATTGGAAACCAAACGGTAGACTTTCACCCTCATTTTTCGGCTATAATACTTAAGCTAGAAAGACCATACTTACCGTTGTAATGTGTCTTTTACATTCATACGCCAACCCGGAGAACGAGCCAAGAACCGGACAAATCAAGAGCTTGGTCGTGAGTAAACATTACCGTCAGCCACCGGGTGGCCAGGGAATGGTTGATTGACACGCTGCATGACCCTGAAATATACTCAATCAGCTTTATAAGGCTAAGATATCTGAGTTTGTCAGCGAGGTTATTGCTGAAGTGACCGTGACCACCCACCCCGTAAGGTAGTTCCATGAGAATCAGGACTCAATTTTATGTAACCCTGCTTCTTTTCGGTATCGTGCTGGCGATTATCTCTGCTTCAGCAATTATTACCAACCAGCAGGTGGAAAAAGCCGATAAACAGGAAATGATTGCCCACAGCATCGCCCAGGGAGCCAGTGAGCTTAGTTACCTGGCGACAAACTACGTTGTATACCGGCAAGACCCTCAGCTTGAAAGATGGCAGTCCCGTTACGCGTCCTTTTCCGTTGATGTAGCCGGCTTACAATCGAACGAGCCGGATCAGAAGGAACTCATCAATAATATACGGGAAGGTTCGCTGAGATTGGAACGTGTTTTTAATAATGTCGTGTCCAAACTTGCGGAACAACCTCAGAGTGACAGCACGCCTATCAATCCTGACATACTCCAGCCATTAGCGATCTCGAGCCAGGAACTAATGTCCGATGCTTCCCGCCTGTCCCAGCTTTATAACAACCAGGTGGACAGCCTGCAAATGACCAATACACTAATCGTGGTAGCGCTCGTAATAATTCTGATAGGCTATTTTGTGGTCAACTTCCTGGTGACGCAGCGTCGGGTTCTTGAATCGGTAGCCGACCTCCAGGCCGGGACCGCCGTTATCGGTGGCGGCAATCTGGATTTCAGGCTCGAAGAAAAGAAGAACAACGAAATCGGTGACCTTGCCCGTGCCTTTAACCGGATGACCGCGGACCTTAAGGTCGTTATAGCGACCAAGACAGACCTGGAGAGTGAAATCGCCGAACGTAAAAAGGTGGAAATAACGTTGCAGGAAAACCAGGAATTATTAAACCGTTCTCAGGAAATCGCGCACCTCGGCAGCTGGGAGTTAAACCTGGAAAGCAACAAACTAACCTGGTCGGATGAAGTGTACCGGATCTTCGGTCTTGAGCCTCAGGAGTTCGGCGCTACCTACGAAGCCTTTCTCGAGGCCGTGCACCCCGACGACCGTGCCGCGGTCGATGCCGCCTATACCGGCTCGCTTAAAGAAGGAAGAGACTGCTATGAAATAGAACACAGGGTGGTGCGGAAATCTTCAGGAGAAGTGCGTTACGTTCATGAGAGGTGTGAACATATCACCGACGAAAGTGGTAAAATCATCGCATCGATAGGCATGGTCCACGATATCACGGACCGCAAGAAAGCAGAAGACCAGCTCCGCCTCCAGGCCACACTCTGGGAAAATATGCATGATGCCGTCGTAGCCATGGACAAGCACTTTACCATCACTGCCTGGAACCGCGCCGCCACCGAGCTTTACGGTTGGGAGAAAGAAGAGGCCATCGGGGAAAATGCCTGGGAGATAATGCATCGCGGCGCCAGAGAAGAGCATATCTCCGAAATAACCGCCAAACTCGCCGCTGAAGGTATCGCTACCTGTGACCTCGATCATCAGCATAAGGATGGCGGTAAATTACATATTGAGGCGAGGCTGGTTACCCTGACCGATGCCTCCGGCCAGATAATCGGATATATCTCGGCGGGTCGCGACATATCCGAACGTAAACGGGCCGAGGAAGAACTCAAACACAAAAATGTCGAACTCGAAGCATCCAACCGGGAACTGGAAGCGTTTTCTTATTCCGTTTCCCATGACCTCAGGGCGCCCTTGAGGAGCATGGAAGGTTTCAGCAGTGCCCTTCTGGAAGACTACGCCGAGAAGCTGGACGACCAGGGACGGCAATACCTGGGCTACATACAGGAGTCGAGTGACCTGATGGGGCGGCTTATCGATGATCTGCTAAAGCTATCACGGGTAACACGCAGTGAAATAAAACGTGAAGGGATCGACCTGAGTGAAATGGCCTGGAAAATCGTGGCCGACCTCGGGAAATCGGAGCCACAGCGCGTAGTAAATCTGGAAATCGCGTCGGATATCAAGGCGTACGGGGACCGGAATCTCCTCCGCCTGGTATTAGAGAACCTTCTGGGCAATGCCTGGAAGTTCACTAGCAAGACCGATTCACCTCAGATTGAAATGGGTATTACCGAGCACGACGGACGACAGGCCTACTATGTCCGCGATAACGGGGTAGGATTCAACATGAAGTACGCGGATAAACTCTTTCAGCCTTTCCAGCGCCTGCATAAGACCACCGAGTTTGCCGGTACAGGCATCGGACTGGCGACCGTACAGCGGATTATCCACCGGCACGGCGGCGAAGTCTGGGCGGAAAGCCGGCCGGGAGAAGGCACCACCTTTTACTTCACGCTCGGCTGAATCGGCCAGCCGCCGGTACGCATTTTACTTTAACCAATATCTGAATGATTATCTGGGAAATCCTCCAGCACTCATTATTTAAACTGGACGTTGTCATCGTGATATAATGATAGCGACAGTGCCGGATATACAACAGAGGCAAAGGATTCAATAACGTGTCGGAATCGGTCTACGAAAAATACGCCGTAAGGAAGCCTATCTACGAGGCAGGACCCGGCTACAAGGGCCGCCAGAGCCCGACCATGACCTATATGAGCAGTAAGCAGGTCCCAGAAGCCAACTATTATGTCGAGCTGGGGTGGATATACGATATGCCCGAGCCGAATCCCCATATCCATGAACACATCCACGACTATGATGAAATTGTACTGCACTGGGGCGGCGACCCGGAGGTGCCGCAGGACCTCGGCGGAGAAATCGAGTTCTATATCGGCGGACAGCCCATCACGTTTAACACTACCACCGGGATATTCATCCCCAAGGGAGTTCCTCACGGACCGCTAACCTGGAAGAAGTTCCGTTTTCCCCATGTTGAAATGGCCATGATGCTGGGGACGGGTGACTCATTCCAGGGCTGGGGTGAAAGCGGGATCCAGAAACCGAAAGACACCCTACCCAAGAAGACCGAAAAATTCGACTTCGAGCAATATGTCATCCGCAGCCCGATGCGTGAGGCCGGGGGGAACTTCAAAAAAGGCCGCCAGAGCCCGACGATGACCTATATGAGCCGCACCCAGATAAACGTCGCCAACTACTATATCGAGTTCGGGTGGATATGGGACGTTGTCGAACCAGGCATTCCGGCGATGATCCATAAAAAGTACGATGAAATTGTCCTGCATATCGGCGGCGATCCCGAGAATCCCGAGGACCTAGGAGCGGATATGCGCTTCGGTATGGGCGATGACCTTCTCTCCTTTAATACCAGCTACGGGATGTACATCCCCCGGGGCCTGAAACACGGCCCGCTATTCTGGGATAAGGTAAGGAAACCACATATCGAGATGGCCATTATGCTGGACTGCGGTACCATGAGGGAGGGGTGGGGAGATAGTTTTATTACACCGCCCGATCAGTAGATACGTTGAAGCTTCTTTTATGTTATTATTAGTCATACCGGTGTAAAAACCGTGGGACAGAACCAGCTTGACATTCTGCTAACGAGATGGTGTATATAACGCCAACCCGCGAGGGAGTAACCGCATGGAAACGGTGCTGAAGAGAGTCAACTCGCCGGCCGACCTGAAAGGTCTGAAAAACCGGGAGCTACCGTTGCTGGCTGAGGAGATTCGGGAGTTCCTGATCCAAACGGTCTCCGAGAACGGCGGGCATCTTGCCTCCAGCCTAGGGGTCGTCGAGCTGACCATCGCACTTCACCGCGTATTCGATAGCCCTGAGGATAAAATAATCTGGGACGTGGGGCACCAGAGTTATGCCCACAAGCTGCTGACCGGCCGTAAAGAGAGCTTCACCACCCTCCGCCAGTATGGGGGGATATCCGGTTTCACCGTCCGCGGCGAGAGTCCCCATGATGTCTTCGGGGCCGGTCACGCCGGTACATCCGTGTCTGCGGCGATGGGCATAGCCCTGGCGCGAGACCTGCGCGGGGAGAAGAACCACGTCGTCGCCGTTATCGGGGACGGCTCCATGGGCACTGGCTTGGCCCTGGAAGCCATTAACCATACCGGTCACATGGGCACCAAAATCATCGTTATCCTGAACGATAACGGCATGTCAATCTCGCCCAGTGTCGGTGCCGTAGCCAGACTGTTCAACCAGGTCAGGTTCGACCCGAGATACGAATCCGCCAAGAGCACCGCTAAGCGGACAATAACCCGTTTACCTTTCGGTGAGTCCGCCTGGAAACTGAGCAAGCGGGTCAAGAGCCAGGTTGAGAACGTCCTCTTGCCCAACATTTTCTGGGAGCAGTTCGGTTTTACCTATCTGGGCCCGGTTGACGGACACGACATCGCGGCGCTGGAGGCGGCCCTGAATCGGGCACGAAATTTCGAGTCCGGCCCAACATTAGTCCACGTACTCACCCAAAAAGGAAAAGGCCACGCCCCGGCTGAGGCCGACGCCGGCAAGTTTCACGGCGTATCGCCAAAAGGCGGCCGGTCCGTTGAAATACCTTCTTACAGCGAGATTTTCGGCAATACCATCGCCCGCCTGATGCGAGACGACAACCGGATTATCGCCATCACCGCCGCTATGCTGGACGGTACCGGGCTGACCCCGGTGGCCGCCGAGTTTCCCGACCGCGTATTCGATGTCGGCATCTGCGAACAGCATGCCGTAACGCTGGCGGCGGGCCTGGCAGCCCAGGACTTTGTACCCATCGTCGCTATCTACTCGACCTTTTTGCAGCGCTCTTATGACCAGATTGTCCATGATGTCTGCCTCCAGGACCTGCCGGTGGTCTTTGCCATCGACCGGGCCGGCATCGTTGGGGACGACGGCAAGACTCACCAGGGCGGATTCGATGTATCTTTCCTGCGTACGATACCCAACATGATTATCTCCGCGCCCCGGGATGAAGACGAGTTCCAAAACCTTCTTTATACCGCGGTCAGCGCCGGACGGCCGATGGCGGTACGCTATCCCCGGGGGAACGGCGAAGGAGTGCCACTCGCGGCGGAACTCACCTGTCTACCGGTCGGTAGGGGTGAATTGCTCCGGGACGGAAAGGACCTGGCGCTCCTGGCCATCGGTTCGACGGTATATCCGGCTCTGGCCGCAGCCCAGCGGCTGAACGAAGGTGGTGTCAGTTGCGTCGTCGCCGACGCTCGCTTCGCCAAACCCCTCGATGGGGAACTTATACAGGAACTGGCCACAACCACCGGAAGACTGGTGACAATCGAAGAGAATGCCTTACCCGGGGGATTCGGCAGCGCCGTCCTCGAAATGGTGTCGTCGATGAAGCTTCCGGATATACGGGTGGAGTGCCTCGGCCTGCCGGACCGGTTCATCGAACACGGTAGCCAGGCGATGCTCCGCTCCATAATCGGACTGGACGCCGAAGGCATTACCAGCCGCGTCAGGAGCGCTTTCCCCGAGCTCATGGCCCGTACCCACAAGTAATCAGGAACGGACAGCAACACCACCTCTGCCCACTATAATGTACGTCGACAGCGGCGTTCCAAGAAATCGGTAATGTCCTGTCAATGAAAGCGTTCAGCACCGGACTGACACCACGATAGCTTTGGAGTATAATGAATACCACACCGATAGTCGAACACCGTTGGGATTTCGCGGTTCAGAGGGAGTAGTCTATTGAGCCGATGGACTGACGCCAAAAAGCAGGTGCTGGAGACCGCCCGGCAGGTGCACCGGGCCGGGCTGGTGGTAGGTACCTCGGGGAACGTCAGCCTCCGTCTACCGCCGGAGGAAGGCCGCGGACTACTGGCCGTAACGCCGACCTCCCGCCACTACGAAACGTTGACCATCGACGACATTCAGGTAATAGACTTTGAGACAAAGCAGGTAGAGGGGAACCTGGCGCCGTCGATGGAGACGGTACTGCATATAGGTATCTACCGCGCCAGGGCTGATGTTAACGCCGTTATCCACTCTCACCCGGTCTACGCTTGTGCTATCTCGGTGACCGGTCGGGACATACCACCCATCCTTGAGGACCAGGTTGTTTTTCTCGGCGATGGTGTGAAATTGGCGCCCTACGCCCCTTCCGGCAGCGGCGAAATGGTCGTTAATGTGACCGGTGCCCTTGGCGAAAGGAACGCCGTGCTCCTGCCCAACCACGGCGCCGTTACGGTCGGCCGCACACTGCGGGAAGCCTTCACCGCCTCCGAGCTACTGGAAAGAACGGCCCAGGCTTACTATCTGGCCCTGTCCCTGGGTAAAGTGAACCTGCTTCCGGAAGAAGCGTTACAGACCGACCTGGCTTATTTCAGGATGCTCCAGGGCCGGAAAGAGTAAACGATTTCGAAAACATGGCTGGAGGTGGAATGAAAAGCATCGCTATAACGGGTATTTCCGGGTACATCGGCAGTCGTCTGCTGGCCCGCCTAAACAGCGAGCCCGAAATAGAGCATATCATCGGGATAGACATCAAAGAACCCAAGGACGATTCGCTAAAACTGGAGTTCCACCGTCGGGATGTGACACAGCCGCTGGCCGATCTCTTCATCGGAAAAGGCATCGACGCGGCGATACACCTGGCCTTTTCCGTGAAGCCATCCCGCAACCGGAAACGCACACGGGAGATAGATATTCAAGGCACGACGAATTTCCTTATCGCCTGTGAGAGGAGTGGCGTCAGCCACATCCTTTACCCGAGCAGTCATACAGTCTATGGCGCACACCCTAACAGGCCGGAGTCCTTCACCGAAGACACCACCCACCGGCCGTTGCTGAATTTCCAGTACTCGCGGGACAAGGCCGATGCGGAGCGACTGGTGCGGGACTATGGCGAACACCACGCCGATAAATGTATCTCGATATTGAGGAGCTGTCCGGTCATCGGGCCTAACGCCGCCGGCTCGGTGATTGATACGATGTTCACGCGGGTGGTTATCCTGGTGTCAGGTTACAATCCGCCGCTACAGTTGGTCCACGAGGATGACCTAATCGAACTCATGGTGAAAATCCTCAAAGAACGGGTACCCGGCGTCTTCAATGTCGCCGCCGAGCCGAACATCCGTTACGGTGACCTGGCACAGCTACGCCGGAAAAAGACCATCAACCTGTCGAACGGAATGCTCAAGTTTCTACTCCGGTTGTCCTGGGCGTTGCACCTGCAAAATAAATCGCCGGCGAGCGGCATGGAGTTTATCAAATACCCCCCGATCGTAAGCACGGAGAAGCTCAGGACAGAGCTCGGATTCAACTTCACCTATTCGTCCCGGGAGGCCCTGCTCTCTTTCCTGAACGCTAATCGATGACCAGCGTATCCTCCCGAAAAGGATAGTGATAGAATAGAACCAGAGACTATCCACCGGGGAGGTATATGATGGCAGCAGAAATGACCCACCGGGAACGCGTCCGGGCGGCCCTGAAAGACGAAGAAGTCGACCGCGTCCCGGTGAGCATGTGGCGTCATTTTTTTGCCAGCGAGCAGTCAGCGGAGTCGCTTGCCGCGGCGATGCTTCAGTTTCAGGAACGATACGACTGGGACTTCATGAAGGTCAATCCCCGTGCCTCCTATCACGTCGAGGATTGGGGGATAAAGACCGCCTATCATGGTGACGAAAAACCGCGCTTGGTTGCCGCGCCTGTCCATAATTCCGATGACTGGCTCAAACTCCGCCCCCCGGATATTAATAGTGGTGTCCTCAAGGAACAGCTTACCGCTCTGGAAATCATCGCGAACAAGCTTAAGGGTGAAGTGCCCTTCCTGATGACCGTTTTTACTCCGCTTTCGATTGCTGCGGATATGGTCGAATCGGAAGACCTTTTATACCGGCATCTCCTCGAACATACCGCCAAAGTTAATACCGCTTTGGAAGTCATTACAGAGACGTTTACGGGCTTCGCCAAGGCCTGCCTGGACCGGGGCGCCGCCGGGCTTTTTTACGCCACTACCACCCTGGCAACCACCGACCGGTTATCCGAAGAGGAGTACATCCGCTACGCCCAGCCTTACGACCTCAAGCTGCTCGAGGGGCTGCCACCCGCCGAATTCAACGTCCTCCACGTTTGCAAACAGCACAACCTGCTCGGTGCCTTGGCGGACTACCCGGTACAGGCCTTCAGCTGGGATGCCAGGGCCGAGGGCAATCCTTCATTAGAAGAGGGGGGGAAACTGGTCGGTGGGCGGACTGTCATTGGCGGCGTGCCCCACGACCGTTTCATCGTCGAATCATCCCCGGCGCAGGTTACTTCAGAGATAATAGAACTGCGGGCTACAATAGGGCAACGGGGATGGATGCTCGGACCGGGCTGTACCTTTCCTCCCGAAACACCGGAGGCGAATCTACGGGCCGTCCGGCAGGCAGTGGACTGATCGGTCACTTCGGAGTCGTTGGCACTTTCTTAAATAGCCAGTTTCTCAAGACCAAGGGCGGAATGATTGTCGTGAGCAGGGCCATCAGGACCAGGGCGGCGTAGGTATCCTGCTGGATCCAGCCCTGGGCCAGACCTATCAACGCGACAATCATGGCGACTTCACCGCGAGGCATCATCCCGAACCCGATGATCGATGATTCCCTGACACTGTAGCCGTAAAAAAGCGCCGGCGCCCCGCAGCCGATGATCTTGCTGACAGCGGCCATACCCGTGAGTGCCAGTATAAATATCACCAGCCGGCCGGTGATAACATGCACGTCAAGCAGCACACCCAGGGATATGAAAAAGATAGAAGCGAAGATTATTTTCAGATGCTCGGAGCCTTTGTGGAATATCTCCCCCTGGTTGAGGTCCATGCTGGCAAAAGTTACCCCGGCCAGGAAAGATCCCACCACCGCCGACAGGCCGGCCGCCTCGGCGCCGAGGCTGTAGAGAAAGGCGACCATCATGGCGAAGATGAAGATTGTCTGCGGGAATTTCAAGGCGACTTTGGTACAATCGAACCATATCATCAGCCGGCGGATAAGAATCCGTAAAGGAAACATGGCGATGACCAGGAAACCCACCGCTTTCCCCAGGCCGAGCAAAATGGTCGTCGTCTCCAGGGAGCCGGATACCAGTTCTTGGGAGATAGTCAGGGCCAGCAGCGCCAGGATGTCATCGATAATGGCAGCACCCATAATGGCCCGCGCCGCCGGTGTTTTCAACTTTCCCATTTCATCGAGCACATTGGCCGTGATAGCGATGCTAGTGGCCGTTACCGCCGTACCGATGAAGACGGCCGAGTTGAAGTTGAAATTGAAAGCCCCGGCCAGCCAGAATCCCGCCCCCCAGGGTATAATGATGCCAACCAGCCCGATTACTACGTACCTCAGCTGGGTAATCTCTTTAAACTCGAACTCCAGGCCGATGGTAAAGAGCAGGATGACGGCGCCCAGGTGGGCCAGATTGGCCACGAAATCGGTATAGGTGACCAGTCCCAGCAGGCTCGGCCCGACCACAATCCCGACAAGGATAATGCCGACAACGGCTGACTGATTAATACCATAAGCAATCAGATATCCTGCCAGGGCCACAAACAACAGCAGGCTCATCTGGAACTCGGGGGAACCCAGTAACTCATTGGCTGGCGGCAATCTTCTCTCCTCGGCCGAGATGGGGCCCAACAAGCTGAGAATAATGTGACCTGTCCTCGTATTTTAACCGTTTGCCTCGCCTGGATACAACCGGTGAACTCATTCTAACCCAAGTCCTCACGTTTAACGTTGTCTTCGTGGGTAGCATTCTCATACTATATAACATATAATTCTTCATATGGCCTGACAGAACGAGGAACTTAACTGTGTCATATGAAAAAATACCCGAACGAATCGGCAGGCTTGAGGAACTCTCGAATAGTCTGTGGTGGAGCTGGCATCCGGAAGGTAGGACCGTCTTCCGGACTTTGGACTATGCCCTCTGGAGACTAAGCGGGCATAATCCCGTACAGCAGCTCTTCGAAATCAGCCATGAAAAGCTGGAAGCCGCCGCTGGTGATACCTCTTTTCTCGCCCTTTACGATACGGCGGTCGCCGCCTTCGATAAGGACTTGAAGGATCACGGTTCGTGGTATGCTAATAATCATGCCAACGACCTTCCGGGTCCGGTGGCCTATTTCTCGATGGAGTTTGCTATACACAACTCCCTACCCATTTACGCCGGCGGCCTCGGCGTGCTGGCCGGTGATCTTTGCAAGGAAGCCAGCGATCTCGGCCTACCCATGGTGGCGGTCGGTTTCATGTATCCACAGGGTTACTTTCACCAGCGCATCTCGGCGGAAGGCTGGCAGGAGGAGGAATACCGTCAACTTGATTTTACCAAGACGCCGGTGACCCAAATCCTCTCCGGCGACAGCCAGAAGTGTCTGGCGGAAGTCAAGTTGAAGGACCGGATATTACATCTCGGAGCCTGGCTGGTAAAAGTCGGCCGGGTCAGTCTTTATCTCCTCGATACTAATCTGGAAGAAAACGACCCCCACGACCGCCAGCTTTCCGGCCGGCTTTATACCGCCGACCGCGAGCAGCGTCTTCTCCAGGAAATGTTGCTGGGGATTGGCGGTGTTCGCGTACTACGCTCACTCGGCATTCGACCCGCCATCTGGCACGCCAACGAAGGGCACACGGCCTTTATGATGCTGGAACGGCTCCGGGAAGAGATAGAGGCCGAGACCAGTTTAAAAATCGCCCTGGAGAACGTGCAGAGACTTACGGTGTTCACTACCCATACCCCTGTCCCGGCCGGCCATGATGTCTTCTCCAAAGACCTGGTGGAGCAGTACTTCTCCGATTATTGGCCTTCACTCGGCATTGATCGTGAAGCATTTATGGACCTTGGCCGCCAGTCCGGGACCGGGGACGCCAATTTTAACATGACCATCCTTTCCTTGAAAACCTCCGGGCAGCGTAATGCCGTCAGTGAGCTTCACGGCCGGGTTACCCGGCGGATGTGGCACGGGCTCTGGCCGGACAGGCCTGTGGATGAGACACCCATATCATACGTCACCAACGGGATACACGTGCCGACCTGGATGTCCATCGAGATAAGAACGCTCTATGACACGTATCTAGGTGAAAACTGGCTGGAACAACATGACAATGTATCGCTCTGGGAGCGTATCGAGGACATCCCGGACGAGGAGCTCTGGCGAGTCCACCAGGTCATGAAAAGGAAGCTATTTCACATCATCCTGGAGCGGGCGCAGCAACGCTGGGCCAGGAGCGAAGCCTCACCGCAGCAGATACTGGCCATGGGCTCGCTTCTCGACCACGACGCCCTGACCCTGGGTTTCGTACGGCGTTTCGCCGAATATAAACGTCCATCACTATTGTTCCAGGATATCGAGCGCCTCAAACGTATCGTCAATAACAGCCTCCGTCCCGTCCAGATTATTTTTACCGGAAAGTCCCACCCGGCCGATACAGCCTCGAAGTTACTGCTGCAACGTGTCCATACCATGGCCAGGGACCGCGCCTTCCAGGGGCGCATCGCCTTCCTGGAAGACTACGATATGCATCTATCCCGATACCTGGTACAGGGCGTGGACGTCTGGTTGAATACCCCCCGCCGACTCCAGGAAGCCTCCGGAACCAGCGGTATGAAAGCCTGCCTCAACGGCGTACTGCACCTGAGCGTGCCGGACGGCTGGTGGCACGAAGGTTTCACCGACGGTAACGGCTGGGCTATCGGTGACGATATCGTTAAGTCCGGCACGGACGAAGAGGACCACTCCGATGCCGAAGCTCTTTACCACCTCCTTGAAGAACAGGTTATCCCTATGTACTACGAACGCACCCGGTCGGGATTGCCCCAGGGCTGGGTGGCGATGATGAAGAGATCGATCCGTTCCATAGTCCCGGCCTTCTCGGCACGGAGAATGCTCAAAGAGTACTGCGAAAAGACGTACCTGCCGGCAATGGCCTTGACAGAAACATCGCCAGCGGCCGGGACCCAGCCGGAATAATATCCACTCGGGAGGGGCAGTATGTCGAAAAAGACCTTTTATCTTACGCCCGAAGGCAAGCTGCAGCACGACCTTTCCGAAGAGGAAATCTGCGCAGCATATCAATCGGGCGAGGGCTTGCTCTGGATAGATATCCTGGATATTGGGGCGGCGGAGACCAATTTCCTGGAACAGGGACTACGCTTCCACCATCTTGTCGTTGAGGATTGTGTTAGCCTCCAGATCCACCCGTCGAAAATCGACGCCTTTGCTGACTACCTCTTCATCATCGTCCATGGCATCAACCATGTCACGGAGTCTGATATCGTAGAAACGGCCGAATTGGAGCTGTTCCTGGGTAAAAATTTCGTGGTCAGTATCCACATCTTACCGCTCTACAGCATAGCGGCCATACAGGAAACGGTTGAAGATAGTGCCCGTCCTATGAAAAGGGGAGCCGATTTCCTCGCTCATGCTATTATAGATGCCCTCGTCGATAATGTTATGCCCACCATCGACCGTATGACCGATGTAGCCGGAGAGATCGAAGAAGAGATAATTCGCCGGCCCCAGCAGACTGTGCTGGAGGGTATTCTCAAGCTGAAACGTTCAGCCCTAAAAGTCCACCGCGTCATGGCCCCGCAGCGGGATGTCCTTAACCGCCTCAGTCGTGGCGAGTTTGCGATGATAAAACCGGAGGCCTTGATATTCTATCGAGACGTTTACGACCATATCGCCAGAATCGAAGATTTGAACCAGAACGTTCTCGACCGTACCGATAACGCCCTGGCTACCTATCTTTCTTCAGTAGCCAACCGGCAAAACGAGACGATGAAAGTCCTTTCGATCGTGGCTACCATTTTCCTGCCTTTAACACTTCTGGCCGGAATTTACGGAATGAACTTCGAGTATATGCCCGAGCTGAGTTGGCGATACGGGTATTTTACGGTGCTCGGCGTCATTCTGCTGGTCGTCATTATCGTTGTCTGGCGATTCTGGGCTGGCGGCTGGTTCGCCCGGGGCAGGAAAATGGCGGTTGGTGTCAAGCGTTTTACCGTGGAGGGTAAAAAACTTCGCGGATATTTCAGCCTGACAGGCCGGCGTCACCGGCCAGGCAATGCCCGGGAGACATCAGCTCACAGTTAATCTACCAAAACCATATCTTCATTTTTTGTTATAATCAACGCGACACGTACGAAGGAATTGTTATATGGAAGATATCAGCGGCTGCCAGCGCGTTATCATCGAGTCGGTCAGCCCGGAGGTTGACGGCGGCTGTTTTCCGGCCAAAGCCATTGTCGGTGACGTTGTTAACGTCACCGCGGATATCTATGCGGACGGCCATGATGTCCTTTCGGCTCGCCTACTCTACCGTCACGAGAGCCAGGCCAAATGGACGGAGACACCCATGCGCCACCTCGTTAACGACCGCTGGGAGGGTTCGTTTCTGGCGTCGACTACTGGCAACTATTACTTTACCATTACGGCCTGGGTTGACCGGTTCCTGACCTGGCAATATGACCTTGGCAAGCGTGCTGCCGCCGGGGCGGAGGACCTTGATTTACAGTTGAAAATCGGTTCCGGGCTGCTGACCGAAGCCACCAGCCGTGCCAGGGGGGGAGATTTACACAAATTAAAAACACTAATCGATTCGCTGAACTCCCCTTCTATGAGTCAGAAGAAAAAAATCGCCGGCGCTCTGGGCCGAACGGCAGGCCGACTCATGGAGAAATATCCCGATCGCCGGGTGTCCGTAACCTTTGACAGGGAGTTAGCCGTCTATGTCGAATGTAAGAAAGCCGGTTTTAGCACCTGGTACGAGGTGTTCCCCCGCTCGGTGGCTGCAGAACCCGGCCGCCACGGCACTTTCAGGGACTGTGAGGCCCGTCTATCATATATCGCCGGGATGGGCTTCGATGTGTTGTACCTGCCACCCATCCACCCCATCGGCCGTACTAACCGTAAGGGGAAGAACAACTCCATCACCGCCCGGCCCGACGACCCGGGAACACCCTGGGCCATCGGCTCGGCGGAGGGAGGTCATAAAGACATCGATCCCCGCCTCGGCGCCCTGCAAGACTTCCGGCACCTCCTTGACACGGCCAAACAATATAACATTGAAATCGCCCTGGATATCGCCTTCCAGTGTTCGCCCGACCATCCTTATGTCAAAGAGCACCCCGAGTGGTTTAACTGGCGGCCGGACGGCACCATCCAGTACGCCGAAAATCCGCCTAAAAAATACCAGGATATCTATCCCATTAACTTCGAGACGGAGAACTGGCAGGACCTCTGGGAGGAACTTAAAAGTGTCGTGGTCTACTGGGCGAAACAGGGCGTCCGTATCTTCCGCGTGGATAATCCCCATACCAAGCCGTTCAATTTCTGGGAGTGGCTCATACCGGAAGTAAAAAAAGATTACTCGGACACAATTTTCCTAGCCGAAGCTTTCACCCGACCGAAGATCATGTACCGACTGGCCAAGCTGGGATTCACCCAATCCTACACTTATTTCACCTGGCGTAACAACAAGTGGGACATTACCGAGTACCTCACCGAGCTGACACAGAGCCCAATCAGCGACTTTTTCAGACCGAATTTCTGGCCCAACACTCCGGATATCCTCCACGAATACCTCCAGACCGGCAAGAGGCCGGCCTTCATCGTCCGGCTGGTGCTCGCGGCGACTTTGTCCTCCAACTACGGCATCTACGGACCCGCTTTCGAACTGATGGAAAGTACACCACGGGAGCGTGGCAGCGAGGAATATTTAAACTCGGAGAAGTATGAGATCAAGCACTGGGATATCACCCGGCCGGACAGCCTGGCCGGCCTTATCGGAACTATCAACCACATCCGGCGTGAGAATCCGGCCCTGCAACGTAACCACAACCTCTGGTTCAACGCCACCGATAACGACCAGCTAATATGTTACAGTAAGCACACCGACGATCTTGCCGATATCGTTCTGGTTGTCGTCAACCTGGACCCGTTCCGCATACAATCGGGGAGAATCAACGTCCCCCTGAGGTCCTGGGGCCTGGATGGCGGACAATCTTTTCACGTCCGCGATCTCCTCTCCGGGGCCGACTATACATGGAAGGGAGAATGGAACTACGTGCAACTCGATCCGGCGGTATGTCCCGCCCACGTTTTTCTGGTCGTCGATAGCGCCAGGCTAAGACGGGTGCCTGCAGCATGATTGCGAATCCCTCGCCACCTGTGACTTTGTTCTCGGGACTTTAGTTCATCCAATTGAAATGGTCTCATTGCTGTGCTATACTTATTATGGTTCTAGTTCAGGTTTACAATTGGCTTGGATTCACTCATACAGAGGTTCCTGGAAATATTGGATGACCCGAACTCTAACTGAATATTTATAGAGAGGAGGGCGTCCATGAGCTTTCAGGACAAAGCCCTTCATTGCTGCGATTGCGGCAATGAATTCATCTTCAGCGTTGAGGACCAGGAGTTCTTCCAGTCCAAAGGCTACACCAACGAGCCGAAACGCTGCCCCGAATGTCGTCAGGCAAGGAAAGTGGAACGTTTCGGAAGTAGCGGTTACGGAGCCCCACGCCAGATGTTCCCGGTGGTATGCGACGAGTGTGGTAAAGACACCGAAGTCCCCTTCCAGCCCCGGGGAGACAGGCCGGTCTACTGCAACGATTGCTTCCGCAAAGTCAGACCGAGCCGATAAGCAGTTTCAACATCCAGTCACGGCCGGGCCCAGCCTTATTCCGGGTCCGGCCCCGATTCGGGAATCCGGAAAATTTCCCGGTAAAGGGAGAGGTGGGCTATGAGAATCTACGTGGGCAATCTTTCCTATGAAGTTACCGAAGACGAACTGGCCGCGGAGTTCGGAGCTTATGGTAAAGTGGATTCCGTGGCTATCCCGTCTGACCGGTACAGCGGACGACCCAGGGGTTTCGCCTTCGTCGATATGAACTCAAAATCCGAGGCGGAAGCGGCCATTGCCGCCCTCAACGGCAAAATCCTGAAAGAGCGGACTATTGTCGTGAACGAGTCCCGTCCCCGTCCGGACAATCGCGGGGGCGGCGGGTACGGAAGCCGGAAGGGTGGCGGTTTCGGCGGCGGTCGCGGCGGCCGTGGCGGCAGTCGAGGATCACGCCGGTACTAGCACCTTTGTTCTCAAATACTTATACAAAGTCCGGCGGGAGCAGACAAGGAAGATACGCGTTTACCTGAAGCCGGCTCATGTCGGGACGCGTGATGCCTCTTCCCTGGCCTCCTACCGATAGGTCCCGTATTCTCTGGCTGCTTCCATGAAGACCCGGAAATTGTCCGGATTCTTCGTCTCGGTGGCCATACAGCCACCTGCGAGTATGTAGCCTCCCCCCGGGGCGCAGGTCTCAATCAGCCTGCGGCAGCAGTCCTTGACTTGTTGTGGCGTGCCGGCGACCATCAGAGAGGCCGGCACATTGCCGGAAATACAGCACCTGTCGCCGATCATTTTCTTGGCGTTAGCCATGTCTGTCTTGTCGAACAACCAGGTCACCCACCCCTTGGGGAAGTCCCCGATGTACTCCAGCCTCTGGTTATAATGACCTTCGGCGAAAAGGTATACCATGATACCTTCATCAATCAGGGCATTGATCACTTTCTTCAGGCTGGGCCAGTAGAACTTCTCGAACTGCTGGCGGGACATGAAAGTATCATCGCCGCGATGTAGGGGGAAACTCAAACTAGTACTTCCGGACATGTTGACTGTGTCGATATACCGGGGTATGCTCAACTCGGTAAACATATCGATGCATTCCAGCAGCTTTTCCGGCTGGCGGAACATATCGATGGCGATACCCTGCGTTCCACGCAAGAAGTCCCCGATAAGGTCGAACGGAGCGATCCCCAGGCCGCCCCGCAGGGTCGGGAATCCCGCCTCGAGCATCGCTTTATTGTAGATAGTCTGTTCCTGCTGCCACCGCTCCATTTCCTCGCCGGCGGCGATCAGCTTCCGGAAGGTTTCCCTTACCTCCGGTCGGGAGAACGGCGTGGCCAGAATCATGGGCATACCCACCAGGGCATTCAGCGGCGGGAAGTGCTCCAGCGATGCCGCCGCTCCCATAAGTCTAGGTGTCAACTTCCTGAAACCGAAATCTGAGGGGTCTTTAATCAAAATATCGTATTCATCGCTCTTCATGTAGGCCGCCTCGATAAACTGGTAGGTACTGGCATCATCCCCGATGCCGTGACCAGGCCAGGCGTAATTCTTGTAATCGAGAATCTCCATGACCCTGCCGGAATGCACCGTGCCGGGTCCCATTAGGGTATCCATATGGTCGGAAAAATCATTCATGAACTTGGTCCAGGCTTCTCGTAGCGCCCGATAATCGTACATAACCGTCTTCAAGTCATAGCCGGCATAATAGGCCGGGTAATTGCCCGTCGGTAGGGTCACCGGAACGCGGTCCGGTTCCTGGCATTGCCAGGCCTTCAGCAGGCGGGTCACCCTCTCCCGGTGGAGCTTCTTCGCTTTCTCGTCGCGGAATCTCACGTCCGGCCGATCGATATAATTTTTCAACCTTTCCTCACGTTTTTGCTCCCTTGTCAATCCAGACAGGTCTATGGCCATATAATCAATCTCCTTCCAAAAAGGGAAACTAAAGTGTATGGCACCGCCAGTTTCAGTATAGCATACCCCTAGATTGGGAAAAAACGATTCGAGCCGTGCGTCACCCGGGTGATTTTTGCATCAATCAGACGCGACGTTATAATCGAATTAGATGCGGTGAGCTTTTCCAGAAATATACCGATATCGAGCCGGTACAGGGAGTATGACCGGTCATTGCCATCTTGTCTACCTTGCGATTATTCGAAGGCGTAGATTGTACCGTCTTCCGATCCTACAAAGACCATTCCGTTGGCCACGGCTGGTGATGAGGTAATTTTGTCGCCGGTGGTGGCATGCCACAGCTCGGTCCCGGTGGCCCGGTCGATGGCGTACAGGTTACCATCGTTACTACCCACGTATGCGGCCCCGCCGGAGACCGCCGGCGAGGAGAAGATAATATCCCCGGTTTCGAAACCCCACCTTTGCCGCCCGTCAGCAGCATCGAGGGCTACCAGCCGGGTTCCCGCGCCGACATAGATTGTACCGTCCGCCAGTGCCGGTGATGAACTGGTGCCGACAAACAACGGTACCGACCATATGAAGCCAGAAGGATCGGGAGGCCTCGGCAGGACCCCATAAACATGGAACACCTGCCAGAAGAGCCTCAGTCGGTTTTCAAACAGCCAGTTCCTGGCCGTGGTATCGACGGCATACAAAAATCCGCTGCTATTGATGAAGTAAGCCGTCTCATTTTCAACTGACGGAGAGGAAAGTACCGAGGATCGACCCAAGAACTGGAGGCGGACCCGGCCGTTTTCCGCATTGAAGGTATAAAGGATTCCATCCGAAGATCCGACCACCATAATTCCGTTGGAAACAACCGGCGAGGACGTCACCAGGCTGTCGGTCTCGTAGCTCCAGACCCGTTCACCGGTGGCGGCATCGACGGCATAAACGGAGTAGTCGTCAGAACCGATATACACGATGCCGTCAGCCACGGCCGGCGAAGACCTCACGGCATAGATAGTATCGAAAGACCACAATTCGTTTCCGCTCGCAGCGTCCAAGGCATAGAGACGCCCATCGTTGGAACCGACGTAGACCACGCCCCCGACCACCGAGGGCGATGATTCCACCCAGCTCCCCGTCTTGAATCTCCAGCGTTCCTCTCCGGTGGCCGCGTCCAGGGCGTAGACATTGCTGTCCCTCGAACCGATGTAGACAGTACCGTCTACCACCGCAGGCGAGGAATGAACTGCCGCCCCCGTCTTGAAGGTCCATTTGATAGTGCCGCCGGGCACCGGTCCCGGGTCGCCAGCGCTGCCAGTCCGGTTAAGGTCGCGGCGGAAGATAGCCCAGTCATTCCCCTCAGAAATAGATTGGATGTCCTTGGAAAGGCCCAGGATAACGTCGGTGAACTGAAACAACACTAGGAAAGTGATCAGAAGGACGATAAAACCGAGCGATGAGAAAATTATGATGCGACGGCGCTTTTGAATCTCAGCCCTTCGTTTTTCCAGTACATCGCGCGTCGTATATGTATAATCGAGCATTCTGTTAACATAATAATGCCTGTTCCTTTAAACTGTCAAAACACGGAACCGGATTATCCCTTATCGCCAATGATCAGGCTAGTGCCTTGACGTCCAGGTTATGCTCCCAGGGGCTGCGCGAAATATGCATGACCACGAAGGTAGTCGTCCGGGTAATTTCCGGAATAGCGGCGATGACGTTCTTGACGAATTCGTCGAACTCACGTGGCGAGTGAAAAGCGAAAAGCCCGATGATGTCATATGTACCCGTACAGCCGGACAGGAAATAGACATTGGGACTCTGAATAAGAAGTTGTTCGACATGTTCAGCCGAACCCACCTTGACCTCGATACACACGACACAAATAAAGTTCAACCCCAGATGCTCCGGATTGGGTACGGCACTTATCTTCATTGCCCGGCTATTGGTCAGGATCCGGACACGATTTCGCACCGTCCCCTCGGAAACGTTCAATTTCCGCCCTATCTCCCGGTAACTTTGCCGGGCGTCTTCCTGTAGTTCACCGATTATTTCCAGGGACAGTTCATCCAGCATGTGGCGCCTCCTCAACACAGTTGATAAGATTTCGCCGTATTATACGCAATTATACATTAAAAAGCAAGTATGTTGGCTCATTGCGTAATGAAAGACGGACACGTAGTCCCGGAAGATTGAAGCCTCTGTCCCTTCAGCGTCGCCAGGCTTCAGCCGACCGGTCGTAGAGGAAACGACGTAACAAGATACCCGATGTGTCCCCGGAGACCTTTAAATCCCGGCTGAGGCCGGCAGTAAGCCTTCTTATCACGATAAACACCCACAAAGCCAGTCCACCCCACAACACGGCAAAAGGCTCATCGAGAATCCAGGCGGCTACCGGAAAGACCATAAATCCGATCAGCATACCGATTGGCATGCTTCGGCTGTAGGAGCCACCGACGATAGGTCCGCCCCCCTTCAGACGCTGTGTTGTCCTGACGGCCACGGCGACTACCATGGGTATTATGGCATAAAGCGCCGCCACGGGTGTCAAAGCTACCACCATGGCAATTCCGATGCTGTTACCTTTTTCACCATCGAACCGGGAAAACACCGGCCACATTTGCCCTGCCACCACCGCCAAACCGGCTAAAACGACGCTTATTATGTCGAAATCAAGGGCCTTTCCCACCAGGACCGGTGTAACTCCCTTGACGAACTCTCCCAGCACCCCGATGACTCCCACCACACGCCCCGCCCGGTCGTAGAGCCCCTCGGGGAAATCGCCCTTCAGCTTGACGCCGCGTAGGCGGGCCAGAATTTTGAGATGCGGCACCGAACCGAGGAGATAGGCGCCCAGGACTAAAGCCGCATCAGCCCACATTTAAAGTCGTTTCTTACTTCTTTCTTTTAGCGCGCCGCGGTTCCTTCGGCGGTAGCGAGGCGGCGTACCGGTAAGACCGGCCCAGCCATTCCCCGAAGACTTCCTTGTTGGCGGTGATACTCTCCGGAAAGGCCGCGTATTCCTTCATCGGGCGTCCTTCCATCGGCGTGAACGGTTTCACCTCATCGAACCCGGTATAGACCGTCTGCCTGTCAACCTCGGAAAGACGCAGTATCACCGCGTCCTCGTGCACACCGGCAAACATATTGGCATTGATGAAGAACGTCGGCGACCCGAACATCATTCGCCTATCGCAGTCATACCCCCGAACTGCTTCCTCAAGCATCTCGATGAGGGCCGGATTAGCTTTTTTCCAGGGCATTCCCGGATTCCTCCTCTCCCCTGGTTCAAGACTTTATCATGACCAGGAGCATCTTGAACCGGCTGGGCACCTTCAAGGCGTGCGGTTCGTTGGCCGGCATGATGACCATCTCTCCCTGCCTCGCCAGGAGCGGTCGCCCGGATATGGTAATCTCCGCTTCGCCGTCGAGGATATATACCAGGGCATCAAAGGGAGTGGTATGCTCGCTGAGTCCCTGCCCTTTATCAAAGGCAAAGAACGTCAAGGTACCGGCGGGTTTATCGATAACTGTCCGGCTGACGATCGAACCATCCTGGTAGTCCGCCAGGCCGGCCATATCGAGCACCTTCCCGATAATGTTTTCATCATTCATAGAATGCCCCTCAACAAATATCCCATATTATAGCAGGCGAATCGTAAAATTCAAAAATACGGCTTTCAATCCATGTAGGTTTGAAAACAGGCCGCGGGTATATCAACATTAAAAAGAAGAAGCAGCGGGAGGCCGGTATGGAGACGAGAAGGCTGGGAAGAACCAACCACGTCGATTGTATTCTTATCTTTGATGGATTCGCTCTGTTTCACGCCAATGCGCCGACCACGCCTATCCAATGTGCTTCGAGATGAACCCGTCAATCTTACCGATATAGCGCCCGGGATCGCTCCGGTACGACTGGCTGTGTAGTGCCCCGTTAACCTCCCAGGTCTCGTCGGAAAGATTTGCCGATGCTTCGTAGAGCCGTTGCGTCTCACCACTCGTGATAAATTCGTCTTGCTCCTCGTTGATAAATAAGATTGGGCTGGTAATATCGCGGACGACGTCTATCGGATCGGTCACGTGGTATCCGCAAAATAATTTTGTTGCTACTTTTAAACCCGGCAGGAAAAGACGCACCAGGAACTCCGGCAATCCCACCGAGGCCGCCTCCCGCACCGCCATCGTGGAGACATCGATAAAACACCCGTCCAGTATCACTGCGCCGGCCGGGTGACGGCTGGCATAGATACAGGCCGAAGCCGCCCCGGAACAGAATCCCAGGATACAAACCTGTTCCGGTGGATAACCCCTTCCCTCCAGGTAGTCCATAGCGCCGCCGATATCCAGTTCGAAGTCGCAGAGAATGAGGCCTTCGCCTCCGGACTCGCCGCGGCCCCGCTGGTCAAAGATGAGCACGGAATACCCCTTGGATACCAGGTCCCGGGAAAGAGACATCGTATCGGAATTGTCATCGATACGATTCTCGTGGCCGCCGTTAACGATTAATACGGCCCGATCCCCCTTCCCGGGCATGAACCAGCCCCGCAGCGGGACACCGTCCTGGCGACTCGAGAAGGCGACATCTTCGTAGGTGACGCCAACGTCGTCCGGTGAGCCGTTCACAGGGAGACGCGTTATCTCCATGGCTATCCGGGCGCCGAGTGCGGACAGGCCGGCATAAATTAGTGCCAGTCCACCCAATCCGGCGGCCGCGTATTTGATGAGCCGCCTCCCCGCCAGACAATCGTTATCCCCAGAAAGTTGACCCATCTGTTACTGATCCGGTGATGAAGATTTTTCCGGCGGTGGCGGCGGTCCTTGCTTGGTTTGCAGAGGCTTGCAGATTATCTCGGTGATATGAAGATCAGCGAGTTGCGTCGAGGTTGAAGCTATCGCCACGACTGCGGTATCCGCCCCCCGCCTTGTTCCGGACACCACGACGATCTCCTCTCCCGCGGCAACCTGTCCGCCGTCCGCCGCCATCAGGACTATCTCGACGCAGACCTTGATTCCCTGGCAGAGTGTCCGCAGCAAGTTAGCCATCGCCCTCGGGGCGTCCGTGCCAAGGAAGTGTTCCGTATGGAACAACATCGTGCCGAAATGCACGACATGTCCCTGCTCCCTGAGCTCGTCGGCCAGGTCAGCGGGAAACGTTTCACCGGGGCCGACGAAAAATCCGTACTGATGCGGAATGACCACTATTTTCACATCGGTGCCAGCCCAGAGCCGAGCGGCCAGCCGGGCCGTATCGCCTAAGGTAGATGCCAGGACGACCTTTTTTATACCGCGTGCCTTACCCCTCTCAGCAGCCAGCCTCAACGTCTCGTCCGTATTCGCTTTCCCCGATTTTTCGAAATAGACGATCTTCTCTTCCACTTGTCCTCTTTGAATAAGCACGTTATCGGTATCGAGATAATAATACCACAACAAAAGCGAAGCTTTGTACTCGGGTACCTTCACCAACCTTCCCTCTATTGTTGACAGCTACCACCGTATATGTTAACTTACCAGCAATCGATTGGTATGAATCCCATCAACGGGAAGGAGTAAGTCCATGGTCCGGCTGGAAATAATAAGCGAAGAAGAGCGAAATATGTTGCTGAGTTTGGACTGCCCCACTTTTTCAATCAGCCCCTGGGTAAGCGGACCGCCCCTGAAAGAGAGGCGCCTGGCTGTTATCACCACGGCCGGACTTCATCTGCGCAACGACCGGCCGTTCCAGTTCGGCGTGCCGGATTTCTACAGGGTCATACCGGGGAATGTCCAAGCCAGCGATCTGGTAATGTCCCATATGTCTGCCGGTTTCGATCATACCGGCTTTCAGCGGGACTGTAATGTTGTTTTTCCGCTCGACCGCCTACGTGAGCTGGAGTCGGAAGGCCTCATCGGCAGCCTGGCTGATTTTCACTATTCGGTAGCTGCGCCACGGGTGGCTCTGTCAATCGTGGAGCCAGCCCGGGAAATAGCCGGACTGCTCAAGAAAGACAATGTGAACGCCGTTCTGCTCCTGCCCGTCTGACCGGGCTGCACGTGCGCCGTCGGCGTACTCGGTCACTGCATCGAAGAGGCAGGAGTGCCCACCACCGGCATCAGCCTGGTCAGGCCGCATACGGAGACAATCAAACCGCCCCGAGCGCTTTGGGTGCCTTTCCAGCTGGGACGTCCCCTGGGCGCCCCGGACGATCCTGGCTTCCAGCGGCGAGTACTCACTGCCTGCCTGGGATTGCTTGAAGCGCCTGGTGGCCCCTGCCTGGAAGACTTCCCCGAGGATGAGCCGGAGAGCGACGAAATAGTAGCGCTGGCCTGTCCGGTTCACTACGCCCCTACTGACACCGGCGATGCCGACGCTGACCAGATGCTGGTGGCTTTTCGCCGTGAGATCAACGCCATGCGTCCCTGGTACGACATGTCCGTGGCCCAACGTCAGCGGACTACCGTCGGAGTTAGCAATCTCGATATCGGGGAACTGGGTGACTTCATCTACGCTTTCTTTGGCGACACCCTGCCGTCCAATCCCCGCGATGACGTACCGCTGGCCCAGATGCTGAAGCTCGCCGTAGAAGATTTAAAGGCCTATTACATTGAAGGGATCACCGCCCAACCTGGACAATCAGGGACTTCCAGCCAGGTGCTGCAGGACTGGTTCTGGGATGAGACCGTAGCCGGGCGGGTACTCCTGGACCTGAAAAAAGCCTGCGATTCCAGCCAGGATAAAATGATTAGCGCGATAAGCTCACATTTTATCGTTCCCGGCGAAATAGCCCGACGGCACAATGTTTAAAGATACTGTAGTTGGTGCGCTTCAGTCTAGATACTGTGTAAGGTATAATGCCTGATATCATCGATATCGTCTTGCCGACTTTTTTCGTTATTTTCGTCGGCTTTCTTATCGGGAAATTTACTCGTCTGTCCGTCAGCCCCCTTGTCGATACCTCGTTGTTCGTCGGGATACCCGCTTTGGTCATCGTTTCCCTCCTAAAAAAGGAAATCGTTCTGACAGACGCCGCCAAGATCTGGGCAGCTTCTTTTATTATCCAGATCGGCTGCCTGCTGATAGCCTGGCTTGTGTTCCGGATATTACGGCAGAAGCATTCCGGCCTGTACGTCCCCATCGCGATAATGAACACGGTCAATATACCCTTCCCGGTAATTTATCTTGCCTTCGGTTCCGATGGCCTGGCCACCGCCACGCTGTTCTATATCCCGAGCCTCTTGCTTATATATACCCTTGGCGTTTATATCATGGCGGGGCGGGGCTGGAAGGAAAGCTCTAAGGAGATCTTCCGTCTGCCGGTAGTTTACGCCGTCGTCATCGGGTTGGTGCTCAACTTCCTCAAAATCGATGTCCCGGAACTGGTGGTGAACTCCCTCGATTTCATCTCGTTAATGGCGATACCTCTTATCCTGATTACGCTGGGGCACAACCTTTCCAGGGTCAGGATGTCCTCCTTTCCCACCACCATCCTTGCCTCCTTCCTGCGGATAGGCATCGGGCTGGGGCTCGGCATCCTGATGGTGGAACTGTTTAATCTGACGGGCATACTCCGGGCGGTGGTCATACTTGATTCGGCCATGCCGGCAGCGGCGGCTTCGGCGATGCTGGCCACCCGCTATGATAACGAGGCCGAACTGGTTTCGAGCGTCGTCCTGCTGACCACAGTAGCCAGCCTGGCCGTCATCCCCTTTTTGCTTCATATGCTGGACTAACTAGGTAGTGTCATTGCGAGACATCCCGACGAAGTTGGGAGGCGCGGCAATCTCTACCGATGTCTTTAAATAGCTTCTGGCAATACAACTTGATGTTTTCATGGGATTGCCACGGTCGCTATGCTCCCTCGCAATGACGCTTTTAAGCCTGTATAATTACACGTGGTGGTAACCGATGCTCAGCGTTAACAACATATCCAAGTCATATAATGCCCGGCCCCTCTTTCGCGGCGTCAGCTTCAACGTCGGGATGGGAGACCGTATCGCCGTTATCGGCGCCAACGGGACGGGCAAGACCACCCTGTTCGAAATAATCTCCGGCGGCGTCGCGCCGGACTCCGGCAACGTCGCTCTCCGCCACGGCACGACCATTGGCTATCTGCGGCAGGACATCCAACCTACCTCCCAACGGGCCCTGATCGATGAAATAGTGCGTTCTGACGCCGGCACCCGTAATCTGGCTCACAAAATCGAGCTGCTGCGAGAGGAGCTGGCCGAGGAAAAGGATGAAGAGAGCGTCACCAGTATGCTGCGCGAACTGGGCGAGCTGCAACACGCCTTTGAGTCTACCGGCGGCTACGACACCGAGCACGAGGCCGGGATAATACTCTCCGGACTGGGCTTCGCCGTTGCGGAATTCCATCGGCCGCTCGCCGAACTCAGCGGCGGCTGGCTAACCCGCGTTGAGCTGGCCAAGCTCCTCTTCCTCGATCCTGACCTCCTCATCCTTGACGAGCCGACCAACTATCTCGACCTGGAGACGACACGGTGGTTCGAAAACTACCTCAAGACCTACCACGGAGCGGTCATCGTCACCTCCCACGACCGTGCGTTCCTGAACAATGTAGCCAGGAAGATAATCGCCATCGAGACGGAAGAGGTCGTCTTCTTCCACGGCGACTATGACGGCTATGTCCTGGCCCGCCGGAAAGACCTCGAAGTCAGGCAGGCGACGGCCCGTCGGCAGGAACAGAAAATCGCCCGGGAGATGCGTTTCATCGAGAGGTTCCGCGCCAAGAACACCAAGGCAACCCAGGTACAAAGCCGCATTAAGAAGCTGGAAAAGGTCGAAAGGATAGTTGTGCCACGCTCAACCCGCAAGATCAAGTTCTCCTTCCCGGAGCCGCGGCGTACCGGGCATACCGTCATTACTCTGAAAGACATCGAGAAGTCCTACGGGTCGAAACCGGTTTACCGCCACCTCCATCTGGAATTGGAGCGGGGGGACAAGGCGGCGCTGGTGGGGCCCAACGGGGCCGGCAAGACTACCCTGCTCAGGATTATGGCCGGGGTACTGTCATTTGAAAAAGGCAAACGCGTCCTCGGCCACAACGTCACCATGGCCTACTTCGCCCAGTACTACATCGAGGAACTCGACCCGGCCAGCACCATCATTGACGAACTGCGCCGGGTGGCCCCTGACGAGCCGGAGCAATCGCTGCGCGGACTGCTGGGGGCGTTCCTCTTCAGTGGGGATGACGTACTCAAGAAAGTGGAGGTGCTTTCCGGTGGAGAAAAGACCCGCCTGGCCATCGCCAGGATGCTGGTGCGGCCGGCCGGATTCCTCCTCCTCGACGAGCCCACCAATCACCTGGATATACCTTCCCGTGAAATACTCACCGATGCCCTGGACGCTTATCGTGGTACAATTTGTTTCATCACCCACGACCGCACCCTCATCCGCGAGGTCGCCAATAAGATTATCGAGATCCGCGAAGGGAAGCTACGTGTCTTTCCGGGCAGCTACGACGATTATCTCTATCGGACCGAGGTAGCCGCCCGGCCTTCCGTAGCCCTGCCGGAAACACTCCGGGCCGTCCGGGAATACGCCCCACCCCCCGGTCCTGCCCGGGACCGCCAGCGACATCGCCGCATCGCCGAGGGCAACCTGAGGAACGAGCACAACCGGAAAATCACCCCGATCAGGAAATGTATTTCGGAAATTGAGAAAGAGGTCTCTCGGCAAACGACGCGGCTCAAGGAGGTAGAAGCATTATTAGCCGATCCGGAGCATTACAAGGAGGGGGCGAAGGTCGCTGATACGAGCCAGGAGTACAAGGCACTCCAGGAGTCCATCATGTCACTCACTAGCGAGTGGGACAAGCTTACTGCCGAGGCGGACACCCTTACGCGGAAGTTCGAGAAGGCGATGGAGGAAATGAGGGATTAGCAACTAAAACCCCCTTGGTCCCCCTTTAAGGAAGTGTAGACGTTATGAGAAATAGATTTGACTATTGTAGTATTTGACAATATCAGATATGAATAATATAATTTGCCTGAACAAACTGAACTTTTTTAGTAATTGAATATCACAAAAGGTGGGTTTGGGAAGCTAGCGGCAATTAAGGGGCACTAGTAACCGCTGTATATAGTGATAGCTAGTGCCCTTTCTGTTGGGGATCATAGTAATTCGGTAATTAGGGGTATGGCATCGTTCAACAAAGAAAAAAATTTCATGTATTGAATCTATTCTTAGATACAATAATAAAGGAGCGTTCCAGAGGTACATATAAAGGAGGGGAAATGGCTCATTTTAAGAGGATTACTCCAGCGCTTATAGTTGTTGTTATCGTTGGTTTATTGTGCTTTGTTGCCGGTTGTACTCAGCCGGCGCCTGTAGCTGGATTGACAGCTGATAAAAGAAGTGCTGCGGTAAATGAAGCCATTCGATTTACTGAGCAGTCTACTGGAGAAGTCACTTCATATTCCTGGGACTTCGGTGACGGCACTACCAGCACTGAGCAGAATCCATCGCACACTTATTTGAAAAAGGGGAATTACACCGCTTCTTTGACGGTCTCCAATAAGGCTGGTAGTGATAACGCCACCTTTGCTATTACAATTCTCGAGCCACCAACCGCTAAATTCATATGTAGTGAATAACCCCCCAGCAAGCTGGGGGGCATCAGGGGTAAGGGAGTAGCCCCCCACCACCATGTCATCTAAAAGGCCGCTGTCATCCCCCCAGCAAAGCTGAGGGGTATTCAGCGGAGAACTTTAT
>DAOULX010000002.1:0-39177 GCA_034414775.1 Dehalococcoidales bacterium
CCCAAAATGAAGATGAAATTTTACCGCCTTTAGCTTGCGATGCTGGTCGAAATACATACGCCGAGGTGCTATGATACTGACATAATCGCTGAACAGATAACCCTGACACTTTCCCTGAACGCCGACAGGGTGCATAATTCGCCTAACCAAAAGGACTTGGTTATGCTTTGGTCATTGAATAGTTATTTATCATCATAATATAGCACTATCCTGGATGATGAATTTATAAATATCTTTATCCGGCCAACTCCAGGATAATTCTTGTCCCCTCTCCTACACGGGAATCGACTTTTAACTTACCGCCAATCAGTTGGGCCCGTTCCTGCATGCCGGCCAAACCGAGCTTTCCTTCTCTTGCCATGTTACCTAGTTCACCGGGTATATTAAATCCTTTTCCGTTGTCTTCAATAGTCATCTTGATTTTCGTCGCCTCAAACTCTATCTGGATGTCCACCTCGGTGGCTTTAGAGTGGCGCCAAACATTCCTGAATGCTTCTTGGCAGATGCGAAAAACTGCTATAGCCGCCTCCTCAGAAAGGCGCCGTTCCTGTCCGATAACTTTGACGTTGGCCGTAATGCCAGAATATTCTTTCAGATTGGCTGCCAGCCATTCGATGGCCGGGAGCAGTCCGAGCTGGTCAAGCGCCGCCGGCCGGAGGTCCTGACTGAGACGGCGGACTTCCTTGACTATTTCATCAATCCGGTGCCACAGTCCCTCAAGTTTGAGACGGGTTGCTTCTGTCACGCTGGCATCGTTGCTCAACAACTCATCCAGCTCTCGGGAAAGGACTACCAGGGATTGTATAGTGTCATCGTGCAATTCGTGTGAGATTCTTTTTCGCTCCTCTTCCTGGGCGCGGGTGGCCTGCTGTAGATAGTAACGGAGGTTCTGCTGGGTTACCTCTAATTCTTCGGTGATTTTTTGCTGTTTCTCATGGGCCGCCTTCAATTGAATGCGGTACTCGCGTTCCCTTCGTAGTGAAGCAAAGCTTATGGCGAGCACATTTCCGATGATAAAAACGGAGAAGGTTTCCAGCAAAGCGTCAACAGGATGGTCGGAAATCACGATGGCGCGGGGTAACATTGCCGCCAGGGCCAACAGGGAGGTGATGAAGGCCCCTCTCCAGCCAAACAGGAAACCCGCCCAGACTATCGGGGCCAGGTAAAGGATTCTTTCGAAGGCGTGCCGGTCCAGCCCGAGATCGGATAGTATCAGCGCGGGAAATTCAAGGGATTCACTATAGTGGACTAACGTGATTGCCGCAACTATGATTACTATAAACCAGGTGCCCGGTCGGCTTAGTGGTCTGGCTATATCCGAAAGTGCTTGGTTCATACGCACGATGTCGGCCTATTCCTTTGCTTCGGTGTTGCGGTCACCCTCATCAAGGGTGACCCAGCCTTTCCTCAACGCGGCTACCACGGCCTCGGTACGCGAACCTACCCGCAGCTTATTGAAAATATGCCCCAGGTGCGCTTGAACCGTATGTAGACTCAGGATAAGGTGATCAGCTATTTGCTGGTTGCTCATGCCCCAGGTAGCCAGTTGGAGTACCTCTGTTTCCCGCTCCGTGAGGGCTTCCCCCACCTGGTTTTCCCTCAGCTGTGTAAAGGAAGGAGAAAAACGGTTCAATACCTTACGGGCAATGATCGGGGAGAGGACCGATTCGCCGGCATGTACCTGCCGCACGGCCTCGACAAGCTCACGCCCGCGGACGCTTTTCAGCAAATAACCGGCGGCACCGGCCTCGAGTAGGCCGAACACAAACTGGTCGTCATCAAAGGCTGTTAGTATCAACACGACTACCGAAGGGTATAGTTTCTTAATCTGACGGGTGGCTTCTAGGCCGTTGATACCCGGCATGGAAATATCAATTATTGCGACGTCGGGCCGCAAGGCGCTGACAAGTCTCACGGCTTCTTCCCCGTCGGAAGCCTCGGCCACGACCTGAAAATCAGGTTCGTGCTCCAGTATCTTGCGGGTCCCCTCACGCACGACGGCGTGGTCATCGGCAATTAAAATATCTATCTTGCTGGCTTGGGTATTCATCCGTTCGTCGTTCATATCATACACCCTGCCGGATGTCCGGACAATCATCGTTTTCCGCTATGTCGCTATAGGTGAAAACAACTAGGAATTTTATATACGGATTAGTTAATGCAATCGAAGCCGGCTGGAAGGCTGTGATGATAAGCTCAAGGTGGATGAAGAAAGTACGCAAAAGGAGGTAAGAACAAATGGAATGGGGAGCATTAGCAGCACTGGTCATCGCAGTACCCGTCATCCTTTTCCCGGCGGCCTATGTCTGGTACATCAATATCGGGGGTATTATCGCCGCGATAAGGGATGCTCTGGCCGTCAGAGCTGCCCGGAAAGCACCGGTCAAAGCACCTGCCAGGTAGGGTGGACAAAAGAAAAACTTAGTAGGAGTCCGTTATGGAATGGCAAGTAATCGTCGCAATAGCATTCGGAATACCCATTGTCATCTTTCCGGTAGTATTTGTCTGGTATATCGTCATCGGGGGCATTATTGCCGCGGTAAGGAATCCGGTTGAGAAAACGTTTGTAAAGAAAATCCGTGAAAACTTGTTAGTTCCCGTGGTCCGGAATGCCGACAAGGAATTTGAAAAAGCCCTGACCAACAACATCGAAAGGCACTTGGAAAGAAGGCCCGCGGGCCTTAGCGAAAGGAGGATATAAAAATGGAATGGCAGGTTATCGTTGCACTGATCGTCGCAATACCAGTAATACTGTTCCCGGTCGTCTTTGTGTGGTACCTAAATATCGGCGGTATTTATGCTGCCATCAAGGAGGTGCGAGAAGCTAAGAAGGTCGTGAAAAAAACCGCCGAAGAATCAGTCAAAACAAAATAAACGGGGTAACGTGCCGAAAACAGCGAGGTTAAAAAGAGCGAATATCATGAGCCCAACGAAATACAAAACTACCGGCGCCTGTGCCAGGAATCAACGCCCGGGGGGCAGGATAATCGACGGGGATGATTGTCCTGCCCCCTGGCGGAAAGGTGGTGCCGTATGTTGTTGGCGGTCTTCTTGGGGGTAGTTTGGCTGGCCCTGATACTTGTCTTGATCATTGCTACGTTTCTGTACAATCTTTTCATAAGTCTGAAAAGGGGTATCAAGATTCATTTCCATATTCAGGAGCATATGAGGGAAATATAGGACGTTGATTTTGTATATTATCAGATCTTTCCGGCGTCCAATAATAGGGAAAAAGGTGAAATAATGTCGCTAGCTGTATTATGTGATTTAAACAATTGTATCGGCTGCCGGGGGTGCCAGATAGCCTGCAAGCAATGGAATGAAAATGATGAAGAAATACCCCTCATAGAAAACATGGTACCGTCGAAAAATTGGGGAAGTTACGAAAATCCCCCCCAATTATCGGCCAGGACCTGGACGAAAATACGCTTTACAGAACTGGAATATAATGGCCGGTTCCATTGGTTGTTTACCAAGCTGCAGTGCATGCATTGCGAGAACCCCGCCTGCGTGGCGGCCTGTCCCGTTGGCGCCCTACAAAAAACGGCGGAAGGTCCTGTAATCTATGATGAAAATAAGTGTTTCGGTTGTCGCTATTGCATGGTAGCCTGTCCGTTCGGTATACCTACCTTTGAATGGGATGACCCCTTACCTTGGATCCGAAAATGTACGTTCTGCGCCGACCGCCTCGGCGCCGGCCTTGAACCAGCCTGTGTAAAAACCTGTCCTGCCCATGCACTGAAGTTTGGGAACCGGGAAGAACTCATCGCCGAAGCAAGGCAACGTATCGCCGCCCGACCGGAGAGATATATCAACCACATCTACGGCGAAACAGAGGTAGGCGGGACATCCTGGCTTTACTTATCCCCCGTACCTTTTAATGAGCTGGGGTTCCCGATACTGGGACCCGAACCGGTTACCGTTGATGCCGAGCGCGCTATGGGGGCCGTCCCCCCGGTACTCCTGGGAGTGGCGGCTGCCATGTCTGGCATCTACTGGCTGGTGAAAAGGCGAGAACGAGTCATGAAAGAAAAGCCGGTAACGATCCGGTCGAAAGGTAACTAAATGGAATCGCGGAGACGTAGGTTTTCTCCCGGGACTTCTATCCTCAGTATTCTGGTGGTCCTCGGGCTTGCGGTGATGATTATTCGCTTCATCAACGGCCTGGGGGCTATAAGTAATCTAAGTGACGGACGTGCCTGGGGATTGTGGATTAGCTTTGACCTGTATTGCGGTGTCGCTCTGGCTGCGGGCGGATTTACGCTGGCCGGGGCAGTCTATATTTTCAACCTCAATAAGTACAAGTCGGTAGTCAGGCCGGCCATCCTGACCGCTTTTCTGGGGTACACCCTGGTCATCCTGGCGCTGCTGGTTGACCTGGGACAGCCGTGGTATATCTGGCATATTATTATCAACTGGAACATCCACTCGCCGCTTTTTGAGGTCGGTGTGTGTGTTATGACCTATACGGCTGTTCTGGCCCTGGAATTCAGCCCGGTGGTTTTTGAGAGGCTGAACTGGCATGTACCCCTCAAAGCCATCCGGACCGTTCAAATACCACTGGTAATCGCCGGGATCGTTCTTTCCACACTGCACCAGTCGTCCCTGGGCTCGATGCTGCTGATGATGCCGGAGACACTTCATTCCCTGTGGTTTACCCCAATATTGCCGTTGCTCTTTCTGGCCTCGGCTGTCGCCGTGGGGCCGGCGATGGTCATATTCGAATCGACTGTGAGTACCCGCGTTTTCGGCCACCAGCTGGATAAGAGTATACTGGCCGGGCTGGCCCGGGCCATTCCCTATATCCTGGGTATCTACCTGCTTTTAAAAATCGTCGATCTGACAACAGCCAGCGAACTGGGCCTCCTTTTTACGGCTTATCCGTGGAATATTCTATGGTGGGCAGAAATCGTGATCGGCGTAGTGCTGCCCATGTTCCTGTTTTCACTGCCCGAGGTGAGGCTGAACCGCAGGGCGGTGTTCGGGACCGCGGTTCTGGTCGTAATCGGCCTGATGTTGAACCGTTTCAATATAAGCATGCTGGCCCTCAGTATGCGGCCAGGTTATGACTATTTCCCCCACTGGATGGAGTTTGCTATTTCAGTCGGCCTGGTGGCCGATGCATTTTTGGTAGTGTGGCTGGCCCATAAATATCTACCCATTGCGGGTTATGATAAAAAAGCGGAGGCGACAGCATGACACGACTCGAAAAGCTGGCATTCGCCCTGCTCGGCTTGCTAGTATTCTCCGGGCTGGTTATCGGATATATCCGCTGAGAAACAGGGGTGAGGAAGTTATGAAAACGGGTTTGAAATTATTCGCGGTTCCGATTCTCTTCGCATTGTGCTCGTTGTTTTATTATTTCGGCGAATTGATCGACTGGGCTGCCTGGGACGCGATACGCCGGGAATTCTTCTACGGTGTCCATGATTTCCATCGCCTTCTGTTTCTTATCCCCATCGTCTACGCCAGTTATACCGCCCGCGTCAGAGGCGCTATCATAGCCACGCTGATAAGCTTTGTTATATTCCTGCCGCGGGCTTTCTTCGTATCACCTTTTCCCGACCCGCTACTCAGAATGGTTCTCTTTACCGTCGCGGCCGGAGTTATCGGCTACCTTGTTGCCAGGTTGCGGAATGAACAGGAGAAATCCCATACGCTGGAAGTAGCGGTATACTCGGAAGGGGACAGGCTGCTTCAGATTGTGGACCAGATGGCGGATGGAATAATGACAACCGGGCCGGATTACAGGATACGTTTCATGAACGCCGCTATGGTCAAGAGGTTCGGCGATGGCGTGGGGCGGCTCTGCTACCAGCATCTGTGTCAGTTCGATGCACCCTGCCGGGGCGATTGCCGGTTAGTTGAAGTGATTGAAAACCAAACGGTCGAAGGCTGGACCTGCCGTCTGGGTGAAGATATCACCTTTGAAGTTATCGCGGCACCTTATGTTGATACGGATGGTACCGTCTGCCAGATTTCCATATTCCGGGACGTCACGCAGAAAGTGAAAGCAGGCCGGGCGTCGGTATTGGATTGATTTTCCCGTATCCTGTGCTATCATAGGTGGGGAAACGGTTCTGCGGGGAGATACGGCGTGAACTTCGACTGGATATTAAGGATCGTATTATTCAGCATCATTCACTGGATAATGGCCGGATTGCTTCTCCAGGACCTGGCGGCCAGGAAGAAAATATTCGGAGGACGTAAAGCAGTATGGGCTACATGTGTGCTTGTTATTCCATGCTTCGGCTCTATGATTTATTTATTGTTTCATCCGCAGGTACTCAATCCCGGTGCAGCGGGAGAGGGGAATCAAGAGGCCGGCGATTCCCAAACCGGCAAGCGGTCACCCTCGAAGAAATAGGTACTATATTTCCAGCTGTGAATGAGAGTATGTACTAGCCGATCTTTTATGTATGCCTGATTTTCTGGCTCAGCAATGTATTCGAATAAAGTCCGATTCACAAACATATATGACCAATATCTCATCGGAACCCTCATTTTTATCGATAATAATCCCGAAGAGCTCGGGGGCATGATGGATATGTCAATTCAAGTGTAATGCTTTATATCCTGCAGCTGTGTAACAGCGAAACAAGCAAAGCGTTGTTTCAGGGAGGGTTCGACTCTGGAGCCTGTCTCAAAAACCGCTAGAATATCATGCTTTTAGTTGGACACGTTATGCCGGCACGATAAAGACACGTTTGATAGAACTTAAGAGTATGTTGGGAAGTACCCTGACGACGACTGGCGAGGAATTCATCAACCCACTTTTGAGAGACTTTGGGAGTAGTAATCTGCCAATCTCCAAACTTCAACTCTGTCATTTGGGGGTCTTTATATTGTTCGTAAACCATAGCTAATAGTTTATTAACAAAACCATTAACAAAATCGGGAGATTTACTGGTGAGCCGCGGAGGACTCGAACCTCCAACCGGATGATTAAGAGTCATCTGCTCTACCAATTGAGCTAGCGGCCCCGGCTGCAATCGTGTTTATTTTATCATCTGCTGCTAGGAGGTGGCAAGCGAATCGGTGCCTAGTTAGTAGTGGTGAGGTAACGAGAAAGCCCTCCCTGTTTGTCGGGAGGGCCGTACCAGATAAAAACGGAATAATAGCGTATACCGGTGATCTTAGTTTTGGGTGTTACTATACAGTCCAAGGCTGTATACTGGGGCTAGAAGATCGCCATTTTCCATGACAATGTCCCGGGCGTTAACGGTATTCAAAGCCGGGTGGGAGGGACGGAAATTCTCGACAGTTTGTTCCCGGTCATTGTCTTCACCGGCATCGGCCGCCGGTGAAAATTGTTTCTTTTTCTTTGTTATCAATAGAATCAGCATGTCGCGTCCTTTACTAAATACATTTCAATCATCCGTTAGTTATGGAGCCTAGACCATGGATTTACGGGTGGGCAGGTTGGAAAGCGGGTCGAAGGTGGCCATGCTCCTCTTCAAGGTCTCTTCGATGCGTGTTTTTAAAGTGTCCGGGCCGAACGATTCCGTGAGGTAGCTGTCCGAGCAAAGGTCAAGGCCTCTTACCGTCCCATTACCGGTACCCCAGGTACTGAGCATCATGATGGGCAGTTGTGTCCACTGCCGGAGCTTGAGGCAGGTGCCAATGCCATCGAGGGTGGGCATGAGAATATCCAGAATTATGAAAGCCGGCTGCTCGCTTTCGATGACGTCTTTAAGCTGGTATCCCGTGTGCTGGGTATTAATTATCTCATAGTCTTCGTTGCCCAATCCTTGCTGCAGAAAACTCATCAGAACGGAGTCCCGGGTAATTGTAAGTATCTTGATTTTCGGTAGCATCTCGACCTCCTCACGGCTATTTTTTTAAGTTATATTCAAGATTATCACCCGCTTGATAAATAGGGCATAAACGGGTGCTCAAATAAGATAAATATCCCATTAATGATAGTGGCCGGATTTTGATTCAACTTTGAAATTGTCAAACAGGATTGACATAATATGAGGAACAAAGGAAAGTGGCCGTTGGGTAAAAAAACAAGAAAATGGGTTATAAAAAAGAGGAAGGCAAAATAAAAGGGGAGCCAGTGCTGGCTCCCCGAATAAAGGGGTTAAAATATAAAAACCCGCCGGTTCTATTTAACTCCGGCCAGGTGGTAACCAACGCCGGGGACGGTCTGGATATACCGGGGATTCTTGGGATCGGGTTCTAGCTTGCGGCGCAGGCGGCCTACGAAGACACGCAGGTATTCCTTCTCCGATGAATACTCATTGCCCCAGACGCTCTGAAGAAGCATACTGTGGGTGAGTACCTTATCGGAGTTGACTGCTAAGTGTTGTAGCAAAGAGTACTCGGTGGGGGTGAGGGTGACTTCCCTGCCGTTGACGGTGACACGCCTCTTGGCGAAATTTATCTCCATACCGTCACACATGAAGCTGGACCGGGCCGGCGCCACGGTAGGGTCGCCGCGGTGGCGGAAGGCCGTCTTGATTCTGGCCAGGAGTTCGGCGATGCCGAATGGCTTGGTCAGGTAGTCATCCGCTCCAGATTCCAGGCATTTTACTTTGTCATTTTCATTGCCTCGGGCGCTGAGGATGATAATCGGTACGTCCGACCATTCGCGTATGCGGCGGCAAACTTCCAGGCCGTCGACTCGAGGCATCATCAGGTCCAGGATAATAAGGTCGACAAAGTTGGCCTGTACTGTTTCCAGGCACTCCTCTCCGTTAGTCGAGGTAACGACCTCGTAGCCGCGCGCCTTTAAGTTGGCACTCAGCAGTCTCAGTATCGCCGGGTCGTCATCGACGATGAGGATGCATTTCTTATCCATGATTGGTCCCCCTTTAATAGACCGGTAGTGTGAAACTGAATTTGGCGCCCCGGCCGGGTTTGCTGTCCACCCATATTTTGCCGCCGTGCGCTTCGATAATGCCGCGGCAAATAGCCAGTCCCAGGCCGGTCCCTTTCCTTCGGCCATTGTTCCGGGTTTCTCCCTGAAAGAAGCGTTCGAATATTTTCTTTTGGATATCAGAATTGATTCCGAGCCCCTCATCAGCAACGCTGATGACAACCTCTTTACCGTTGTAATCGGCTTCGATGGTGATGGGCGTATTGTCCTCGGAGAACTTTACCGCGTTCTCTACCAGGTTGGTCAGCACCTCGCCGATACGGTCTTCGTCGATGGTCACCATTGGTACGCCGTCTTCGATGACGATACAAAGATTGTGTTTGGCGGTCAGGTTGTCCAGTCTGTCTTTTATGGAGTCGATAAGCTCGCTGATCCGATGCGGGCTTTTCCTGACTTCCAGGGCATCGGCTTCCAGGCGTGACATCATCAGCAGGTCATCCACCAGGCGTGTCAGAGTATCGGCGTCCCGGTCGATGGAGATCAGAAACTCCCGCCGGGTCAGCTCATCGAAGATGACATCCGGTTGAAGCAGGCTGTTAGCGGAACCTTTAATTACCGCCAGGGGTGTACGCAGTTCATGGGAAACATTCGCCAGGAACTCGCTGCGCATGGCGTCAAGCTCCTGGAGCGCTCGGGCGCTGGATGCGGCATCGTAAAGCTGGGAATTACGTACGGCAATGGCTATTTCCCGGCCGATACCACAGAGCAACTCGATGTTGTTGGGACTGAAGTAGTGCGCGAAGCTGGTGGCCACCCCCAGCACACCGATGCTCTGCACTAACGGCGTTATGGGTATGCCGGCAAAGGAGCGGTACCCACCGCTATTGAGAAAGCCGATGTCCGAGACCTTATTCATCGAAAGGTTTTCAATGATGACCGGCTCGCCCTCGGTGAAGACCCGACCGATGGTGCCGCTTTCCTTACCGGTCTCCTTGGGTATTACCACGATAATGCGGTTTGTCAGCCCGTGATGCCCTTTTAAGACCAGGCGGTCGTTCTCGTTGAGGTATATGAAACTCACCTCAAGCCCGGTAGACTCGGCTACTTTATCCAGCGCCGAGTCGATGATCTGCTGCAAGTCCAGGGACTGTGACACCGCCTGAGAAACGCCGAGCAGGACATCGGCGACGCGGTTGTGTCGTTCCAGTTCCTCAACAAGCTGGTGGTTTTCCAATAACAGGCGCTGCCTTTCCAGGCCGCGGTTGATTACTGAAAGCAGATTTTCCGGGTCGAGCGGCTTCTCAAGGTAGGCGAAGGCACCGCAGTTTAGCGATTTCACGGCGTTCTGCACGGACGAGTGGCCGGTCAGAATGATGGCGATTATATCCGGTTGATGCTGGATAATCCTTGAAAGCAATTCTGTACCGTCGGCATCCGGCAGGCTTATATCCAGAATGGCCGCATTATAGAAACGGCCATTTAACTGGGACAACGCACCGGCCGCTGAAGGGGCGGTGCCTACCTCGTATCCCTTCAGTTCGAGGATTTGCCGGATAACATTCAGGAAATCCTCATCGTCGTCAACGACCAGGATGCTGACTTGTTGCTTCATTTACGCTCCGAGCGGCGTGTTTTTTTACAGATTTTTTCAGCTAGGCAAACGGCTTCGGCGGGGTCGAAGGGTTTGTAAAGGCAGGTTATCACTGATTCTTTCTGGGCCCTATCCAGGGCTTCTTTAACCTCGTTACGGAAACCCGTCATCATAATTGGTAGCAGGTCAGGATTGATCTGCCTGAGTCGCAGGAGAGTCTCCAGACCGTCGATGTTGGGCAGCTTGATGTCGATGAAGGCGATGCGGCAGGTATTTTCCGAGGCGATGTTAATCGCTTCCTCGCCGCTGGCCGCCGTCAGTACCTCGTAGCCCTGTTGCGTCAAGACCTTGGTCAAGGAATCACAGATATCGGCGTCGTCATCGATGATCAGTATGGGCTGGGCGGCCGTCGCCTCATTGATGAGTTGGATCAGCCTGTCGATTCGAATTGGTTTGTTGATGATGCAACGGGCGCCTTCATCCCGGGCGGCCTGAATCAGGTCTTCATCGGAGTATGCGGTCATTAAGATGATGGGGGCGTCCGGTTCGATCTCCTTTATCATCCGGAATGCTTCAACCCCGTCGATCTGGGGCATTACGATGTCCATTAATGTCACGTCGAAGTTGTGCTGCTGGAACTTGGCGACCGCAGCGGCACCATTTTCCGCTGTTTCCACGGCAAAGCCGCGCCGTTTTAATATCAGCGCAAACGTTTCGAGCAGGTCCTCATTATCATCTACAACGAGGATGGTGGGTTCAGGCCTCATCTGGTGAGTACCTCCTTTTTTCTAGTGGTAAACTTACCGTGAAAGTTGTCCCCTGCCCGGGTTGGCTGGCGACTTCGATCTTGCCGCCGTTGTGCTCGACGAGCCTCTTGCTGATGGCCAGCCCGAGCCCGATCCCTTTTGGTTTGGTCGTAAAGAGAGGCTCAAAGATCTTGGCCAGGTTTTCTTCCGAGATCCCGCAGCCGTTGTCTTTGAATCGCGTCCAGGCCAGGTCTCCCTCGTCGCCAATATCGATTTCCAGCTCGCCTTTTTTGTCGTTCATGGCCTGAATGGCATTGGAAATGATGTTACTAAAAACGCGGGCGGTCTGCTCGGGATCGGTGTGGACGTGCAGATCGTGGCCGTTCATGTGTGATTTAACGGAGACATGCTCCGGCACGGTGATAAAAGAAAGGCATTCGTTGATGAGCTCTTTAAGGTCAACCCGGGACGGGGAGGGGGGCGTGATGCGGGTGAAATCCAGCAGGTCCGTCACGATTTTATTGGCGATATCGATTTGCTTGTCCAGTACCCCAAGGGTACCGGCAGCTTCTTCGTCACCTTTCTCCGAGAGAGCCATGTTGAGCAGGTAAACACAATTCCGGATGACGTTCAGGGGATTACGCAGTTCGTGGCCTACACCCGAAGCCAGTTCGCCGACAGCGGCAAGTCTCTCCGAGCGGATGAGTTTCTCCTGCACCTGCTCCAGGTCTATGGTACGGGCTTCCACCTCTTTTTCCAGTTGTTCGTAATAGTTGCGCTGGGTTTGCTCCAGTTCTATTTGACGGATGGCCCCGCTGATTCTCTCGGCCAGGGTCTTGGTCAGGTGATTCCTCTTTTTCAGGTAGGGATTATCGCGGTTGGAATAAATTTCCAAAAGACCGATGGTGTTGCCGCCCACGATCAGGTCTTCGGTTATCTTACTGCTGGACTTCTGGAAATTCGGACTTTCAAAAGACCGACTACCAAATGTGATCCTGATCCAGCTATCTCCACGCATTGCCTGGGGAATCGTGACCACCAAACGGGACAGGAAATCGTCCAAGGACTTGCTCTCACCGGCTGCCCGGCCTATATTGTAAAGGCATTTCATCTCTTTCAGGCGCTGGCGTTGCTCTGCTTCACTTTTTTGTAACATGGCTACCGCGGCGCCAACCGCGCTCATGATGATAACGAAGGCGGTGGGTTTGAATAACGCGTTGGTAAAGGTCTCGACCCGTATGGCGTAGGGCAGAAGTATCAGCATGGCAATGAAAGCTGCCCCTACCGCGGGTATTACGCCGAAGGCGTAGGCGGCATAGACAACCGGAATGAAGAAAATCAGGCCCAGGAAATCTATGCCGAAAATATTATGGAGGTTGGCAAGGACCGTTTCCATGGAGCTCCAGCCGAAAAAGCCTCCGATGGAAGGCAGATAGTATACGAGGGCACTGAGTAACATGATACCGGCGAAATACCACAAGTGGATATTCGCCTGGAGAAATGGTCTCTTATGCTTAACGGTCATCTTCGGCCTCCCCAAATAGGTATAAGGATCGGGACAAAAAAACCGCCGAGGCACTCCGGTACGCTCGGGGTGCTGCGGGATTCTTGCTTCGTTCTCTCCGCACTTTCAGGCTACTACCACGGCACCTCAACCAGCAACCATGATAACCCCCTTTTTTATCGGGGGATTCCCTAACTCGCCGCGAACGGATGGACATACCCGTTCGGACGGTTATGTACGGTCGCGCTGCCATTCCTGGATAATCCTCTGTAATTCCTTCAGATCATCGGTTATTTCTTGGGTGGTATAGTCGGGCATAGACTTTATCAGGTTCGCCAGGGGATTGTCCTCTTCTTCTTCATCATCAAAGAGATTGTTCAGTGGATTGATACTGTCCTCTGATGCTGGCGCCGGCGATGGTTCCGCCTCGGCCGATGCGGTCTCTTCCTCCATATTCACCTCCACCAGTTTGACCTGCTCCTGGACTTCCTCCACGATCTCTGGTGGATTGACATCAAGGATTTCGTCGCCAGACTGGTCGTCCGGTTCGATGGATAGCTCGCCGAGCGGGCCGTGGGGCTTGGCATCTTTATCTCCGTTGGTACTGTCGGCCAGTTGCTGAATCTGTTGCGCCGTCTCTTCCAGATCCTTAATGTGGCCGTTCAACCTTTCTCCCATCTGAGTGATTTGCTCGGTTGCCTGGTCTTCCTCGCCGGGACTGTACCCGGACTTCTCCTTTGGCTTACTCAGTGAAAAATCCTTAAAACTTTTAAAACGCATTTGGCACCTCCTCACCCCGTTAATAACGGAGCAATTTTAACGGAACAATCCTTCCCGGTAGGCTTTGGATAATATAGCATAGACATCGTAGAAGTCGGTCTTACCCTGTTCTTTGATACGCCTCAGGACGTCCGCTCGCTGTTTCAGTATTTTGTATATCTGTCTCCTTTTTTCCTCGGGGAAGCCCCGCCGGGGAGCGATTTTGTTTTCCAGCAGATACGAGTTCTGGAAGCCGCGGAAAAGGAAAGAATCATCCAGGGGATTCCAGGCAAAGGTCTCGATGAAGGAAAAGGAGTCTGCCACGGAATCGTAGCTGACGATCTCGTTGATGCTGGTCAAACGACGGCCCAGACTGCCGTTGGCCAGCCTGACCTGCTGGCAGATAACGACTACATTGAGGTTGTCTACGTATGTTTTGGGTACGTTGATAGGATTGCCGGTAACACGCTGGATAAGCTTGGAAACTGAGGCAGCGTGGAAAGTGCTCATACAGGCATGGCCGGTCTGCATAGCCTGAAAGGCGATTGCCCCTTCGACGCCACGAATCTCACCAACGATGATAAGATTCGGCCTCTGTCTCAGGGCAGCTTTAAGCAGGTCGAACATGGAAACCTCGGAGGCATCCGTCTCCTTGGCCGAGCCACGGGTACAGCCACGAATCCAGTTATGATGCGGTACCTGGACTTCCGGGGTATCTTCGATGCTGACTATCTTTGACTCCGGAGGTATGAACGTGGTCAGAGCATTCATCAGGGTCGTCTTTCCGGAGGCCGTTTCACCGGATACCCAGACGTTCATACCTTCCTGGAGAATCAGCGAAAGGTAGGCGGCCATATCGTAGTCAAGGGCGCCGAAACCGATAAGCTCCAGGATGCTCAGGGGAGTTTCACTGAATTTCCTGATGGTGAAGTTGCTGCCGCGCTTGGAGACGTCCGTACCGTAGACGATATTGATACGGGAGCCGTCCGGAAGCGTGGCGTCGACGACGGGTTCGCGGAAGGTTACCGGATGCTTGATGCCTTCCGCCAGCTCGATTACGAACTTATCGAGGGCTTCATTGGTTTCGAAGCCGATGCTCGTCCTCAGCCCCCCGAAAATCTTGTGTTCTACGAAGATATTGCCCAGGCCGGAGCAGGAAATATCCTCGATGTTGGTATCGAGTATCATCGGGTCCAGCAGTCCCATGCCTTCCAGCTTACGGCGGAGCGGATAGCGGAGGCCGGAGTACTGGTACCGGGTGATCTTTACCTTGCCGTTTGATTTTTCTTTGGATTTCGTGAGAAGGGCCGTTTTCGCTTTATTGGCGGTGTTTTTATTGCCGTTCCCTTTATTCTCATTGTTGTCGCCTTTGTCTTTATTACTACCGTCCTGTTTGACCTCAGGTGCGGGCCGGGTCGGTGCGTGCTCTATATAAACGACAATCTTGTCAACGATTCCCATGATAATTTCGAATCTCTTCGTTTGGTCGGTGATGCCCTCGAGCTCCTCAACATGGTCGGCCAGGCGTAGCTCTAGCTCGTCGAGAGTCTCCGTCTGGGCATCGATGAGGCTCGGTTCCACGGCTATATAGTAGTCCCGGATATCCTCTTTATTGGCCATGATATGAATGAATACGCCCGTACCCACCGGATAGATCAGGTTAGGGTCCTTGGTCCCTTTAAGGGCACGGGTGACCTTTTCATAGTAGGTAGGAATACCAATCGTATCCTGTGGCAGGCTGAGCAGGTACTGGAGGAGGTGGGGATTTTCCTGAGCGGCCTGCTGGAACTCCGGACTGAGCTGCGAGTACACCGGGCACCTGTCCACAGCCTCGCCGCAAGCTTGACCGCACTTACCCGGACAAGCATTGATCTCGAAGGGCAGGTGAAGCATTGGACTCCTAAACTCTGGCCTTAGCCAGCGGGATTATTCGCATACCAAGTTTGGGCTCGATATCGAAACTGACAACATCGCCGGTAGGACGTTCGGCCCCGCGTACCTTGAGGACCTCCATCAGTTTAATCATGCTATCGCCGACCTGTTCCAGACGCATCCGGAAACGTGCGTCGCAAAGTGAGCGCGTCCGGGCGAGCATGTCTTCCTCGAAGGCGTAGGAATGGGCCACCAGGATGATGGTCTTGCCGCTGTCACAGAGGTTCTTGCACTGCGAAAAGAAATCGATGATGGTTACGGGATTGCTGTGAGCAACGAGCAGGGTAATAGAATCTATGATAATTAACTTGAACTCCGGAGGCAGGCGGGAGAAGTGGTTATTAAGCACGTAGAAAGGCTTGGCCCCGCCCTGCATGTTGCTGGGGAAGGTCAGGGGATATATCCTCAGGCGGTCGGCCAGGAAATGGTCCAGGACGTAAAGCGCCAGCGAGTCCATCTGGCTGATGAGGCTCCGTACCGCGTTTTCCGTGGTATAGTAAGCCACCGCGATCTCACCGGCTACCAGCGTACCGTTGGTCAGGTGCTGGCACAGGACGCTCTTCCCGGCGTCTGAGTGCCCTTCGATAAGGCACAGGGAGCCGAGTGGAATGCCGCCGCCCAGCTTGGCATCGACCTCCGGGACCCCGGTAACGATAAATTCCTTCTTTTTTTGTGGTGACATGATCAATCACCCCTCTCTTATGAGGATTTCTTTTTTTTATCTTTCTTAGGCTGCTTGCCGTTATCGGTTTCCGGTGTCAGGTCGATGCAGAACTCCTTGCTCTGGCCGTCCACACCGGGGAGGACCAGCTTGAGTTTCATCGGCGTTTCCGGTGGCCGGTTAACCTCGATTAGTTCGTCTTCTTCAACGATAAGCTCCTCCGCCGATGGTTGGGCCCAGGATGGGATAACGGGATGGAGGGGGGCGTCACCGCCGGTAAGTATGCCGTGAAGGGTAAGCATCGCCTGGCTCCACGTCTCGGCGTCGCCGGGCACGTCCGGGCGCTCGGCGGTTATCTCGGCGAAGTGCAGGATGGCTTCTTTCAGTTCCAGCGAGAGGTGCCCGCTGAGTCCATAGACCTCCAGGAAGACAGGCAACTGCTCGTAGCCGATGTCCTTTTTGGCCCGGGCGACCCATGTTATCAGGTTGGCGAGCATGTTAACTTTTGGCGTCGTCGGAACGGCGTCAACGGTTCTTTCGTAATCCAACGGGACTTCTTCCTCAATAACTTCTTCTGGAAGTGTTTCGCCCAAGGTTGCAGCGCGCGGGTTTACCGGTTCTTCTTCTACTTCCTCTTCGACTATCGGCTCTTCTTCATTCGTGAAGGGCTCTTCGTAAGGATCGGTGATTGTCTCCTGGCTCGTTTCGGGTTCCTCTGACGCCGGCTTATCTTCATGTGTTTCTGGCGCCAGGTCGATTAAATCTTCGTCATCCAGCGGCATATCCGGTTCTTCGACAGCGGCATCGGAGAGGTCCATCACATCATTGGCGAGCGCCCCAGCCGTAGCGGCGTTATTAGAGTCCGTGATGCTTTTCATGGAGATCTTCTGTTCTCCTTCACCATAAAAACAGGAAAGGTTGGAAAGATCGGCAGAAGGCAGCTCCGAGTTAAGTAAGTAATCCCTGACGCTGGCCAGTGAATGCTTTAATTCGCCTTTAAGTAACTTGATTTCTTCCTGAAGGGTTTCCAGTCTTTTTTCGGCTACCATAGCTTATTTCCCCCTCTCCGCTTCGAGTTTAGCGCGAAGCTGTTCTTTAATGAGATCGTTGGGGATCGGTGTTAGCGCTCCCATCAAGTGAATGCGGATTTCGAAAAGTATTTCCTTAAGTTCGTCGCGGACTTCCCTGAATTCCGCTTCAAGTTCTTCGATATTCGTTTCGGTACCCATGTTACCTCCTTACAAGCTGGCAACCGTTGCAAATAGGGCATTGGCTATCGAAGGCAAGACGAGAAGGCAGATTCCGGAGATGCCTGCGGTAAGCCCGAGGTTGTATAAAATTTTATATTTGCTCCCGCCATCTGCCAGGCTGGGAACGATAGCGTTGGCGACGGTAAATATCAGCACTAGGGGCATCACCAGCTGGTGCATGAGCTCAAGCCCGGAAAGGTTGAAGCTTGAGAGGGTACTTAGAGCTGGTGCCCCTTCTGTTTGAGGCAGGGACTCTTCGGCATTGCCGACCATCGTACCAAAGGCCAGGATGACCTCGGTAATAAACACCAGGATGATGACAACGGCGGTATGCATCGTCAGGCAAAGCCAGCGGAAAGGCCCCGAAATGGTGCGCCGCTTGGCCCGGAGCAGGGCTATCCGGCTGGCGTATGAAGCGGCGTGTTGTCCGGCCTGCCCGGCCGAACCGCCGACTTCGATGGCATCGTAGAACATGCCAACGCTGCGGTTGGCTAGCTCGCTGCCGGTTTCATCAATGAACCTTTTCCAGGATAGCTTGGACCTGATGCCGGCCGTAAGCCGGGTGTGCAGGTTCTTAACGGCGGCCCTGAGGACGTTAATGGCGTCCAGGTCGAGGCGGTCCAAGGCGGCGTTTACCGTGGTTCCCAGTGCGGTACAGACCCCGCCCAGCGAACGCAGGAACACACCCACCTCATCGTCTCTTTTTGATATCTTGCTGTCGTCTCTGAACGTAATAAACCCTATCGGGAAGATAATGGCCGCCACGGCTATCAGCGCCATACCCAGGTTTTGTCCGGCTATTAACAACACGCTACCGAGGACCGCAGCGGTAGGGGTAAGCATCTTGAAAAGCCGGGCGGCTAGCTTTTGCTCTCTGGAGCCGGCCCAGCGCAGGACCATCGTTTCTTTCGGCGAGACCAGCCATATCAGCCAGACGCCGGCGGCGGTGGTGGACACGGCGATAAATGCCATGGCGATAATGAGCATCGTCTCGATCCTCCATATCATCGTGGAGACGATGCCGATGACGACTACCAGAACCGCCGAAAGGATGAGCGAAATGTAGGCATCCGTCCACATGCGCATGGCTTCCAGGTTACGGCCATATTCGTTCTCGTAATCGGCGGCGCTGGCCCGGGCTTCCCTGGTCAGGAAATCAACTTCCGGCTCGCCGGAGATAAGGGAGCTGGAAAAACGTAACAAAAGACCCTTTACATCCTCCTCCTCGAGGGGCTCCCCGACGGCGCGGCAGGCCCGAGCATAATCGTATTTGAGCCGCGTCCGGGCAAGCTGAACCCTTTTAAAATATTCGGCGGAAGTGCATTGCAGTTCGGCGGAACGTTCGAAAATCTGGTCGCGGGGCACGCCGGCGGCGGCGACCGTTGACATATAAGAAAGCTGATAATACAGGTCGAAGGCCATCATCCGGCTCCGACCGCCTTTTTTGCCGGCCATTTTAACGGCAGCCACAAGTTTTGCCAGATTCTTAATCATAGGTTTTGTTAACTTTCAATCCTGGTCTGTTCGGTAAAAGGTAGCGAGCTATCATCAATATCGACCTGCATGTAACCCGTGCCGTTCTTCGGACCCTGGCGTTCGACATGGCCGTAATAGACTATTTCCAGATAATCGTTTCCATCGATGACGCTATACTCCGGGAATTCATATGTCCCGCTGATGGTTATCCAGTCGCCCTGGGAGTCTTTTGGAAAGGAAGCAGCGGCGGCCCCGCTGGCGATCGTATCTCTGATACCACCGTCCGCCTGCCGGATGAGGATATCGATTTCGAAATGGACGTCCCCGTCTTTCCGCGGGAACTGGTCGACGCATAAGGTACGGCAATAGTAATAAACCGTCCAGTTGGCCGATGTGATCTGGTCGATTCCAATAAGCGGGAAGACGTGTCTGGCTTCTTGCGAAGTCTCGTTGTCGCTGAGTATTTTCAGGCCGGTTTCATCTTCGGCGAACTCTGCCGACATAATTACACCACTCATTTCGGCTTCGGCGGCTTCTTGAAGCTGGTAGTAATAGCCGCCGGCGATAGTGGTGTTCTCTCCGTGAGGAACCAGTAGAGTATTCGCCGGAATGTCGAAAGAAAGCGAAGTGTAAACGCCATTTAGCGCAGCGATGGTGACCTCAGCGTCCGTACCACCGCCGGGCAGTGGATCGAGGTTGGCCAGGACAACGAGCTCTTCTTCCGGATTCAGGATATTCGACTCGAAGTATTCCAGGGGGCCATTCAAACCGATCCTGGCCACTTGCCACTGATTCGAGGAAGGTGTGTTATCCGAGTAAACCAGGCGCCGGCTATGCTGTTCGCCATCGGCATCGGTATAGTCCACAATGAGGTCCCACTTGTCGAAGCTGGCAAGTTTGGTCTGGCCGATATTATTGGCCGTCACACGTAGCAGGTCTGACCAGCTTAGCTCGGCGGCGCGGATAACCTCCAGGTTAGTTCGGGAGAGGTCTCCTTCCCTCACCGAAATATCCTCGATGCTGAGGGCAGCGGAATCGGCCGAGTTAAGTACCCCCTGGGACAATATAACACCCCCCATTACAACCATGGCTATACAAATAATTGTGACGATCACCGTCGCCACTTTACCTGCTCCTTACTATTATCAAGTTATTCAGGTGTCCTCCACTTAATCTACTTACACGTTTTTCAAGGAGAGAAATAGGTCGAGACGGTCACGCCGTTAAGTGAAGACACCACGACCATGTTTGTGGTGCCGGCCCCCGTGGCCGGATTGAGCTGTGCCTGCAACTTTGCCTGTTCCCCCGGATTGAGCACATTCGGCTCATATACTTCGGTGGCGCCGTCCAGCTTTATCCAGGATACGGTCCATTCGTTATCTCCTGGAGTATCGGCGTATGGGAGCCAGTCAACGTGACTATCACCGGTACTATCGTAATAGTGGACGATAAAATCCCACTTATCGAACTCAGCCAGACGCGTCTGGCCGGTGTTTTCAATAATTACCTCAATAGTATCCGATGAAGGCATGTTGGTACTGACCGGAGACAGCTCGGTCCGTAGTATAATTTCATTACGCTGACCGACCTCTTCGAGGCCCGCCGTGCTGGTATCGACTGAGGATATAAATCCCCGGGACATCGTCATGCCGCCGAATACTACCAGGGCGATGCAAATTATAGATAAAATAATCGTTTCCATAGATCAGGTACCGTCACATACTGAAGTAATACTCATCCGATATTCCGTTGGGTATAATAAATTTGACATAATAGGTCCCCGCGCCGGGATCTGAGCTGTAGGTAATAGTTATTTTAATGGTGGCGCTGGTTAGCCACTGAGTGTCATTTTCCAGGCTGTAATCCCAGCTGGGATAACCACCAACGGCATCATCGACGTGGGGGATACGTTCGAAATCTCCTTCCTGGCCGAAAAACAGGTCGCTGGATTCGACGTTGACAATTCGCTGGGTGCCGATGTTTTTCACCCACAGATAGACCTCGGTGCGGTTGGCCGAGCTCGCCGCATGGACGACATTAATGCGGCTCTTCATCCGCTCGTCGACCTGTTCGGCCATGCTGACCATAGCCTGGCTGGAGCGATTAACCATAGGATAGACGCTATTAAAGACGAATATCATACATACAACTCCCGCTATAATCAGAAGAGCTGTAGTTATGGCTTTCTCCACGACAGACCTCCGATATTACTCAAGAGCGGATGCTTTCGGCTGTCATCTACCTTTTCCACAGCTTAGGTAAGCGGGTAGCACCCACCGGGAAGTACAGGTAAGGGTGGGGGGCCCAGATCCCAGGACCCCCACCCAACTAACAAGGTCCGAACCGCAGACTAGTGCAAGTTCATTATTGTGTCTATATAGGCCGGCGTGGTACGTTCGACGGTCAACACAGCACCGGCCGGTGTTACCACCTCGAGGTCGAAGGTCTTGTTGACGGTCAGGTCGGTGGAAAGCGCGTCGACGAGGTTGCCGCCGCCTTCCCCGACGACGCTAGCGCCAACGGTCACCTGGAACTTCTCGTTGACCTCTAGGAGGTTATCCCCGTCGTCGTTCCCCATCTTGGTAACGGTCCAGTAGAGGTTCTTCACGTTCTGGTCCTGGTCGATGTAGTTGATGACTACCTTGTTGGTACTGCCGTCGGCCGCCACACCGGCGTTGTCCGAGGCTGGGTCAGGTTCGGTGAAATCGACAGCCTCGCCACCGAGGACGTTGGACACGACGAAGCTGATCTGCTGGACCTTGCCGTCGGCGCCGGTGGTGTTGGCGGTGGCGATGACGGCGCCCTTAAGCTCGAGGGTGCTCTGGGCCTCCTTGAGCCCGGAATAGACGGCCTCCTGGCCTTTCTGGGTGGAGAAGAGCCCGGCGGACAGGACGGTATAGGCGAATACCGCCGCCACCACGACGAAGGCGATGAGGATGATGGCCGTCTCCAGGCCGGTGATGCCTTTTTCATGCCTGATGAACTTTTTGAACATTGTTCCTCCTTGATGTTGCTACAAACGGGTTGAATGACTTGCTTGGACCTGGTAAACAGACCTGTTCTCTGCCAATCACCTCCTTCCGGGTTGTATCGTTCGATCCGAAAATACCGGATCCATATTTAAATGGCGCTGTCCTCTTCATCCTACTTAACCGGAACCGACGAGGATTCTGATGAAGAATCTGCCGGAAAAGGCCGGCGCCTGGAAAATGCAAAATACCTGTATCGTGGAATTCAGGCGGCTTTTGTGTAAAAATTTTCATTTATCGCAATGTCGGACTGCCCGTGACTAATACAGGTTGACAATCTGGTTGACACGGGCTGGAATAGTTCGTTCCAGAATCACCACCGCCCCGATGGGAGGTTTGATCTCCAGCTGGAAGTTATGATACGGTCCGGGTTTTTGTTCCTCGGTGGCGTTGGCACTGACGCAAGTGAGATCTACCGTTATCATGAATAGCTCATTTTTATCGAGCATATTATCCGCTGCATCGGTGTTTAACTTGCTCATTGTCCAATTCACCGAAGGAAAAAGCTGGTATTCATCGGTATAAGAGATGACTACCAGGTTAGAGGAATTGGCGGACGAGGTATCGGTGAAGTCAATCATATCGCCGCCGGTAGTCGTGGCCACCGTGAAGTAGACTTCAGTGAGAACACTGTCCTCCATCTTGCCATAGACGTTACCTTTGATTTCAATAGTGCTTTTAGCTTCATCCAAGCCGGCATGAATCGATTCCTTGGCCTTCTGTGTGGAAAATAAGCCGGCGGACAGGACTACGTAAGCGAAAACCGAAGCAACGATTACAAAGGCGATTAGAATGATGGCTGTTTCAATACCAGTAATGCCCGGCTGGTCCGTACGCAGCCTTCTCAGTAATGATCTCATACTGATTTCCCCTCCATGCTCTGGACAATTCCAATCTACGCCGACTCGCTGAAAGTAACCACTAGACAGTCCCCAATCTTCGCACGGCGTTTTCCCTGTAATCGTACGGGGGAGTTATCCAGCTATAAAGCGGGGAAAACACCGATACGAATTGAGGGGCACCATCCATTGCGTGTATCGGGGTATGGTGGCAGAATCTGTATCAAGAGACGCGGGATTTTGCCAAATGGCAAGATATTATGAAATATTTATGATTAATTAATGGTATGTTTATGAAATTTTATTAATCTCTTTAGCCCGATGGCATAGAATCTATATGGCATTTTTGGGGGGTTCATCCCCGGCAGGCAAAAAGAACCTACAAATCGATTTTGAAGGGTGCTGATATGGCTCAAACAAACAACGTAGAAACCATCAGTTTGTCCATTGTCGAGGAGCAGGAGATCTACCGTGAAATGTACCGCTACGTCCTACCCAACCGGGCCAATATCGAGATAAAGAAGATCTCTAATTACCATAATGGGGGAGATATTGATGCAGCGGTGTCTGACGCCTGCCCCAACGTGCTCCTGTTAAGTGTGAAAAAGCTTGACATAAACATGATCGAGGAGCTGGAACGCATCCGCAACAACCATCCGGAAATGGGCATCGTAATACTAATAGTATTTTACAGCTCACAGGACATCGAACTGCTGCGAAAACTGGCGTTGTGCGGGGAGAGCGGGATGGCGTTGTTCTTGAAGCAGTCACTCGATAAGATCGACCACCTCTGCCGAACGATAGTAGCCGTAAGCCAGGGCCAGGTCATCCTCGATCCGCCGCTGGCTTCTTTCATGTTCGCCGGTAAACCGGAATGTCCGTTCCTGAAACAGTTGACCACCCGGGAGCTAGAAATCCTCAGCCTGCTCTCACAGGGCTACACGAACTCCGCCATAGCTGACACTCTTTTCATCGATATCAAGACCGTGGAGCACCATCTGAACAGCATGTACAGCAAGCTGAAATCGGACCCGGACTACAATGCGAAGCATCTCCGGGTCAGCGCCGCCAAACTGTACCTTGAGACCATGGGGACACTCAGCAGCAAGGAAGATACCCTTTCCCGGGCGGGAGCGCGCTAAAAAGACCTAGACCAGAAAGATAATCAACTCTTTAATATTCCACAAAGCGACCAGGGCTAGCAGGCCTATCGATGGCAAGAGCAACTTTCCCGGCATGAACCACGCGATCAGTATGGGTATTATAAGCTTTACCACCAGCAGCAGCGCAGGAATGTGAATCAGGAAACCGATAAAAGGATTCAGCTCGGCAAAGCCGAGATATATCGCCACAACCGTCAGTAGCAAGTCAAAAACGCAAAGAGCCAGGAACGAAGCCTTCTCCGCTATACACTGTCTGAAAGTCCCCGCCGATTCAAACCAACCTACCATCATAAATTCTCAATATTGTTAATTAATTTGGCCGCTATTTCTCCCAGGTCTTGATCGGTTCATAGACAGCGTTCCCCTTGATATCAAGTCCACCGTCCTTCCAGGTCTCCTGTGTCTCTTCCATGGCGGCTTTGAACTCCTCGGTGTTGCGGAAGGCCTCGAGTTCTTTCCGGGTATCATACTCGTACACCGCCAGATACTTGGCCTGGTCCTTATTTATTCCCATGCGCCGGTAACGGGTCACCTTTTTCAAGCCGGAATATTTCATAAGCATGGGGATGTGCACCTCGTTGTACCACTCATTGAATCGGGCATCTTTTTCAGCGTGACATTCCGAACAAACCATGTTTAATATTCTAGCTTTGGTCACCGTATTTTCTCCTTCGGTATACATATTTATCGAGTGCGATAACTATAATAGGTTTTCAGCTTCGTCTTGTCAAACTGATTTGACTTTATCCCGTCTGAGACATAGACTTAAATGAATCCCGCCAAGCAAGACTTTAAGAGGAGGTCAACTTGAAAGCCGCAGTCTGTTACGAATATGGTAAGCCTCTTGTGATCGAAGAGGTGGACATCGACTCGCCGCGGCAGGGCGAGGTTAAGGTTAAGCTGGCAGCGACGGCCGTTTGCCATAGCGATATCCACGTGTTTAAAGGAGAGCTACCCGGCCCGTTACCGTTCATTGGGGGGCACGAATCGGCCGGATATATCGAAGAAACCGGCGATGGCGTCAAGGGCGTCAGATGTGGTGATCCCGTGGTGCTATCGTTGCTGAAATCATGTGGCGTCTGCATCAATTGCCGGACCGGAATCAGTCATTTATGCGATGTGATACGGCAACCGGCCGGGGACGCGCGTGTTCGCAATAAAAAAGGGCAGAGTATAACTCCAGCCTTCAGTACGGGAACTTTTGCCGAATATGCCGTCGTCGATCAGTCGCAGGTGGTCAAGGTACCGGCCGACATGCCGCTGGACAGAGCAGCGCTACTTGCCTGCGGGGTCATCACCGGATTCGGGGCGGTGGTTAATCGGGCCAGGCCGGGTGTGTTCGATAGCTGCGCTATCATTGGAATCGGTGGCGTCGGTCTGAACTCCGTGCAGGGAGCGGCCATATCCGGTGCGTACCCCGTCATTGCTGTGGATATCGCCGACCAGAAGCTTGAAGCCGCCCGGGTCTTCGGCGCAACACACGTCGTCAATTCATCGAAGGGCGAAGCCGTGGCCGCGGTCAAAGAGCTTACCGGCGGCCAGGGCGCCGACTATATTTTCGTCACCGTAGGCAACGTCGAGGCGGTGATGCAGGGCTTCGAGATGTCCGCTCCTCGCGGGATGACGGTTATGGTCGGCCTTCCGAAGTCATCGGACAAACTGACATTTGCGCCGTTCCCGTTTATTATGGGAGAAAGAACCCTCACCGGTAGTTTCATGGGCACCACGCAGCTACAGACTGAGATTCCCAAACTGGTTGAACTTTACCAGGCTGGCGTCCTGAAGCTGGACGAACTGATTACCGGGCGGTACCCCCTGGAAAAGATAAACGAGGCGATTGACGACGTCCTGGCGGGGAAGGCCCTGCGGAATGTCATCATGTTCGAATAAAGATGTTATCCTGAGCCCTTCGGTTTTACCTCAGGATAAAATCCGCGAAGGATCTCGGCCGGGTGGGGAATACATCACCACTTTCTCCCCGAGATTCTTCGTCACCTCGTTCCTCGGAATGACAACCTTTTACTTCTCGTCTTCGGCCTTGTAGACCTTACATAACAGCGCAGTCAGGTCCGGCGATCCATACATCGGGTCGAAATGGTCGTTGGAGGTCAATACGTTGGGATTGGACCTCAACATGCCGTGCAGCGGCCCCGGGTCCTCCGGATAGAAGCAGTTGGCCGTCGCCATGACTACATTGCGGTGGATGCCGGGAAACAGCCGGGCCTTCTGCTTAATGCGTCCCCGCGGCGTCTCGATCCAGGCCCAATCTCCATCCGCGATGCCGTACTTTTTCGCCGTCTCCGGGTGTATCTGCATCACCGGGTCTTTCTGGAAGCTCCGTAGCCAGGGGATGTTCCGGTACTGCGATAGGAAATAGAACGGCTGGCGGTACCCGGTGGACAGGACCAGCGGGTATTCTTTGGCCAGTTTGGGAGTGGATACCGGGCTTTCGCCGGGCTCACGGAAATGGGGGAGGGGGTCGTAGCCCAGGTCTTCCAGGACCGTGGAGTACAGCTCCAGCTTGCCGGTAGGAGTAGGGAAACCGCCGCCTTTTTTCCAGTAATCGGTCTTGTATTTATAGTAAACCTGGTCTTTGCCCATTTTGGCTAGGACGCCCTTTTCGGAGAACTGCTTCCAGGTGATATTGCCCTTTCGCAACGTGTAGTCCAGCATCTTCTCGACGTTTTCGAACCATAATTTCGGGGCCAGTCGACGGCCAAGTTCGTTGAATATCCAGTTATCAGGCTTGGCCTCGCCAGGGGGATCGACGACTTTATTAATGGCCTCGATCATGAAGCGCGGGTGCATGTTGTAAATATCGTCCGACTCCAGGAAATGGGCGGCCGGCAGGACAATGTCGACGTGCTCGGCCATGGGCCCCATGAATTGGTCGCAATGAACCAGGAATTCAAGATTCTGGAGGGCCTGGAGCACCTCTTGGGAGTTAGCCAGGTGGATTATCTGCTGACCCCCTACGCTGAACCAGACTTTGACGACAGACTCAACGGCGAGCAGTTGTTTGATAACGGTATCGGAGTGGGCGGTGCGTGCCGCGCCCATCTTGAATCGGTCACTACCGACGATACCCTTACGCATTTCGTCGGTAAGTGGTATCTCCAGGTAGAAGTCTTCGAGGAGGCCGGTATCCGGCATCATCCAGCTCATCATGCTGCCCGGCCTCTCGATGTTTCCGGTGACGCCGAGCAGGCAGATGATAGCCCTCAGGGTCTGGCCGCAGTTGGCCTGGCGCTCCAGGGAAGAGCCGACCTGTATACAGCCGGGGGTATCCTCGGCGAAGAGGCGGGCCGCTTTGACGATGTCCTCCGCTTTGAGCCAGGTAATTTCAGCGACCCGCTCCGGGGTGTACTCCTGGACCCTTTCTTTTAATTTATCGAATCCGAAAGTCCAGTTATCGACAAAATCTTTGTCCCACAGCCCCTCCTTAACGATGACGTAAATCATACCCAGGGCCAGGGCAGCGTCCGTGCCGGGCCGTACCTGGAGCCAGAGCGTCGCCCGTGACGAAAGCGCCGTCTCACGGGGATCGATGACGATAAGGTTCTTGACATACCTTAATGATTCCAGGAACCAGACGGCCATCTCAGAATCGGCGCTGGAAATCTCGAGCTGTTTAGCCCAGGATATCTGCGTCTTGGGGTACTCGCCACCCCACCCGTGATAGTCACAATAGAGCCGGCCGTAGCCGGTAACCAGGCCGTATAGACCTAACCGCGGGCTGTGGCAGACGTAACCGGGGGTGATGATATTGGCCGTGCCGATGGAGCGGGCGAAACGGTGTGTGTAACGGTTGTAACCCCGCCCCGTCCCCTGGGAAACTGCTACCGATTGCGGCCCGTATTTATCCTGAGATTCCTTTATCTTGCCGGTGATAGTGTCCAGGGCCTCGTCCCAGCTGATGCGCTGCCATTTTCCTTCGCCGCGCCTGCCCGTCCTTTTTAGGGAGTACTTGAGGCGGTCGGGGTGGTTGATGTGCTGAATGCTGGACAGCCCCTTAGAGCACATCGTACCCCGGGTGGGTGTGTCCGGGTTGCCTTCGATGTGGGTAATCATGCCATCCGTGACGGTAACCAGCACACCACAGCCCCCGTGGCATCCCTTACAGGTGGTCTTGACAATCTTCTCTTCGCCCATTTTATTACCTTATTGAAGCTTATATGGCTTCAATACGAAATTATATACAATATTGCTTGATATCCCGGCCGGTGTGGGTAGGGGTAGATTCCCGCCAGTCAACCGGCCCTTGCCACAAGCGGTCTATAGGCACCCGCTTTCAGGATACAGTAGCGTAAGGCCAGTCCGCCGATTATCTCACAGACAACGCCGGTAATAAGCAAGGCCGCCGAGACATCGTGGGCAAAGGAGCTGGAAAAAGCGATGGCCAGAGGCACGATTATGCCCAGCACGACGACGCCCACCCAGAATAACGGGGCAAGATTACCGTGCATCTGCACCCTGACTGACTGTCGACCGGTAGATTCCCGTCTGGATGCTAACAGCAGATAGGCCGCCACCAGCAGGGCATTGGCGACGAGCAGCCAGCGGCTGCCTGTCTCGGCGATAGCCAGGTCAACACCCCCACCATTCAAGGCGATGATGATCGACAGGCCGAATCCGCTCATGAAACCGTAGAGAACGAACAGTAACGGCAATAAGGCCGAGTTCCAAAAGGGGACGGCCTTGACGGTGTTCAGGATGAAACCGGTGTAAACGGTGATGCCCAGTGCCGCGATACCAGCCAGCACTTTAAGGACCGTCTCGGCGGAGGTAACCGGCAGCCAGAACGTGAACGCCATTTGTACCGCTGCGAAAACGACGAAAGAAAGGACGAAGATGATGCCACGGGACAGCCATGAAGAGCCGGGCCGAAAGACGATCCTCCAGAAACGGAGGGGCTTGCCCAGAAAGATGAGATGAGCGCCGCCCTTGATGAAGGCGATGATAAGCCAGCTGACGAACATCCCCAGCAGGCTGTTAAAGAAGAGGGATACCAGGTACAGTCCACCCCCCAGCCCCCCAGTATAAAAGGCTATCCAGAGGAAAATACCGCGCCGGTCGATCCACTCGGTCTGGCGGGTGTAACCGACCATCCATTCATGGACTTCCACCTATATCTCCGCCCCGGCACCGGCCGGCTCCTGTTCCGGCATGGTGCCTGCTTCCGGTTCGTCCATGCGGCCGATTTTGCCATCGTTGAAGTAGACGGACGGTTCGGTACCGTACTCCGGGTGAAGCTGAAAGGCCTTTTTCTCACGTATCAATCGGGAGACCTCGCTGTCTGTATCGTCGAGGTCACCGAATGTCAGTACCTGGGCGGGGCAGGTGTTGACGCAGGCGGGGGTGGCATCGCGGTCTTTGCCGGGTACCAGACCTTTGGCCAGGCCGGCATCAATCCTCTCGGCGCAGAAATTACATTTTTCCGTCGTTCCGGCCTGGTGGCGATAGAGCTGTTTACCCGCCTTTTCAAAGTCGGTCTGTATTTTACCGGGGAAAAAGCCCTGGTCTTTATCACGGGAAAGGAAAGTCCGGTTCTGATAAGGACAGGCAACGACGCAGTAGCGACAGCCGACGCATTTGTCCTGGTCCACGGCAATGATGCCGTCCTCGCGTTTGTAGGTGGCGCCGGTGGGACAAACGTCCACGCAGGGTGCTTCGGCACATTGATTGCACCGTACCGAGTAGTTGGATACCTCCGGAGAACCGGAATCCGTCTCCAGAGCGACCAGTCGCGGCCAGGACATGCCCATCGGCAGAAAGTGCTCGACGCGGCAGGCGGCAATACAGGCGTAACAGCGTACGCAACGTGTCAGATCGACAACCATTCCCCATCTCATGAATCAGTCACCTCAAGTATAAAATATCACAATGCGCAGATATAGTCAATCTACATATCTTAATGCGTAATTAAGATTTCATAAAGATTTGCAAATGCCACTGTTTTTTGTCGTGAAATCCGGCAAACATGTAATCCTCCCCGTTCCCGGAGTATTTTCAAGAAACCGGATACGAGTGCTATAATCGGGAGAACTTAAAGTAAAAAGTCGAAGGAGGATTAAGTGGACAATCAACCTTCAACTATCGTGGAAACAAGCTCCGGCAGTCTGGAGGGTAGTCACGAAGATGGACTGTACATATTCAAGGGGATACCTTACGCAGCACCCCCTACCGGCGAAAGGCGCTGGCTGCCGCCCCAGCCGGTGGAACCATGGAAAGGTGTACATTCTGCCAGAGAATTCGGGCCAATCGCGCCGCAGAACGAAATGGTAGGGGGACCGATTGTCCACGTTGAGCAACCCCAGAATGAAGACTGCCTTTTTCTTAACGTTTGGACACCGGGGCTGGACGACGGGCGCCGGCCGGTGATGGTCTGGATTCACGGTGGGGCTTTTACCATTGGCTCCGGTTCAGATGCCATGTACGGTGATGGTGTGATGGCAAGACGCGGCAATGTAGTCTTCGTTTCTATCAATTACCGCCTGGGTATGCTGGGTTTCCTGCGCCTTAAAGATGTCACCGGAGGAAGAATACCGGCTACGGGAAATGAGGGGATGATGGACCAGGTAGCCGCCCTGAAATGGGTGAGGGATAACATTACCGCTTTCGGCGGTGATCCCGCCAACGTTACCGTCTTCGGGGAATCGGCCGGGGCCATGAGCATCGGCTGTCTCATGGCCATGCCATCGGTAAAAGGGCTTTTCCATAAAGCGATACTGGAAAGCGGCGCCGGCGGAACGGTGATTGCCATGGAAGACGCCAGCAGGATGGCCGGGAAGTTTCTTAAGACTATCGGAATTGAAAGTAATAATGTTGCCGCTCTACGGGCGCTGACGCCGGCCCGACTGCTCGAAGCCGAGATGGAATTGAGAAAGCAGGCGGCCAGGGTCGGCGAGGCGATGATGATTACGGTGACGATACCGGTGGTCGATGGTGAAGTTATCCCCGGTGTGCCGAACCAGGTCATTATCAAGGGTTCTGCCAAGGACATCCCGGCAGTAGTCGGCACGAATCTTGAGGAGTGGAAGATCTTCGGCCTGATGCAGCCGGACATGGACGGGCTTGAAAAAAATAAAATGGTTGAAATTCTGAGGTCTTACCTGCCGGAGGGGCAGGTGCCCGGGGTGGTGGCGGAGTATGAGAAGATCAGGGGACAGCGAGGTGATTCGACCGCCCCGTTTGAATTGCTTTCCGCGATATTTTCGGACATCATGTTCCGGATACCGGCGCTTGAGCTTGTCGAGGCGCAGCGTGATAACGGTCAGCGCGCCTACAACTATCTTTTCACCTGGAAATCGCCGGTGATGGGTGGTATCATGGGTGCCTGCCACGCCCTGGAAATCGGGTTTGTATTCGGCGCGTACGATGATATGTTCTGTGGCTCCGGTCCGGAGGCCGATAAGCTCTCTAGAAATATCCAAGACGCCTGGCTGGCGTTCGCTCGAACCTGTGATCCCAGCACCGACGACATGGGCAAGTGGTCCGTCTACGGCGAGGAGCGCTTGACAATGATACTGGATAAAGACAGCCATATCGAAAAGGCGCCTTATGATGACGAGCGCCGCGTCTGGCAGGATATAAAGCTGAAATACTATCCCATGCCCTGAGGGCGTTTTTCAGACCGGTTCGATGCGGACATCCAGAACGGCGGGCTTGCCGTGGTTTACCTAGCCGAGCGCTTCTTTGAGGGCCGGGACTACCTCTGGCGGGTCTTCGACGCGGCGGCCATAAGCATTGCAAGCCTGGGCTATCCGGGTATAGTCGGGTGGGGTGGGAATATCCGCCCCCATGTTATCAACGTCGTGCTTCCCCCGAAAGAGTCCCTTGATAGCTCCATAGCCCTGGTTATCATAGATAACGGCCAGAAAGGGGCCCTGTAGAAACCGGCCGACCACAAAGATGCTTCCGGGCAACCGTAGACGAAGGCGCCGTCTCCCATCAGGCTAACCACGGTTTTGTCCGGCCGTACCAGCTTGACACCAAGGGCAGCCCCGGGCACCCAGCCGATGCAGCCTCCTGCATAGCCTTGACATTGCCATACTCTTCCATTTGGATCTCCCCGTGTGAAAAATTCCAGTGACCTGGAAATGATAGCAGGGAAAGGTGATACAGTCCGAAAGGGCGTAATGTAAAAGTTACTCGGGCAGTTTGCCGGAGCAAGGTGGACATTGTATCATATTTATATATGGCGTCTTGGGAAAAGATGAATAAAACACTCGTTTTTTTTGGAGCCCACCCCGACGACGAGAGCTTTGGCCTCGGGGCGACGCTGGCGCAATACGCAGCAGCCGGGGTCAGGACTTACTACGTCTGCTCAACGGGCGGCGAAGTGGGTACGGTCGACGAGAGCTATCTGAAAGACCACGACACCGTCGAAAGCCTGCGCGTCGAGGAGATGAAATGCGCCGCTATAGTGCTCGGCCTAGCGGGCGTCTTTTACCTGGGCTATCGAGATTCCGGTATGCCGGGTTCACCGGATAATAAGCACCCGAACGCCCTGGCAGCCGCCCCCATCGAAGAAGTAGCGGGGCGGGCGGTTAAAATAATCCGGGAAATCAGGCCGGACGTGGTATTAACCCATGACGCCGGTGGTGGCTATGGCCACCCCGACCATGTCGCCACTCACAATGCCGTCATCGAGGCTTTTTATGCCGCCGGTGACCCGAATCGCTACCCGGAGGCCGGGCCGGTCTTCCAGCCGGCCAAGCTCTATTTCCCGGTTCGCCACTTCAGGTTTATGAAAGTAATGATAGCGCTGATGCCGCTCTTCGGGCAGGACCCGCACCATTTCGGTCGTAACCGTGACGTCGACCTCACCAAAATCAGCCGTATCAGCTACCCGGTTAACGCTGTGGTTCACGTGAATAAGAAGGCGGTTGAACAGCGGGCGAAGGCCATCGCCTGTCACGCCAGCCAGAGCAGCGGCCCCCGGCGTGGAGGATTGTTCCGGGTCCTGGAAATAATAGAGAAGCTGAGGGGACCCAGGGACCACTTTATGCGCGCATACCCGCCGCCAAACAGCCGCCGTGAGAAAGATCTGTTCGAAGGAATCGACTGACGGGAGTTGAATATCTGATTCGGGCTCACCAGATGGCGAGCCCGGGGGGATTTGAAGTCTAGTATGCAACACGTTGCATATTCTGTGGAACTACTATTACCGAGATGCCTTCAAGAGGTTATTACAAGGCATAAATTGCCTTTACATTTATGGTCAGAGTTAGTCGAACAAAGTAAAACTAAGAGTCTCAGAAATTTAGCTCATAGATACGGAGTTTCGCACGAATCTGTTCGGCGTGCCCTCGCTACTGCGAAAGAATATCTAATTTATCATGGAGGTCCTTTAGGGGAGAATCTCTTGAATTTTGGTATAGATGTAACACTTTTTGTAATATATTTAATATATTTCTCTCTGCTCACTATTTCTCCTCTGTGTCAATAAGATAAAATTCACCAATCTCTATATTCGACTTCACACAATGACACATTTCTCAATATACGTATGTATAATTTTCCTTATATATAGTTGTGCCGGTTTAATCATGTAATTCTTATGCCGCAAGATTGGGTAAAAACAATGCGATTTGTGGAAATATAAGTAATAATATTACGAAGATAATCATGACAAAAACGAATGGGATCACCCCTTGGAATATACCAAACATAGATGTATCTTTGGTCATACCGCTAATGGCAAACACATTCATACCTATTGGTGGAGTAATCATGGCCATCTCTGCAACAACTACGACTATTATGCCGAACCAAATGGGGTCAAAGCCCAGGGATAAAACCAAGGGGAAAAATATCGGTATTGTTAGTAATATCATCGCCCCAGCATCAAGGAGGCAGCCAAGAACTAGGTAGATTAATATTATTATTCCCATCGTAACCGATGGTGGTAATGGCAAACCTTCTACCAGCCCAGCTAGTTGATATGGAATACCGCTTACTGTCACGAAATAATTGAGAATAAAAGCTCCGATTATAATGACATATATCATACCAATAGTTGTGGCCGATCTACGAAGAGCTTCCTTAAAGCTTTGCCAGGAAAGCCGCTTCCTGATCAATGAAATAGCTATTGCTCCAAAAGCACCAACAGCCCCCGCTTCGGTAGGAGTAAACCAACCAATCATAAGCCCCGTTAAAACAAAAACAACTAGCACTATGATTTCGCCACAACTACCAAACGCAAATAATTTTTCTCTTATCGTTGATTCGGGTCCCCTTGGGCATAAACTCGAATTCATACGACCACGGATGTAGATACTGAGTAGGAATGCGATGGTTAATATAATACCGGGTATAATACCGGCAATGAAAAGAGCCCCTATCGATTCTTGGGTAATTACTCCGTACATAATAAGTACACCACTAGGTGGTATAAGAATACCCAGAGTACCGCCGGCAGCAACTGTGCCGGCGGCAAGCCTTGGGTCATATTTATGTGTTTTCATCTCGGGTAATGCTACCGATCCCATGGTGACCGCAGTAGCAACGCTGGAAGAACTAATACTAGCGAAAATGGCACAAGCACCAATTGTGGCCATACCGAGACCACCTGGGAGATGCCCCAACCATTTTTCGGCAAGTCTATATAGGTCTTTTCCTAAACCGGCAGCAAAGATAACTTCTGCCATTAGTATAAAAAGAGGCAATACACTAAGTGAGTAATCAGAAATATTCAAGAAGGAAGAGTTAGCCACCTTGGTAAAAGTTGCACTTGGCGAAATGATATATGCGAATCCAGCAAATCCTATCAACATCATGCCTAACCCAACGGGTAGGCCAATGATTAGAATCACAAAGAGAAGACCCAGTCCTAAGAGCCCTATGATTATCGGGTCCATTTTTTTATCAACCCGTTTAATACCTCTAAAAGTTGTATAAAACTAACCAAGGAAATAATTGCTAAAGCGAAAACCCATAAAAATCGAAACGGGGTTATCGAGATACCTAAAATATCCGTAATTTCCCCGTTCGTCCATTGCTTCATGGTAAAAATGGTACTCGCTACAGTTAATATGCCCCACGCCCCTATGCTTAGAAGTGAAGTCACAATCTCCAGATATGATCTTACTCGCTCAGAGAGTCGTGATATCAAAACATCAACCGTGATATTAGTTTTATACAAACAAGCGTAGATGATACAAAAGGCAATTGCTACGGCTGACATCAACTCAACAAGTTCATATGTAGATGCGATAACCCCACCCCAAAAACGGATCATGACATTACTGACAACCAGTAGCATCATGAGAATAAGAAAGGCCATACCCATCCAATGGCAGATATGGCCTATCCGTTTGACAATTGCACTAAGCAATAACATTTAACTATTATATCTCTATTCTCGCTGCTGAAGCTCACTAGTAGGCTGCTGAAAAAGTCCCACGAAAACCGATTTAGCTTCGAACTACTTAAAAAATTTGAACATATCTCAGTGGGAAAGACCCTTTTATCAACAGCCTGCTAGCATTTTTAGTTAATTATTACTATATAGTGCTATTAGACGTCGTGCTTCATTAAAAAGCTCTGTTCCGGGATATCCCTTAGCATCGAGCTCAGCTGCCTCCTGAGCTGATACAGTGTCCATAACTTCGTAGAGTTTATCAAGCTCCTCTTGCGGAAACTCAATAAATTCATGACCTCCCTGTATGCATGCTTCCATACCTATTTCATCCGCAGCTATTACCGAAACAGCAAAATCTTCCTCAAGCGAAGATATTGTGCTCTCAAACACTTGCTGGACGTTGGCTGGTAGACTATTCCAAGCATCCCAATTAAACAATATCTCTGGCTGAGAACCCTGACATAGCCCTAAATCTGTATGATATTTAGTCACCTCGGCCAGCTTAAATGAATCCATAACTTCCATGGTAGACATCAAGCCATCAATAATTCCCTTCTGTATGGAGATGTAAGCATCCGGCATAGGTACAGCCAAAGGTGCACCACCAAGTGACTCAAACTGCTTTAACCAAGCACTACTTTTGAAAGTAAGACCCTTGATGTCATCTAAACTACGTACCGGTTTATTATTAGTGTTTAACCAGTTGGGTCCCGCAGACAACCAACCTCCTAAAACCTTAACATCTTTATATTCATCGCGAATTTCCGAGTATTTATTGTATAGTTCTCCATCAACACGTAAGACAGTGTAAAGATCTGATGTACCGTATACCCAACCCCTTACAGCATTTGAAAGCTCAAAGCCTGATTTTTGCATTGCGATATAACCCGCGCCTAAGTCGGCAACACCATCAGCTATTTCGCGTACAGCATTCGGAGGAGTAACCAAGGTTCCACTAAAGTAATTTTCAAATGTAACCTGGCCATTAGTCCCCTCTGTTACTTTCTTCTGCCATCGTAGAACTGCTTGACTCCAAGCATGGGTTTCAGGATTAAACGATGCATATTTCAATTCTATGGGTTTTAATGTAGTTGTAGCTGTTGCGGTAGTTGTGGTTGTAGCTGTTGCGGTAGTTGTAGTTGTAGCAGGTGCCGAACAACCACTGACTACAATACAAATCATAAAGATAACTGCAGCTAACATAATCAATATTTTATTCAACTTACTTTACTCCTACCTGATGTTTGTTATACTAACTTGCCTTAACAAATTATTTTTCCATATCAATACCCCCCTATGAAAATGTGTAGATATAGTTCCATATGTGAAACGGTATATCTAATTTGATAAACGAGTTTAACACATGAAATTTTTGATGTCAATACCCCATTTTAAGTGTTGACAATGAAATGATAATGGGATATAATGCCGAAAAATGAAATACATATCAAGAGAGGCGGTTAAATGTCAAGGTCGGAGTTGGAAATATATTTTAGAAAATGTGCAATAACAGAAACGATGCATCCTGAGATTACTGCACCAGGAATGGAGTTAAAGAGCGACGAGGATTTCGGTAATCTCAACTTCTCGATAGGATGGCGAGCGATTACTAAGCCATTTATGATGGCGCCAAAGAACCATGTTCACGATTTTAACCAGTTCCTGGTTTTTTTAGGGGGAGACCTAACCAATATGATTGACCTTGGTGGAGAAGTTGAACTTACTCTGAGTAAGGATGGTAATGATATGGAAACATTTATTATAACCGAGGCCGTATCCGTATTCATTCCAGCCGGGTTATATCATTGCCCACTGAACTTTAAAAAAGTTAAGGACTCTAGTAAACCAATATTGTTTCAAAATATTATATTATCATCCGAATATTCAAGAAGAAGTTTGTGATGCGCAGGACTTAAAATAGATGAGGTTTTGGCAATAACTATTTATCAGAATATTCACATATTATTTTTAGAGAGGAATTGATAATGACTGAGAAAAAATATGAAAAATATTTTTTAAAAGAACCGTGGGGGGTATCCATCCATGAGCCTGGACCTGATGAGCCTTTATATATAGGTTTGGGTCAATTCTCTCCCGTAGAAAACTGGGATGAGTCCATTTCACAGGTATTACGCCCAATTTATAAACCCTGCGTGATTTTAGATAAAAAACATCAACACTCGTGTGCCGAATTTTTATATTTTATCGGTGGCGACCCTATGAATTTCAAAGAATTCGGGGCTGAGGCAAAATTGTCAATGGGCGAGGAAGAAGAAAAATATTTGATTAATACTACAACATGGGTATATATCCCTGCTGGTGTGTTGCATTGCCCCCTCGAATTTACGGTAGTGGATAAACCGATTATGTTCGGGCACGTTATGTTTGCATCGAGTTGGGAATCATCGGTCATCGGAGATAAAAATTTTAGGAATTCACTTCGAGCACCGATCCCGAGGCGCGACCGGCGAGGAAAGGGTCGGGGAAAGAAGCCAGGCTGTGCTTCGCCGGCCATGTCCTCATGGAGAACCGCAACGGCCTGGTGGTGGACGTCACGGTCACCCGGGCGACCGGGACCGCGGAGAGAAGATACGGCGCTGGACATGATCGAAAAGGTGCCCGACTCCAGGAGGCTCACGATGGGAGCGGACAAGGGCTACGATACCCATGATTTCGTCTTAGCTTGCCGGGAGATGAACGTGACACCGCACGTGGCCCGGCGAAAATGGAGTATCGTGGACGAGAGGACTACCCGCCATGAAGGATACAGTTTAAGCCAGAGGGTCCGCAAGCGAGTTGAGGAAATCTGGGGCTGGGTCAAGACGGTGGGTGGAGGCCGCAAGCTGAGGTACAAAGGAGTGGAGCGTAACCAGCTCTGGACGGAATCGACGGCGGTGGCTTACAACCTTGTCCGGATGGCCAAATTAGCGGCTGCGTAAAAGTGAAATGGCGCCCTTTAAACCGAAAAGGGCCGGAAAGCAGCCTGGGGTAGGCCTTCATAGGCGGCGAATCCTCCGAAAATCCGCCGCCGGGGACATAAAATGGTGAAATTACTTGAGAAAATCAACCATCAGACACTTATTTCAGCACCCTGCTGGGTAGTAATAATATTTTATGAAGTATTAACAGTATGAAGGTATTAAAAAAAGCTTTCGATATTCTAGAACTGTTCCTGCACAATAAGAAGGAAATGAGCTTGGCAGAAATAGCTAAACTATCCGGATTGAATAAAACCACCGTTTACAGGATATTGTCCGAGATGTTAGCTTACGGCTATATGAATCAAAAAGAAAAGGGTGAAAAATACAGTCTCGGCGCGAAATTCTTCGATTTCTGTGGCTACATTAAGGCAAACATGGGAATACGGGATATATGTATTCCGTATTTGATGAATCTGGTAAAAACAACCAATGAATGTAGCATGATCGCCATATGGGATGGGAAAAATGCTATTATCACTGAAACGTTTCATTCCAATCATCCGTTGCGGGTGGTCCCTAGTGAAGGATCAAGTATTTCTCTGCACAGTACCGGACCTGGGAAAATCATTCTCTCCTCTATGTCAGAGATCACACAAGATAACTATTATTCCGCCGCCAAGCTTGAGAGCTTCACGCCGAATACCATTTCTGATGTCCAGGATTTGAAAAAGCACATTACAATTATTCAACGCGATGGGATTGCCTACGATTATGAAGAAAATCATATCGGTGTTAACAGTGTCGCAGTTGCCATCAGGGATATTACTGGAGAAGTAGTCGGGGCAATCGGTCTCGTCGGTCCTTCCGCTCGATTTACAAGAACAGCTATAAAAAAGAGTTCGTCGGTATTGTTGGAATATGCTTATGATATATCAAAACAGTTGGGATACAATCCTCCATAAATCCCAATTTTTATGGTATTTTACTGACTGAGGTGGACCCCAAAATTTAGACAGGTTGTTAAGGTGGAGTCCTGCTCGTAAAATAACAAGAGAAAAGGAGCAGGACGTGAAAGGAAACCGAAAAAAGTACAGCCCGTCGTTCAAAGCCAAAGTAG
>DAOULX010000003.1:0-46214 GCA_034414775.1 Dehalococcoidales bacterium
GCGCTAACGGGAAGTCTCTGAAAATGGTCGAAGACCCGGAGGTTGAAGGAATCCTGCTGTGCCAATGCACCAGGATCAGCGCCTCGATCAGGGAGACCTTCCGCGCGGCGGGGGCCCTCATGGGGATTCCATTTATGGGTCAGAGAGACCTGATTATCAAATGGGCTATCGGTGCCGGCAAGGCCAAGAAAGAGCTGGTGAAAAAAGGCCAGGTAGTAGATGATGGCGGGGCCTTTTTCGGGTGGGGGGTTGAAAACGGCCATCTCGGCAAGACAGAAATATTTTGTAGGTTCGATCCTACTGACCCTGACGCCGGGAAGGCGGTGCAAGGATGGTTCAATGAGCAGACTATGAGGGCCTATAACGAACACTACTTCATTTTATACCAGGAGAACAAGCTTGATAAATTCGGACCGGGAATGTCCAATTTCCACCTCTGGTGGCATAAGCTTAAGGAAGCAATTGATCCGAATGGTTTAACTTCAACTAATTTTTAACATCGGCCCCGTTCTGCTTCTGAATGATACGCTCGGCTCCGAACAAATCGTGCGTTATGGCGGAATTACCACCGCCGGTATCTGATCCAGTAAATATCGGCAACCGAGCCAGGATACCCGGTACCGGTACAAATATCATGAACTTCATTAATAATTGTGCGGACCGATGATTCTTAATCAAAGGTGTGTGTCTTACGGACTAAGCGAACAACAATATAATCAACGTGCCAAAATACTGGCTGCGCTTCCTAGGCAAAATTTTATTGAAAGCTCGGTTTAATCAAGAAGAGTGGGAGACTCTTCAGACCCGCAGATTTGTTATTTCTTATCTCTTTTAAACACGTCTCTTTTAAACACGTCAGAGACCCTCGGTATTCCAGGCGGTAGGTCCTCCCTGAAGAACTGAACCTTCTTAATTTTGATGGCGTTATTCTCGTCAAGCACTAGCTGATACTGGCTGATACCTCTCTCTTGAGCCAATACTTCTCCCGTCTTTCTGTCGATAGCCTCGAACTTGATTATTACGACGACAACTTTTCGTCTCTCATCAACCGTAATGTCCTCAGGCGTCAGCCTCTCGTAGCTGGAAGGATGCGGTGTCACATGGCGTAAGAAATCATCACGACTAGTGGTAGTAATCGATGGCGCTCCAATATATGTGATGAATTCCAAATCTGGTGTATAGTAGTCATTCAACCGATGCACCGTCGCTGGCTCTCGTCCATATTCGTTATAAACTCTGAGGTAGTCTTTCATCCACTTCACGATATTGTCATATGTAAGCTCCATTGGTCTTATCCCCTCTGCTTCGGACTGATATGCTTTAACTTTCGACCGGGGGCTCCTGACCCCAGCTTTTATTTATAAATCAGCCCCTCGGTGACAAGCCGTGAAAGGCATTATCCTGATATATATTTGACCGCATTCTCTCCGGCGATACGCCCCGAGTTAAGAGCAAAGCCGACTAAGTGCCCGGTAAGGCGGTAATTATAGCTCTCCGATTCCCAGCATCCAACCGTGACACCGGCAGCATAAAGTCCCGGAATCGTGTTGTCCTCGGTATCAAGAACCTCCATATTTTCATTTATCTTGATACCGCCCATGGTATCGCAAATGCACACGTGACCTCTGATAGCATAGTAAGGTGCGTTACGCAAGGGTAGCAGGTATCTTCGGTCTTTGCTAAAGAGAGGGTCATAACCCAGGTCACAGGCAGCATTGTATTCGTCTACCGTTACTTTCAGGATCGTAGGCTTAGATCCCATCCAGTCAGCAATTTCGTCCCAGGAATCAGATATTTTGAGTACATCGCCGGCCTGTTTCCGGAGTTCTCTCTCCAACCCAGGCAGCGGGGTAAAGGCTTCAAACGATTCCCAATGAGGCGCGAGTTGCATGACCAACCCTTGTTCTTCCATGAACTGCCTTATCCCGCTGTCAAAAAGGGTGTAGGCAATGCCATCTGGTTGCTGAGCAATAGCGTTTCCGTAGGCAAAGAATTGGAGGATATAAGCTTCATCAATAAATCGTCTGCCCTTTTTATTCACCCAGAGCGTCTCTGGCTCTCTACTAATAGGCAATAACATTAACTTTAATGGCTTTCCATGAACATCGGTAGTGTCAATATTCATAAATTCTGCGGCTGATCTGGGCAGGTAGCCAGGGCCGTGGAGGTTCATTACACCCAAGCCGGCGGTAGCGGCTCCTATCTCGGTAGCCATTATTATACCGTCTCCTGTGTTGCTACGTACCCCGTCATACGTCATAGTATCCTGGTAGTATGAACAATATTTTTTAAGCATCTCCTCATTGTTGCCATAGCCACCAGTGGTGATAATAATGCTTTTGGCTGTCACCGTGACCTCACCGTCCTTAGTTTCTGCTACAACCCCGGTGGCATCGCCATTCTCACCACGCAGTATTTTCTTGGCACGGCTACGAGTAAGTACTTTTATTCCCAGGTCTTCACAGTTCTTACGTAGGACTCTCATCAGCTCGGCACCTCGTCCCTTAATGGCATGTCTAACCAGTGGTACCTGATTGGGGAACATTGGTAAAAGCTCAAAATGTAATCCTTTTTCTTCCAGCCATCGAATTGTGTCCCCTGATTTGTCTATAAAAGCGCGTACAAGCCTAGGATCAATTCTTGACCAGTGAGCCCATTCCATCGCCACCTTAAAAAGGTCGTCCCTGCGGGCATCGACCCCGGCCCGTTTTTGAACGGGGCTCTCAGCACCAAAAATATCGTGGGCCATGGCGGTACTACCACCTGGAGAGCCCGCCTTTTCCATCACTATTACGCTAGTGCACCCTTTTTCTACGGCAGCCACCGCTGCCGCCAGACCAGCGCCACCACCGCCGATAATCACCAGTTCAGCTTGAAGCTTTTCAGTTTTTGTTGTTTCTTGAGAAGTCATAACAGCACACCTACAAGTTAAAGATTGTGGCGGAATTATAACAACATAATAAATATCGTGTCAAGGTGTAACCGATGCCGGATGAAAAGACGAGCTGGCATACAACTGCCCGCGAAACCAAAAAAGCCCCAGCCAAATGGCTGGTTGTTAAGGGTTTGAGACTATGAAAGATACTCTACTTTTTCTGGGTGCTCTTGATTGTCTAGCACTAAACATTCTCGGCCGCGGCGTTCAAGGCTGCTAGGCGACCAAAAGTCCAGGCCCGACTGTGAGTAAGACCGGGTACGGTGGTCGGATACATGCTGCCGAAGAAGGACCCGGAGACATTCCCAGCGGCGTACAGTCCTGGAATGGCATTCCCCTCTGTATCCAGTACCTGTAGCTTGGTGTTGATTTTTAAGCCACCCAGAATCACCAGATAAACAGCCGTCATCTTACAGGCGTAAAACAATGGCTTCTCTATAGTCGTCAATCGGTCAGGATGCTTGCCAAAGTCCAGGTCCTGCCCGTTCCGCGCCATTTCGTTGTACCTTGCCACGGTAGACTTGAAGGTCTCGACAGGCACCCCCATCTTCTGCGCCAGTTCCTCAATACCCTGTGCCGTCAGCACATTTCCTTTTTCCAGGGCACCGGCGAGCCACTGCGGGTCCCACAGGTAAGTCGGCGGTCCCATGTTTTTACAGCACTGACTCTTCATTTTCGGCACCTCTTGCTCCCACTTAGCATCCCAGATTGACCACGCAACGTCACCCGGCTGTCGCAAAAGTTGGTTGGCTTCGTAGCCCCAGGGCAGGTCTTCATTCATGAACCTTTCGCCTTTTAAGTTCACATAAAGCCATGGCTGACGGGCCAGATTGAAAAGTCCCCTCTTGCTCCAGACCGCCCAATCGAAAAACATAGGACAGTGCGGGGGGTCATCTATCGCGGCGCCAATCCACATTCCCATCTTATGTCCATCACCAGTATTTACGGCTGGCTCATAAAGGGTTATAACGCGACTGGCCGATGCCCAGCAATATTTCCTGACCATCTCGCGGTCATTCCCATAATCACCGGTACACAGCACTACTGCCTTGGCAACGTTGAACTGGATGTAGTCGCCTTTGTGTTGAGCAATGACGCCGGTAACCCTGTTCTTTCCCTCTCGGAGCAATCGCACAGCCGGGGTCTCGAAACGATAGTCAATCCCGCGCATCTGTCCGTTACTCAGCAGCATTTCAGCCAAAGTCTCCTGCCACTTGGGCGAGAAGACATGGATTAAGGGATAGTTCGGGAAATACCAGGGTTTGGTGGTTGGGTCCAGGAGAACCTCTATCTTGGCCGCCTCTGCCATATCCAGCAGCCAGTCCATGACCTTGTCGCAATTGTCGGCCCACACTTTAACCACCTTCTGATCCGTCCTGTAAGCTGCCCACTCCATTATCGTTGATATGACCTGGTCCCGGTCGATTTTAGTCCCCGCCTTTTTCTGCAACCGGCTGGCGATGGCAGCGTTATGCATGCCACGGAAGTGGTAAGTAGGCCCCTTCTCCAGCAAGATGGTCTTGGCACCTGCCTCCGCCGCTGAGAGCGCCGCGGTCAGTCCGGATATGCCCGCACCCACGACAACGACCTCTGTGTTTACCGTCTCCTTGATGTCTCTAGCGGCAATCGGCGGTGGCGTGACCTCAAAGCTCGCCTTACAATCCATGATTGTTACTCCTTACCAGTCGTTACTTTACTTCTTCCCAGGAGCATGGACAAGTATCCAGACGTCCACTACTTTATGTCTTTCAACATGTTCCAATCTCTCTGACATCGAACAGATGTATTCAATCCCTCAAAGGTGTCCACCAATCCGGTATTTAAGGGACAATAACATACCTAAGTTCTGTAGGGGAAAACAAGTCTCAAACCCTCTAAAAATAACAGTAATTGTGTTCTACATTCTGAACATGATCCTTATTTGGGTATCACCGGCAGCACGATGCGGGATGGGAACTGCTCGTTATGGTAGATAGTTTGCATAGCCAGTTGTATTTCATCATCCTGGCCGAGAGCATGACCCGTATTGAGATTCCGGTCCCACTTGGGGAAATTGCTGCTGGAAATTTCAACACGAATCCGATGCCCGACCTTGAACACGTTGCTGGTAGCTCCCAGACTGATAGAATACTCGTAAACCTCGCCCGGTTTGATGGGCTTCATTACCATACCTGACTCGCGATAGCCGACCCTGATGATACCCTCCACTAAATTGTAGGCTTTGCCATCAGGCCAGACATCCACCAGCTTGCCGGTGAAGTCGGTATCAACAGCTGATGAGGCTGCATATAATTTTACCTCTATCGGGCCGGTAACCTCGAGAGCGGTCTTCAATGGTTCTGAGGTATATACCAGTACATCAACCCGGCTTTCTACCTCTTGTTGATTATATGCTCCCATTCCCATTTCATGACCGGGAACGGGGTTTCTGGGATCGTAAATATAGCTGTCAAACGGCTCTTCATCGGGGCGCCTGGTATTCAGTAAACCGTCGCCAAACCGGCTGTTAGCCTGGCCACCACTGTGAAAGTAATACTGCGTGTATTTTGTCCTGGCTAAAGGCCACTCGTTTTCATTTCTCCAGACATTATCGCCCATGACGAAGATGCGTATCGTGGGCTCGTCTTTGATGCCGTTATCCACTCCTTTAAGCCAGTAGTCAAACCAGCGTAAGTGCATCCCGGCAATATCTACTACTGCCCCGGAGGCTGACATCCCAAAATCTAGTTCACCCACTTTGTTCAGCATATCCGCCGTATGAATCCATGGACCGATGAGTAGCTTCTGATTTTGCCTGGCCAGTGCCGAGCCACCTTTCTCCTTTATCTTTCGGCGGGTCTCCAAGACGCCGGGTAAAGTATCAACGTCATACCAACCGGCGATATGGAATGCGGGTACTGCCACCTTCTCCAGAGGGAGCGGGCCACCAAGATTCTGCCAATATTCATCGTCATCTTTATGTGCCAGGATATCGGCGTAAGGCGGCATCATCCCAAGTTTATCGATTATTTCAGTAGCTGGAGTATCCTTCAAGGGCAGAAGACGAAATTGCTCTTCGATATTATCAAATAAATAATTCAGTTTCTCAGCCAGCTCTCTTTTCTCCTTAGGATCTGCCTTACTTCTGAGTAGCCCAAGATTAGTTATCAGAAGGCACCAACTTGAGTGTATTTGTAACCTGAACTTATCACCTCTGAGGGAAAAGGGGAATGAATGCGGAACGGAATACGTTTGGCTTGGGCAAATTGCCTTTAAGTGAGGTGGCTGGGTCACTGCAGCTACTAATTGAGTATATCCGAAGTAAGAGTAACCGTACATACCCACATTTCTATCGCACCAGGGTTGTGCGGCCAGCCACTCTACTGAATCATAGCCGTCCTCGTATTCCTGGTGCCAGAAATAGGCATCCCCTTCTGACGAACCTGTGCCGCGCACGTCCTGGATGACCGCGGCATAGCCGGCTCTGGCATATCTTTGAGGGTTCATATAACCGGATTCAGTCGGGAACATGACGTCCTTATTGTAAGGAAGGCGGGTGAGGATGGCCGGGTATTTACCGGGTTTATCCGGTCGGCATACATCGGCATATAAAATAGTCCCGTCCCTCATCTTTATAGGAACATTAATTTCCAACTTTATCGATTCAGTTGATAACATCGGCACCCCTTTTTATGACCCTAAGGATACACCATTAATTCAATACCAGTGAGTAACAATATGGCTATTTACATATCAACATTTTCCTGATTCTTTATATAATCATTAACCTCGAATAGTCATTCCCCTGTTTTACTTAACCAGACCTTATTGTCATTCCACCAAGGCGTTATACTTACTACAAGTAACATGCTCCCAGTAAAGATACCAGTTCTCACATCGTTTTCATAATAAAAACAGGCTCAGGAGCTGGAGGCCGGTATTTGAGAGTACTATTCTATCATACCTGATTATATTCTCTTCACCACGGCGTTATCAAGACTTGAAAAATGCATATATGAAAATATATACATCGCAATGAATGCTCATTCTGTATTTTTATAGGATACGGCAAACCTATGGGCACGCTTCCAGATCCTTGACAAAAAAAGGCCTACGTTTTATCATAAATAATGAGCATATGTGCAATATATTACTTTAAGCTGAAGTAGGAATTAATGGGAAGACGTCAACTATGGCGGAAGGTCAGCGCCATTCCGGCGATAACTTACTTCAAGCCGGCTAGCATCAGAATGGCCGAGCTTGAGGAGGTCAGGCTACTGGTGGAAGAAGCCGAAGCTATCCGCCTCAAGGACTTCATGGGGCTGGAGCAGGAAGAATGCGCCGCGAAGATGAGCATATCCAGAAGTACGTTTGCTCGTATGCTTGATGCGGCCCGACGGAAGATCGCCGATGCCCTCCTCAACGGAAAGGCGATACGCATTGAAGGAGGTAACTTCGAAATGGCGAAGCGTAGTTTCAGATGCCTCCAAGGTCACGAGTGGGATGTCCCCTTCGAGACAATGATATCGGCCCCGCCCGAATTTTGCCCGAGGTGCCGGACGCCCGATATTACGCCTCTATTTCCGCCCGGCACGCGGCAACGGGGAAGGCACGGTCGGGCCGGAGGCGCTCGACCGTGAAGATACTCGATGAACTGCTCTCCAGCCTGGACACCAAGGCCGTCGTACTGGATATACGCCAGGGGCCTTTCCAGACGGCGGTGCTGACCCGCCATTGCGGCCTGGCCTCGACGCCGCACGATCCTGGCCCCCACCACAGTCGGTTCGCAGTCAACATGGCGGGCCAACTATTGGAGATATCAGCCCGGGAGCTTGTAGGCATGGCAAAGTCCGAAAGCCTGCACGAAGCGGCCATTGGTATGGCGACGATAAACTCGCTTATCGAAATCGACGAGACGCGTTGCATCAGGCTTAACGCCGCGGATCTCATCGCCGAAAAAGGCAGAGATAAGAAAGTCGCCATTGTCGGACATTTCCCGTTTGTGCCCAGTCTCCGTGAAATATCAAAAGAGCTTTGGGTGATCGAAAAAAATCCCCATGAAGGTGATCACCCCGAGAGCGCCGCGCCTGACGTCATCCCAAAAGCGGATGTAGTGGCTATTACCGGCATGGCCTTTACCAACCATACTATCGAGGATTTGCTAGGATTGTGTAATCCAGAAGCTTACGTTGTTGTCCTGGGAGATACCTCGCCGCTTTCACCGGTGCTCTTTGACTACGGCGTGGACACCATATGCGGTACCATCGTGATAGATAACGAACCAGCCTTGAGGTGTGTGAGCGAGGGTGCCACCTACCGGCAAATCAAGGGAATCCGGCAGCTTACCATGATGAAGACGTAGCCAATCTCAAGTGGGACAGGAAGACAGCAGATGCCCCGGATAACCAAAGGTGCCAAATACGTTTTCGGCTGGTCGAAGGTGCGGGATGACGGGTCAATAGTCATCCCCGGAGAAGCCTCCGACGAGTACGGTCTCCAGGCAGACACGAGGATAATCCTGGTTTCCGGGAGCCGGACTTCCGGCGGCTTCGGCATCACCTCGCAACGTCTCCTGGAAGGTTCGCGTCTCGGCACGATTCTGCCGGCGAACCGTGAGCTGGTCAATTTCGAGATACCGGAAGGTAAAACAATAGAAATCAAGGGGAGGCATTATGGCTGGGCTTCCCTGCACGGCAATACCTTCAGGCTCGGACACGACGCGCTGAAGAGCTTCGGCGTCAAAGCAGGGGAGCGGCTTCTGGCGATTCGTGCCAGCCATATCGCCATCGGGATGGCCGTAAGAGGCCCGATAGTCGAAGCGGCGAGCGAGCACTCTGAAATCGAGGAATATTAGCGCCATCCTTAGGAGGTAATCATGCCAAGGGGAGACGGGACCGGGCCGCCGCGCGGTTCGGCGCAGAGAGGCGGACGTATGCAGGGCAGCCGGGTGGGGGCAGGCCCCGGCGGTAACTGTGTTTGCCCAAGCTGCGGGGAAAAGGCGCCGCACCGGCAGGGTACGCCGTGTTTCGATATGATTTGTCCCAAGTGCGGAACGAAGATGGTCAGGGAATAAGTTGATAATATCCGTAGCCAGCGGCAAGGGGGGGACCGGCAAGACCCTGGTGGCCACCAGCCTCGCTCTTTCGCTTGAAGACAATCATGAGGTCAGACTGCTCGACTGCGACGTCGAGGAGCCGAACGCCCATATTTTACTCCGGCCAGAAATTTCCGGAATGGAGCCGGTCAACATTAAGGTACCCGTAGTGGACGAGACCAGATGCACTTACTGTGGTAAATGCGCTGAGGTATGCGCCTACCATGCTATCGCCGTGCTGGGCAACCACGTCCTTACTTTCCCCCAGCTCTGCCACGGCTGCGGTGCTTGCAGCTACCTCTGCCCTGAAAAGGCTATTTCCGAAGAGCCGCGTCAGACCGGGGTAGTTGAGTGGGGCCGCTCCGGGGGTCTCGGTTTCGCGCACGGTGTACTCACGGTCGGTGAGGCGATGGCGCCGCCGGTTATCCGGATGGTCAAAGAACGTACCAACGGTAATAAAATAGTCATCAGAGATGCGCCACCCGGCACATCCTGCCCGGTCGTAGAGGCGGTCAAAGGGAGCGATTTCGCTCTATTGGTAACCGAACCGACCCCCTTTGGCCTTAATGACCTTGCCCTGGCCGTGGAAATGGTAAGGCAGCTTGGTATACCATGCGGCATCGTACTTAATCGGGCGGGGACCGGCGACGACGTAATACAAAAATACTGCCGGAAAGAGAATATTCCAATCCTGCTCTCCATTCCGCTGGATAGGGAAATCGCCCGGCTGTACTCGAAGGGAATTCCGCTGGTCGAGGGTATGCCACCGTGGCGGGACCGATTCCGCCAGCTTTATGACCAAATTGAGGAAATAATCGATGAAAGAAATCGTGGTACTGAGCGGTAAAGGCGGTACCGGTAAAACCAGCATCATCGGGTCGCTGGCAGCCCTGGCGGAAAGCAAGGTACTGGCCGACTGTGATGTGGACGCCGCCGACCTTCACCTGCTGCTTCAGCCTTCCGTGAAGCGGCAGGAGGAGTTCTGGAGCGGGAAGGTCGCCCGCATCGACGCGGGAACATGCACTCAATGCGGCCTGTGCCAGGAACTCTGTCATTTCAACGCTATCCGTAACTATCAGGTTGATGCCATTAACTGCGAGGGCTGCGGCTTCTGCTCTTACATCTGCCCGGCGCAAGCCATCACCATGCAGGAGAACCTCTCCGGGCATCTTTTCGTTTCCGAGACAAAATACGGCCCCCTGGTCCACGCCTGGCTCGGCATCGCCCAGGAGAACTCGGGCAAGCTGGTCGCCCGGGTAAGGCAGGAAGCTAAAAAAATAGCTAACGAACAGTCGCTGGACTACATTCTCAGCGACGGTCCGCCCGGCATCGGCTGTCCGGTGATTTCATCCCTTTCCGGGGCCGATTTAGCCGTTCTGGTCACCGAGCCGACGCTCTCCGGGATGCACGACCTGGAGAGAGTTATCGGCGTCTGCCGTCACTTCGGTGTTCCTGCTCTTGTCTGTATCAATAAATACGACATCAACGAGGACAATACTCGGCAGATAGAAGACTATTGCTTTTCTCAAGATATTGATTTATCCGCCAGGATCCCGTACGACAATGCAGTGACCGAAGCCCTGGTGCGGGGAATGCCGATCGTAGAGTACTCCGATGGTACGGTCTCGGCGGAGATAAAGAAACTGTGGGATAGCATACGGAAAACATATTATTCAAAAGTCAAGGAGTAATAGAGAGATGCCGATGTACGACTTTAAATGTGGGGAATGTGGCCGGGTGTCCGAAATACTTGTCCGTAACATGAATAGTCAGGACGTCAGGTGTCCCGACTGCGGCGGCGATAACATGGAGAGACTTATCTCATCATCGTATTTGGTGAAAGGGGGTGGTGCGGTGTCCGGCGAGACCTGCTGCGGCCGGGCGGAACGTTGTGATACACCCCCGTGCTCCCTCGGTGAAGGCTGTCACCGGCATCAGATACAGGAGTAATAAAATGCAAGACCTAATCAAGGAGTTCATGGAACAAAAGAAGTTCGCCGTGGTCGGTGCCACGGACAACCCCCAGAAGTATGGCAACCAGATCGTCAAGAACCTGAAAAACCGCGGCTATGAGGTCTATCCCGTTAATCCAAGACTCAAAGAGGTCGAAGAGCTGACCTGTTATCCCACTCTCGCCGATCTCCCGGTTGAGCCGGATGTGGTCGATTTCGTCGTGCCACCACTAGCAACCGAGGAAATCCTTAAACAATGTGCGGAACTGAGTCTCGACCGTATCTGGCTCCAGCCCGGATCGGAAAGCGAAGCAGCGATAGCCTATTGCCATGAGAATAAGATGAAAGTGGTGCACAGCGTATGCTTGATGATGAGCTAACGGCCGAGGAACCCATCGACCTTGAGCCGAGGTATTCCACCAGCAGCGTGCCGGGAAGATGTGTAAAATGCCTGGCGGAGGAGAAGCTCAATACCTGTTTATTAGAGTTACTGAGAGGCGAGGGAGATGACGAAGAGCTCGCCCGGCGGTTTGAAACGCTGGTTGCTTTCCTGAAATCTCCCGAATCACTAAGGCTGCGCGACGAATCGGAGAGATACCTTGCTGAGGGAAAGCAGGTCAGCGTCAGGATAGATTTCATCAACGGCAAGCTTGAGTATAAGCTTGAAATCAAGGACTGAATAAAAGGGGGTATGAAGATGAAGTACGCGGTACCGGTAAGCGGCGGCGTGATGTGCTCACACTTCGGTCATTGCGAGCAGTTCGCCTTGATCGATGTTGATGAAGCGAAGAAGGAGATAACTAAGAAAGAGCTTGTCCAGGCACCCGAGCATGAACCGGGACTGTTCCCGCCCTGGCTGGCCGGGAAAGGCGTCGACCGAATCATCGCCGGGGGTATGGGCATGCGCGCCCAGAGTATTTTCCGTGAGAATGGTATCCAGGTGGTGGTCGGTGCGCTTGAAGCTAACCCTGAACAGGCAGTACTGAACCATCTCAACGGCAACCTGGCTATGGGTAACAATATCTGCGACCATTGACCGGAGTATTGGTCTGAAACAGAGCGTATCTGATGCAACCGTGATACGTTCCTGAAAAGAAGATGCCGGGGACGACTACCGTGATGTGACGATGCGCGATGATTATCATCGAATGTTGGTTGCCATTAAAAATTTAGGAGGTATTGAGTGCACGCAACAATCCAGAAGCCCATTGGCGAGATATTGGAGTATCTCAAGCCCGGCGAGCGGGTGTTCGTCGTCGGTTGCGGCAACTGCGCCGCTAAGTGCCATTCCGGAGGCGAGCCGGAGACCCAGGAGATGGCGGAACGTCTTAAAAACAAGGGCGTGAACGTGGCGGGTTGGGCCTGCACCGCCAGCGGCGTGAGCCTTTGCAAGCTTGCCGTCGTGAAAAAGATGCTCAATGAAGAGCACAAGGCCGAGACCGATCAGGCTGACTCTTTCCTGATCCTCGCCTGTGGGCAGGGCATCCACACTGTCATGGACGCCACCGACGGTGGCATGGTCCATCCCGGCTGCGATACCGTCTTCGGTGGCGAAACTGTGACCGACGATTTTATCACCGAATACTGCTCCCTCTGTGGTGAGTGTATCGTGGAGAATACCGGCGGGCTATGCCCGGTAACACTCTGCGCCAAGAGCCTACTTAACGGGCCCTGTGGCGGCGCCAAGGACGGCAAGTGTGAAGTAGACAGAAATCGTGATTGCGGCTGGCAGCTCATCTACGACCGTCTCCGGGAGTTGGGACTCCTTGAAAAGATGGAAATCTACCGAGAGCCCAAGAACAACTCCCAGTGGAGCCGCCCTCGCTCGCTGACCATCGGCGAGGGGGAGGCTACCTTTAGGTCCCTTTCGGGCGAAAAAAAAGTGGCCAGCCACGCCTAGACAAACCGTAAATTATGATGAGGAGTAGAATATAACATGAGCAGACTAGAACAGGCACTGGAAGCCGGGGAATTCGTTGTCACGGGCGAGATCGGGCCGCCCAAGGGGGTCGGCCTGGACAAATGTCTCTCTGATGCCGAGATACTGCGGGGGCATGTGACCGCCATTAACGTCACCGATCTCCAGAGCGCGGTCCTGCGTATAGGCTCCCTGGCCGTTTCGGCCCGGCTAGTTGAACGCGGCCTGGAGCCCGTGTATCAGCTAACCTGCCGCGACCGCAATCGGTTGGCGCTTCAGTCCGACATGCTTAGCGCCTGGGCGTTGGGTATCGAGAACGTTCTCTGCCTCACCGGCGACCATCCCATCCTGGGCGACCATACTGAAGCCAAACCTGTTTACGACCTCGATTCCGTGCAGCTGCTTAAAGCTGCCAGCTGGCTCAACCAAGGCTATGATCTGGCCGATCAAGAATTGGAAGACGCCCCGGAACTGTTTTTAGGTGCGGTAGTGACACCAGCGGCGGAGCCCGTGGAGCCGCAAATTATCAAGATGAAAAAGAAGATCGAGGCCGGGGCCAAGTTCTTCCAGACCCAGGCTGTCTATGAACCCGAAAAGTTCGAGCGGTTCATGGACCGTATCAGCGGATTCAACGTGCCGGTCATCGCCGGAATCGTGATCCTCAAGAGCGCCGCCATGGCCAAGTTCATGAACAAAAACGTTGCTGGGATCAACGTACCGGAAAGCATCATCCAGGAAATGGAAAAAACCACAAAAGAGGACCGGAAGAAGAAGGCGGTGGAGATAAGCGCCAGGATTATCCGTCAAGTCAAACCGTTCTGCCAGGGAATCCATATCATGCCTCTGGGCTGGGACGACCTTGTTCCAGAGGTTATTATAGAAGCTGAGCTCTCCGGGATAAAGGCAGGATAAGGCAATAAGGAAATATGGTAATGCCATATTATCTAGAATAAAGGTAAAGGAGGTACAGTATGAGCATCCAGGTGGGACGGCCGGCACCGGATTTTACCGCTGCGGCATTTCATCAGGGCACGTCAAAGCAGGTCAAACTCTCGGATTACAAGGGCCGTTGGGTAATGCTCTGTTTCTATCCAGCGGACTTCACCTGCGTCTGACCGACGGAGCTTGCGGCAGTTGCCGTTAAATACCCGGAGTTCCAGCAACTGGGCGTGGATGTAATCGCCATCAGCGTGGACAGTAATTTTTCCCATAAAGTCTGGCAGGAAGTCGAACTTTCAAAGATGGTATCCGGCGGGATACCTTATCCGATGGTATCGGACCTCGGTGGAAGAATAGGCGCCCTTTATGGAACATACGACGATGTGAAAGGTGTTGACGTCCGCGGTCGTTTCCTTATTGACCCCGACGGTATCATTCAGGCAATGGAGGTCCTGACCCCGCCGGTGGGCCGTAATGTGGCCGAAGTCCTGCGCCAGCTTAGGGTCTTCCAGCACCACCAGAAGACCGGTGAGCTGATGCCTTCCGGCTGGCAGCCCGGCAAGCCAACCTTACCACCGGAGACTGAGACGCTCACCAGGGCCGGCCATGTCTGGGAAATCTGGAAGACTGATATGGCGTTCTAACCATTAGTTCGGCCGACGGTAACACAGCGGGCACGGTCCTGTGTTCCGAGTGAAGAAGTTCCCGCCGTAATTCCATCTCGAACTTGCGCCGGTTGCTCCGAATATTTTCACAGGACGAGAAAAACAGGGTTCCGTTTTTAGAAAAACTTGACAAAATATAACTCAAGATTTATTATGAATAATGAGCATATGTTCATAATAATATATTATATTAAATGTGATTTATGGTCATATGATATAAAACACAAGAGGTGAGGGACATGCCATTTGGAGATGGAACTGGACCAAGGGGAATGGGCCCTATGACCGGCCGTGGCGCCGGCTACTGTATTGGCGTTATTCGGCCTGGGTTTGACGTCCCGGCCTTTTCAAAAGGCTGGTTTGGCTTAAGTCGAGGCCTCGGTCGAGGCGCTGGCCGTAGCCGGGGACTCGGCTTGTTTCGGCGCGGGTTCAGCCAATTCTCGCTCTACCGTCGTCGGTAGGAAAAAGGGATCACGTAGAGGAGGTAATGAAATGCCATACGGGTTCGGACGTGGCGGCAGCTTTGGTCGTGGAGGTGGCATGGGCCTCGGTTTCCGGGGTAGCTCTCCGCCCTGGCCTTATATCGGACGCGGCAGAGGGGGTCTGCCGAGGTGCGGATACTACTCCAGAGGCGCTGGAGCGCCGGCGCCGTGGCCCTACCAGGAGCCTTTTTACTCGGGTGTTCCCCATCCTTCTAGCATGACCCGGGAAGAAGAACTCAACTACATGAAAGACCAGGCGGAAGCAATCGAGAGTCAACTGGAAGAGATCGAGTCCCGGATGCACGACCTGGAGGGTGAAAAGGAGGAATAGGCAAGGAGGTGCGTTATGCCAGGTTTTGATGGTACTGGCCCCAACGGAATGGGACCGATGACGGGAGGACGACGTGGTTTTTGTGATCCACGTGGTGTAGGGGCTATGCGCTGGCCGTACAGTGCCCGCCGATGGGCAAGGTACGGCTACACTTATAGACCGGCCCCAACCAGGGAACAGGAGCGTGATTTCCTGAAAGACGAGGCCCGGGCGCTGAGAGACCATCTCAAGGAATTAGAGACCAAGATAGGAAGACTCTCGGCTGAAGAACAATAGGAGGAAGCATGAAGATCGCCATTTCTGCTACTGGCCCGACTCTGGATGCCGAGATAGATCCCCGCTTCGGGCGTTGTCGGCAATTCATAATAGCCGATCCGGAAACAGGAGAATTCGAGGCCGTGGACAATTCCAGCGGCGAAGCGGCCGGCGGGGCGGGTATTTCGGCAGCCCAGATGATCGTCAAAAGAGGTGTCGAGGCCGTCCTTACCGGCAACTGTGGTCCCAACGCTCATCAAGTCCTTTCCGCTACGGGTATCAAAGTGATAACCGGTGTTTCGGGGAAAGTCAGAGACGCCATCGGGGAATACAGGCTCGGCACGTATTCGGCGGCCGGGCAGGCTAACGTCCCTGACCATTACGGTATGGAAATGGGGCGTGGCATGGGTAGAGGTGGACGAGGCACAGGCCGGGGCATGGGCGGGGGCGGGAAGTAGGGGTATGGGCCGGCGCATGGGTGCCTGACCTGATGAGAGTCTCGTCACGCCTGACCTGATATAAAGAGGAGAAATAGATGATAGAAGAGGAACTAGTAACGCAAAGCCTCGAGACAGTGCATGCAAAATTCTAGACAGGATAAAATCAGTCTTCTTCCCTTTGATGACCTCGCCTCTGAATATGACGCCTGGTTTGACAAAGAGGGAAGCCTACTCTTCTTCATCGAGGTTCAGGCATTCCGGGAGTTACTGCCTTCTCTGCCCAGGCCTTGGCTGGAGATCGGTATCGGCAGCGGCCGGTTCGCCGAGGCTCTAGGCATTGAGACCGGTATTGATCCTTCCGAAAAACTTGTCGAGATAGCCAGAAGTAGAGGGCTAAACGCATCTATCGGACATGGAGAGCGGACATTATTCGATGAGGAATCTTTCGGAACGGTATTCCTCATCGTAACCCTGTGCTTCCTCGAACGTCCACTTGAAGTCCTGAAGGAAGCCAGCCGCGTCATGGTGCCAGGTGGCAAGTTGGTCCTGGGATTAATCTTGAAAGAAAGTCCCTGGGGCAGGTTCTACCAGGCAAAGAAAGCGCAGGGGCACCGTTTCTACAAATTCGCAAATTTTTATAGTTTTAACGAGGTTACCGGTCTCATATCTAATGCGGCTTTCAGTATTGAAAAAGTCATCTCAACGCTGTTTCAGAAGCCTGGAGAGGTGCAACATGCGGAAGGTCCCAGGGAAGGCTATTCCCCTGATGGCGGTTTCACGATTATTGTAGCCGGTAAACGGGTGGCAGAACTGGAAAAGAATAATGAGGTCCTGGTGGCACCATGACGGCGCTTTCGATTTGTCATTTTCCCGAAGATACTGTGCTGAGGCAGGCTGCCAAGAGGGTTAAGTCACTTGATAGATCAATTCAAAGGTTGATAGATAACATGATCGAGACGATGAACCAGGCGAACGGAGTCGGACTGGCGGCACCTCAGGTCGGTCGTTCTCTGAGGATAATTGTCGTGCAGATGCCCGATGAAGAGCCGCTGGCCATCATTAACCCGGAAATCATAAAATGCGCCGGGGAGCAAGAGGTAACGGAGGGTTGCCTGAGCGTTCCTGGTTACTATGGTGAGATAAAGCGGTCGGCGGCGGTGACGCTGAAAGGAAAAGACCGTCACGGACGACCGATCAGGATGAAAGCCACCGGCTTGCTGGCCGAGGCGCTGGAACACGAGGTGGACCATCTCAACGGCATATTATACATCGACCACATCCAGGGCGAAGATAAATTGCACAAAATCCAGACCGTTTCCCAGATTAAGGAACAGATATAGATAATGAATGACTTTAAGCCGGGGCAAAACCGGACAGAACTGATGGTGAACCCTGACTTGTGCATCGGTTGCGGGCTCTGCGCTGAAATCTGCCCACTTGGAGCTATATCGATTCGGTCCGGCCTGGCCCAAATCGACCCGAAGAAATGTAACCGGTGCTGTTATTGCGCTGGCGCCTGTCCACAGAAAGCAATAATTGACAGGATACCTGTATCGAAAAACGAGTTGGAAGCTACGATTTCTTCACTGAAACAACATGCTGATGGGCTTGTCAGTAGGATCGAAAGCCTGAGGAGATGAGAGAAAACAGCGCGGCGAATTTTCACGAGATAGACGAAGCGCGAAAGTTACTGGGGCTCGGCCGGGAGGCGACACTTCAAGAGATTAAAAACGCCTACCGGAGGTTGGCCCACCGATATCACCCTGATAAGGCTGACGGAGCCGGTCAAGAAAACAGTGAGACGATGAAGAAATTGAACCTTGCTTACCGGTTGCTCCTGGACTACTGTGCCAACTTTAAGTACAGCTTTGATGAAGAGGATGTCGCCAGGAATTCCCAGCATGAACAAGACTGGGGGAAATGGCGGGAAAGCTGGTGGATGTAAAGATAACACCCTTGTAAATAGATGAATTGTGACATCGAAAACCAGCTTATTGTCGGGCCATATTAAGACGAAGAAAATCCACCTTCTTGAATGCCAAGCCGGTATATATCTAAAAGCTGTTTTTCTCCAGCATTCTCTCCATACGCAGGCCAGCGTGAGCTTGATACGGGGCTAGCCACTACAGACTCCCCAATTTCTGAAATCGGGCCACTCTAAGGCCGGCAGGCAATCAAATTAGCGGGGCAGTACCTAAACTCCCCAAGGAATTGTGCACCTCACCAGAATCCGTGGCTCTATTTTAGCCTATGAGGGGAGCCTGCCTGAAGATAATACATGCCGTATTGTAGTACCGGAATAGGCTTTTTACGAGTATTTGTAGCACTTCATCGAGAAAAGGTTCTATAGTGTTCGGGGGGCAGGTCGCTTGCAATCCATTCAGGCATAAATCATAATATAAAATAACAAAATCACGTAGCATTATATTACTGGCAAGAGATGATCGGGACTTATTGCGATTAATGAGGTACCGGAACTTGAAATTATTAATTTTTACTCTCCTACTGCTATTGGTGCTTACGACCAGTTGTGCTTCTACGGCAACTCATTCAACCCCGGCAGAACCTCCTATGGCCTCTTCCTCCACTACGGCTTCGACTTCTACTACTTTACCATCCAGCTCGACCCCTACTTCGACGCCAAAGGCTTTACCCCAGGTCATGGGAACCTTCATTGAAGGGGAGACCGGTGGTGACGGTGAAACTCTCAACTGGATTCTGGCGGCCGATGCTGCTTCATTCTCTTATATAGGGCATACCCTGGATAGCCTAGCCACCTATGATAATGACTGGCAAGTCGTTCTACAACACATGGCCAAGCCGTTGGAAATTTCAGCGGATGGTTTAACCTACACCATTACCATACGGAATGACCTGAGGTGGAGTGACGGTCGACAGGTCACCGCTGAAGACTATGTCTATACCCTTAAGAATCTAATGTTTTCTGACTGGCTTAACTACCCGTACCAGAGTCAGTGGCAGGAAATGGTCGATGGAGAGACGGTCTTTGTTCAGCCCAGTGTTGTTGACGATACCACCTTTACCATCACCCGACAGACCGTTGACCCGGAGTTCGCCGACAATGCAATCTATTCGCTGACGCCGTACCCCAAGTATATTGCCGTCAAGTATGAAGGGGACATTATGGCCTTCACCCAGGCCGAGGAGTTCAATAACCTCAGCTATACCGGTAACCTCGGCCCCTATGTTTACAAGGAATGGGTGCGTAACGATAAATTTGTCGTGGTCCGTAATCTCGATTTCTATCTGGGCCAATCCGGGCCGGATGCCGGCACCCCGTTCTTTGAGCAGTTTGAAATCAAGCTTTTCGGCACTTCAGCCGCCATGCAGGCGGCCCTGGAAGCCGGTGACATTTCCCTTGCCGGCATCGAACCGGAAGATGTCGCCAAGTTTAAAAATATGCCTAATATCAAAGTCTATACCGAGCCGACCAGGGGATACGATGTCATCGTGCTTAACCAGCACCCCAACGGATGGGAGGGATTGCGAAACAAGACGGTTCGACAGGCGCTGGCCATGTCCATCAGCAAACAAGAGGTAATTAACTCCGTACGCCTGGGATTCGGCGATCCGGCATTCAGCTTTATCCCCAAGCCTTCTCCCTGGTATACCGATACCGGGATCACTCAGTTAGGTTTTGGCAGCCTGTACGATAAAGAAAAAGCCAGGCAGATGCTGGCCGATGCCGGCTACGAGGTAATAACATCGGACGGGAAGCTGGTTCTCCAGGAAGGGGCTGGCGATCCGGTGAAACTGACTCTGGTGACCACGCCGGGCAGCAGCATTACCGAGAATATGGGCTTCCTGGTCAAGCAGGAACTGGCCAACATTGGCATTGAAGTGAACGTCAAAGAGGTGCCTTGGGCAACGCTCCTGCGGCAGTATGTACAGAACAAGGTCCCGGGTACGGACGACCAGCCGGCTTACAATAGCGGACCCGACGCCGTCAGTGAAGAGCCTTGGGATATGATTGTCATGGCCTTCAACACCAACCCCATATCTCCCTCAGGGTCCCGGGTGTTCTTCACCACCGATGGAGGCCTCAACTATTGGGGCTACAGCAATGCCACGGTTGATCAACTGTTTGCTGAAGTAAGGACAGCCGATGCGATCGACCCTGAAGTACGCAAAGAGATCTACGGCGAACTCAGCCGGATCATTGCTGATGACCAGCCGGTGATCTTTTTGACCTTCCCTCGGGGCAATAGCGGCTTTCAGGCGAATGTGGCCGGGATTGATCCGGGTATGAGACTAGGCTGGAACTACTATAGATGGTATTTCGCCCAGCCTGAGTCTTGATGGAGTACATGTTTGCGGCGGGGTGAATTACAAGGTTATATTTTACGGCGGTTGCTCTACGCGGTACTTATCACCTTCGGTGTGGTGACCGTTACCTTCATCTTATTGCGGCTTGGTCCTAACTCACCGGCTGATAAATACCTGGCTAATATGTCGGTCGACATCCAGGATCCGGCCCAGGTGGCCGCCGCCATCGAGGCTCGTTATGGGCTGGACCAGCCGCTCTGGCAGCAATATGTCAACTACATGGCAAATCTATTCCGGGGTAACTGGGGCTGGTCTTTCAGCACCTCGATGCCAGTCATCGATCTGATCAAGCAACACTGGGTATATTCCTTTCAGCTTATCCTGCTCAGTCTTATCTTTTCCGCTGTGTTGGGCATTTTAATCGGACTCTATTCCGCTGTTAGACAGTATACCCGGGTAGACTATATAGCTACGTTTTTATCTTTTATCGGCATTTCCGTGCCCAATTTCTGGTTGGGAATTATGTTAATCCTGGTATTTTCCGTGCAGTTGGGGTGGTTCAAGACCTTCTATGATACCGGCCTGCCTCTGCTATCGCTGGCGAATTTAAAGGCGTTGGTCCTGCCGGTCATCACTCTGGGCACCGGTATGATGGCGGGATATACCCGCTATACCCGTGCTACGGTCCTGGACAATTTAAGAATGGACTTCGTCAAGACGGCCCGCGCCAAAGGATTAACGGAAACCATGGTTATCGGCAAGCACGTCCTGAGGAATGCCATCCTCCCTGTCATTACCATCATAATGTTTGATCTGGCCGGGGTCGTTTTCGGTGGCGCTTATCTCACCGAAATTATTTTCGGCATCCCCGGGCTGGGGAGGATTTCTTTCAATGCCATCTTCGCCAACGATTATCCCGTGGTTACTACCATCACTTTGATCGGATCGATGGTGGTGCTCCTGACCAATCTGGCCACGGATATCGTCTATACCTGGCTCGACCCCAGAATTCGGTACAACTGAGAGAGAATATGCAGGAAAAGACCAGACGCAGTTATAACAGAACCCGTAATATCTTATTCGGGGTTTTATTGCTGGTGTTGGCGGGCGTTTTCCTGACGGACCTCTATCGGGATGAGCAAGTCCTGGCGCCCCTCCAGTATCTGTACCTGTTATTTGCTTTATTGGTTCTGTTCTACGGGATATATCCCCTCTACAAGCACCGCCGTTTGACAAAATATTACTGGGACAGGGTGAAAAAGCACCGGCTGGCCGTAGTCGGGCTTGCCTTCATCGGCTTCCTTATAGTCGTCGCGATCATCGGGCCGTTGTTTACGGATGATCCCACGTCAGTCAATTTCCAGGAGAAAAACATCCCGCCGATTGGCTTCTCCATTGAGCAGTCATTATATAACATTGCTACGGATGACTTTATCATCACTGAATTGAGAGGAACCTGGCGACACGCGTTGGGTACCGATGACAAAGGCCGTGATATGCTGGCGATGCTGGTCTCCGGGGCAAGGGTCTCGCTGCAGGTGGGTCTGCTGGCCACTCTTATTGCCATCGGCATCGGCACCATATTGGGGGTAGTGTCCGCATATTCGGGCGGTTGGGTGGATAATGCCCTGATGAGATTTACCGATGTCATGATGACCTTTCCTTTCTTTCTATTGCTGGTATTCATCATATTTATTTTCGGACCTTCTCTGGTGTTCATCATTTTGGCCATCGGTCTTACAGGCTGGACGGGTACGGCGCGGCTGGTCCGCAGTGACGCCCTTTCCCTGCGCACGCGCGAATTTGTTACCGCAGCCAAGTCACTCGGTGTCAGTGATGGACGCATCGTCTTCCGCCATCTTATCCCGAATGTTTTAAGCCCAGTGATCGTGATTGTAACGCTTTCCATCCCCGGCGTTATTCTGGCGGAAGCCGCTCTCAGCTTTATCGGGTTGGGTGATCCGACCGTGACAAGCTGGGGTGTTGTTTTACAGGCAGGCCAGCGTAGTCTGGACACCACCTGGTGGGTGGCCGTCGAGCCGGGAGTCCTGCTGTTCCTGACGGTCCTGGCCTTCAATTTTCTCGGTGACGGCCTTCGAGATGCCTTTGACCCCAGGAGCCAGTTTTAAGCAATGATATGAACACGATTTTACAGGTTAAACACTTGAAGACCCATTTCTTTACCCCCCTGGGAGTGTTGAAAGCGGTTGATGATATCAGCTTCACTCTCATGAAGGGCGAATGCCTTTGCCTGGTCGGGGAATCCGGATGTGGCAAGACGACAGCAGCCCTTTCGATATTACGACTTGTCGATAGCCCTCCCGGCAGAATAGTAGCCGGAGAGATATTGTATCGAGATAAAGACCTCCGGATTATCTCAAACAAAGAAATGCGCAAGATCAGGGGCAATCGCATCGCTATGATTTTTCAGGACCCGCAGTCTTCGCTGAATCCCGTTTTAACCATCGGCGAGCAGATTGCCGAGCCACTCCGCCTTCACCTCAAGTTGAAAAAGGGGCTGGCGTTGGAGAGAAGCCAATCCCTTATGGCGCAAGTGGGTATCCCCCAGGCGCTGGAACGAATCCGGGACTACCCTCATCAACTCTCCGGCGGTATGAAGCAGCGAGTGATGATAGCCCTGGCACTTTCCTGCCAGCCCGAAATCATTATCGCTGATGAGCCGACCTCGGCACTGGATACCACTATTAAAGCCCAGATTCTGGACATTCTGGTATCGCTCAAGCAAAGCCGGGAACTATCCCTTATATTTATCACCCATGACTTCGGCTCGGTGGCCGGTATCGCCGACCGTGTAGCTGTTATGTACGGCGGTAAAATAGTGGAGTCCGGTACGAAGTCAGACATCTTTGACCATCCCGGTCACCCATATACTGTCGGACTTCTAAACTGTCTGCCCAAGATCGGTACGGTCAGGCGCCGGCTGATGCCGATTCCAGGCGTAATCCCCAGTCTGGTTGAGCCTCCCCGGGGCTGTCTCTTCGAGCCGCGCTGTGAAAGCAGTATGCCCATTTGCAGGCGGGAAATGCCCCCCGAGGTCACCGTTTCTGAGGGACATGTGGTTGCCTGCTATTTGCATTCTATGCCTGCCGGGAAGGATGTCAGGCCGAATGGATAATTTTATCGAAGTAGAAAATTTAAAGAAATACTATCCCGTGACCCGCGGGCTACTCTCGAGACATGTTGCCGACGTTCGTGCCGTGGATGGTGTTTCCTTTTATATCGCCGAAGGCGAAACCCTGGGGTTGGTTGGCGAGTCAGGCTGCGGCAAGTCCAGTCTGGGCAGGGCCGTGCTCTTACTGGAAAAACCGACCGAGGGAAAAATCATTTTCCAGGGTGTGGACATCACGAAATGGGATAAAAAACAGCTCCGGGCGTTTCGCAGAGAGGCGCAAATGATATTTCAGGACCCACAATCATCGCTTGACCCGCGTATGACCGTCGGCGACTCAATCGGCGAGGCCCTCATGATTCTCGGCGTTTCGGAAGAGAAAGAGAGAATCGAAACGACCAACGATTTGTTACGACAGGTGGGGCTGGAAGCTGAACACGCTGTCCGGTACCCGCATGAACTCAGCGGCGGACAAAAACAGCGCATCGGCATCGCTCGCGCCCTGGCGGTAAATCCCCGGCTCATCGTGGCTGACGAGCCCGTGAGTGCCTTGGATGTTTCGGTACAGGCACAGATCCTCAACCTGCTCCTGGATTTAAAGCAAGACCTTGGTTTGACCTATCTTTTCATCGCCCATGACCTGTCGGTTATCTGGCAGGTCTCGGACCGAGTAGCGGTCATGTATCTCGGCCAGATCGTAGAGCTAGCCGAGAGAGAGGAACTGTTCGCATTTCCTTTGCACCCCTACACGCAAGCTTTATTGGCTGCCCTGAACCTGGCAGGACGGCCGTCGGCAGGAGAACGGTTGATAACAGGTGAAGTCCCTTCACCGGCAGCACCACCGCCAGGCTGCCGTTTCCATACACGCTGCCCAAAGAAGATGACAATCTGCACAAAAGAAGCGCCGGCGCTTCAAGAAGTGCGGCAATCACACTGGGTAACTTGCCATCTCTACCGCTAGAAAAATAGTCAGAAAGATAATAGGGCGGGGACCGTACACGCTGGTACCTATCGACCGAAACCGGTTGATTATCTTGATGGAAACAGGCGGTGAGATTGATGTTTCAGGCCGAAGCGCGCCCGTAGCCTGCCTCTTGTAGCCTCTACGATGCGTGCGGCTTTTTTATGACCCTGCACACACACTTAATAGTATATCTGGAGGTTGGAAAGTATCCCCTCAACATCGGCCAACCAGGCATCGGCAACGCGGAGTACGATATAGACCCTATCCAAACCGGCCACGTTTACCTCAAAATCGCATTCCTTTGACTCCGTAAACTTGGGAACTCCGCAGTGCCCCAGTACTGACGGGCCTGTGTTTAAGATGCCGCATTGTGACCAATCGCTTTTCGAGAGAGTTTTATTACATTCCTTAGCCAGGGTTGGGCGCGGGTCTGAGGATAGAACCATAAGATCGACGTAATCATCATATTTCACGCCGACCCCGTGGCTTTCGATGAAAAATCTGGCATGGTCTATGAGAGCTATGTCGGCCTTTATTCTCAATTCATTGACACCCAGAGTATCGATTTCTTTAACGTAAAGGACCCGCCATGCGGCCGCGGCCTGCTCGCACCTGAAGCTGACTTCATTGCTATTAATAACCGGCACCAGGTCTGAGCACGGGGACGATTCGTGGGTTACATAGTAAACGGTGTAATCATCGTCAAGGTCTATATTCCGGTATTCGGGAACCGGTGAAGTGGTTGTTGAATCAGGCATATCCTCGGGTTCTTCTGTGTAAACCGGCGTCGTTCCCACTTCAAGCTCTTCCTGGTAAACCGGCGTTGTTCCCACTTCAAGCTCCTCAGCAACGGGTTCCTCTCCAAATCTCCCGATCCAAACAACCACTTTCTCCGGCATACGATAATAGCGCTGATCCGGGTCACAATCGAAAGCAGTATTCGGTTCCGGAAACTGGCGTACCACGAACCCGACCAGATTGACGGCTCGCACATCGTTGTTATCCTTCACGTATCCTCTCTCGATAATGTCTTCATCGAGAAATTCAATCGGGGTCCCTCCGAAGCCACCTTCTTCAAGCTCCCGTTCGACATTATATTCGGAGCAACCGTTCAGATCAGGCATGGAAACCAGATATGGGCTCCCGGCCTGGGCTTCTCCAACACATTTGCCCAGATGAACGAGCAGGTCAAATCCGCTGGTGGGGATATCAAACGTGGCCGCGATGATAGATGCGGTAACGGCAAAGACAGTCACCGGTTCGACGGCGTGGGCTTTCTTAACCAACCCAAAACCGGCGCTCTCACGCTCGTCTTGAAGGTACGCATAGATGACTCCCGGGGAAGGCGCCTCCCTTATCGAAACGGTACTACTACTGATATCCTGTGCCTTATCATTAAATAAAAAGACAATTATTTCAACGCCGGGGTATTCATCTTCAAGAAATTCTAACAAACCATAATACGGGACACTATCTACTTCGGGAAGCAAATCGGGATTTATGTCGATGGTAACCGGTTGGCTTATTGTCCAACTTTCGTCATTTACCGGCGTCATGGCCACCGTAACAGCGTTAATCTGGGGCGAAGTCGAGTCCAGAAACGTTAGCTTGGGGAAATAATTACCGCGCTCATCTTTTGCATAGACCAGACTGATCCCCTGCTGCTTGGCTACGCAGACTTTCATATTTGACAAAGCTTGCGATGGGGATGATTCATCAACAAGGCTGGTCAATATCGTCTCTCCATCGATTTTAAACACGGCTGTTCCCGTGCTTCCAGTTGTCTTTTCGTATGCCACTATCTGATCTTCGGGAGGGGACGATGAAGAACCGGTAAAATAGCAAATCCCTCCCACGGCGAGGACGATAACCGCTGCGACAGCGATCAAAATCATCGCGGTCCTTTTCTTGGGATTGGACGTGGCGGCAGGCAATTTATCTGCCACAGGCTCTGGTCCAACAGATCGGGCCGTCTCGTGACCGCACTGCCCGCAGAAACGCGTACCCGGATTAACCTCAGTGCCGCACTCCGGGCAAAAGCGAGGAGGGGTTGCGAGCTTCGCCCCACAGCTTACGCAGAACTTGGACTCACCGGTATTTTCAGCATTACATTGAGAACACTTCAAGGGGTTCACCTGATATTTTCGAATTTACCGGCTTAAGCCGACTCTATTTCGATTAAATATCAAATAACTAACAAATATATCACAAAAGGAAGATATGATACTTACATAAATATCACAATATGGTGGAACGCACAGAAACATCTTTAAATTACTCGAGATCGAAACATTAGGCGATGCTGGATTGAAACGTTTGGTTTTTTATGGGAAAGCATCAATTACTTGTTTTGTGACCTGATATTTTTGTTACCTTTTCAACTTCTGATTGAACAAAAAGAAGGATTGCTACGTTCCGGCTTCTCAAGACTGGAGATAAATTTGACGAAGGAATGATAACGGCACCCTTTCGACTTGTAGGGCAATCTCTCCAGGTACCAGGCGGTGAGCACCTTTATCATCAGTCAGGTGTAAAAAAGTTTTAGAACAATCCTCCAAAATTTTACCTGGATTTTACACTGCGGAAAAACCCCGATTACAGTCGGCGTCTATAATCCTTAATAGGACCGGATGGAATGTCTCCACGGCGGAAGGGGCCCCGGCTGGGAGACGGCATCCGGGAAACATTAAGGAGGCATAGAAAATGAAAAGAAAATGGCAAATCATAATAGCCCTGTTTTTATCACTGGTGACACTGATAACAGTAGCGGTACCGGTCCTGGCTCAGGATGGCGAGCCGGTGGAGGCGGAATGCTCATTCAGAGGCGCCCTGGCCATCATTGCCCTGTGGTCCGTACCGGCCGGCAAGGAGTTTACCGCGAGGGTCTTCCTCAGAGCAGACCAGGAGCCATTCCCCGGCGCCGGTGTCTGGTTGGTCAGTGGCGATGCCTTTGAAACACTCAAGGAAACACTGGGCCGGATAAAACAGGACCCGAACCAAACCGCCACGGATACGGATTATGAAGGCTTAATGGATACCCACGGAATGTACTTGGGGCGGACCGGCGAAGACGGCCGGCTGATCTGCACGATCGAACGGGCCGGCAGATACGTACTGGTGGCTGCCAGGAACGGCTACCTGCCGGGATTCACCCGCATCGGTATCAGGGACATCATTAACGCCCTGGGTATCCGGGCGCCGAAACGCACTCCCGTTGGTCAGCCGGTGTCAATAGGTGTGTTCGAGCGCATTACCCACAATCCGGTAGAAGGCGCCGGCGTCTGGGCGGTCAGCCGGGACAATGTCGAGGCGCTGCAACAGGAAGCCCAGTCCCTCAAGGAAGATACCAACCTCACCGCCGAGGAAAAGGACTACGGGGCTATCGTTGGTGTCTACGGGGAGTTCCTCGGCAGGACCGGGCCGGACGGTACCCTGGAGCACACCTTCGACGAGACCGGGGGTTATCTGCTCGTCGCCGTGCTGGGTGGCTACTTTCCGGGCTTCGCCCCGCTGGCTGTAGTCGACAGGCCTGATGCCCTGATAATCAAGGCAACACCCCGGCGGACCTATGTCGGCAGGGACGTTGAACTGGATGTCTTCGCCCGGTGGACCGGTGATCCTGTGGAAGGTGCCGGCGTCTGGGCCATTAGCCGGGACGCAGCCGAAGTCCTGCGCCAGGACCTCGCTGCGCTGCGGGAGGAAGGCACCGCCGCTGTGGAGAAGGACTATGAAGCGATTGTCTCTCTTCACGGTACTCTTCTCGGCCGGACCGGACCCGACGGTAAGCTCATCGCCTCTTTTGAAGAGGCGGGGGTTTATGTGCTCGTCGCGGTGAAAAACGGTTATATACCGGGATTTACGGTGGTAGTCGTGCGTGAGGTACCTCAGCCCCGAACGGATGCGTCGGAAAGCCAGGTAGTTCCCGACGTATTAGAACCGAGTGCGGTCCAGGTCAGGTAATAACAGTACCCAGATCAAGGTAGGTCGGGGCCGGACTGATTGGGGGGTCGGCCCCGGCCTGCCGGTATTATTGTGAACATCATCACATACAGGGAAGTAAAGATGCCGAAGATTCTCGTCGTTGATGACGAACCGCATATCCTCGAACTGGCCAAGATGTACCTCGAGCGCGATGGATTCCAGGTTGAATGTGTCGGCACCGGGAAAGACGCTCTGGCCAGCCTGGCCGGTAATCCCGACCTCATCATCCTCGATCTGATGCTGCCGGATACGGACGGCTTCGAGGTATGCAAACAGATAAGGGCCAGGAGCAACGTACCGGTCTTGATGCTGACCGCCCGCAAAGACGACGTCGATAAGATAGTGGGATTGGAGCTCGGCGCCGACGACTATTGCACCAAGCCGTTCAATCCCAGGGAGATGGTGGCGCGGGTCAGGGCCATCCTGAGGCGGTTTCAGAGCGGTCCCGTTACCGGCAATACCATCGAAATGGGCAATCTGCATATCGACCTCTCCCGGCACGAAGTCTCGGTGGCGGGACAGCCGGTATCCCTTCGGTCCAAAGAGTTCGCCCTTCTGGCCACGCTCGCCCGGAATCCGGGCATGGTCTTCAGCCGGGAGAAGCTCCTGGAGATGGTCTGGGGTTACGATTACTACGGAGAAACCCGGACCGTGGACGTGCACGTCAACCACCTAAGGGAGAAGCTGGCTGGCTCGGGGACATCCATCGAAACGCTGCGCGGTACCGGATACAAGATGACCGTCGGGGAGGAAGATAAATGAGCCTCCGCTGGCGTCTCTTCCTGGCTCTGGCCCTGATCGTGGTGATATGTCTCGGGATGGTGGCCGTAGCTGCCACGGCGATACTCCAGAGCCAGCGGGACCGTCTGGCGATGGAGCAGCTGATCACCATGGCGACACCCATCGCCGTGCAGGTGCGGTCGCTGCTCCGCGGACAGACAACGCTCGCCGAGCTCCAGGCCAACTTGAAGGAGCAGGCCCAGGATAACAATGTCTACATCATATTCGGGGATGAGAGCGGCAACATCGTTTCACAGATATCCCCCGGCACCGGAACACAACGACTTCAGGTATCCGGCGATGAATTCCCCCAGAACCTCAACCAGTCCACCCAGGGGACGTTCGTTACGTCCGGAGGGGAGACCTATATTTACGCCGCCTTTCCTCTTGCCAGGACACCATCCGCACAGGCGCTGGCGCGCTTCGATACCCTGGTCCTGGCCACGCCGCGGGCCAGCCCGTCTACCATTATCAGAAGCCTGACAACGCCGTTCCTGGCCGCCGGCTTGATCGTACTGGTGATATCACTGGTAATTGCTGTGTTTCTGGCCCGCTCTATCTATCGTCCCATCGATCGCGTCCGGACGGCGGCGGAGGCTATGGCCGAGGGGCAATACGACCAGGAAATACCGCTGGCCGGGCCGAAAGAGGTGCGCGAGCTTGCCGCTACCTTCAACAATATGGCGGGGCAAATCAAACACTCTCATTCTCAATTGCGCTATTGGGTGGCCGATGTTTCCCACCAGCTTAAAAGCCCGCTGACTTCGATAAACGGCTTCGCCCAGGCGCTGCTCGACGGCACTGCCAGCAATGAAGCCGATAGACAAAAGGCCGCCGGCATTATCAGCGATGAGTCTAAACGCATGAAGCGCCAGGTTGACGAACTGCTGGAACTGGCCCGGATGCAGGCCGGCCAACTCCGGATGGAACATGAGCCGGTCAACATCAATGAGCTTCTGGAGCATTGCCGTGAGGTCTTCGAGGTGCAGGCGGCCGAAAAACAGGTGCGGGTGAAAATCTACGCCGAGCTGCTCATGACCTGTCCGGGTGACTTCGACAGACTCGAACAGGCTTTCAGCAATATCCTGGATAACGCCATCAAAAACAGCCCCCATGATGACGAGATAAAGATAACCGGCCGGAACCTCGAAAACCGACTTGTCGAAGTAAGGGTAATCGACAATGGACCGGGAATACCTCCTGAACAAATACCGCAACTCTTCGAGCGGTATCACCAGACCGCGGGTACCAGGACCGGTTTTGGTCTGGGTCTGGCAATTGCCAGGGAGATAATTATGGCGCACAGGGGCACGATCGAAGTCAAAAGCGAGCCCGGCGAGGGCGCCGAGTTCATCATCAGGTTGCCGGCGCGATACTCTTCAAAATAATCGGTGTCGCAGGTTAGAGATCCGCACGTATTGGTAGCCCTGATTCAGATGACGCCGTCACTTTTCAATTGTTCCAGTTCCCGGTCGGAGAATGATAAGATTCCTTTAAATACTTCCTCGGTATCGTCACCTAAATCCGGTGAGGCACGTTCCACGTTACACGGCGTCCGGGAGAATTTCATAGGATTATTGACTATCCTGAAGTCGCCGGCGGTAGGATGGTGTACGCTCTTAATTATGTCGCGGGACTTTATTTGAGGATCAGAGGCCACCTTATCGATGGTGTTTACCGGCCCGCAGGCCAGAGAAGCCGCTTCAAACTCTTCGATCCACTCTCTGGTTGACTTCTTTTTCATCGCTTCATTCAGGATCGGCTCCAGTACTTCGTTGTTTTGGGAACGCAGCCAACCGGTTTCAAATCGCTCGTCGTCGATGATGTCCGTGCGGCCGATAATAGTACAGAAGACGGGCCACTGGTCCTGAACTCCGCCCATTGTCGCTACAGCGACATACCCGTCTTTAGTCGGGAAGACCTGGAATGGCGTAAAAACCGGATGGCGGGTTCCCAGTGGTTCGGGTATCTCTCCCGTGGCAAGATAACGGACGAAGGCGTTTTCCTGCAGGGCCACCAGGCAGTCCAGCATACTGATGTCAATCATCTGCCCTTCTCCGCTGATGGAACGTTCTTGAAGTGCCGCGAGAATAGCGATAGTCATATACAGGCCGGCGGTTATGTCTCCCAGAGATACTCCCGGTCTCACCGGTGGCCGTCCGGGTTCTCCGGTGATGCTGATAATACCTCCCATTGCCTGGACGATTACATCAAAGGCGGGTCTGTCTTTGTAGGGACCATCTTGACCGAAACCGGAACATATAGCGTAGATTATTTTGGGATTATGTTTTCTCACGGTATCATAGCCGATGCCGAGCTTTTCCATTGTCCCGGGCACGTAGTTACTGACGACGATGTCCGCTTGTTTCACTAATCTCAGGAACAGTGTCTTGCCTTCCCGTGAAGCCAGGTTTATCACGATGCTCTTTTTACCGCGGTTAAGGCTCAGAAAATATGTGCTGACTCCATTTACGTGGGGTCCATTGCCCCGTCCGATATCCCCGACAACCGGGCGCTCTATCTTAATTACCTCAGCTCCCAGGTCACCAAGGATCATGGTTGCATACGGCCCTGATAATACCCAGGTTAAATCGAGGACCCTGATTCCTTCCAGTGGTTTAGCCATAACTGCCCCTTTTAATTTTTTTGGTTTCACCAGTCAAACGCGATTGCCGTATCCCCTGACATCCTATTATAATACATATCATTGTCCTCCGAGACTTGGAGTCGAATATCTCATTCGGTTTGCAAGCCAGGCATGGCTACCAGCGGCTACCTTGCTCAGGTCGAGAAAGTAAGCATAGCCCAGATGGGGGAATGGAGGAAACAGTACCCCGAGGCATCCGAAAGAGAATATGACCCGGCATCCGGATTGCGCTTCAACGCCTGGGTTGAGTGAGGTGTCAGGCTCTTCTAGTGCTGAGAGTTAATTTTCCAGCTTTGGTGGCGGAGAATAAGAAGGCGCCATTTCGGCTGTTAATATTATTACGTCAGGTTATCGACGCAAGAATATCAGGGCCAGCAAAAGGAATATAGCGCAGGAAATTCCTATCACCAGGAAAAGGGAATTCAGACCTATTGATGACTCGATGGGACTGAGAATGATTGGTGACAGGAACTGTCCGGTATAGGAAAACAGCGATATATAAGAAGTCATCCTACCGCGAAACGCAGCCGGTACCAGTTCTCCTACCCATACCGAGGCCGTTGGTATGACCACGCCCACGCCAATTCCAAAAAATATAATGGACACGGAAATCAACCAAACAACCGGCGCCTGTGAGATTATGGTGAATCCAACTGCCCATAGTAGCAAGCTTATTTTTACAATCGTATTGAAAGATAACTTGTTTTTTATCCTTCCGTAGAACAGGGACGTTACTCCTCCCGAAAGACCCACCGTTGAAATAAATGCGCCTACGTAAAAAGAACTGGTTATCCCGAAAGGCTCCAGTAGACCGGGCATAAACACCATTATCGAATACAATAGAATATTACCGATGAAAACCAGCCCATAGGGAACGAATACGGTCGGCTTGTTTCGGAAAATATTGAGTGTTGATTCCTGGTTCACCACGCCATCGGTTGGATGGTCCACGCTCCGGTGAGTTTCCGGGATGACGAAATAAGCCATGAAAGCTATCGGAAAGCCGATAAGGTAAGCGGCAAATGGCAGATGCCAGGAAACAATCCCGAGAGAACCGCCAACCAGCGGCCACATTATTCCGCCCACGCTATTGCTGCTACCCCGCCATCCCATTATCCGGTTGCGTTGCGTCCCTTCGTATAGATTGAGAATCGTAACGGTAATTGCGTTAAATATCATGGCGACACTGATTCCAAGGAAGACTCGGCTGCCGATGAGCACATAGTAGTTGTTGATAACAAGTCCGGAACCGCCAGCCAGTCCGTACAGTAATAAACCCAGAATCAAAGGTTTTCTTACTCCGAATTTATCGATGATGACGCCGATCACCGGGCTACAGATGGCGATCATAATGCCATGGGTGGTGATGAGGAGTCGGGCGGCGCTCGGAGATATCCCCAGCCCTTCTCCCATCTGACGGAGAACCGGTGCGATGATCGAGCCTGCCATCACCGTCAAGGTGGCCGAGGCAAGAATGACCCAGAGCGGAGCGATACGTGGTTTCAACATCGGTGAGCCGTAATCATATCAAGAGCTGGCAATGTCCGGTCACATCGATAATACCGATTACGGCACGATTAAGCAAGCCTGATAAGGGTGTTCAAACCGATTCAGTACCCAACGAGATGTGTTTCCAGTTATATACGCCGCATTCTTTGGCGGCTTCCATAATGGCCCGTAGATTATCGGGATTACCCTTGTCGATACTGGCCTCTCCGGTTAAGATGAAACCACCGCCTTTACCGCAGGCCTCGATGAGCTCGCGATAGTATCTTTGCACCGCCCGGGGTGTCCCGGTACGGAGCAGCGAGGAAGGTCGCCTTGGATTTTAAATCAAGAATTCACCGGTATGGTTGTTGAGGCCGGTTGCCCCGACTACCTGCGCACCCAGGACACCACCTTCGGTCAACAGGCTCGTTGCCATAATGCGGTCCAGGATTTTTGCTCCGAGGCGTTTACATTCCTTTTTCAACGCCGGTCTGAAAGTGCTCCCCCAGACCCGTGTCACCACGTTGTTCATGGCGAGCGCCGGGGTGCCGGGGAAATTGACATTCGCGTATTCAAACACTTATATTTAAACCGATTCATGCCTTTTCGTTGTCTATCTGACTGAAACCGTGACATCGGTTCTCCGCCCGGTTGGCAGACATCGTACTGGCTGCCAGATATAAAAAGCCCAATCTGTAGAAGGAGGGAGAGATGGCAAAGGACTGGCGTCAACTGATCAGTCAACCCAATTATGGGATTAAAGTGGAGAAAGATGTGTTTGTGCCCGTACGGGACGGTGTCCGTCTGGCGGTAAACATCTACCGCCCGGACGCCGAGGGCAAGTTCCCGGCTTTGCTGGCGATGGGTGGCTACGGCAAGGAACTGCAAGAAATGTTGATACCGCCGCAGCCTTTACGCACCAGCGCTATCTGGGACGGGAATATCGAGGCCGGCGATACCAACGAAATTGTACCGAGGGGCTATGTCCATGTTATTGGCGATGTCCGGGGAATCGGCAATTCGGAGGGTGAATACCCGGGCATGGGAACGCCCCAGGAGGGAGAAGACGGCGCCGATGTCGTCGAGTGGATAGCCCGGCAGCCCTGGTGCGATGGCAACGTGGGTATGATAGGTTACTCCTATTATGGAGGCATGCAACTAAGGGTCGCTATCGCGCAGCCCCCTCATCTCAAATCTATTTTCGTATCTCACGTTCATGCTGATACCTATCGCGAAGTTGCTTATGACGGCGGCATCCTCGGCCTGTTCCTTTACGGACTGTGGGACGGCCGTCACGGCACGAGCGGTTTTGCGCCGAAAAACGCCATATCGCAGATGATGAAAAACCTGCCTAAAGAAGAGTTCGAGCGCCGGCGCCGCGAACTCCTGGACCATCCTGATATTAAGTACTATCCGAATTTATACCATCTGTTGAACTATCCCCAGAAAAATCCGAACTTCTTTGATATTTTAATGAATCCTTTTGATGGCCCGTTCTGGGAGGAGAGGTCGATCTACCCGTACTTCGATAAGATTAAGGTCCCCACGTATGTAATCGGGAAAACCGGCGGAGCGCAGGGTTTCTGGGACGTATACACCGGCCTGAAGACCATCAAAAAGCTCTTCGTGAAGCCGACCGGACCCGTAGAGCGGCCCTGGAGAGAAGATATCGAACTGATCCTGAGGTGGCATGACCACTGGCTCAAGGGCAACGATACCGGCATCATGGATGAGCCGCAGGTCAAAGTCTTTATCCCCGAGGCCAACCGGTACCGGTACGAAAAGGATTGGCCTTTAGAGGGGGCCGATTACACCAATTGTTACCTGCGCCGCTGGGAAGGGCTTTCTTTTGAACCCGAACTTTACCAGCCGGAGCCTGACTGCTACTTACAGCAACCGTTGCACCTTTCCACCAAGAGAGATTCGGTCAAATATATCAGCCCGGCCCTGCCGGCCGACCTGGAAGTTATCGGGCAGGGTGCGTTACACCTGTTCGCTTCCATTGACCAGGATGATACCAACTGGATGGTCAAATTAAGCGATGTGGCGTCCACCGGCCGGGAGACGCCCGTTTCCCGAGGCTGGTTGAAGGCATCCCACCGGGCCCTGGATGCCAGCCGGTCCAAACCCTACCATCCTTATCATCTCCACACTAGCGCCGAGCCGGTTAAACCGGGTGAGATAAACGAGTATGCTATCGGCCTGGGGAACATCGTCAACGTCTTTAAAGCCGGCCACCGGATCAAACTTGAGATAGAGAGCATGGAATCACCGCGGGACCCCGAGATACAGATTCACTATCATCCCCATTTGAACAGTTCCAAGACCACGCTTCACAAGATTTACCGGAACCGGGAATACCGTTCCCACCTGGTACTGCCGGTTCTCTCGGGAAAAGAGGCGGTGCTGGAGACCATGAGCGACGATAATTTTCAGGGAGCCTAGATGCCAGAAATTGCCGGTAAATCCAGAATATTCTACGGGTACTGGGTATTAGTAGCGTGCTTACTACTAAATATAGTCGGCTCAGGATGTGGCCCTATCGGTTTCAGCTTTTTCGTAACCTCCTTGGAGCGGTCTCTGGGCTGGAGCCGCACAGAAATAATGACGGCCTTTATGGTGTTTTTTATCTGTTCGGCCATCAGTGCTCCTCTCGCCGGTCGTATGGTTCATCGTTATGGGGCGAGAACGGTAGTTACCCTGGGGGGAACGTCGGCAACCATAGGCTACATAATAATAAGCCAGATGAATGCCCTCTGGCATTATTACGTCGGTTACGCGTTCATCGGTTTCGGGGTTGCCTCCATTGGACCGGTCGTGGGTACACTTATCGTATCCAACTGGTTCATCCTGAACCGGGGCCTGGCCGTTGGCACCATGTCGATGGGGCCGGGTACCGCCGGCCTGATATTAACACCAACTGTAATTATCTATCTTCTACCGACCATCGGCTGGAGTAATACGTATCTGGTATTTGCCGCCATCACCGCGGTGGTTACGATACCTTTGGGCGCCCTGGTAATTAGGACCGAACCTGCGGTTATGGGGCTCTACCCGGATGGTGGCACAACCCCCGGGTTATCCGGTGCCAGCGAAAATATTAGTCCCGCTACTCAAGGCCTGCCTTTCAAAACGGCATTGTCCACGGCAGCTTTCTGGTTACTAAGTTTCGCCATTTTGTTCGTAAGTTCTCACATGGGTGTTATGCAAAGTCAGCTTCCACATCTGGAAGACCTTGGCTTTACACCCGGTATCGTCGCCTCAGCTATGATTATCGTCTCTGTCCTCAGCGCTCTCGGCCCGGTTATTTTCGGATGGCTGTCTGACAGGTTTAAAGTCAAGACTACCAGTATTATCAGTATCTTTCTTATTACGATTAGTGTTATATTACTGCTTCAGGTCAATATCGAATCGCCGACATGGCTTATATGGACGTACGCGATATTGCTGGGACTGGGTGTCGGCGGCTGGATGACCTCGATGGCGTTGTTAACCAGTTATAATTTCGGTCTGTTGGCTTATGGCGTAATCTACGGTGTCATAACGGCTTTCCAAAGCATAGGCGCCGCCGTGGCCCCGATTATTTTCGGGTATTATTACGATAGTACGGGCAGCTATCACCAGGCTTTTATTATCACGATCATTATAGTTGCGCTGGGAATGCCTCTCATCCTGGTGACACGCCGCCCCCGGCAAAGGTCCGGGATTATGCCGGATCGGGGTGATTAGAGGCAGTCCTCCAGGCCCGGTTCGGTGAGTTTTTCCGCGGTCGGTATTCCGTCTTGGCTCCATCCTCTGACGGAGTAATATTCATCGAGCATGGCCTTGAGGTCGAAGATGTTGCCCCTGGTTCCGCCGGAAGTCAGTCTATCGGTAAGGACCCTCGCCGGCGTTATCTCACCACGATATCGCTGCCGAGCGTCTCGCTGCTTATCTCCGGCTGATAGTAGGCATAGGCCTTTGAGCTGACGCCTTTGGCCCGGACCGGGTACATCGCCCTGGCCTGGAAAGTAAAGTCTACCGTGTCGCCGGGGAGTATGTCCTCGATGTAGAAGATGACCTTCCTGCCGGCGATATCGTAGCGTTTCATTTTCATTTCCCTATCTATTACAGCCTCGATGGATTCCGTAACGGGGGTGAAGCCGGTGGGGATGGAGATATCGAGGACGGTCATGCCGGCCTCCATGGGTATAGGAGGATTGAAGCGCAGGCTTACGGATACGTTGATTAGGTCGTTAACGGCTACCTCGGCGGCGTCGTATTCAACGTCTATCTTGAGTATATCGTCTTCCGGCTGCTCGGTGCCGGGTAGGTTGAAGCGCGTGACCACCTGGGCGATGGCCTCGCCTTCGCCGCGGGTTGATATTGTTAAATTATCGTCCACGGGTATCGCCAGGACCTGGAGGACATCGAAGTTGTTCTTCTTGATGGAAAGCTCTTTCTTGCCTTCGCTGCTTTCCACCGTTATTTTCAGGTCGATGTCCGCCCGCGATCCGCTGCCGAACTTCGTCAGGGCTTCCAGGGCGACCACGGTATCCTGTGTCGAGCCGAAGCCACCGGAGGCGTTGCGCTTGGAGACGAGCCATTTGGCGGCCCGGCTGGCATTGGGCATGTCCCCGTGCTTGACCAGAGTCAGGACGGCGTAGCCGGTCGTCTCGATGGTGGCGGTTGGCTGCGCCTGCCGTGAGAAACGTCCGGGAGCGGGTTCCCGTTCGAGGGGCAGCACACCGGCATTCTCGCCCCAGTAAAGCCCGTTCTCGTCTTCCCTGGCCAGGTCCATCAGCTTTTCGTAGGATTCGTCTTTCATCGGGCTGTCGCCCAGTTCCAGGGCGTAGGCGGTCAGGGCGGCGGTATAGGCATCCTCGATGTCATCCAGCCGCGTTTCCAGGTAGCCGACTGCCCGGCCGGCGGCGGTGTTTTCACCGGCCTGCATCAGGGCGACGGCCACGTAGGCCGTCAGGGCGTCTTTACCGGAGAGGCCACCCAGTATCTCCTGGTGGGCGATGGACCCGACTGGATCGAAAGAGCCGTCGCTGTTCTGGTGCCCGGTAATCCAGGCAGCGGCCTCGTCGAGGATATTCGGGTCGATATATATCAGGCCGTCGGCCTGGGCGAAGCTCTTCAGGACGAAAGCCGTCAACCAGAGGCTGCCCTGCTCGTCGGATTCACCGAAGGCGGAGAAGCTGCCGTCGCGGTGACGGTAAGTGAGCTCGCGCTGGTAGCCGGTGAGCATGAGCATCTCGGCCTTGGCCATGACCTCCGGTTTAATCTGGCCGCTGGCCTCCAGGTACCGGGTGATGAAAACATCAGGCGCAAAGACGATCATGTTCTGCTCGCCGCAGCCGAAGGGCATCTGGATGAGTTCCTCCAGGCCTTCGATGGTCTGTGTCAGGTAGCTGGAGGTAACCGTCAGGAAAGCTCGCCCCGAGCCCGGGATGGCGGATGCGGGAATCGCCGTAGTCACGTCATCGGAGGTACCTGCCTCCAGGACCAGGTTTTCCACCACCTCCCGCGGCAGACCCTCCGGCTCGATGATGAGGTCTTTGATGGCGGCATCGGCGGCCTCGGTGCTGCGGGCGGTTATCTTGACACCGTTCGTCCCGAGCTCCACGGGCCTGATCATGAACTCGGCGCCGCCGATATCGTTGGCCACTATCTCGACCGATTTCACCGGCTCATCCAGCAGATCGAACCAGTCGGACTCTTCGATCTCTATCCGCACGTTCTGCGGTTCGTCAAGATAGTTATAGATGGCCACCCTGACGGGGAACTCCTCGCCGCGTATCGCCGAGTAGGGCAGGTCTACCGTCAGGAAGAACGGCTGGAAGACGGTCAACTCGGCCTCGGCCACGCCCAGTCCATGCTCTTTCGACAAAGCCACGGCGCGGAGCATCCAGGTGGTGATGGTATCCGGTACCTCCACTTCGAGTGAGGCGTCGCCGCCGCCATCGGTCAGGACGTCCTGCCAAAGCCAGGTCTCCGGGAAGAACTGGCGCACCCGCTGCACCTCGGCCAGACTGGCTTCATTCGGGACAGGCGCAGGGATAGCAACAGGAACGGGTAGCATTGTCGTCGTCGGCGCTGTCGTGGCCGGGACCGCGACCTCCATGAAATCTTTAAATAAACCGCCACGTTCCTGTATCCCGGGTGGGACGGGCTGTTTGTATTCCTTACCCTCGGGTAGCTTATTGTTGGTCAGCATGATCACCCCGGCCTCGCGGAAGACGTCTTCAGCACCCGGATTGGTGATGTCCAGGTAAATGTTCACCTCGTGGAGCTCTGCCCTCGGCTCCATATAGAGCCTCTCCAGCTCGGCGAAGACCTGCTGGAGGTTGAGGCGGTTTTCGGCCAGGATAAAGACGGAGCGGTCCACCGCGGTGATACCAACTTTCGACTCGCCTTCGGCATTGATGTTGATCTCGACCTCGTCGCCGGGTCTGGCCTCGGTTTTATCGAACTCGACCTTCAGGTCCTGAGGATAGGCCGCGTCGACGTTGAAGGGCAGGTAGTCGGCGGCGACCTCGCTGTTTGGCAGAATCTGGTAGACGATGAGCCTGGAGGCAGGGGCCATCAGGGGGGTGGTGTCAAAGGCTATTTCGTTGTTTTTAGTATAGCTGGTGAATACCACCTTGCCGCGGGAAACTACTTCGTAATAGAAATTGGCGGCCTCTCGCGTGGAATGCACCTTGAACCTGACTGTCTCACCCAGGCCGGGGGTACCCTGGCTGGTCTGTTCGACGTGGATGAAATTCCCCGAGGGCGAGTAGCTGGCCTCGATGGCCTTTTCCGTAAAGGCGTCCGCAGCGGAGCATTGAATCAGCAAACCGGCGCTATCGTCCGGAGGTGTTATTTCCACCATGACTTTGCCGTTAACGGTTTCGACTGCTTGGCCGCTTTCTCCGATTTCTTCAAACTCGTTATTCAGGTAGACCAGCCGCACATTTACTTCTTCATCGATGAGTTTATTGTCCGGGGTCTCGGTCACCACCAGGAAGTCGAATGGCAGGCCGGGTTTGAAGTTGACTCCCGTGGGGATTATCTGAATATTGAGCTCCGATTGGGCCACCGTGAGCAAGGCGCTGGTTTTCTCTTCGTAGCCGGTGGCCTTCTCCAGGACGCTGACCTCGAGCATGATATTGCCCTGCCCGCCGGCCGCCGGGACTCCGGCCACGTAGCCGGCCGCCGGGATGTTGAACTCGGCCTCACCGTCGATGGTGGCGTTGAAAACAGCGTATTCCTCCCAGACACCGACGTAGCGTGAAGCCCGGATTTCTAGGTCACCGCTGACCGGCTTCCCGAAGCTGTACTCGGAGGTGATCTTTCCGGTTATCTCTTCATCTGCCAGGAACCACTGCTTGGGGAGGTCAAGCTTGACCTCGTATTTGGGAAGGACGTATTCCTCGACCCTGACGTCAAGCTCCGCTTTACCATTCGGGGCTTCGGTGGTTATCTTCCAGACGCCGAGGTTGGGCTCGGAGGATATCGGCAGAGAAAGGGTAGCCATGCCGAAGCCATCGGTGGCCGTTTCCTGGCGGAAGACCTTAATGCCTTTGGCATCCAATACTTCAACGATGACACGTTCGGTCAGCGGTTTGAGCTCGGCATCGAGGGTGAAGACCCGCATCCGCATTGTCTGGCCCGGTTTATAGATCGGTTTGTCCGTTTCCAGGAAGACGAGGAAGTTGCGCTCGATTCGCACTTCGGCCTCATCCTCGAAATCGTTGCCTTGAATCCGAAGGCCATATTCGCCCTCGGCAACGTCAGGTACGGTGAAGGGTATCGTCCCCTTTCCATTGATATCCCGCTCGACGGTCAGGATTTCTTCGTTATCTTTGAACAATGTGAGCAGGACCTTGCCGGCTATCGTCTGGCCCCCTTTGAAGAGAGCGACGGAGACAGCCTGTTGGCTACCGGCCGGAAGAACCGCCGGGACCACCGCGGCGTAGCCGTCAGCGGGCTCGGGTGGGGTACAGGCCGGTAACAGCAGGGTCAGGAGAATGATAACGGTGAGTATGCCGGAGATGAGTGTTTTATATCGCATGGTAAGCCTCCCCAATTATGGTTTTTAATTTGTCCAAGAGATATAACGGAAAAAGACGAAAAAAGTTTGTCATAAAGCAGGATTCTTGCTTTTCAGGCACAAATTAACTGGCATTTACCGGGCGGAATCATTAAAATTGACCTGTGGCGCGTATAACGATGTCCGGTTACTTTAAGCCCGTGACGGACAATCCCCGGCTGGTCTGGGCCACCCGCGTGGTCATACTCGTGGCTTTCCTGGACCTGTTCATGCAGTTCCCGATTATTGCGCCGTACGCTCAAAGCCTGGGAGCTACCGGTACATTGGTCGGGATTATTGTCGCCGCCTATTCGGGTACCAACCTCTTCGGCAACCTGGCGGCCGGTGCCGTCCTCGATAAATGGGGGAGAAGGATACCAGTGTTGATCGGCCTGGCGGTAACCACGCTGGCCTTATTGGGCTACGCGCTTTCGGGAACGCCCCAGCAGTTAATATTCGTCCGCGCCCTCCATGGGCTGACGGCGGCCGTTCTTACCCCCGGGGCCTTTGCCGTGCTCGGGGACTTCGCCCGCACCGGCCAGCGTGCCCAGATGATGGGCCTGAGCGGGGCGTTCATCGCTGCCGCCGCCGTCATCGGCCCTTTCATAGCGGGAGTCGTGCGTGACTGGCGGGGCCCGGAAGTGGTGTTCGTTTTGAGCGCGGCGCTGATGCTGGTCGCCTTTTTTATCTTCCTGTATTCATCCCGGAGATGGGCGCCGATCCGTGATGAAATCCCGACCAGGGAGCGTTCTGTGTCCCGAGAAGCGTGGTGTAGGCTTCCCCGCCTGATTACTTCGTACCTGGCGGCGCTGGCCCTCACGATATGCCTGGGTACCCTGGTCGCCCATCTCCCCGTGGTCCTGACCGAAGGCGGCCAGTCCGCCACGCGAATCGGGCTTACCTTCACCAGTTTTGCGGTGGTGGCGATGATCGCGATGGCCTCGCCGCTCAACCGTTTGAGCGACCGCTTCGGCAGGATTATTCCAATGATGGCAGGTCTGGCCCTAGCCTCCGGCGGTATGGTGATACTCTGGGTATCCGGGGGATTTGCCGGTGCAATGGCGGGTATGGGTGTATTCGGTCTCGGCTTCGGTGTGCTTTTTCCGGCCATGACGGCGTTAGCTGCCGAGTCGGTCAAGAGGGAGCAGCGCGGCAAGGCTTTCGGCGTCTTTTACGCCGTTTTTTCGGTCGGCGTGGTCATCGGCTCGGTAGTCAGCGGACTTCTCGCCGACCGGCTGGGTGGAACGACGCTGCTGCCCTATCTCATCAGCGCCGCCGTGACCCTGGCGACTATACCGGTTACCGGTACTATCTGGCGCTGGCAGAAGGGGCAACCGGTATCCACCTGATGTTTGCCAGCCTACCCGGGCGGGGCCGGAGGTGGCATCAGGGGCAATCCCCACGTCACATAGAGGGCGCGGCCGCTGACATAGGCCCCCAGCTCCAAGGCTAGGAAGAGCGCCGCTCCTCAATGTGCAGATACTTACCGAAACCAGGGTCGAAAGCGTCAGAAGAAACGGCATCACCATTACCGGTAACATCGGCCACAGTTCCGAAATTAACTGTGATACGGTTGTCCTGGCCCTCGAGCGGGAACCGCACCGGAATACAATTAAAGCCCTGCAGGGCCTGGCCCCTGATATCCGAACCATCGGCGATTGCAATAACCAGTGAGGCACACTCTACAGCGCCGTCGCCGAAGGTTTCGCCGCGGGAATGTCGCTGTGAGTCTTCTTGCTTCGTAGCTAGCGAGACCCCACTAGCCGTCAGGTCGGCTATATCGTATACTGGTAATCATGACGGAAAACTGGCACGGCATCAGCGCTGAAAATGCCCTCCAGACGCTCGAATCCAGGCGTTCCGGCCTGACTGACGAAGAGGCCAGGGAGCGTTTGCTCCGCTACGGGCCCAATGAGCTGAAGGCTAAAAAGAAGGTCCCGCCGATCCTGATCTTTCTCAAGCAGTTCCTCAGCCCGTTGATCTATATACTTGTCGCGGCGGCTATTGTTTCTGTCGCCGTCGGGCACCTCATCGACGCCGGCGTGATAACGGTGGCGATCCTGGTCGGGGCTATTATCGGCTTTGTCCAGGAAACGCGCGCCCAGAAGGCCATGGAGGCGCTGATTCGTATGGCGGCGCCCCGGGCCACCGTAAGGCGCGGTTCCAGGGTGAGAGAAGTCCTGGCCAGGGAGATAGTGCCCGGCGACATCGTAATTCTGGAGACCGGGGACAAGGTGCCGGCCGACGCTAGACTCATCGAAGTATCGAACCTTAAGGCGAACGAAGCCACCCTTACCGGGGAATCGATGCCCGTGGAAAAACACACCGAGGCGTTGAATGAATCCACCCCCATTGCCGAGAGGAAAAACCTGGTTTTTATGGGCACCTCCATTACCTACGGCCGGGCGACAGCGGTAATCGTCGGAACGGGGATGTCCTCGGAATTCGGCAAGATCGCCACGGTTATCGGGGAAGTGAAGGATGAAGCGACGCCCATCCAGAAAAGTATCGGCAAGCTGAGCCGGTACCTGGCCGTCATCTTCCTGGCGGCTTCGGCGCTGATCGTCGTCGCCGGGCTGGTCCGCGATCTGCCCTGGCTGGACATATTCCTGCTGGCGGTGGCGGCGGCGGTCTCGGTGATACCGGAAGGTCTGCCGGCGATGGTGACCCTGGTCCTGGCCATCGGCATGCGGGCCATGGCGCGACGCAACGCTGTGATCCGGCGCCTGGTGGCTGTCGAGACCCTGGGTTCGGCCACGGTTATCTGTTCGGATAAAACGGGGACGTTGACGCTGAACGAGATGACCGTCCGGCGTATTTACGTGGATGGAAAACTGATTGAAGTTACCGGAGAGGGCTACCTGCCCGAGGGGGATTTCCAGCGGGACGGGCAAAAGATAAGCCTGGAAAACCAGCCTTCTCTGGCCTTGTTGCTCAGGATTGGCACCCTCTGCAACGACGCCCTGCTGGCGAGGGAAGAGACATGCTGCAATATCATGGGTGACCCCACGGAAGGCGCCCTGGTCGTGGCCGCCGCTAAAGCGGGCCTGGACAAAGAAAAGCTGGAGGAGCAGTTCCCGCGCATCGATGAAATACCGTTCCAGAGTGAAAAGCAGTATATGGCCACCCTTCATCCCGCCAACGGCGGCCGCGTGGTCTATGTGAAAGGGGCCCCTGAGAAACTTGTGTACATGAGCACCCAACTGATGAGTGATGGCGCCGTCATTCCGCTGGGCGAGGCCGAAGCGCAGGACATCATGCAGGCCGCCGCTTCGCTGGCCCGGGACGCGATGAGGGTGATTGCGCTTGCTTATGCCGATCGTCCCAGCGAGGCGGTGGAACTAAAAGACGAGGAAATAAGGGGTAACCTGGTCTTGGTTGGGATGGCGGGGATGATCGATCCGGCCCGTGAGGAGGCCAGGGAAGCGGTGAGATTGTGCCGGAATGCCGGAATCAGGGTCGCCATGATAACGGGGGACCATAAAGTTACCGCGGAGGCCATCGGCCGCCAGCTGGAGCTGCCGCCGGGCAGGGCCGTTACCGGGGCGGAACTCCAGGAAATGAGTGAAGAAGAACTTACCAAGCAGATAGACGGGATAACAATCTTCGCCCGGACGGAACCTCTCCAGAAACTGCGGATAGTCGACGCCCTCAAGGGCCGCGGTCATGTCGTCGCCATGACGGGCGACGGCGTCAACGACGCCCCGGCACTGAAAACGGCCGATATCGGTATCGCTATGGGAATTACCGGCACTGACGTCGCCAAGGAGGCCAGTGACATGGTCCTGACCGATGATAATTTTGCCTCGGTCGTGGCGGCGGTGGAGGAGGGCCGGGCGATTTTCAACCGGCTGCGCAACGTACTCCTGTTTTCGATCAGCACCAGTATCGCCGAACTGATAGCGCTCATCGTGGCGATACTGGCCATCGGTCAGGCCCCGCTACTGGCGGTACAGATTATCTGGGTCAATCTGGTAACCGGCACGATGGTGGCCGCGCCACTCGGCCTGGAACCAAAAATCGGTAATGAGCTAAAACAGCCGCCGCGCAATCCCAAGGTTGGCCTTGTCTTTCCCGGATTTGTCATCAGGAACATCTTTTTGGGTCTTATGGCCGGAATCGGTATATTCCTGATTTTCGCCTGGTTGGAACCGGAGAGGGGACTGGACGAAGCGCGCACGATTACTTTCTGCGCTATGGTCGTCTTCGAGTGGTTTCTTACGCTCAATTCCCGATCCGACGAGCATACGGTCTTCAAGCTCGGGATTTTCAAGAACCGGTGGCTGCTTATGGCCATACTCGCGGCGGCGGTGCTGCAGGTAGCGGTTGTATATGTACCACCTCTTCAGGTTGCTTTCCGGACCACGCCCATCGGACTATGGGAATGGGGGATTTTACTCCTGGCCGGTATCGGCCTGTTCGTTATTGAGGAAGCACGCAAGGCGTTGTTCCCCAGGCTTTTCTCCCGGGGAAAGTGGTAACGTCCCGTGCCTACTCTTTATCCAGGCCTGCCCCGGTAATAATCTCCACCATCCAGCGCGCCGCGTTCCCGATGACCACCGGGCATTTGTCGTCATGCCCGCCGGGGCGGGAAATCACTTGGCGGTACACCGTGCATCACGAGGAGAATAACTGTTTTCATATCGATTTCTGTTGACGGGTTGTTGCGGCTATTGCTTGACGGGTGCCAGTTCACGTAGAGAGTCCCCCAGTGCGGTTACAATCTCGTTGGCGTAGCGTTCGATGTCCCCGACATCACAAAGCCTGGCCAGTTCCGGGTCGATGGGTATCCGGGCGAGCAGGGGGGCGTCGGCAGCGGCGGCCATCTCATCACCGTGGCTCTTCCCGAATATCTCCATCTTCTTATCGATTTCAGGTACGTATAGAT
>DAOULX010000004.1:0-33200 GCA_034414775.1 Dehalococcoidales bacterium
TTCTATAACCGACAGCGGCGGCAGGCTAAACTTGGTTACCTGTCACCGGCGGCTTTTGCCCAGAGATTTTATGCCGGTCAGCTGGCAGTATGAAAGGTTTGGTGTCCATTTTTGTCATCCGACCTCAGGCAGCAGGAACCTCTCGCCAACCCAAAGATTTGAGCTTTTTCTCATAGTCTACAAGAGCTTTAGTAAATTTATATTGAATTTCTTGCCTTCCACTGAACATTAGTTCATAAGCTTTTACTTCGAAGATGAGCGAGGGCAGTGGTGCAGCTGGTCGAAAAGGCTCTATCAATTCTACTGGTATTTCGGCATCCTTAACATTTTTCGGGATCATATCCATAATATGGTTGATCATTAATGCAAACCCAGCCCATGGTGCCTTAAGTTTCCATCTATAAGCCAAGTCAGTTAGAGACTTAACATACTCGTCCAATTGGCTGGCAAGTTCCGGAGTCAGGATCGAGAATAGAGGGTTGAGTTTATCAACTAGAGTATCAGACATCTTCCCATTCTTAGCAAAGAAAAAATTCCGCACTTGGGAGAATTCTTCTTCAATCAGACTTTCCCTCATTTGTATCCATTTAGGTACACCGGCCTTTAACAAATGCTCCACTGCCGGCAAATTGGTTATTCGTATTTCTTTCAATACTGTCATAAAGTCAGGTTCCGCTTTATAAAGCTCGAGCAGAGCGGCTACAGCTTTGCCTTTGGTCCGTTGATCGATAGTCAGCTTCGGCATTTATTACCTAAAATTACGCTGCTTTCAATCACATTTGATTATAGTATAAAACGACGTTCATCTTAAGCCAAGTCGGTCAGCCGGGCTGGCCTTTTCATGTGCCGCGAGCGCATCTTCCATTCCCAGGGTAGATACATAATGCTTTACCATTCTAAGGTCCGAATGCCCTAGTAGGTATTGGAGATTGAACGGGTTCCGGTCTTGCCTTAAAAAGTTCAACGCGAACGTATGCCTGAATTTATGGCAATTGCCTGATGAAGTCACACCAGCCCTTCCCTTAAGGTGCTTAATCATTATCTGAATTCCGCCCGACTTCATAGGCCTACCTTCTTCGGTTATCCAGAGCTGTTCGCATTTATTCTTGTCTCTCAATACCAGGTAACGCCATAGTGACTTCTGGACTGTTGCACCGATTCTTACTACCCTTTCTTTCGCGCCCTTGCCCTTTACCTTAATCCAGCCTCGCTCCGTATCTACCTTGTCTGTCTTTATACCCGCTAGCTCACTTACTCTCAAGCTTGTATCCAGCAACATCAGGACTATAGCCTTATTCCTGCAACCGAGTAATTGCGCTCCGTTCTTGATATCACGTTCGCATACTTCCAGCATCTTAAGTATCTCTTTTTCCGTGTAAGGCTGGACTACGTTCAGCTGGGGATTTTTTAACTTAATCTTAACCAGAGGACTTGCTGGAATGAATTCTTCTCTCAGACACCTATTGAAGAAAGCCTTTAGAACGCAGTAGTAGTGATGAACCGTACAATACGTAGCCTTGCGCCGACTGGATTCCGAACCATTACCTTCAACTCCCCACCTGTTAGCTTCTCCCGAGACATATGCCAGGAAATCTCTCAGGTGCCATTCAGATATAAGCCGGACATCCACCGGCCAATCTTGATTCTCAGTGTACCACAGGAAACGCCGCAGATTGCTCTCGTAATATTCGATGGTACGCGGACTTTTACAGTCTGTACGCTGAGTGAGGATAAAGCCTTGAGTGAGGGATCTGATTGACGCGCTGACAGGTGCCTGTGACCTTATGGACACGACCATCTTTCATTTGCGGCACCCGCCCTATTATAAGCAAACAGGCGGTCTAATTAGATTCGACCACCCCTGTTTTTCACAACAACCAGGAGGTCAGAGAATTTTCTCTAGCCTCGGTAGTGGGCGGTACAGGACTTGAACCTGTGACCTCCTGCGTGTGAAGCAGGCGCTCTAACCACTGAGCTAACCGCCCGAAATCGTATCTATTTTACCCCCAAAAATCGGCTTTGTAAAATGGGGGCGCTTGCTTCGTCATCTTCTCACACAGATACCGGAGCCTTTCGCACAGTTACCAAATGTGGGCTGCCACCGAAAGGAAGAGCCCCAAAACCACTGCCTTCGTCATTACCAGAATCAGATGCTCCCCCCAAACTTTTCAGCATACCTTCACCGTGACTTTCCTGTAAAAAGGCGGCGATATCTTCTCCTTGCAGCGAATTATGGGCCATTCGTCACTGGAGGTGCTCCGAGGTTACGTTAATCTGGCCTAATCCAATATCAGCCGGGTGTACCGGAAAAATACCCCTGCTGACAACCTGGAGTTTGGGGTTAAAAACTTAGGCAGAAGAACTGAAAAGAGCCGTAGCTAATGCCTTGCGGATTGACCAATAAAATCTCTCGGGCCGCTGTGTATTATCGCCGGAAATACTCTTTTAATACCTCGTGAGTGTTTTTGTTCATTACCCTTAACACTTCTTGCAGGTGAATGGCATCTTCTTCCCGTACCGACGACATTACCTGGTCGACAATCCGTCCGGATATTGACATAAGCTCTTTAGCAAGCGCTCTTCCTTCATCAGTTATCGTAACGACGACATACCGGCGGTCCTTTTTATCACGTTTTGCCTCTAACAGATGGTCCTTCTGCATACGTCTTACGAGCGTCGTAATACCATGCGCCTTTCGCAGGGTCTTCTCGGCAATCTGGGAGAGTATTAGGGACCCACCATGGTTCTCCAAAACCTGGAGAACCATGAATTTGATTGACGACATTTTAGCTTGTCGATAAAAGAACGCATCCCCTAATTTCAGAACGGCATCTGCCGTATGAACGAACAACACAAATGATCTAACGATAGGGTCTGGGTTTTTTATTTCATGCATAATATAAGCTAGTAAGTCCTGAATTCGATGATTTTTATAATATTAGGATATTTTGATATGTGGTGTCAACCTTACGGCAATTGACCTGCCCCTTAAAAAGGAGTCCGGTTATCATGTGTAAAAATTCAGACGAAAGGCGGACAAATAGTCGGAAAAACGTGCTCCGGAGCGAATCATCAACCGGCAAAAGGGAAGCTGAGCTTCTCCCAAACCAGGGGGTGATCATCGCAGAGGTCAAGCGGTCTTATATACTTCCTAACCGACCTGCATAATATTGATTGACAGGAACAGAAAGAATATAATCAAGCGCAAGTTTAGCCAGCAGAATTTTTCGAGGAAACACAATCATGAATATGGAATCAGTTTCAGCCAATGTCAAATACGGATTCGGTGCCATAAAAGAAGTTGGTTTCGATATGAAAGAGTTTGATGCAACCAGAGTGATGGTGGTTACCGACCAGAATCTGGTTGACAAGGAGCCGGTAAAGGTCAACCTGCAATCGTTGGAAGATGAGGGACTGAATGCCGTTTTGTACCCCAGCAGGCGTATTGAGCCGACCGGCGTATCGTCGAGGGAAGCTGCTGTTGTCCCTGCGACCATCAACTCAATATGGAGGCTATAACATCGGCTGTATCCAAGTCAATATCGAGTCATTTGTGATAAAATAGAAAATACTCAACCAGGCCGGGTGGGTGATAAATTGGCAATCGGAATTTTATACCAGGAAGGCCTGAAAGAATACGATTTCGGACCGGGCCACCCTTTCCGGGGTGACCGTTATGTCAACTTTTTCAGCTATTTGCAGCGGAGTCTGGCCGAAAACGAGCACTACCGTATCCTAGTGGCAGGCCCGGCCACCGATGAAGACCTACGCCTGATATGCAACGAGGAATATATCCGTTTCACCTCGGAATTCTACCGCAGCGCTCATCTGGGCCTGGACTATCCCGGTAATTTCTACAAGTATCACAGCATGGACAACCGGCCTATCGGGAAACCCGGTAAGCTGGAAGAGGCCGCCCGGCTGGTTGTCGGTCAGGCCAGGGAAGCCGGTGACCTCGTGCAGCAAGGCCGGTTCCAGAAGGTCGTTGCCATCGGCGGCGGTCTGCATCACGCCAAACCTTCTTATGGAGAGGGTTTTTGCCTCTACAACGATGTTGCCTTCGCCGCGCTGCATCTCGTAAAAGAGTACGGCCTTGACCGGATTGTCGTCCTGGACACCGACGCCCATGCCGGCAACGGGACTTTCGATTACTTCAAAAAAGATCCCCGCGTCCTTTTTATCGACCTGCACCAGGACCCGATGGGACTATACCCCGGCACCGGCTTCGCCAACCAGATCGGCGAAGGGGAGGGAAAAGGCCTTAAGGTCAACATACCCCTGCCGCCCGGCGCCAGTGACGCCTCCTACCGCCTCGCTTTCGAGTCCATCGTCGCACCGGTGATACAGGAATTCCAGCCGCAGATAATTATCCGCAACGGAGGTTCAGACCCCCACTTCGTCGACGGCTTGACCGACCTCGGTCTTACGATGGCAGGATTCCGCATGATCGGCGAAAAGACCCGCCAGCTCGCCGAAACATGTGGAGGCCGGGAAATAGACCTGATCGCCTCCGGCTATAACGAGGCTGTCCTGGCGTCATCCTGGCTGGCATTAATCACGGGCCTGGCCGGAATCGATTTGGACGCCGAAGGTATGGAGGATGCCACCCCACCCCAGCGTCAAGACCCGCTGGCAGCGACAGAGGCCGTCCTGGCGGAGGTCAGGCTAAACCTCAAGGACTTCTGGGCCAGTCTGCGATAACGCATTGAGGATTCTAGTTATATTGACTTTAGCCAGGACACGGACTATGGTATAATTGGCCTGCTGAAAAAGAAGAGGTGTCGGTTAAGATGGCGGACACCAAAAAGGAAATCCTGAGACTCTTGAGCGAGCATGAAGCCATCCGGGCCCACATGAAGTTCCTCACTCAGGCCCTGAAGCAGCTCTCCACGCAATCACACGAGGGAACGGCTATCGACCTCAAAGACCGCATCACCCTTTACCGCTGGTCGCTTTATGATTTCCGGGAAGCGATACGACGTCACATCGAGACGGACGACCGCATCTTTGACATATTGCTTTCCGAGGGCGTTTCGAAAGATATGGACCGTGGCCACGATGAAATAGTCCGCCGCATCGATGACATCGTCAAGCTGGCGGAAAACGCCGTCTATACCGCTCTCAGTCTGCCGGAGTTGGAAAAGTCCGCCGCGGACATTGAGACGGCCGTCAAGGCGCTCTGCGATTTCTGCCAGGCTCATATAGAGAAAGAAGATAGCTTCCTCAAGCCGGCGTACGAAGCCCCCTGAAATCTCACATCGGTCAATAAGGTCCCCTATCCGAACAACACCGGGGCCAGGAGGAATCCCACCAGAGAAAAGAAGGCGATTGGAGGCAATGCCGGCATCGGTCTGCCCTTGAGCCAGAGTATCTGGATAAAGAAAGCACTCAGCAGACCGACCAGGGCGAAGCCGCCCACGAGCACCGCGCTGGCCAAGTCGCTATGGAAAAAGACGGATACCGAGAGCATCAGTGGAAAGCCGATATCACCACCCCCCAGTACGGCATGCTCGCGCTCGTCCGCCGCCTTTTCTTTGAGCTCCCCGAAGCTTACACTCTTTAGGCTCATATTCCAGTCCCGGACCTGCCGCGGGTAAATGAAGGCGGGCAGGCTGGCGGACTCGGAAAGTCTTTCCGCCATCCAGACCATGAAGCCGAACCGGACCGCCACGACATCATAAACGGCGATAATCAACATGAAAATCACGAACGTCCAGGGGGAAACCAGGAACCCGAAAACGGCGCCAGCCCCCGCCAGGGTCACCACCAGTAGCAGGTCGTGCAGCCAGATTCGCGCCCAGAGGAGCCAGGCCAGTCCGGCAATAACCGCCAATGGATAGACAGCCGGGCCGGGCAGTGTCAGGCCAGCCACGATAAACACCCCCCAGGCGAACATCAAGGTGAAAAGAATGCGGAACAGCATCCGCAGCCACCGCAGCGGAATGAAAAACAGGACGACGGCTATTACTACCACCACGCCGAAGAAGTAGAGGACGATGGGCGCCAGGGAGACGTCCGGCGAGGGTATCTCGTTAACTTCAACGAAGACCTTTTCCAACGAGGCCACGTAGAGCGTCAGGGCCAGCGCCAGCACCATAGTAAGGCCGCCCCAGAGAAACGGACTGAATCTCGATTTCATGTTTTCGAACGTGGATGCCGGATTTTACGTTTCAATTATAGGTAACCGTTAGAAGGAAAAGCAATTGCGACTCAAACGTCTGGCCCGAAAACTGATCCCGAACCTGAACCAATGAATATGCTATCAGCGTGCCGGGAACGACCACCCCTTCACCGCAGCTTGCGGCTCTTGTTGGACACGAAGTCCTCGAGCAGGTAGTGACCCAGACTATCGGTACTGGTAAAGAAGACCCGCCCCTCGTTAGTGCGGGCCATACGCGTCACGAAGGTGCTAAAGGACCGCCCGCCTTCCAGCATGAAAGTATTGATGGTGATGGACTTCTGAGTGCAGCGGCGCACCTCTTTCATCGTCATCTGAAGCGTCCTCAAGCTGGGAGGAAACCTGAAGCAGAGGCAGCCATCCTCGAAGTGGGCGGTCGGTTCACCGTCTGACACCAGTATAATCTGCTTATTGGTGCAAATCTCCCGTAACAGCAGCTTACGCGCCAGGTGCAGCCCATGCTGGAGATTGGTGTAGGGATCGAACTCGTCCCAGCACATACCAGTGAGGTCCTCTTTCTTAATCTGACGGGCGTAGCTGGAAAATCCCACGATGTAGAGAGTATCCTTGGGGTACTGGCTGCGGATGAGGTTGTCCAGGGCGACGGCCACCCGCTTGGCGGCCTCAAAGTTGCCGCGCATCGGCATGGATAAGCTCAGGTCCAGCATCAGTACCGTGGCCGAACGGGTCGTTGCTTCGGAGCGATAGACCTCGAAGTCTTCAACTTCTATCCTGACCGGCAGCGTCTGCGGCTCCCGGTGAATGGCGTTCATGATGGTACGCTGGATATCCAGGTTGAGGTCGTCGCCGAACTCATATGATTTCGTATCATGGGTCCTCTCGCCGCCGGTACCCGCGATATCCAGGCGGTGCCCGCCGCTGTGGTCCCGGCGCAACTGCTCGAAGATACTCTGCAGGGCCTTCTGCCCGATCTTCCTCATGCCGCGGGGGGTCAGCTCGTACCCGCCGTCCTTCTGGCGGATATAGCCCGCTTCTTCCAGTACATCCGTGACGGAACGCATTCTTTCCAGTTCATCGGCGGCATCGCCCCCGATGAGCTCATCGACCAGCTTCTCATCAATCTCGTCCAGGGAACGCCGGTACTGGGAATCCCGCAGCTGGCCTTCCAGCCGGTCCATTTTCTGGAGCTCTTCCATCAGCTTCATGGCCTCGGAGTAGGAAATCGATTCCTCCCCGGTGAAGGAGTAGCGCTGCGGTGACAACCAGCCGGGATTGAGGGCTTCCAGGTTGGACATCAGCTTGCCGAGCTCGTAGCGGGTGGCCTCGTCCACCATCGAGTCTATCAGGTCTTCGAGCTGCTGACGGTCTTCCGCGGAAAGGCTTTCGAGCAGCGATTGAGCCTGGCCTATCTGCTGCTGGAGCCGCTCCATCAGTTCGTCGAGGTTTTGCGGCGGATTATTACCGAAGAACCCGCCGAACTGCTCCATAAACCCTTCGAAGTCCGGCTCTTCGCCGCGTCGGCGCGCCTCCAGCATCTGGTTGACGGCCTCGATATAGTGCCTCATGGCCGCTAGCGTCTCGGCGTCCATGTCCTGGAGCCGCTGGGTCATCTCCCTGGCGAACGAGGACATGGCGTTCCTTTTCAGCATGTCGATGAGTTCCTGGAACTGGCGCCGGGCGTCCTCGTCCATGAAATCGTAGTCGGAAAGCTCCTTGATTCGCCCCCCGACATCCTCCGGCAGCCCGTCGAGCTTTTCCAGTCCCTGGGCTGCCCTCTCCTCGACCGACTTGAGGAGTTTCCGACGCGTCTCCTCGCTGAGTTCCCCACCGGCTTCCCCGGCTTTTAGCCTGGCCTCATCGAGCCGTGACTGAATGCCCTGCCGCTCGGTCTTGATGACGTTTTCCAGCTTCTCGCGTATCTCATTCATCACCGAGCCGAGTTCGTATTTGTCCAGATGCTCCTGACGTCTCTAGCGCAATCTTTGGAGCAGGTCCTGGAGGCTGGGCAATCTCCTGCCATGGTTGTCGGTAAGACCGCCGTGCTGCATCATGCGCAGGGCCCGGGAGAGGTCGCCGTGTCGTATCAAGCGCCGCTCCAGCTCCTGCATCAGGGTGTCGGCGTCCGCCTCGAAGACGTCCTGCGTCCCATCCCACTCGGAATAGCGGAAACTTCTCATAGCGTCAACGCCGGTAGACCGTCCGGCCGTTGACGGTGGACTTGTTAAGGCGTTTGTTCAAATGCAGCCCTTCGAGGATAAACTCTACCGCCGCGGCGACCATCTCCGGCGTATCCGAAGCGTTTACCTGCTTAATAGCCTTGGCCAGCCCGTTAATCTCCTTTATGTTTTTGACATAGGCCTGGCTGTTCATTGCGTCTGATGTCTCCACGCTGAAGCTATTGGTGAACTGCTTGACGACACTCTCCAGCTGGTCAGGTCTGTAGTACCGGTTGAAGACGGTGAGGACGGCCTTTTTGGCCAGGTCATTGACGAGCTTTTGCTCGTCGGTATCCTCAAAACTTTCCAGTTCCACCTTGCCGGTCGTTGAAGCGACGATGTAACCGAGGTCGCTGATACGCGGCACCGCCAGCTTTTCACCCAGCCGCACCGCCCGCCGGACGGCGTTGGAAACAACCGTCTCCTGGTTGGCTATCGAGACGCGCACGCTCACGCCGGAGCGCTGTCCGATATCCGGGCTCTGACGGGCGAGGTGGGTTATCTCGGCGATTATCTCTTTCATGAACACGGGCACGTGGAAATCCGGTCCCTCGCCGCTGAAACGTTGCCACTCCTGGTCAACGATGGCAATCTCATCCTTGATAGTGGACGGGTAATGGGTACGGATCTGGGAGCCGAACCGGTCCTTGAGCGGCGTGATGATACGTCCGCGGCTGGTATAGTCTTCCGGATTGGCGCTGGCGACAATGAACACGTCGAGCGGCAGCTGGATGCGGTAGCCCTTAATCTGGATATCGCACTCCTCCATCAGGTTGAAGAGCCCCACCTGGAGCCGCTCCATGAGGTCGGGTAGCTCGTTGATGCAGAATACGCCACGGTTCGTGCGGGGGATCAGACCATAGTGGATGGTAAGCTCGTCGGAGAGGTAGCGGCCTTCGGCAACCTTGATGGGATCAACGTCCCCGATAAGATCAGCGATGGTCGTATCGGGGGTGGCCAGCTTTTCTCCGTAGCGGTCGTGCCGTGACAACCAGGTAATCTCGGTGTCGTCGCCATACTTATCGACCTTCTCACGGCAGGCCCGACAGACCGGGGAAAAGGGATCATCGTTGATTTCACAGCCCTTGATGACCGGCACCACTTCGTCGAGAAGGTTCACCATCATGCGTATAATCCTCGATTTGGCCTGCCCGCGCTCGCCTAAGAAGATGATGTCCTGGCCGGAGATTACGGCGTTTTCCACCTGCGGGATAACGGAATCGTCATAGCCGATAATGCCGGGAAAAATGGTCTGCTTTTCCTTGATCATTGCCAGGAGATTCCGGCGCATCTCTTCTTTAATAGGCACCGCCCGGTAGCCGGACGCTTTGAGCTGGCCGATGGTCACCGGTCGCCCCTGGTTATCCTTATTATTGCTACCCGATGATTTCGCCGGGGCGCTGGGTTTTGATGCAGCCGTCCCAGAGGCTTTCTTCTCCTGGCTACGCCCCTTGAAAAGTGAACCAATACCACTCAGGATACCCATGATTACCCCTATCTCCTGCCGGCCGATGCCAACTCTTATTACTTACCATTATCCGGTAACCATGGGGAGTGGCGGAGGCCGGCGGGAAGTAACTTTTTCGTGTTATAATGATGTACCTGATTTAAGTATAGGCACGAATTTTGCGGCCTGTCAATGAAATCAGGCACGGCAAAGCCGAAACCAGTATCCTTGACCATAATGAGGTAGATTACCTATAATTCACGTAACATATTCGTGGCGGGCCAATCACGGCACGCTTATGTCTGTTCGTGGTAGATTTCGGCCTTCTTGATTCCGATGCATAAATATTTCGTTCTGGTAGCCTGTTTCTGTACGGTCTTTATCGCCTATGCTATCAGGTACGGGTACGGCGTCCTCCTGCCCGAGATGCTGCCTTCGTTGGCTGTCTCCAAGGCTGGCGCAGGAGTGGTCTATACTTCGTTCTTCGTGGCCTACACTATATTTTCGCCCCTGCTCGGCCTTTTCGGTGACCGGTATAACGGCCGGGCACTCATCCCCCTTTTCGTGGGGCTACTGGGTGCCGGAGCCCTTCTCATGGCCTTTTCGAAATCTATTGTCCAGGCGAGTATCTTCTTCGCGCTGGCGGGTATCGGCTCGGCGGCCTGCTGGGCTCCTGTCATGGCACTGGCGCGGCGATGGACCGACGAGAAGCGAAAAGGCAGGACCCTGGCCTTAATCGATGTCGGCAGCGCCCTGGGTGTCATCGCGACCGGCACGGCTATACCAGCCATCGTGGTAGCCCGCGACTGGATGGCCGGCTGGATAAGCCTCGGCATCGCCGGCCTGGCGGTAGCCGCCCTGGACCTATTACTAATACGGGACAGACCCACCGGAACTCCCGTAATCCCCGCGGTCGAGCGGGATTCCCCGGACATCGCGGTTCGTGCCACGTTGACCGGCTTGCTGCGAGACTCAAAGTTCTGGCTTATCGGGCTGGCCTATTTCCTGACGGGATTTTCTATTCTTGTCCCTTTCACTTTCCTAAGTACCTTCGCCGTGCAGGAGATATCCTTCCCTTACCGGGCAGCCGCCGGACTTCTAACCGTAATCGGCCTGAGCGCCATTGCCGGAAAACTTATCCTTGGCTCCCTCTCGGATAGAATCGGGCGTATTCGGGTGATGATGACTTGCGCCGCGCTGATCACGGCAGGTACTCTGGGGATGGCGTCCGGGCAGGGCAACCTTATACTCTATGTCTTTACGGTTGTCTTCGGCCTGGGTTACGGGGCAGCCTGGTCCATGTATGCCGCCGTGGCATCGGACTACTTCCCCGGGGAAATGACCGGCAGCATCGTGGGGCTATGGACGGTATACATGGGCATCGGCTCGATTATCTCTCCGGTGGCCGCCGGCTGGATAGCGGACATCACCGGTACGCTGGCGTGGTCGTTCGTCCTGGCTGCGGCTGGCGGCTTCGTATCGCTGCTTCTCCTCGTACCGGTCTGGCAAGCCCGGCCAACCACGCCAGTCCCAAGGTAAAACGGCCGGGCGCGGTATCCGTTTCGAAGGGTAGCCCCCGGACGTAATAATTTACTTCACTCGTTTAATTTGTTATACTTGCCTTAAATTTAGTAGATATTTCAATAAGATATGGAAATCAAACTGGACTATCATTCCTCGGTACCGCTGTACCAGCAGATAGCCGAGCAAGTCCGACAGCTTGTCGCCACGGAACAGATCAAGTCCGGCGAGCGGCTACCATCAATCCGGCAGCTATCCAAGGACCTCAATGTTAATCCCAATACAGTATGCCGGGCCTTCCTGGAGCTTGAGCAAGAACATATCCTGGTATCCCGAAGGGGCGGTGGCACGAGTGTCTCTCCCCAGCGAACAGCGGAAGTACGTTCCGGGCGACAGAAAAGGCTATTAGAGAACATCAACGAAGACATAATCAGGTCGCTTAGTCAGGGCTACAGCCCGGAGGAGCTTGAGGCGGCTTTCTACCTCAACCTGGAGAGGTGGCGAGAGGAGCGGAAAATCTCTGCGGGCGGGCCCGAGGAGGCGGCCTCCTCCGAGCCGACGAGCGACGTTATCCGCATCGTCGGCAGCCATGACCTGGCCCTGGAAATCCTGCTTGACATGTTACGTCAGCGGGTGGAAGGACTCCAGACCGAGGTGACCCACGCCGGCAGCCTGGGAGGACTGATCGCCTTACAGGAAGAGAGGGCCGACCTGGCCGGCACCCACCTGCTGGACGAAGAAACCGGCGAGTATAACTTCCCATATGTCAAACGGATCCTGCCGGGCCGGGAGCTGGCCGTCGTTAACCTGTCTTTCCGCATCCAGGGATTGATGTTCGCCCGCGGAAATCCCGGCAGAATAACCGGCCTGCCCGATTTGCTCCGCCCGGACATCACCTTTGTTAATCGGCAGAAGGGATCGGGGACACGGGTGCTCCTCGATCTCCAGCTCAAGCGCCAGGGCATCACGCCGTCCGATATCAAAGGGTACGATGTCGAGTTCGATAGCCACCTGGCAGTCGCCTCGCATATCTTCCACAGCAATGCCGATGTCGGCCTGGGCATCGAGGCAGCCGCGGCAAGCTGCAACCTGGACTTCATGCCTATGTTCCGTGAGCGTTATGACCTGGTCATACCGCTGGCTAAATATCGCAGCCAGCGGCTGGCACCGATGCTGGAGACAATCGCCAGTGACGATTTCAAGAAAGTCGTGGACGGTGTGGGGGGTTATGATACCTCCCAGACCGGCACGACCGTCTTTTTCGAATAAATGACCTCCCTTTTCTGAAATAATTCTCTATCCCCGGGATATAGTGCGGAACGTGTCTTATTAACAAGGAACCTGACCGCGCCGGGGCACGGGCTTGAATCTGATAAACCATAACCTTTATGATTATTTCAGGCAATCAACGATACCGGAGGCCTAGAAAACCCGACAAGGGTGGTGGTGAATGAAAGGAGCAATGACATGGCGCAGCCCTGGCGGCCCGTAGAGATAAAAATAGTCCCCAACGTACCCTTGCCCCAAAATCTATATGTTTGCCTGGCCAAAATAAGGCCCCGGGCTGCGGATTTTTTAAAGACCTCTTTCCGGACCGGCAAACTGCTGCCGAAAAACCTGGCCGCCATCTACAATCAGCACCTCTTCAATCTGTACCACCTCGGCGAAAAAGGCTCCTACTGGGAAGCCGGCCCGTCACCCGACTTCAAGGATATTCTCTATGTCTTCTCGACAAGCAACCTGGATGAAGCCCGGGGATTTGTGCATACGGACCCGCTATACCAGGAGGGGATTATCTTCCAGGATATGTGGTTCGGCTGGTCCGTTAACATACCGCCCTGGAAACTGGCCCCGCCACAGCGAAAGCACATAGAAGTGCTGATGCGAGACGTCGGTATTCTGCCAACCTACCCCCCGGGAACAACGCCTCAGATAATTGAAAAAAGGGTGGACGTCGTAACTCCGCTGAAGCTGGTGGTCTGTTTCTCGATGGCGGACACGGAGCGTATCAAGCAAATAGAGGTCGACCACAAGTCCGGTAAAGATTTGCCGGCCTTCTTCATCGAGCATGTGTTTAACCGGCTGGGGCCGGGGGGGACCACCCAGATGGGCTATGACTGGGAGAGCGGACCTTCCGACGACCAGGCCTATGACCTCACCGTTTATTCGGTGGATTCCATCGGGACGGCCCGTAATCTGCGGCAAAACGACCGGTTCTCACGGCACGGCCTTTTCTACGATCATCGCTTCTTCGAGTGGTGTATCTTCGTGCCCTTCGCCAAAGCCTCTCCGGAATACAAAGAAATGCTGAGAAAGTTCCTGGAAAAGGCTGGCGTCAGGCCCGGGGATTGAATTTGACCTTCGATTGAGGCTATTTCCCGGCTTGTTGCTTCCTGTCTTCGTTGATTTCGTCAATCGGCGATAGCACGTGCCGGCGTATTTTTTTAGGTCATCGTTGAACTCAACGAGGCGGCCTTCATCTATGATACAGAATATATCCTGACTGAGCTTTCCCCGTGAACCTATGGTGGCGCCTTCGACAGCCTTGAAGCCCTTTCTGAGTGATATCGATACGCCGGGTGCGAAGCTCCTTGCCGACCGGCATTCTCCTGACCAGTCCCTCTTTTTCCAGCGTATCGATTACCCTGGTCACGGAGTACTTGGAACGGAAGGTCTTTTTACTAATATTTGTGGGTATCATGCTCCCATCGTTTAATATCAGGTAATGAAGGACGTTGAAACCGGCCCGGCTGATTTTCCGGTCCGGCCGGATCAGGTCCAGGTAACGTCTGATAATGGCGGAGGTATGAAAGATAAGACAGAAAAGTGTCGACCTTGAAATTGCGGGACTGCTCCCGAATCTCGTTAGCCATGGAGTCTATTTTTTTGAATTTATGATCCAGAGACGATATTTTATACGTAGTTAGTTGTACTGTCAACCAGATGTTCCATTTTTCGGAAAGATCCGTCGGTTGCAGCACCGACGATCGGTCCTGAAAGTCAGAGTTGGGTGGCCCTTTTTGGCTCTGAAAAGAATTTGTCTATAGTGAAGCCGACCTATTGCCGGGCACCATTCCCTGTTGCGTTTCCAGAATCCTGAGTACATCTTCATCTACGACCGCTTCAAACCGGTCGTAGAACTGCCCCACAGCCGAGAAGTACGGCGGTGTACGCAGGCAAATCATCTCGTCCACATCTCCAGCCAGCCGGGCGATGGTATCCTCGGGTCCGACGGGTAAAGCGGCCACCAGCCAGGCGGGTTTTTCCAGGCGGACGGCCCATAGTGCCGCCTGGGTGGTAGAGCCGGTGGCCACGCCATCGTCCGTGACGATAACCGTACGTCCGGCCAGGTCCACCTTGGGCCGGGCGCGCCGGAACAGCTCGGTACGCCGGGCGATATCATCCATCTGCCGTATTTTTTCCTGCTGAATATAGGAATCTCCGATATTTAGTTCCTGGATGACCTCATCGTTGAGGAAAAGCTTGCCGTCCTCGGAAACGGAGCCCATGGCCAGTTCTGCCTGGCCCGGAGTACGCAGCTTGTGGGCCAGTACGATATCCACCTCGGCTTCGAGGGCACGGGCCAGTTCGGCGGCGATGACTGTACCACCACGTGGAATACCCAGCACCACCGCCGACCGACCACGGTAATAACTCAATTCAGCATCCAGGAGCCTCCCGGCTTCAATACGGTCCCGAAACCGCTGGCTGCTCCTGGAAAAAATCCGCAGACTCCCCATGTGAACTCCTTTTGCTTTCCGCCCACCCGAATTGTAAGTTCCTGGTGGTGGAAAAGTTATAAAATAGGGGCGGAAAAAATAACAAATCTATGACATTTATTCCCAGGTCATGCGCGCCCCATCACGGCCGGAGAAAAGATGTCATGAAATTGTAATATTCCCGGGGAAAATTTTGTGACATTGTGAGATTTAAAAATGTACATTATATAGAAATGGCCCAAGGAAGACTTCGGGCCGCCCCAAACTCATGGGTAGACCAGGCAGAATATCTCATGAACGAGACGATGAAGAAAAAGCGGGTTTTGGTGGTGGATGATCAACTCCGGGTAACGAGGTTTATGGAAATATACCTCAGAATAAAGGGATTCGATGTTATCTGCGCCACCTCCGGCCATCAAGCCCTGGAACTGGCCAGGTCCCGCCAGCCGGACATCATGCTTCTGGATATTATCATGCCGGATATGGACGGCTTCGAGGTGATGAAGAGGTTGCGGAGTTTTTCCCAGATGCCGGTCATCGCCATCAGCGCTTCCCCACAGGACCATAACGATGCCGACGCCATGGGCGCCGATGACTATCTCCAGAAGCCTTTCCAGACGGAAGAGGTCTTGAGGAGAATCAATCTATTGCTGGGCTCGTAGCGAACTCAAACCAAAAGCTAAAACCGGTTACCGGATTTTTTTACTGGTCTCACGAACCGGGAGATTACGATTTCGGACATCAGTAGTGGCGTTCGAATATCAACTGGCCATCAGCATCATGGAGGATCGCCGTGTTACTCTCGTCATTATCCCAGATCGGCGTTTCACTACCGAAGCTAAAGCCCCCCCATTCCGGGTGGACCTCGTTTGTATAGACGCGTATTGTCTGGGTGGGTTCGATGGTGAAAGATGGAAAGGTGAAAGTCGCGCTTTCATGATTAGCGTTGGTCAACACCCATCCCGTCATGTCGATTGGATCCGTATGCCAGTTCTGGATTTCGACGTATTCATCGGACTCGTCAAGTGAAGGAGTACCTTTATATACTATGGAATTGATGATGACGGTCCTCCCTGGGGGCACCGTTTTTCTGGTAGCCGTTATTCCGGGGGTAATTTCGGTATCCGGCAAGGTACTCTTAGTCGATGTGGTTTGGGTAGTCGCTGCCGGTGTCGCCGAAGTTGTCTGAATGGTCGGCGGCGGGGTGACCGAACTAGTACTGATGGCTGACGATCCAGGTTCCGTTGTCGCCGGAGAGCTACAGCCTGCCAGGACCGCGGCCAGTAGCATGGCCAACAGGAGTAATCTTATTATATTCACTAGTAATAGTATGCGTGTCATCGGGCGGCGTGTCAAGACGTAAGGTCCATTATGATAAAGCGGGTGTAACGTGTCTAGTCCTGTCCGGGGCCTTGGTTTTTACCCGTAACCGGCTCATCAACGTCACCTTTCTCCAACCCGGCTTTCATCTCGGCATACTCCAGGGGGGTTTTCCTCAATCATCCGCTCCCGGGAGACTTTACCGGTGAAAGCGCTGGTATCCGCCGGGAAAACACCCGGCCGGAAAATGACGTCATAAAGGTGCCAGATTACAATGGTCAATACCGCCATAGTGGCCTCGAAGCCGTGGAACTCGACGGCGGCGGCCACCACTTGCCCCGGCAGAATCGTGGTAACGGCCACCGGAAACGCCAGGATGAATCCGGTCACGATAATGACCGTGCCCCCGAATATCAATCCCCAGTACTCGAACTTCTGGCGATAATCGAAACGGCCGAAGCGCGGCGGCCGATCGGACAAACCAAACGTATAGCGCAGAGAAGAGTTGAGTAATGGCTCAGGCGGGTGGCCTGTCCATCATATAGCCCGTTTTGGGGACGGTCCGGATGAGTGTCAAATGATCGGGATCGGTATCAATCTTGTTTCGCAGCCGGCTTACCCAGGTCCTTAGTATCTGCACGTCGTTGCGGTATTCCGGACCCCAGACACGCGAAAGGATGTCACCGTAGGACACCAGGTTCCCGGCGTTGCGCGCCAGTTCGCTGAGAAGGAGCCATTCGATACGGGTCAATGAAACCTCATCACCCTTCAACATGACAAGGCGTTTCTCGAAATCAATAGTCAGATCTCCCAGGGAAAATTTCTGGCGGGTTTTTTGTGATTCCCCCGCAGTCAGGCGGCGCTTCACCGCCTCGATACGGGCCACCAGTTCGTTGGGATTAAAGGGCTTAGCCAGGTAATCATCGGCACCCAGGCCGAGGCCCTTAATTTTATCCTCATTGGCCCCCCGGGCGCTCAGGATAATCACCGGTACCGAGGAAAAAGAGCGGAGCTTTATGAGAGTTTCAAATCCGTCCATCTTGGGCATCATTACGTCGAGAACCACCAGGTCTGGATCCTTCTCCTGGATTCTTTGCAGGGCCTCCGCACCGGTGCAAGCCGTGCAGACCTCGTAACCGGAGAACTTGAGCTTGGAAAGGAGGAAGTTCAGGATACGCTTTTCATCATCGACTACGAGGACACGAAACTGCTCGGCCATACCGTCCCATTCCTTTGAAAATTCCCAGCCAATGATAAGGCAAACCTGATGGGTATGTCAAAACATGCGTAGGGTTGTCGGCTCAAGGGCAAAGGAGTAAACTGAAATAAACAGGCTCAAATCACCTGCAAGGCTGACACCCGTGGAAAACAGAATTGACGGAGCGATCTATAAAACCCTCTTCAGCAATATGACGGAGGCATTCGCCCTCCACGAAATTATCCTCGATGAAGAAGGTAATCCCAAGGACTACCGTTTTATCGAGGTTAACGATGCCTTCGGCAGATTAACCGGCCTCTCCCCCGAAGTAGTCAGGGGCAAAACGATACGGGAGACGCGGCCCGGGGTCAAGCAGTACTGGATCGATGTCTATGGTAAAGTCGCGCTTACCGGAGAGCCCGTATATTTCGAGAACTTCAGTCCGTCTGTCAGGAAATGGTACCAGGTCTACGCGTACTCTCCACGGCATAGGCAGTTCGTAACCATTTTCCAGGACATTTCCGAGCACAAGGAAGCGGAAGAAAAACTGAAACGGACCGTCGCTAAGTGGAACGCAACCTTCAACTCGATCACCGACCTCGTCTCTATACACGATGCAGATTTTCGTCTCGTGGATGTAAATAAGGCCTTCGCCAGCGCTGTTAATATAAATGCGGAGGATATCATCGGCAGGTATTGTTACGAGGTGGTGCACGGCACGACCGGTCCGGTGGAGTCCTGTCCGCACCGGATGACTATCGATACCGGCAAACCGGGCAGCGCGCAATTTCTGGAACCGCGCCTCGGGAGGCACCTGGATGTGAGTACCTCGCCTTTGTTCAACGGAGACGGCCAAGTTACCGGCTGTGTTCACGTTGCTCGTGACGTTACCGAGCGAAAACGGCTCGAGCAACTCAAAGACGAGTTCATCGGCCTGGTCTCCCACGAGCTGCGTACCCCTTTAACCGTGATCAGCGGCAGCCTGAAAACCGTGCTTTCCGAGTGGGAACGCCTGGCGCCGGGGGAAATGGTCCAGCTCCTTCAGGACGCCGTCACCGAAACTGATTCCCTGACCCGACTCATTGAAAACATGCTGGAGCTATCGCGTTACCAGGCCAAACAGCTATCCCTTTACGCTGAGGTGGTGGAGGTCAAGACCTTGATCCGGGGGACGCTCGTAAAAATCGAGCGACACGCGCCTTCACATCGGTTCTCCGCTTCCCTCCCGGAAGGGGAAATTACGGTGGAGGCGGACTCCCTTCGGGTCGAAAGGATACTTTTCAACCTGCTGGACAACGCGGTCAAGCACTCTCCAGCGGGAAGCTGTGTGACAGTCTCGGCGAGGACGGAGCCGACGCGCCTGGTCGTCAGTGTTAGCGACGAGGGCAGCGGCTTATCACCATTGGAGATGGCCCGGCTTTTTATCCCCTTCGAACGGGCAGGAACCGGCGAGTACAGTTCGGGGAGGGGCGCCGGGCTGGGCCTGATAGTCTGCCAGAGGCTGGTGGAAGCCCACGGCGGTGAAATCTGGGTGGAGTCTAAGAAGGGCCTTGGCTCTACCTTCCTTTTCTCGCTGCCCGTTAATAAGCAACAACCGGGGTGACGGCGGTTATTCCCGCCGGAAACGCTTTTCCATCTCCCTGAGGAAGTCTTCTACCTCCGGCGAAAGATTCTCCTCTTTCGACTTCCTTTCTTGAAGCCCGGCATCGAAACCCTCTTCAAGCTTTTCGATAATCTCTCTTATCTGGGGGTCCGTTGCCGCCGAAGCGGTTATCTGCTCACGCTGCCGGCGGGCTTTGTACAGGCTTTCCGAGTCTATCTGAAAACCGTAAAACGGCGCGATGATTTCCTTCAACCGAAGCACACCCATATAATCTTCTTCCAACTGCGTATACTGCGGCAGGTGTACGATCATCGTCATTGACGTTATGCCCTGCGCGCTGGCCTGCTGCGAGATGAGATAGCAGATGGTCGTCGGGCCTTCGTAATTGCTGGCGGAAACACCCAGCTTTTCCATTTCTGCGGCCGCCGCTTCCCCTTCAGCCCCACCCGTTACCAGCAGCGGCCGCGTGTGCGGTACGAAATCATACATACTGCCGATGAGACTGTAGTGGGTAACATGGAGTCTCTCCAGCAGCTCCATGATAGAATCGGTGAAGATTTCGCTCAGGGCGTGGGGTTCCAAGAGGTGGAAGAAAAGAAAATTCCGATCGTCCGTCTGCCGACTGTACGTAACGTAAGTGTTGGGTACCACTACCCGCCGGTGCCCCCCGCTGCGGTAGAGCATCGGGCGATAGCGGGTGAAGTCGAAGAACCGGCCGGGGCGGGTCAAGGTGGCCAGACCTCTGGCATCGGTCTGCTTTTCCAGCCAGGAAAGTATCAGGGAACCCACGTTTCCGGCATCTATCCAGGGCCGCAGTATGGCGATTGCCTGGGTATCCCGCAGCTCTGGTAACGGCTCTTCAATCTCGAAAGCCCCGATCCTCATATGTACATTGTAATCCCTTTGAAAAGTCAAGTAAATGTTCCAACTTGACATTTAACTAGTTACGCTAAATGACAAATAGTCGCCGACGGATTATAATATCCCTAAACAGGTCTCCGGTCGCTCTGACAGGAGGTAGAAATGATCAAGAAAGTACTGGTCCCTCTGGATGGATCCAAGCTGTCCGAAGCCGCCCTGGATTACGTCGAGGAGATCTCTACCAAGCTGGGAGTTGAGAAGGTAATCTTGCTCAGTGTTACAGAGCGTGTTGAAGGTTACCGACTCATCGAAGATCCGTCTGCAGCCGGCGGGGAGCGTCTGGCGCCCGAAGGGACTGGTAAAATGGAGACGCAAGCCGATAAATATCTGAAGAGAATCGCCAAAGGCCTTGAAGCCAAGGGCATCAAAGTGGAAACCGAGGTCCTGCTGGGAGACCCGGCCCGGGAGATATCCATCTACGCCGAGACCCCCGGCGGCGACCTCATCGTTATGGCCAGCCACGGACGGAGCGGTCCGAGTCGTTGGGCCCACGGTAGCGTGGCCGACAGGGTTTTAAGATCTGTCTGCATCCCGGTCATGGTCGTCCGGGCACCGGGCTGCACCGGCAAATTTTAGTCTCCCTCAAAGGGACAGCAACAGTACGGCACACAAAGTACACCCACACATGCGGGCTCAAAGCATCGTAACCATGTCCATCAACGCGGACAGTCCGTCACCTTCTCCAAGGCCATGGTCATCTTACCCTTATTGGTCGTCAGTGCTCCCAGGGCACACCCGATCGAGTCCATCAGGAGAATCTTGGTCTCCTCCACCGCAGCGGCCGGCAGGTCTTCAAGCCGGGTATCGATGGCGAAATCGGCCATGTCGCGTATAATATCCTCTGAATTCATCAGTCCTTCCTTTCCCTGACACGGCAGGTATTTTGTGTTTCCGGGGGTTTCTCTGCTACTATCAAATGGTAGCCATGAAAAGGTAGACCGTCAACCAAGGAGTATCTTAAAGAACAGAAATATGAGGAGGATACCATGACACTGGAAGAGCTGGAAAAAAGAGTCCAAGCGCTGGAAGACCTGGAGGCAATCAAGAAGTTGCACCAGACGTATATCAACCTGATGGACAATCTGGAGTGGGAGAAGGTACTGAACCTCTTCACCGAGGACGGCACGGCCGAGGTCAGGGACTCCGGGGTGAAGCGGGGCAGAAAGGAACTGAACGAGGTCTATATCGATGTGCTGGCCAAGAACCGGGGCAAAGAGCGCTTTGACGGCCATATGGCCATCGAGCCGGACATTACCGTCGACGGGAACACGGCCCGGGGTACCTGGCTGATTTATATCCTTTTCTCCCGGCCGGCCATCGAGTGGGTGCAGGGTAAGAACGAATGCGAATACCGGAAAGAGAATGGCGTCTGGAAAATAAAGTCGTTGAAATTCACGCGTACACTGGCTTCCAAGCTGGAGATGTATCCCTGAGGCCGGCTCAACGGAAGTCTTCGACGGCGACAAGCTTGGCCGACCAGGGACAGAACCGCTGCACCGTATCTATCCAGTAGTCCAGGTCGGCCTCTACCATCGATGGCGTCCCGTCGCACACCTCGATGGTCAACTCCACCATCTGGATATCTTCCGGATCGATGTGCCAGCTCCAGGGCTGGTTGTAGGCCACTGCCCCACGGACCAGCCGGCCGTTGGGGATGCTGGCCATGCTTTCTCCTCGTTCCAGGGCCAGCACCTGTTCGATGACCTCTTCGCTGGTAATGAAAATGCTATAAACCTCATCGAGGACATTGAAGGTCGCCAGTATACCTCCGGCCAATGCCGGCTTCCGGCTGAACGTCAGGTTCAGGCGGTAATCCTCTCTATTGATCTCTTCCCCCAATTGGGGATAAGGCTCAACATCGAAGGCGATTGCGTAGTCAGCAAAATCGGCCCGGGCGGGTTGTGACCTTCCTGGCTGGACCATGATTTTCTCATCGAGAACGCCCTGGTAAGTGATTTCCAGCCGGGCGCTTACCTCTCCCGCCCAGACACATACCGCCCCCTGAGGACATCGACTGTCGTTGATGACCTCGATAAACCGGACGGCCAGGTCTTCGCCGGTGATGGAAACGCTCTCACCCAGGCCGAGCGAGAACGGCTTATCCAGGCCGACCTCCGGCCCGGGCTGGCTGACGCATCCCGCCAGCAAAAGAAAAACAAGCGGTACCGCTAATAATAAACCGATTTTACGCATCGCAGTTCCCCTTAATTTACTTTTTTCATATAGTCTCATGGATATTTTGATATCCGGGGTATCGAATAGTAATAAAATCCGCGGTAAAAAGGTTACAAAAATGTGCCATTTTGCTCTCTCCGGCGTTCACTGCTCTGTTTGTTGATCGGGCGGGCGGTAAATATTATATATTGTAATGAAAATGTAATCATTCACCGGGCGGTTTTATAACTTTTTTAAGCCTGATACTTTCGCATATGGTGAGGGGTCGTAATTCGGAAAAAGTCCGCCGGGCGCTACGTCACCAGGCCCTTTGTGCTAAAATAGCCAAAGTGAATGCTTAGAAACCAGAAAAACCGGAGACCTTATACTTGTTGAAAGGAGGCATTCGATGGACCTAGGTCTTGGCGGGCTTATTGGCGGGATTATAACCATCATCATTGGGATCATTATACTCGTATGGCCGCGGATTATTGCCTATGTCATCGGGATCTGGCTGCTTATTGTGGGAATAATCGCTATAATCTCCTCGTTCTGATAGTAGCGTACGCCTGATATCCAGGGGAAAGGAGGTTCAAATGTCAAATCGAGATTCTGCAACCGGTTTCGGGCTCGGCTTTCTGGTGGGAGCTGTCGCCGGCCTGGCTCTGGGATTTCTTTACGCCCCCCACACCGGCAGGGAAATGAGGTCCCTGGTCAGGGAAAAGGGCGAGGAGGCCTGGCACAAAGCGGACGAGATAGTGAAAGAGGCGGAAGCCAGGGCGAAGAAAATCATTGAAGATGCCCGGGGAAAGGCCGCCGAGCTAAAAGAGAAAGTGTAGACGTTAGCAGAATTTTATCCGTTTCTTAGCGGTCGACGAACTCCCGGCCGAGAATCCCCCTGACGATAATGGACTTCATAATCCCGGGGGTGCCGTCACCTATTATTTTATTAAGTAAACCCTGGGGCGGCGAAGAACGGCTAGGAGGCTGGCAAAACTACAGCCGGTACCGGCATTGCCGGAGTATGTTCGGCCTTTTCGTCCAGCCAGGGTAAGAAATTTGTTTGCTTTTCGAAGTCCCTCAGCCCTTTGAACCAGATAAAAGGCAGCGCCCGCCAGATGGTGACCCGCATCTTCTTGAGCTGCTGAACGGAATCGATACTGTGCATGCGGCGCGTTTCGACGATCCTCTGCGCCGAGACCGGCCCGATGCCAGGCACCCGGATGAGGTCCTGGTAGCTGGCAACATTAACATCGATAGGGAAAAGCCACGGCTGCCGGAGGGCGATAACATGCTTGGGATCCTCTGAGAGAGAAAGGCTGCCATCCGCGTCCAGTGCCAGCTCTACCTCGGCAGAGGAAAAGTTGTAGACCCGCAGCAACCAGTCGGCCTGGTATAGCCGGTGTTCCCGCCGCGGCGGGGTGGGTTCACGATCCTGGAGGGGCGAATTGCAGACCGGATGAAAGGCGCTGTAGTAGACCCGCCGCAATCCCATATCACCATAGAGGGAACTGATAGCCCCGAGAATATCACGGTCGGTCTCTCCGGCAGCGCCGACAACAAACTGGGTCGTCTGCCCGCCGGGCAAAACGCCTTCATTCCCGGAAATGAACTTACTGACCCAGATCATTCGCTCCAGAATGTCGTGGTGCATGTCTTTTTTACGACTCAGCCTGGCGAGGTACCCGGTGGTAGGCGCTTCCATATTGATCGAGACCCGGCTGGCCAGGCGGCAGCCGGCCTCGATACAGTCCATCGGGGCACCGGGCAGCATCTTCAGGTGGATATAGCCTTGGAATCCGTAGCGCTGTCGGAGTACTTCCACCACGTTCACCATCGATTCCTGGGTCCGGGAAGGATCGGTGCCAACGCCGGAACTAAGGAACAGGCCCTGGACCAATCGCCGGGCGTGCAGGTCCATGAACAGCCTGGCCAGTTCTTCCGGATGGTAAGAACAACGGCTGACATCACGTCCGACCTGATTGACGCAATAGGCACAATCATTGACGCAGACGTTGGTAAGAAGGACTTTAAACAGAGGCGTTGAGCCACCACCTGGCCGGGCGGCGTGGTAGATAAAACGGAGCGGGGAACCGGATATGGGGCCGGTACTGCCGCAGCCGCAGCTATCGAATTGAGCCGCCGCTGCCAGCATCTGCAACTTGTCCATCATCGCCCTCGCCAAGAGAACATATGTACTATAACAGATGTAAGGAGTGGTGTCAAGTTGACAGCTTGTTATCGGTTCCCCTATCCTCAAAGTAGAGGCCCAGCTTGTCGATCATCGAAAACAAAGAAATATTCCAGCTAGATATGCCTTTCGACTTGGGCGTGGACCAGGTATTGAAACGGTTGAGGTTCCGCAGTACTAATCATCGCCTGGAAGGGATGATCCGCGAACTCGCCGATGCGGCCTGCAAGGTAGCCAGGCCACGCGGTATCTATCAGGTGTCTCACGCCCGCGTGCTCGACATCGCCACAGTGGAAGTGGATGGGGTGCGGTTCACCAGCCGCGCCCTGAGCCGGAACCTGTTGGACCAGGAGACTGTTTACCCTTTCATCACCACAGCGGGAGCCGAGCTGGACGAGCTACCGCTTCCCCCAGGCGATATGATGCGGCAGTACTACCTGGACCTTATCAAGACGGTGGTACTGGTCTGGGGGGTGGAATACCTGGCGGAACATATCCGGGAAAAGTATTCCCTCGGCTTTTTGACCCACATGAATCCCGGTGAGATAGAAGACTGGCCCATCACCGAGCAGAGGCCGCTTTTTTCCCTCTTCGGTGGCGCCGAAAAGCGGATTGGCGTTGAACTGAAAGAGAGCGGTGTCATGAAGCCCATCAAGTCACGCTCCGGGATAATTTTCCCAAGCGAAATCCATTTCGTGAGTTGCCTGCTCTGCACCCAGGTGAAATGCCCCGGCCGAATGGCCAAGTATGATCCCGTCATGGCCGAGGAGTGGCTGGGAACCTCCGGTTAAGAATTAATTCTCCGTTACCGCTTTGTCAGGTAATATCCACAGCAATGTTATTTGCCTGATTTTCATTTCTATTCTTACTCAACTGTTCTAATCTACACACCCCCTAATCCCCCCCTCTTAAACGAATCCGTCAGTAGTGTTCGATTCTATATTTATCTAACCTCTAGTGAGACAATTCCCAGTTTCACGAATAAACCTCGAGATTTCCATTGCTTGTCGGGAAGAATCAAACCACCACTTCTTGTTCAGGTTGGGTTTTCCGTAACCCCAGATGTCATCCATCTTAATGAAAAAACTATTCATAGCCGGTGTATGCATGACCATCCTACCTCAGGCTTATCCTTTTCTGTCTATCAATTTTCCCGATGGCCTCCCGCCAAATTCCGTCGGAAGTCTGGGAAATCGTCTTATAACTACCGAATACCTGCTATTAATTTTCACCTATAGTTGTCGGAGCTTTCCCTTTGGTTACAATTTTGGGGATAACTTTTTCATTCAACTCGAGTCCCAATCCGGATCCATCCGGAGGGTATAAGTAGCCATTTTCATATCTGGGCAGTTTGAGCACAGGGCAATCCTCTTCAGGTATGGGGCTGCTCATGGTGTCAAATACATTATAGGCTTCCAACGGGCCAATGTTTTGGTGTTCATTCCTGCCCAGCCACGGGTCCGCCGCGATGAAATGCGCCTGGGCAGCAGCTTCAAATATGCCCTGCATACAGCCTAACATTATCTCATAGCCGGCAGCCTGGGCAATAGCAGCCCACTTCCGTGCCCTCACAATCCCGCCTATCCATGCCACCTTGAACATTACGAATTCGGTAGCATTCTTTTTAATAACCTCCATTAAACCCTCAAAATCCTGAGCGGATTCATGGGCAACTACCGGCATAGACAATTTTTGATTGAGCCATACCAGGCCATCAATATCTCCTTTCGGCACTGGTTGCTCAGCTTTGAACAGATTAAATTTCTCCATCTTCTTCAAAGCTTCCAACGCCTGTGCACGGTCCCAACCACCATTGGCATCAACCCCTATTCTGAAGTCATCGCCAACCGCTTCCCTAATAGCCGTGAGATTCGCTATATCGCCTTCAATAGGCTGGTGTGATACCTTTAAGCATAGAGAGTGATAACCGGCTTTAACCGCCTTTGTTGCCTCTTCCGCTTGCCATTCAGGTCTGCCATATTTACTCACCCATCCAAGGGGTATCTTTTCATTGGAAAGCCCACCCAGATATTCATAAAGAGGAACTCCCAGTTTTTTACCGATAATATCATGCAGCGCAAAGTCTATAGTCGCCATAGCGCACAGATTATAGCTGTGCGGATTATAGGCCTTCGCCATTATTTTTTCTATGTTAAAGGGATTCTCACCCAGGAGGAATCGAGCGTAGGTGTTGTTAATGGTGTCAATAACTGACTCCTGGCTGCCACCCAAAGGCTTGCCGCCGTCAGCCACACCTACAATTCCTTCATCGGTATGCAGTTTTACGATGACCAGGTCAAAAGTCTTTTCACCACCATGCTCGCTGAATCTAAATTCAACTTTTAATGGTATAGAAATGGGTATGCATTCTATCTTGGTAATCTTCATTTTTCTAACTCCTTTTTTATTTTTTATTTCCGCCCTGACTCGTGTTGCCTGTTCTTTTCTGACCGTACCGGTTTTGTTACTGGCTATCTCGTAAGACCCTTCCCGTAGCTTTGTCTTTCCAGTATGCCCGCTGCTGCACCGGCCAATTGAATGTGATAGCGCCCGGGAACGGGCAATCGTTGACACAACAGCCGCAGTACCAGCACTCATCAGGGTGGAGGATGACCGGCGGTTTACCTTTATCCGGATTGGGTATATAGACATCAACCTGGCATACTTCCACACATTTGTTGCAGGCCGTACAGATTTCCGGGTTGAAAATCACCGGACTGCTCGGCGTAGTAATATTGGGCAAAGCAAATACTTCCTTCTGAGGCATTTTAGTCTCCTTATTTCCGTTGATAGACTCCGGTGTAGTCTTTGTTGTGGGCTTCGTAGTTGGCTTTCATATCGCCCCAAAACGCCTGGGGCAGCTCGCCGACCTTGACCTGGCCGTTCTCTAACCTGACGGTGATGTACTTGTCCCACTCCGGCGGGTCGATTTCGGGGTAATCGATCCTGAAGAAGTTCAGTTGCTGGCTGCTGGCCCGGCGGGCCAGCGAGGCGTTCAGTATGATCTGGCCGTGGGCTAGCAGGCTCAGGTCTTCGATGGAGCGCATCAGCTTGTGGGGATCGAGGGCATACAACCGGGGGACGAACACCTCTTCTATCTCTCTGAGGGCGTCCAACCCCATTTTGAGGAGCGATTCAGTTTTATACTCGCTGCAGAAGTACTGCATGGCCCTGGCGATACCAGCGTGCAGCTCCTTCCAGTCGATGCCGTCGCTGCGATTTATCGGGGCGTAAACGCGGGCCTTTTCCAAAGCGACCTGTTCTCGAGAGACCTTGCCGGCGGCAATCTGACGGGCATAGGCCGCAGCTTTCCGGCCAGCGTACCTTCCGGTGGCGGCCGCGTAGCTGTGGTCGCCGGGGGAGAACATCTGTTCCCCGGCAACATACAGACCGTCGAGGGTTGATTTCAGGTCCCAGTCAACGACGGGACCACCGTCGCGGCCGGCCGACAGCCAGTGGGAGGGACTGGTTCCTTCAATGAAGTTATAGTTCATCAGCAGGTGTTTGGATGGGTCAAAGCCGGCTTTTTCATAGGAATTGATGATATTTCTGGTGGTAGACTCCTCGCCCAGCATCAGTTTCCAGGTAACCCTGCGCTCGATATCGGGCATAGCGGGGAAATCGCCGAAGAAAGGCAGGACGTAAGTGCCGTCCTGGATACCCTTGATGATTTTTTGCCTGTTTTCCGGAGAAGGCCCCATCGCACCGCCGTCCGGCCATCCCTGCAGGGGCCAGGGCAGCTTTTTACCATTAGCGTCAACCTGCTGGATATTCTCGAAACTAGCATCGCTGGAACCGCCGTACCAGGTATGCTTGAGCCCGGTGCCAAGCCCATGTCGTGAGGTCTGTTCCATCAGGGTAAGCTCGGCGCCGGCCTTCCAGGCCATGGCCATGCCGTCGCCGGCATTGGTCCGGGAGCCGGGGAATGTATTGTAACCGGCCAGCTCGGTATTCAGGAACCCGAGTGAATTACTGCCGGCAGTAGCCAGCACGGCGGCTTTCGACTTGAAGACCAAAAACTCACCGGTGCGGTTGTTGAATCCTGTAGCCCCGACTACCCTGGCTCCCTGGACACCTCCCTCCGTCAGCAGGCTGGTAACCATGACGCGGTCGTAAATTGTAATGCCCAGTCGCTGGCACTCTTTCTTCAAAGCGGGCTTGAAAGTCGTTCCCCAGACGCGGATAGTCACCTCGGTGGCATGGTTGGGGCTCATACGGGGAGAAAACATAAACTTGGTATCGTCATAGCGGCCTTCGGCTCCCACGTATTCGTCGTCGACGTCCCGGATTTTGCCGCCCATCTGCTCCATTTCCAGTAGCGTATCGAAGTCCTCACGACATTGAATCTGGGTGCCGATACCATTGGAATAGGCCACCGGAAGTGGTCCTTCCGGTGGCTGACCAGTTTGTATCGGATGCTCAACAAGTCGCTTGGCCCAGTCATCGGGGTTAACCTTGGAATGGGGATTGGCCGGCGTGACACCCCAGTGGTCGCAGCCGGGGCCTCCCTTACCACTCCTGATGGTATCTGCCTTTTCCACCAGCACCACTTTAACACCGTTTCTGGCGGCGCTGATAGCTGCCCAACACCCGGCGATACCCCCGCCGATGATCAGGACGTCCGTATCGATCTCCTGTTCTTTGTCATAACGTATGGGATACGGCCATGGGGGTGCTTTACCGTTAGGTTCGAGCAGGTCATGCCATTTAGTCATCTCGACATCCTCCTTGAGAGTGAAAAATAAATTATAATCTCAGGTTGAATCCCATTTTTGGGGCTATTTTATCATACATGCCAGTTCCTGCCAAAGAAACAATAGTCTCTCAACGTAATAGCGACCGCTGAAAATGGAGAAATAGAATGATGCCGCCCAATATCAGCCACGACGTTGGAAGCTTCTCGACCCCATGAAATATTGACTTAACCGGCCGTCTGTCACTAATATGAAACCACCATTTAGTCAATCTTAAAATGGCAAGAATTTTAATGGATCACTTGAAATTATTTTCCGGAAACCATAAGATTCGGTAGTTCTCCACGGTTAATCTTGGAGAAGGGGATTCGCCCCCTCTCTCTAAGGGGTGAGGCATAAAAATATAAGTTTTATTACCAGTATGGATATAATATAATTTTAAAAAGGCTCTAAAAAGGCGGGGGGTAATGAGAAAACCGGGGTCTTTCTTCAAGAATATGTCCGCCCCGATGCCGCTGCGCCGTAAAATCTACCTGCTCCTTCGCAATAATTACATCAAAATTAGCAAGCGGCAGGACTGCTGCGGCCATCCCGGTGAACCCGGCTGCTGACAGGCGGCCGATACGGCCCATGGTCATGGGCACTAAAGGAGGAAACAAATGGCGGTTACCGAAATAGGCGAGAAATTCCGCTGCAATGTTTGCGGCAATGAAGTAACGGTTACCAAGGTCGGCGGCGGTACGCTGGTCTGCTGCGGCGAGGACATGGAGAAGATAGAGGAATAAGCCTCACAGCGTAATCCTCACATGCTTTATTTTGCTTATGCCAGCAACCTGAGCCGGAAGCGGATGCAGGCGCATTGCCCGGACACCCGCCCCATGTTCGTGGCGACCCTGCCAAATTTCAAGATTGTCTTTACGGGCTGGTCCCGGGAGTGGCGGGGCGGCAAGGCGACGATAAAATCAGTGCGTGGTGAAAAGGTGCGCGGCGCCGTTTACGAAATCACCGAGGCCTGCCTGAGAAAGCTGGATAAATACGAACCCGGCTATACGCGTTTGAACGTAACGGTCTTCGACGAGGACAACGAGCCTCACCAGGCCATTACCTATATGAAATCCGGCCAGCTGGAAGAGTCCACTCCCTCGAAGGAGTACGCCGAAATTATGCGCCAGGGCTACCGGGACTGGGGAATCATATAGAGGCCAGCTTGTGACACCTGATATGCCAGATGTCCAAAATACGTTTGAATTACGGAGTTAATATGATGTATCATGGGTAAAAAACCGAGGAGCCGCCCATGAAATCTGCTAATTTCGACGTGAAAGATATGGCCCTGGCCGAAATCGGCCGGCAGCGCATCGAGTGGGCCGCCCGCGAGATGCCGGTCCTCCGGCTGATCCGCGAAAGATTCACCGCGGAGAAGCCTTTACAGGACATTCGCATCGCCGGATGCCTGCACATCACCACGGAGACGGCCAATCTCGGTCTTACCCTTAAAGCCGGTGGCGCTAGTGTTGTCTTGTGCGCCTCCAATCCCCTCAGCACCCAGGATGACGTCGCCGCAGCGCTGGTGGATTACGGCTTACCGACCAATGCCATCAAGGGCGAGGACGACGCTACTTACTACCGGCACATCGAATCCGCCCTGAATAGCCAGCCTAACGTCACCATCGACGACGGGGCGGACCTCGTTACGATGTTGCACACCAAACGCCGTGACCTGCTCGAGAACGTTATCGGCGGCAGCGAGGAGACTACGACCGGCGTTATTCGCCTGCGCGCTATGCAAAATGCCGGAAAGCTCAGATACCCTTTGATCGCCGTCAACGACGCCCAGACCAAGCACCTCTTCGACAATCGCTACGGGACCGGCCAGAGCACCATCGATGGTATTATCCGGGCAACCAATATTCTCTTTGCCGGTAAAAAGGTGGTGGTCTGCGGCTACGGCTGGACGGGGCGGGGTGTAAGCCTCCGGGCCAGGGGACTCGGCGCCGACGTCATCGTCGTCGAGGTTGAACCGGTCCGCGCCCTGGAGGCCGTCATGGAGGGCTACCAGGTCATGCCTCTTACCGAGGCCTCCAAAATCGGGGACATTTTTATCACCGTGACAGGGGACAAGAACGTCATCGATAAGAAACACTTACGCGTTATGAAGGATGGAGCTATTTTGGCCAACAGCGGCCATTTCAATGCCGAAATCAATATACCGGCCCTGGAGGCCATGACAAGGAAAAAGCGCACCGTGAGGGCTTTTGTCGAGGAATACGCCCTCCAGGACGGGCGCCGCCTTTACCTGCTCGGCGAGGGCCGGCTGATAAACCTGGCGGCTGCCGAGGGGCACCCGGCCAGTGTCATGGACATGAGCTTCGCCAACCAAGCCCTTTGCATGGAGTACCTGGTCAAGAACCGGGGGAAGCTGGAAATCAAGGTCCACCAGGTACCGGAGGAGATCGATAAAGAAGTCGCCCGGCTGAAGCTCAAGGCCATGGGTGTCGCCATTAACACCTTAACGGCGGAGCAGAAGAAGTACCTGGCCAGCTGGGAGGAGGGGACGTAAGGAGCGTTGTCATTGCGAGGGCGCGAAGCGCCCGTGGCAATCTCTTGATCCGAGCAGATGAGATTGCTTCGCCTCCCGACTCCGTCGGGATGGACTCGCAATGACATAATAATACGGAGGGTAAGATGTCGAACTGTTTCACCACCTCGAACAGATACCTGCTGTCATCCGAATCGGTCACCGAGGGCCACCCTGACAAGATGTGCGACCAGATATCGGACGCCATTCTGGACGAAATCATGGGCAAAGACCCGCTCGGCCGGGTCGCCTGCGAGACCGCCACCACCACGGGTCTGGTCGTCGTCATGGGGGAGATTACGACCTCCACCTATGTCGATGTGCCGGAAATCGTCAGGAATGTCATTCGTGACATCGGCTATACCAAACCGGAATACGGCTTCGACTACCAATCGGTAGGGGTTATGGTGTCCATCAAGGAGCAGTCTACGGATATCGATATGGGCGTGAGCAAGTCCCTGGAGTCCAAGGAAAGCGCCGGCGTAAGCCATCTCGATGAGATCGGCGCTGGCGACCAGGGCATGATGGTCGGCTTCGCCTGCAATGAGACCCCGGAGCTGATGCCCCTCTCCATCTCCCTGGCGCACAACCTCTGCCGCCGCCTGGCGGCCGTCAGGAAAGATGGGACACTAAAATACCTCCGCCCCGACGGCAAGTCGCAGGTTACCGTTGAATACAACCGGGGCGTCCCCAAACGCGTTGTCAATGTTGTTATCGGTGCCCAGCACGATGGCGACGTTATCCACGACCGTATCGAAAAGGATATTATACAGCACGTCATCAAGGAAGTGGTTCCCGCCAAGTTACTCGATAAAAATACAGAGTTTTACGTTAATGGTACCGGCCGTTTCGTCATCGGTGGGCCGGTATCGGATACCGGGTTCACCGGACGTAAAATCATCGTGGACACTTATGGGGGCATCGCCCGGCATGGGGGTGGGGCTTTTTCCGGAAAGGACTGCACCAAGGTTGACCGTTCGGCCTCCTACATGGGCCGGTATATCGCCAAGAACCTGGTGGCGGCGGGTCTCGCCGACCGCCTGGAGATACAGGTAGCCTACGTCATCGGCAAGGCCCATCCGCTTTCCGTCTCCATCGAGGCCTTCGGCACCGAGAAGGTCGACATCGGCGTCATCGAAGACCTGATTAATAAGCACTTCGACTTGCGGCCAGGGGCCATCATTCAGCACTTCGACCTGCGCCGCCCCATCTACCGGCAGCTTTCCGCTTACGGTCATTTCGGACGCACGGACATCAACGTGCCCTGGGAAAAGACAGACAAGGCCGAGATTCTGAAGAAAGAGGCGGGGGGGAAGTAGGAGGTAATGTCATTCTGAACGAAGTGAAGAATCTCATGGAGGGTGGGCATAGTCCCACCCCGATACCCTTCGCTACGCTCAGGGTGACAAATGAAGAGCGGGAAAAGAGGGACAAAGCGGAGATTCTGAGGAAAGAGGCGGGGGTGGGGGGGTAGGGGGGGTCTAGCTCGGCCTTTATAT
>DAOULX010000005.1:0-18956 GCA_034414775.1 Dehalococcoidales bacterium
CATTGAAACTGGACAAGCCCGCAGAGCTGATGCAGAAGTACAAGCCCATTAAAAAGCCGCAGATCTCGGTTAATACCTCGGCGGGTACGGGAGCCGAAAATTCCATGGGTTGCGCTTTTACGAACACTAGTTATAATATCAGGCTCAAGGAACTGGCGGTGGTGCCGGGGATGTGCTGCTATACCTCACTTACTGATCCTCTGCTGGTGCGGTGCCAACCGTCACGCATCGCGGCGGGAACAACCTTCGATAATTTTACCCATGCCTTTGAGGCATACGTATCCAAGATACGTTCCGAAGCAAGCAGAGCAGTAGCATATAGAGCCGTTAAATTGGTTGCCGAGAATATCAGAGAATTTGCCTACAATCGTATGAATCATGTCGCCTGTGAAAATATTTGCTGGGCTGGAACTCTGGGATCAAGTCTGGGCCTTAACATGGGCGCCGGTGGAGGCTTAACGCACGGATTAGGACATGGTATTTCTGCAACCTGTGATATTCACCATGGTCTAGCCAATATGGTAGTGGTCATTCCTACACAACGTTACAATCAGCCTGTCTGCCCTGATAGATTTGCCGAGCTGGCGGAGGCTATGGGAGTCGATACCCGGGGCTTAAGCAAGATGCAGGCTGCTGATAAGTGGTTCGAAGAAGTGGAGAGAATGCTCAAGGACTTAAATGTCGAGGCTGGAAACCTGAATAAGCAATTCGGATTTAATAAAGAGGATTGCGGTTATCTGGTAAAAGAACAATATGGCAATGATATGTGCGTCATCGGGAGTCCCAGAGACTACAATTTCGAAGACATCGTCGCACTGTATGAAAGCTTGGTGTAAATACCTGGAGCCTCAAGAGTGTAAATCGTCAAGGAAAACGGCCGCTGGTACTTCAAGAAGTTACACCGGAACCTGGCCTTCTGGACATCGTTCGAGGCGGGTTTCCTCAAGGTGCCCAAGCTATCCGACACAGCCGTTCCCCAACGCCGACGAACCGGCCACTGCCTGCCATCCCTATCCTTCTGGCTATTACGTCCTGTACCCGTTACGGCACCCGGTTACACAACAGCCTTAAAGGTCAAACCGGTAGGCCATGACGGTGACTTCCGGCCTGGGATGGAAATCGTATTCGGGGACACGGACGAAGCCCATACGTTCGTACATGCCCCGAGCGACCTCCATTATGATCGTAGTGTGCAGACCGATGTTACGTATACCTCGCTGACGGCAGCGCCCGAAGCATTCATCCATGAGGGCATGTCCGATCCCTTTGTGGCGATAAGACGGATGAACCGCCAGCAACCGGACGCCGGCCCATCCCTTCGGCCAGCCCCCCGGGGGCGAATCGGCAACATTCAAATACAACGTGACGGCGCCAACCCGCTCACTCTTAAGCTCCGCAACGATGAGCTCGGCCACGTCCAGGCGGCTCCGCACGTCCACGATGTTCTGGAGATAGCCCTGCCAGATATTGGGAGGTAAGGACCTTTCATATTCCTGGTAGGCATCCCGGAGCAACGAAGCTATTTTATCCAGCTCGTCGGGGCGGGCGTCACGCAGGCACAGGCCATTTTCTATGCTAAGGGCAGCATCATTGTTTTCCGGGGTGTTCTCTTTCATGGGGGCTATATACAATTATATCATCGATGCCCCGGGTATGCGAAGGCCGATTAATCTGCGGGTTAATACATCTATCTCACGGCTTCACCAGGACCTTGACGGCATCGTCGGCGGAAAGCTGGGTCTCGAAAGCCGCCTTTATCTCGTCCAGGGGGAACTGATGGGTAACCAGCGGCAGGGTATCCACCTGGCCGCTGCGCATGAGATCGATAGCTCCGGGCAGATTGAAGGCCAAACCGCAGCCTCCGAGGTCGATATCATTGCCGACGATGGAGTTCGGGTTCCAGGAAATCGGCTCCTCGTACAGACCGACTACCTCCACCCTCCCGCCGCGGTGGACCATATCGAGGGACTGCTGAAACGTCGTCGCATTGCCGGCGCACTCGTAGACAATATCGGCGCCCCGGGAGTCGGTCAGCCCCTTTACTCTTTTGACGATATCTTCTCGCGCCGCGTCAACGACCACGCTAGCGCCGCTGGCCTCGGCCAGACGGAGACGACCCGACCGTCTTCCGCTCAGGATAATCCCGTTAAATTCCCTGGCCCGGAGCACCTTGAGGATACCCAGGCCGATGACTCCAGCCCCGATGATGACGATGGTATCTTCCTGGCGGGGGTTGGAGCGGTCTACCGCGTAAAGGCCTACCGAGAGGGGCTCCGCCGTGGCCCCTGCCTCGTACGATAGGTTGTCGGGTAAGGCGGCGGCGTATTTGCCCATCTCCAGGTGGGGCACCGAGACATACTCGGCAAAGGCCCCATCCAGGCCATACCCCAATAGCTCCATCTCCGAGCACTTCAGCCATTGGCCCTGACGGCACCAGTAGCAGTGGCCGCAACCTCTCCCACACATGGCAGCGACACGGTCCCCCACGGCCACACCACTGACATTGGCCCCCACCTCCACAATGTCCCCGCTGAACTCGTGTCCCATCCTCCAGGGGGCCGGAGGGCTGTGCCGGTACATGTGCAGGTCGGACCCGCAGATGCCACAGGCCCGTACCTTAATAATAACTCCTTCCGGCTCCAGCCGGGGATACGGTACTTCTTCGACGACGATATTGTGTGCCCCACGCATCACGGCGGCTTTCATGGCTTCCTCCAGGCGCAATATTGAATGATATAATCCTAACGAATCCCACTTACTCTTTGCAAGCCGAAGAGCTATAATTAAACTATGGCTGAAGGTATTTTCGATGTCTCCAAGGCAAGCGAGCTGGATACCCCCGGCCGCACCCAGGAACTCAGGCCTCTCGTTTTGCTGAAAGAGGTCGCCGGGATTGGACAGGGCCAGACCGGCATCGACCTCGGCAGCGGTACCGGCGTATTCACCCTGCCCATGACCGAATTGGTCGGGAAAACGGGCCGGGTCTACGCTGTCGACAACAGCGACGCCATGCTGGAGCATATCAGGGCCAAAGAACCCCCTCCCAATCTGGAGCTCGTCCGGGCAGACGTAACCGCTACCGGCCTGCCCGACGCCATTGCCGACGTTTGCCTGCTGGCCTTCATACTCCATGAGATCAAAGAACCTGGCCGTCTCATTGCGGAGGCCAGCCGCCTTCTTAAACCGGGGGGCCGGACAGTCATCGTTGAGTGGCGGGCCGAACTCGACTCGCCGGGACCTACACGCCGTAAACGTATCTCACGAGAGCTTCTCGTAAAGCTATTCGAGCAGGCGGGAATTACGTTCCGGGAATACCGTGAATGGTCGACGCTACATTATGTGGCACTCGGGGAAAAATGATGGACAATGAACGCGTCAAGCAGATAGAAGATGCTATCGCGGAACTGAAGTCCCGGTGGCCGGCACACTCGGTGCCGCCCCGGATGTGGCAGCAGCTTGAAGACCTTGAGGAGCAGCTCGAACGGGCAAAAGGTGAGGCCGGCCAGGAGTAAGCGGAAGCTGACTTTTCTCACGAACTGCGTGGCCGCGGCGCTTTCGCCGGGATTGAGCCGCCGCCCCAGAATCACCGCTTCGATGATATCAGCGCAGTACATATGGCCGACGGCGTCCTCGAAGTAGGCCATGCATTTCTGGGCCATCATGATGGACTTGCCGGCGTCTTCGAAGTTCAGGGGGTCATCCCCGCTAAAATACAGCCCGAAGGTTATCAGGCTGCCGGCAATACACCGTAAATCTCTCCCGTACCGCCGATACCGCGAAAAGGCGTCAGCGCCTTGATGATTTCCCAATTATCCAGACCGAACTCCTCTGTCAGCGCCAGCGCCGTCCCCTGGGCGCAGTTCTTGAGGATAAAGTTGTATTCCTCCGCCCGAAACTGGACACGATCCAGGATATCTTCCCTCTGGGCCAGTATTTCCTCCGGATCGAGCTTTTTCCTGGGGATACCTTCAGTGGATAGTTTCCGGATCCTGGCTTGTATACCCGGCACGTCCCATTTCCGGGCGGCCAGCTCATCTACCTTCTTCTTAAGGGCTGCGTAGTCAGTTATAATAAGAGGCCTCCCTTGCGCATCAAGATCAAACAGGAAAGTTACTTAGCCAATTATAATGCAGACACGCCAGTCTGGTAAAAAGGCGACCTGGTGAGTCCGCAATGTAGATTCGAGGAGCGAAAATAACAGCATTAATAAAAAGGGATATTTCCGGATTATACCCGGTGTATTAGGTTACGCCGTCAGGATTGACAACGAGTTATTAAAAAGCCTAACATAGCCCCAGCATGACGTCTAATTATCTTTTAGCTTCCGCCATAACAGCAGGCATCGCCACTATCATTAACGGCGCGGTGCTGTTTCTGGTCCTGTCACGGGGCAGGCAGAAACAGCACTACCTTTTTGCCGCTGTTCTCGCCCTCTATACTATCGGGGGTATCGGAATATTTCTGTTTTTTATCAGAAACAGCCACCTTGACGAACTGATTATCTATAACTCTGTGAGCGTACCAACCTTATTGTTAAGTTACCCCTGTATCTACCACTTTACCTGTGCTTATCTCCACCAGCCGAGGAAGAAATCAACAATCTTTATCTGGGTTTTTACGGCGATTTGCGTTCTTTTTACCCTCTGCGGCACGATTACAGGAGAAATGGCTGGAACAGTTGTCCATTATGACTGGGGAAACTATATAGTTAGCGGACCTATAGGCAGTATTATTTCCTCAATCGTGCTGGTCGTCCTCCTCGCTTTTGTCTGGACGGCTTGCTGGTTCCTGTTTCGCGCCCGCCAGCGGGAAACATCGCCCCTGGCGCGGCGCCACATTACGTACATCCTTATCAGCTTCCTGGTAATCTCCTTCTTTTACCTGACATTGTTCCTACCCACCGAGCTCACTGGTCGTTGGCTGGCGTCTCCAATCCGCGGACTGGTCGGAGCCGCCTTCGCGGCTGTAATCGGGATAGCCATCATCAAGGAGCGCCTGCTCGATATAACCGTTATCATCAAGAAGACGACCATCTACTCCCTACTGCTGGCGCTGGTTATCTTTATCTTCAGCCTATCCGAGCACCTGCTGGCCACCTATCTCATGGCGTTCTTCGGCGGGCACTCCATAATTATTCACATTATCTCCGTAGCCCTGGTTGTCGCCATAGTCATGCCTGTCCGGCAGAAGATAGAGCGCGCCATCGAGCGTTTCTTCGCCAAGAAAACGGTCGAGTTCTAGCAAGCCTGATAATCCATTCCCCCAACCTGCCGCCCACGCATCATCAACGGCCTATCCGGTTCTTTTCTGCCCTGTTTTGAATAGCGTTGACAACTAATATATTTAGGCTTAATATAGCCACATAGATTCCAGTTAGGGAGGCTTGATGTCTTCTACTGCTGCGCTAGTCACTGAAATAGTATCACTCCTCGCGTTTCTACTAAACGGCGCAATACTATTTATTGTGCTGAAACGGGGAAGACAGAGATACCATTACCTTTTCGCTGCCGTCCTCGCCTGCTTTGCAGTAGGTTGCCTGGGTATATTTCTGGCTTTCATTAGAAACAGCAACACTGGCGAGTTTCTTATCTACATAGCTATTATGCAGGCAACGTCATTCTTGAGTGCCCCCTGCATTTTCCATTTCACCTGTAGTTACCTCAACCAGCCGAAGAAGAAGTTGACGGTTTTTATCTGGGCTTACTCGGCAATCATCGTTTTCGTTACCACTTTCGGCATGGCTTTAGGTTTTGGGCCAACAGAGCTAACTCAAACTGAAGCGGGCACCACTGTGTCGTTCCAGGGAGATATCACAGCCCGCGTTCTTCACTTTATATTTGTTTTCATCCCCCTCGTTTTTATCTGGCTGGCATGCTGGTTCCTGTTTCGCGCCCGCCGGCGGGAAACATCGCCACTGGCGCGGCGCCACCAGACGTATATCCTTATCAGCTTTCTGGTAATCTCCCTTATTTTACTTATGTTGTTTCTTTTTCCCACCCAGACTGGTAGTGGTTGGCTCATACCTGTAATACACTCTCTGGCCACAGCCGCATTGGGCGCTTTAGTCGGGATGGCCATCATAAAAGAGCGCCTGTTCGACATCACAATTATCATCAAAAAGACGACCATCTACTCGATACTGCTGGCGATGGTCATCTTCATCTTCAGCCTCTCCGAGCACCTGCTGGCCACCTATGTCATGGAATTCTTCGGCGGGCACTCCATATTTATCCATATTATCTCCGTAGCCCTGGTCGTCGCCATAGTCATGCCTGTCAGGCAGAAGATAGAGCGCGCCATCGAGCGTTTCTTCGCCAAGAAAACCGTCGAGTTCTAGGAGCCTGTATCGGCAAACAACGGAAATGCGTGTGAATCAGGCGTGTTATGGTACCGTCTCTTACAGCCGGTGTGTCCGCCCGCACCGCGGGCACTGCACCTGACTGCCCCGGTAGTCCGGCGGTACTTTGAGCCGGGCACCACAGTCGCAGTCCACGATCCGGTAGCGGTTTAGCTTTTCCATAACGTTGGTAACTTCGCGGGTGCGGGCCCGTTTTTCCAGCGTCTCCTCCCCAACGGACCCCTCCGGTGAAGCTGCCCGCAGCCCCACCGCCCCCACCGAGGCGGCCGCGGCGTCGGGCATAATCCCCCTGCCACGTACCTCACGGTAGGCCTTATCGTAATCGGCGTATGAGCCTCCGCCCATGCTCCTTAGTATGCGGATACGTTCAGCTAGAGGGGGGTGGGTGCTGGTGAGTTGGCTGAAGTTCTTGCGGCCGGTCTTGAAGGGATTACTTATGTACATCGGCGCCGTTGCCTTGTTAGCGGACTTCATCTCCGGGCCACTGGCCAGCTTCTCCAGCGCCGAGGCCAGTCCCTCCGGATAGCGCGTGTAAAGCGCCCCGGACGCGTCCGCCAGGTATTCCCGCTTGCGCGATATGGCGAAATAGATAAGCTGGGCCGCTATCGGCGCCAGGATCATCAGTATCAGGCCGACGGCCAGAATGATAAGCTGGGCCTGGCCGCCCCCGCCAGATGAGCTCCTCCGGGAGCCGCGGGCCATTCCGCCGAAGATCAGGAACCTGGAAGCATACCACGCCAGGATGACGATGGTCCCGAGCATCACCATGGTGATGGACATCAGAAGCACATCGCGGTTCTTGATGTGCGAAATCTCATGGGCGATAACACCCTGGAGTTCATCCCGGTTGAGCTTCTGGAGCAGCCCGGACGTAATCGCCACCGAGGCCTTATCGGGATTGCGTCCGGTGGCGAAGGCGTTCAGAGCCGGGTCGTCAATAATATAGATATCCGGCATCTTCTCCAGCCCCGAGGCTATCTTCATCTCTTCGACGACGTTGTAGAGGCGTGGGTAGTCTTCCTTTTTAATCTTCCGGGCTCGGGACGATGCCAGAATGATGCTGTCCCCCTGGAAAAAGGCGACCAGGGACATAATCCCCCAGACAATCAGGGCGATGACCAGCCCGGCGATGGGATTTTCGAAGAAATAGAGACCCAGGAAATACCCGATCGCCAGTAACAAAACGGCCATCCCTGCCACGAGGAACACCGACCTAATTCGGTTAGACCTTATTTGATCCCACATCATGGTCGTTTAAGTAAAACTGACCTTGGGGGCTTCCCGCTGCTCCGGCACCGTAACCTCGAAGAATTCACCAGCCTTGAAACCGAACATACTGGCAAAGATGTTCGAGGGGAACATCTGCGTCTTGTTATTGTACCGCAGCACCGAATCGTTATAGTACTGCCGTGAAAAAGCTATCTTGTTCTCCGTTGAGGACAGCTCCTCCTGAAGGGCCAGGAAGTTCTGGTTGGCCTTCAAATCCGGGTAGGCCTCCGCGACGGCCAGCAGCCGTCCCAGGGCGGCGCCCAGCAGACCCTCGGCCGGGCCCCTTTGAGCAGCCCCGCCGGACTGCACTTGCTGTACGGCAGCCCGCGCCTGGGTGACCGCCTCCAGCGTTTCGCGCTCGTGTTTCATGTACCCCTTGACGGTCTCCATCAGATTGGGTATCAGGTCGAAGCGGCGCTTGAGCTGTACGTCTATCTGCGCCCAGGCGTTCTTGACCTGGTTGCGTAGCCTTACCAAGCTGTTATACGAGCCGGCTATGATGGCGATGATGACGATGACTACGACACCGATGATTATCCATATCCACCACATTGTCTTTCACTCCTTTCCTTTCAGCTGGGTTATTACCTATGGGAAATAGCCCTATGAATTACCGGCAGGACGCGTTTTGAAAGTCTCCCCGAAAAAATCGAGGAGTTTCTGATAGGCCGGGTTCTCCGTGTGTTTCTCTCCGGCCAGTGAGCCAAGCAGGTGCTCGAGCTCCCCGCCGTCGAACCAGATACCGTGCTCGTCAGGACAGATATCAATCAGCTTTCCGTCCTGCCCGTCGATGAAGGACTTTTTCATCTTCAGGTTGCAGATAGGGCAGCGGCGTTTCTTCTCGGTGGCATCAGCAGCCGCCAGTATGGAATCGAGGAAGGGCTCTGAACCGCCAAGGCCGGCCGATTCCAGCAACAATTCCAGTTCACCGGCATCGAACCAGACCCCACTACAATTTGTGCAGTAGTCCAGCTCGATGTCATCATACTCAACGACGATGGCGGGTACTTTACAGACCGGACACAGCATCTTTCCGTTTGAATTCTATTAATTATGTTAATTACTTGTCAAGTAAATATCCACAAACCAGTACTTTCTATACTTGATAAGCATCAGAGCCTCACCCTTGTGTCCCCTCTCCTGCCAGAATCGCTGTAAAGAGCTCTCCGATATCACTGGCCAGAGAGGGGAGTCCAGGGGAGAGGGGGCTCCGCCCCCTCTCTATTTTTACCCCCTCTTGAACAAATGGCGATTTTTAAGTCTAAACCAAGCTGTTCAAGAGGGGGACAGGGGGTGTTCACTAAAAAAGCAACCGAATGCGAAAGGGACCCATAAACCCGCTATTGACAAAGCGTCCACCGAAGAATATGATTAACTGCTGTGAAGAATATCTGACACTACGCGACTGTTCAACTCCTCCCTCTAACAGTGTATTGAGGATAAATTGCCGGGGCCTAAGGCTAAAGGAGGAAGCAGATGCCACAGATATTCAAAGCTCTCACATCCATCAGTGTCTGGATCCTGTTCATTCACGGAATCATTGCCATCGCCTGGGGCGGGTATTCCATGTGGGTCAAGGAAGGCGGCGACCTGACCTTCCTCGCCGCGGCGTCCTGCGGTATCGGCACGGCTAATATGCTGATGGCCGCCGCCGCCGCCAAACTCCGCAGCCTGATGGAATAACATTTAAAAAAATAAAATCAGAACGCGGAAATCGAGACCGGCCTGTTGGTGCTATAGCTGAAGTATTCCCTCTTCAGCCAGCTATTTCCATGTCCAGCCGAGGTTGACCAGGTAGTTCCACACCATAGCGACGGCAATACCGACCAGGTTCGAGAGCAGCGGGTAGATGCCGAAGACATTGCTTAGCAGCAGTGTTATACCCAGGTTGATACCAGCCCCGATCAGGCTGACCAGATTAAATCGCCCGAGTCTCTTGAAAAATTGCCCCGCCCCGGCCTTACGACGATCGCGGAAAGTTATCAGGTCATTGAGGGTGTAATTTGTAATAATCGAGGTCTCGATGCTGAGTCCGTTGGCCAGGGCCAGGGGCAGATTGGCGACTTCGTGGAGAAGCCAGAGCACCCCTTCATTAACCAATATGCCGCTGGCCCCGACCAAGGCGAACTTGACGAAACGGATAAGCTCGCCGGTCCGGGTCATCAGGCTTAAAAGGTGTTTCAGGTAGTCAATCTGCGTGCTTGCCTTGAGTTTGCTCTCGCCCTTTTCGCGGACGCGGAAGGAATAGGGCACCTCAACGGCCCGTTCGTGCCTGCCCAGCATCAGCACTTCCAGCAGTATTTTGTAGCCGGACGGCTTGAGCGCCACCCCTTCGACAACGGACTGGCGCAGCAGGAAAAAGCCGGCCATGGGGTCGCCGATAGGCCGCGTGCGCGGTAGAAACAGGTGGGCCAGAAAGATAGCGCCCTTAGAAATAATCCGTCGCGTCAGTCCCCACCCCTCACAGCTCCCCCCTTCCACATACCGGCTGGCGATAACCAGGTCGGCGCCGTCACGGGCCGCCTGCACCATGTCTTTCAACACCATCGGGGGGTGCTGAAGGTCGGCATCCATCACCGCCAAGATTTCACTATTGGCTTGAGCGAAGCCGTGGACCACCGCCGAGGCCAGCCCGCGTTCGTCCCGGCGGACGATGACCCGTACCGGGTATTCCTTCGCCAGGGACTCGGCCAGCTCAGCCGTACCGTCACGGCTGTTATCGTCGACGAAGACGATCTCGTAGTCCTCGTCCGCCATGGCCTGGTGAATCTCCTTGACGAGTGGCTCGAGATTGTCTCTCTCGTTATAGGTCGGGATAATGACCGAGATTTGCTTGTCCATCAGTTTGGTATATTCTATACTACTTTAGAATGGTACTGCGACACAATAGCGGGAAAGCCCGATGTCATTAACAATCATAAAATGTCTATACATATTCCACAGCCACTCCGCCACTTCTTCGCCGGCTCGTTTCAAAAATTATACAAAATTATTGTGAGGTTCAAAGTGATGAGAAGAACAACCGCCGTATTAAGTGTCCTCCTTATAATCGTCTGGCTGGTAGGTTGCACGGAGACGACTGCGCCCCTCACGTCTACTACCACGCCCTTGCCGTCAACCACTTCCACACCAACCACTATACCGCCTTCTACGACCACGACGACCACTCCCCCCGGCCTCCCGCCGAATATCTCAATTCTGTCGCCACAGGACGATGAACAAGTCTGGACGGGAAACCTGACCATCAGCGTCCAGGTTATCAATTTCAATTTGGTGGATCGACTGGGGCAGCCGGCCTCCCCCGGCGAAGGCCACATTCACTATTTCTTTGACGTCAAGGCCCCAGCCACACCGGGCCAGCCGGCCACGACGGCCCCCGGCACCTTCGCAGCGACGACGTCCACATCTCATACCTGGAATATCGTGGCCCGCGGCATCCACCTTTTATCCGTGGAACTGGTCAATAACGACCATACCTCCCTGGACCCGCCGGTAGTGACCAGTGTCGCCGTGGACGCCGAGATCCTACCGCAGCTTGAAATCCGGGAGCCGCGCGCCGGCTTCAAGATGCCTGCCGGCGATATTGTGGTTGTCGTCAACGCCGCCAACGCCAGCAAGTACCAATTCATCTACTACCAGGACGTCAATCCTCCCCTGAATCCCGGCGAGCCGGCCGTAACGGCCGAGGGCACCTACGCTGTTTCCGGGGAGACATCTTACACGTGGAGTGCCGTCCCCGACGACTATCATCTCTTTGCCGTGCAGGTAGTGAACAACGACCTGACCCCGCTGGAGCCACCAGTGATCGCCTCGGTCTCGCTGCCCGTGGGTAACGTGCCGACCACGACCGCCCCTCCCAGCCAGGGATATTTCTTCGGCCCGCTCGGCATCGATATCCTCGATATCACCGTGGCCGGCGACGGCACCACCATCTATGTCGCCGCCCGGGCCGACACCTCGACCCGGCTGGTCTACAAATCTACGGATTCCGGGAACACCTGGACCGACCTCTCCCAGGCGCCGGGACTGAACCTCGCCGCCACCAGCCTGATAGCCGTCGCCCCGGATAATCCCGATATTGTCGTGGTGGCGGACATGAACGCCTCGGCAGCCTGCGTCACCACCGACGGCGGCAAATTCTGGACCCAGATGGGCCCCATCAGGAGCACCGGTAAAGCCGCGGCCCGGCTTTACGACCTGGCTATTTCGGCCGCGAGCGGCGGCATCCACTATGTGGCCGCCGCCGCCGCCCTCGACCTCACCGACGCCAGTGTCCCCATGCTGTTCTATTTCGACCTGGGGGCAGCCATACCCGCCTGGCGGGACGCCGTTAAGGATTTTTCTACGCTGGGAGGGACCAACCTCACCGTGGGCGAGATCGATGCCATTAAAGCACTGGTTTTTTCCCCCGCCTTCCCCTCCGACGGAATGCTCCTGGCCGTATCCGAGCAGAAGGGCTCCCCCACCAAGAGCGGGGCGCTGCGGCTCCACGCGGTGAGCCTGACCGGCCATAAATGGGATGGCAACGCCGGCCTGGCCGGATACCCGGTCACAGTTGCCTCGAGCCGCAGCGCCGCTTTTAATGCCGGGCACGTATCAATATCCCTGGGACCGGACTACGAGGCTGACGATGAGACCCTGCGTACGGCTTTCATTGGCGCCCAGATTACGGACAATATTCGCCACCAGGAGCTTGGTGGAATCTACCGGATCGAAGACATGACCGCTTCCAAGATTCTGGAGGCGGCCATCTACAGCGTCGCTTTCAACGGAAACGTCCTGGTAGCCGGGGCGACCACAGACGGAGCCGGCACGCCCAGTAATGCCGTCTATTATAGCCTCGAACCACTCTCTTCCTCCCCGACCATCAGTTTCACGCCGATATTAAAGAGGCCGGGTGGACAGACCGGTGTGATCGTCGTCTGGGCGGGCGCCGATGTTGTCGCCGGGACATCGGGGAGGGGCAGCGCCTTCTCGATATCACGGGATAACGGCCAGAGCTTTAACGGCATATCGCTCCTTGAGCCGTAGCGCAAACAAAGTACCTGGAACCACGCTAATCGTGTAACAGCGGTGAGGTAAATTATGTCAAAGAACAGAAAAATCATTCTGGCTGTACTCGCAGCCGCCATGATCGCCCTGGCATCGTTCATGGCCGGTTGCTTTACCTTCCGAGATCTCGCCCCGGGCCAGTCTTCGGGCCTGGACTTGTTCGAACAAGCATGGAATACCATTTTCCAGGACTACGTCGATCCATCCAGCCTCGATTCGGAAAACCTCAGCCGGGGAGCGATACGCGGCCTGATGGAGGCCCTCGATGACCCCTATTCAACCTACCTCGATCCAGAAATGTTCCAGTTGTTCCAGAACAACCTCCAGGGTCATTTCGAGGGTATCGGCGCCCAGGTAACCCTCAACGATGACAACCTGCCCACCATCGTCGCCCCCCTCCCCAACTCCCCGGCGGAAAAGGCCGGTATCATGACAGGCGATGTCATCCTGGCCGTCAACGGCGTCACCACCGAAGGCGCCAGCCTCCTGGAGACCATTCTGATAATTCGCGGCCCGGCGGACACCCCGGTAACTCTCACCGTCCTTCACGAGGAGGCGACCGAGCCGGTGGACATCGAAATCATCCGGGCGCAGATCAATACCTCCTCGGTCAACTGGGAAATGAGAGAGGACATTGCTTATATTCGCATCCTCCAGTTCGGCGAGAGAACCGACACCGAACTCAACGACGTCCTCGAGGCTATCGACCTGGAGAGCAGCACCGGTATTATCCTGGACCTGCGCTCGAATCCCGGTGGCCTGGTCCCGACCGTGGTCGATGTCGCCAGCCACTTCCTCGAAGAGGGTGTTGTCATCACCCTTGTCGATAACCAGGGAAACCGCGTCACGGAGTCCGTCCAACCCGGCGGTGTCTTCACCGATCTCCCTATGGTAGTATTGGTCGACCAGTTCAGTGCCAGCGGCAGCGAGGTCCTGGCCGGGGCGTTGCGTGACTATGACCGGGCGACGATCGCCGGTGAAAAGACTTTCGGCAAAGGGAGCTTCAACGAGACGATATCCCTCAAGGACGGCACCCATATCTATCTCACCGTAGGCCGCTGGTTGACTCCCAACGGCCACCTCATCGAGGGGGAAGGCATCGAGCCGGATTACTTTCTCACCGAGACCGGCGATGACCAGATACAATGGGCGACCGATTTCCTGCATAGTCCACCGTAGCCCCGACGTAACGCACTAACGGGGCTTCCTTTTGAATGGATACGATGAACGAGGAAGCTGCCAGACCGCAGGACAGCTCTGGGGCGGGAGTCAGCAAGGGCGTGGTGATGCTGATCGCCGCCATGAGCTCCTTTATTACCCCGTTTAACTCTGCTTCGGTCAATATCGCCCTGCCCACGATCGGCCATGAACTCCATCTCGATGCTGTGCTATTGGGATGGGTGGCCACCGCCTATTTACTGGCCGCGGCGGCATTTCTGGTCCCCCTCGGCCGCCTGGCCGATATCCGCGGCCGCAAACGCCTTTTCCTTATCGGGATTATCGTCTATGCCGTCGCCTCCATACTCTGTGCTTTGGCGCCTTCCGGTATATGGCTGATTATTTTCCGGGCCCTTCAGGGACTGGGTGGGGCAATGATTTTCGGCACGGGAATCGCCATACTGACATCGGTCTTCACTGTCCGGGAGCGCGGCCGCGCCCTGGGTTTGAACGTAGCGGCGGTATACATCGGCCTTTCCACCGGACCGGTTATCGGCGGATTTTTTACGGACCGCCTGGGCTGGCCCAGTATCTTTTACCTTAACGCTTTTCTGGCGCTCATCGTCATCGTCGCTGTTTTCTGGAAATTAAGGGGAGAATGGACCGGCGCCCGTGGTGAGAGTTTCGACCTGGTTGGTTCAATTATTTACTGCCTCGCACTCATCACCATTATCTACGGCCTGTCCGAGCTGCCTGACCAAACCGGTGCCTGGCTCTTAGCGATCGGGCTGGCCGCGGCCGTCATCTTTGTCCTGTGGGAGGTCAGACAAAAATACCCGGTGTTGAATATTTCCCTCTTCCGCAGTAACATCGTCTTCCGCTACTCGAACCTGGCTGCGCTGATTAACTATAGCGCTACCTCCAGCGTCGCCTTCCTGCTGACTTTTTACCTGCAATACATTAAAGGTTATTCGCCGGAATACGCCGGGCTCATCCTGGTGGCCCAGCCGGTCGTCATGGTAATCTGCTCTCCCGTTGCCGGGAGCCTGTCGGACAGGATGGAGCCGCGTCTGGTAGCTTCGGCGGGAATGGCCGTGACGGCGGCCGGACTGTTGATGCTGGCCTTCCTGAACAGTAATTCCGGGCTTGTCTTCGTGCTTGCCATCCTGGTCGTTCTCGGGCTGGGATTCGGCTTTTTCTCATCACCAAATACCAACGCAGTGATGTCCTCCGTGGACAGGAGTTCCTACGGGGTAGCCTCGGGTATGCTCGGCACGATGCGGCTGACCGGACAGATGTTCAGCCTGGCCGTAGCCCTGCTGCTCTTTGCCCTTCTTATCGGGAGGGTACAGATAACGCCGGTATACTATCCGTCATTCCTGACAAGCATGAGATTGGCCTTTATCATCTCGGCGGCGCTTTGTTTTGCGGGTATTTTTGCCTCGATCGCCCGGGGTAAGACCCACGGCATAGACGCCGGGACATAAACCGCCCGTTGGCTGGTCTACTGCTGAATACTTACCCGAAAAAGCAAAGGATAGCCCAGCGGGCTGAGCCCGTAGTCTATGACGTACGGCTTGACCAGCAGGTAGCTGCGCCCGAAGTACAGGGGCAGTATGGCGGCATCTTGTACCACCATTTCCTCGGCCTGCCGGTACATCTCCAGACGGGTGGCCTGGTCTTGTTCAATCGCGGCTTTGTCCAGCAATTCGTCCAGTTCGGGATTGCTGTATTCCCCGAAATTACTTTGTGAGTCGCTACGGAACAGGATATCGATGAAGTTTTGCGGGTCGGGATAATCCGCGATCCAGCCGAGGTCGAACAGGTTATCTTTTTCCTCGCGCAGGGCATAGAAGAAGGCCGATGATTCGAGTTGCCGCACCGTTACCTCCACGCCCAGGTTGCGCCGCCACTCCTCGATTACACCGCCAAGCAGACCGGAGATATTACCGCCGTAACCGGAAGTGGTCACGGTGATAGGCGGCAGCTGTGAAACATCTCCGTATCTCGAAGCGGCGATGAGCTCTCGTGCTAGTTGCGGATCGAACCTCAGACCGGTCAGGTCCGGATTAAAACCGGGCATATCCGGCGGCAGAATTCCGTAGGCCGACTCGACGACATCCAAGGTAGACAGGCTGATCAGCCGCTCTTTATCGATGGCGTGGGAAAAGGCCTTCCTGATATTAACGTCATCGAAGGGTGGTGTCGTGGCGTTGAAGCCGATATAGAAGATACTCAAATCGGACGTTACCTGAAGTTCCCGAGAGATAGGGTTACTCGGATCGGTAACCAGCCCCATATAGGCGCCACCAACTGGCGCAACATCGATGTCGCCGGTCTGGTAAAGCTGAAGAGGGTTGCCACCGAAAAGCTCGAAATGGACCTGATTCAGACGGGCTTTATCGCCGTAATAGTTATCGTTGCGGCCGAGGACCAGGCTCTGGTCTCTTTCCCACTCAAGCAGCCGGAACGGGCCGGTGCCGTTTGGCCTCCGCCACCATTCACCTCCGGAAGCCACATTCTCCCGGTCGACCACGAAAGAGGTGGGATAGGCCATCTTATTGATGAAATAGGCCTTGGGGGCATCAATAGTAACCTCCAGGGTATAATCATCACTAACCTTTACGCCGGTTAGCTGCGTGGCCCGACCGGACAGCATGTCCGCCGCCCCGACAATATCATTCAAATATGTGCCGGCCGTCAGGGAGCCGGTGGCCGGAGTGAGCGCTCTCTCCCAGGAATATTTGAAATCAGCGGCGGTAACCGGTTTACCGTCATGGAAGGTGACATCCCAGCGGAGACTGAATGTGTATTTGGTACCGCCATCGCTGATATCCCATTCCGTGGCGATATCCCCGACTACCTGTAGATTCAAATCGAATCTCAACAGTCCACTGAATATCTGGAAGATATACGCCGCCGAGTCGGCCTCCGCCGATGTAGCCGGGTCGAGGGTATACGGCCCGTTATCGGCTAGGTTCAGGGTACCCTGCCCGCCTGATGGCGCCGCGCCGGCCGGGGCGCAGGAGGCTATAACCAAAGACACCAACAGCAGGCTGACGAATACCGCAATTACCTTACTATCGAATGTCCCGGCAATTATTTCATGGTTCGTACTTTTCACCAGCCCCTCCGCCAAGCCCAACTTTCCAAAACAAGTCCTAATATCAGTAAAATCAATACACCCAGACCTGCCAGGGCCCCGCCCAGCATAGCAGGCATGCTCTTCTCCTCATCTGTTACCGGCATCGTCGTCGTGGCGGTGGCGAACGAAGTTGTTGTAACGGAGGGTGGGGTGGTAGTTATATCGAGACTCTGCCGCCAGACGGCGTCCAGTCCGTCCTGATCGAAACCGTAGACTTGCTCCAGGGCGGCATCGTAAGCGCTGCCCTGCTGGAACAGGTTAAGGAGTTGTATCATCTTGTCCTTACCGTACCGCTCGATCATAAAGGTAACGATACTGTTGCTTTGAGCATAGGAAATGTAAGCCTCCCGTGCGATCGCCGAGAATGGACTGGACAGAGTGCGTACTGAAAACAGCCGGTCACTCTCAATGGCGGATTCCAGGGCCGCCGGGTAGTCCTGGGAGTAGAGACCCTCGCCATAGGTAGCTAGGCCCTCGTCGAGCCAGACCGGCAGGCCGGCGCCGTAATTATTAAAGGTAATCTGGTGGATGACCCAGTGAGTCAGTTCGTGGGGAACGGCACTCAGACCGTATTCCAGATTGCTGGTCGGCACCCCCATGGCGATAACATCGAAGCCGGTAAAAGCCACTCCACCTTCCCATATCTGAGCGAAAAGGTGTGCCCCCTGGAGGTCCTTGGCACTGGCATAGATATAAATACGCACCGTCCCCTGTGGCCGGGCGCCGGTGTTCTCCTCGATCGTTTTAAGGGCTTGTTGGGCCGAAAACATAAGCTCATCGGCGAAATTCCGGCCGCCCTGGTACCAGTAAAGCGTAACGGGGCCTTCCTTTATTGATTGCCAGTCGTACCGGTTATCGTCGAAGGAGACCGTAGAATGCTCTGTGGCCGCGATGCCGCCGGCGGCATCAGCCCCCGTCCACCAGTATTCGACCAGCGAACCGGGCGGCAGGCTGGCCTTCCTCATATTCCAGACCCACTGCGTGTCTACTGAGGTTGCCGGATCGAAATTAACCCAGCCCTCGCTGACGACGCTGGCATAGTTCTGACGGTCGACGACGTAGTGCAGCCGCAGGTCAATGATTTCAGCGTCGCTATGGGCGCTGACGTCAAAAGTCATCAATGTAGGAAACGTATAGCTGACGGAACTGCTTAGAGTAATACTGGAGGCAGCCAGCGATGGTGCCCATACCGTGACCAGAGGGAGGGTCAAAGCCAGGCACAGCAGCAATATGGTCAGGCGTTTCCAAGGAATCCTGATTCGCTTTGTCCGCAAATCCATGCTTCCTTTATTTTAACACGAAAAGTGTTGTATTTCAGCCTGGAATTAATTTAGGTGTCCCGGTATCTTGAAGGGAATCGAAAAAGGTGGCAAAATATTAGTATGAGCGGGGATGCCACTGCCTGACTCATTTGCCCCGTTCACGGAGGCAGGACCGATGGCTAGATTGACGAAGTCGATTGCCCGAAGAATACTGGCGGACGTGCCGGACGAGAAACGTTTTTGGCTGGCGGACGGCAGGTATCTGAAGAATCTGGCAGAGTTGCAGCTAGCCCTGGCGCAGATGTCGCCGGAGACCTTCCGTACCCACTCCAACTGGGAAAAGACCGATTTCTCCAACTGGGTAAAGGATGTCATGGGCGACGAAGACCTCACCGCAGACCTGCAAAAAAGCGAGAGCCAGGAGCAAGCCGCCATGGTTGTCGCCGAACGGCTTAACCTCTTGAAAAGTAAACTCGCTTAACTTTTACTTCAGATAGCGTATATCCACGTCCTGCGATCCCGGATTCCGATAGCAGAACAACCAGCCCTGGTAGTTTTTTACCAGCAGCTCATTCCTGGTCGTCGAAAGTACGTGGTCCGGGTTGAGTACGACCTTTCCTCCGCCTCGATTCAGGTCGATAGCGAAGTTAGGTATGGCCAGTCCGGAGGTGTATCCGCGCATCCACACGATAATCATGATGCCCGTCTCTAC
>DAOULX010000006.1:0-39843 GCA_034414775.1 Dehalococcoidales bacterium
TGCACGGCCTCAGACATACCCGGTTTATGGGCAGATGGAAAGTACAAATACAGCTCTGGTTAACGGCGGCGGTAATCAACATCAAGAGGGTTGTACGGGTACTGAGCCAAAGAGAGTCCGTAGCGGAGAGTCAGGAGGTTAGCAACAAGGCTGTTATCACCGGTATGTTTGCCGATGCGTTAAGAGGAATCGCCCGTGTCATGCACAATATTTTTATTGCTTACTACAGTACTTCGGCAACAGTCCCCCCTGACAATTTACAGTTACCTTCGAACAAACATTGCAGACGTTTGCCGTCCTATGCGTACATTTCAATATCCTTAGCGTCATACTTGGGGCTCGAAGTGTCGAATCTAGCACCACGATGAGCTTTTGAAGAGAGAAATCTTCACGACTCTTGAGGAAGCCAAATTCTTGATAGAGCAATGGAGAAGGGGATATAATCAATTACGACCACACAGAGCTCTGTTATATAAACCACCAGCTCCCGAAGCTATTCTGAGTGTGATTGTGACTATAAAACATGTAAAATTAAGAAAGCTGATTAGGACAAAAATGGGGAGGTAGCGCCATGTCTAAAAAATATCGTCATCTTTTGTCACCATTGAAAGTAGGCAACACCATTTTAAGAAACAGGATGACAGCAACACCTAGCAAGCCGCACTTTATCCAAGGACCTGAACTTTATCCTGCCGAGGGACTTGTTACGCACTGGGCAAATAAAGCAAAAAACGGAGCTGCCCTGGTCACTTGCCAGGGTTTCAACGATACTACAGAGTTTACAAGCCACATTTTTAACAACTTTGACGTCAACAACCCTCAGTGCTGGTACTATATCTCTCAACTATCTGAAGCTATTCATTTCTATGGCGCCAAAGCCTCGATGGGTATTATCAAAAGAATACCAGCCTCATACGACGTCAGTAAAGGTATTACTGAGTTCCCACTGAGCTTCAGGGAACGCGGGGAAGAATCTGTGGAAATACCTGAGGAATTACTGGAAAAAGTGGCTGATGGCTATGCAGATCAAGCCGCTATCGCGAAGCAGTGCGGCTTCGACTGCGTATACGTACACATGTCCTACCGGCTGGTGATAGGCGGGAGATTTCTTTCTCCGCTAACGAACAAGAGAACTGATAAATATGGCGGCAGTCTGGAAAATCGGGCCCGGTTCCCTTTGATGATCTGTGATCGCATAAAGGAAAAATGCGGCAAGGATTTCCTCATTGAAGCCAGCATTAGTGCCCTCGAACCTTTCGAGGGAGGATGGACCGTAGAGGACAGCATCGAGTTTGCCAGACTGGCAGAAGGCCGCATTGACCTCCTTCAGCTTCGCGCAGGTGCAATAGTATATCAGCATCCTACTGGTTTTAGTCCGGAACCTACACCTAATTTGAAGACGGTGGCAGCTGTTACGGAAGGTATTAGAAGAAACGGTACCAAGATCGCAGTTGTAGCCGTAGGTGGATATCTGGATCTTGATGCCAGCGAGGAGGTTATCGCTTCCGGGAAGGCGGATTTAATCGGCATGGCCCGAGCCTGGATATGCAACCGTGAGTATGGCCGTATGGCCTATGAGGGTAGAAACGAAGATGTGGTGCCTTGTATCCGGTGCAATAAATGTGACGGGAGAAGTGGTGATGACCCGTGGACAAGTGTCTGCTCCGTTAATCCGATATGGGGGCTTGAGCATAAAATTGAAAGAATGATCGAGCCTCCGACTGCGCAGAAGAAAGTAGCTATCATAGGCGGTGGGCCGGCGGGAATGGAAGCTGCCTTAATAGCGGCCGGCAGAGGGCATGAGGTCACGTTGTATGAAAAAAGCGGTACCCTGGGGGGACTACTCAATACGTCTAATAACGTCTCCTTTAAATGGCCGGTGAGAAATTTTAAAAACTACCTCGTGCGTCAGATCGAAGAATCAAATGTCAAGGTCTGTCTCAATAAAGAGGCGACTACTAAAGACCTTGAAGAGGATAACTACGATGCGGTACTCGTCGCGGTGGGTTCGGAACCCATCGTTCCCCCGATTCCCGGAGTGGAAGGTGAAAATGTAGTGTTTGCCTCCGATGTTTATGGGAATGAAGATGCCTTGGCGGATAATATTGTAGTTGTTGGGGGTGGAGAAGTCGGTGTGGAGACCGGAATGCACCTGGCCGAGAAGGGACATAAAGTAACTCTGCTGGAAATGCTGGATATATTGGCTCCAGATATGACTACAGCTCTCTTTTATCGCGATACATTCATGGAAGCGTTAGAGAAGCAGAAGAATCTCAAATATTTCCTGAACGCTCGCTGCACCGGCATTTCCGACAAAGGTGTTACCTATATTGGCATGGACGGCAAGGAGCACTTAATCGCAGCCGGCAGCGTGGTTATCGCCGTGGGCATGAAATCTAAAAGCGACAGGGCCCTGGAGTTTTTGGAGGTGGCAGACAGGTTTTTTATGATCGGCGATTGTGCTACCGTTGGTAATATACAAAAGGTAATGCGCAGTGCATTTTCTACCGCCTCTATGCTTTGATACAGGTCATGGGGTGGGTATTAAATAAGGCATTTTGCTACGGCGGATAGCATATTGCCTCAGTTTGGGAGAAGATACCGGCAGTCTTTCTATGTTTCCTCCGGAAATCGCCCTAATCCTGGATTTATATACTTCGTGGTGGCGGTGTCAACCGCCATGAGCGTTTCAGGGAAAGACTGACTCTCCCCTGTCTCCCCATCCGAATAATTATATTTGATTATAGTACTTCTTTTGTGAAGAATTATAATGCAAAGCCGTTAGAATATAAATAAAAATATATGCTGGAATAGGCTTGAACTGTTTTCCTATACAATTGTTGAAGCTATTTCAGGGAATATTCTGATCCTTAAGAGGAATTTAGTATCCCTTAAGATTTACCAGCAATTGCTAAGTTAGCAATTCTTTAATACCAATTGCTCCAAGTTGGCGTATAATCCATGTTATACGCTTCATGCACTTACATCCAGGTTGCGCCGAACGGTTATGCGAATATCCTATACAAAGGGACTAATCTCTAGGGTTTTGTGCTTGGCCAAGTTTGACAGACTACTAGTTCCTTCTTCTCAAGGCGATAACCAGAACGCCGACCATCAGGATACATCCCCCTATAATTCCGGTCAACAGCCAGTTTGTCCCTTTAGCTATTTGTACCAGGGTAGTCTGGGACAGGGCGGGTGGCCTTACGGTTGCCACTGGGAATTCGAGCTGTGATGAGGTCGTTCGAACGGCTACACTAAAATTGGCCGTCAATTCCCCTGCTCGAATGGTATAGGTACCGGGCGTATTTTTAGTTAAAGCGAATACTATCTGTGTCGTTTCATCTGGATATACTGTTATTTCTGCCTGCTTTTCTTTTTCCCCGCTGATTTCTATTAAAGGCGTGTACATTCCTTCGATTTCCCCGGTATTTTTCACAGTTACAATGACCGTCACGGTCTCGCCGGGTGAACATTCGGTCGGCTGGACGCTGACACCCGAGACCACGAATGCCGCCGGTGCCCTGACCATGAACGAGTTCGACTGGTCGTCGACGGCCACACGATATGTCCCCGCTACGGGTTCGTTTACGGTGAATACTATCGTCCGGCTGGCGTGTCCTGCCAGTTCTATGACACTCACGTGGATCCGGGTATCATCTACCAGCAGCGCTACTTCGCGGCTGCCGGCAATATCACCGGTATTGGTCGCGAGCACACTGACCGTGACCTCTTCCCCGGGATCAATTTCAATCGGCGTGATGGTGAGATCGCTGGTAGTTATCTCGGCAGGCGCCGTCGCGGCGATGATGGCATAAGCCGAAAAGTGAGCAAGCTGTGCAGCGGTGGTATCGGCCTCGGGATCAACGAAACATTCGATCGTCCCCCATTCGCCTAAGTCGTTATCCCAGCTGGCCAGACGCAGGTTACCCTCTGATACTCCCGCTGGTATCAGGGAAGGATTATAAGTGAAGGTCAATGTTGCCGGTGGACTAAAATTCGCACCATCTGGGCCAAGTTCGTAGGCCAGTCCAATGATGCTGGCGTCTCCATATGGGGCCGGCGGGTTCGCCATCGGCTTTATCGACATCCAACTCAGCGGCTGGCCGTATTTATTTAGACCGATGGTGTCCTTCATGATTGCAACGGACACCCTACCATCAACTGAACCGGCGGTAATTTCTTGTACGAACTTTCCTGAATCCGTGACGATTCCTGAGAAAGAGGTCACGCCGGATGAGCCGCCACCCCCCCCTCCGCCCCCGCCGGTGGGCGCTGTCGGGGATGGTGGTGATGCCGTAGTATCGGTTAAGCTATACAGGGCGTTACCGGTGGTGCCGATGGCCCAGAGCTTGTTGCTGCCGCTGCTGATTTGGAGACCAGACTCGTGGTTCAAGGTATCGGAAACGCTGCCCAGGTTACTCCAGGCAATATTATTATCCGTCGGATAAAGCGAGCGTAGAAGAACGCTATTCGACGTATTATCGGAGGCCAGGGCGTAGAGGGCGCCATTATAATAAGTCAGGCTGTAGACACCGTAGCCGGAAGGCACCGGTGCGGCCATGTCCTCCCACGAAGTGCTATAGCCGAGTTGCCAGCGAACTATCTTGCTGTCGGTCTTGGAACTGGCTGCGTAAATAAAATCACCGTTTGAAAGACCGGAGGCGTCGCCCCTGGTTTGCAGGGCGCCCACCTCGATCTGAGGATGAATATCTGTCCAGGTAGCGGCACCATCAGTGGAGTATGTGACGTACCCGTTAACGCTACCCATGACCAGCTGGCCGCTACCGTCTAGTGTTAGCGAATGTCCGTAGTTTGCTGAATAGTCACGAAACCAGTACACGCCGCCGTCGGTGGACTTTTTCAACCTGTCGGACTCCAAATCTACCAGTAAGATGGTCGTATTGTCGCTGTCGAAGGCAAAGTCACTGACGTCGGTACCGGCTTCCGTATAGCTGCGGGTGGCGAAGCTGGCGCCACCATCGGTGGAGACGGAGAAGGCGCTGGCGTTCCCGGAAGTCCCGGCAAAGACAATGCCGCCCGCCGATGCCAGCACCACCTTGCTCTCACCGCTGGGCGTGACGTTGGCCGTGGCAAACTGGGGTGTATCGGCCGATGGGTCAGCGCAGCGCCAGACCTTATTGGTAGCGTATTCTCCGGCCAGGAGGCTCTCGCCGTGGAAAATAAGCCGGTTGATATCGACGCCGGACTTGATGGTGGTGACGGCCGTGTCATTTACGTTGAAGATTCCACCGTTGCCCGGCGCGACCGTTCGGATGCCGATAAAAATGTTCAGCGTGGCGTTATCGGTGCCCAGGAACGTCGGCGGCAGGGCTATCGAGGCGGCATCGGCGGCCACGGAGGCCCCCCCGGCCAGGATTCTGACAGGGTAGCCGGCGTATCCTGCAGCGGCGTTCCAGGCCGGGCTTTCGTCCAGCCTGAAAAGCTCGAGGTAAGTATCCGTGCCGTTAGTGGTAACCGCCGCAAGCGTCCGGTCCGTGACGAAGTTCGGTGAGGCGACCACCGCCAGGGCCCGCGTCGTTCCGGCCTGTCTGCCGGTAATCGTAGCCTTTCTCCAAGAACCGACGGTTGCTCCCAGGTTAAAGTACCAGACATTAGCCATCGCAGACGTGTCAACTCCAACCGCCGTCATATAGTAAATATTATAACTGGAGCCTACACCCGATGAGAGGCAAATATCATTAAGATAGGCGGCATCTGGTGTCTCACCTAACCAATACCAATTGATTCCCGTATCCATCGAAATATAAACATCTGTATCATCGTTGATAAACGCGGCGATACCCTCAACCGGCGCCGTCGTTATTCGCTGCGGCCGCATTACTGAGAGGCCATATATATGTATAGGAAATATCATGTTGCCGGTGATAGTAGACCATCCGCTTCCCTTATTGGATGTCTTGGTGACACCGCCATCTACGCCCAGCACGTAGGCGATGGTTTCGCTTTCCACGGTCATGTCCTGTGCCTCGCAGGGGCAGGTTGTTTTCTTTGACCATCTGGTTATGCCGCCATTATCCGAATAATACATTTCATTGTCATCTTCCCGGGCCAGGTAAACGACGTCAGGATCGGCCGGGGCGATGCGGACGATATACCCGGTGCTATCGGGCACGCTGAGCACGCGCTGCCAGGTGCCCCCGTACTTGCGCCACAGGCTGGTATCGGTGCCGTCGTCGGTGGCCAGGTAAAGTCGGCTGCCGTCGGCTGCTACGGCGAATTCCTGTATGTGATCTAAAGTCGTGTCGATCAGACTGCGGTCATTAAAGGTAAGGCCGTTGTCCGCGGAAAAAGAGAAGCTTGACTCGTCGCCGGAGGCGCCCGCCAGGAGGATGTCGCCGGCCCAGGCGACCACAACGCTATTCTCGCCGGACGGCCACTTTAATGAACGCGCGGTCGCAAAATCCGCGTCAAGGTGCGGCCAGTATTTGGTCATTGATAGTGGGTCTTCCGTCCGCCAGACGTTGCCGGTGTCGTATTCCCCGGCTATTAAATAATTGACGTCGTAGATGACACTGTTAATATTAACGCCGGTGAGCATGACCTCATCGTGACTGGACTCATCGATGCGGTGCAAGCCGCCGCTATCCGAAGTGTCTGTTCTGACGCCGACAAACGAAATGAGCGTTTCCACCTCGATGCCGATGAAGTCCGGTCCCAGCGCGATCGAAGCTCCGCTGGCATCGATGATATTGGTCCCGTTGTTTCGGATAGCCAGGGGATAGTCGAAATAAATACTATCGATTGCCCGGTTCCATCCTATATCCCCGTGCTCCGGGAGAACGTGGAAAATCTCAAGCGAGGTCTGCTCCGTATTAAGTGTGACGGCCATCACAGTAAAATCATTAGCGAAGTTGGGTGAAAAGGTAACCGCCAGGCAATCGGTGGCCGTGCCATGGCCGCTGGTGGTGGTGGTATTGAAGCCATCAATCACGCTGGCATCGACCCATACTTCGGCCCCGTTGTATTCGTAGTACCAGATCTTACCGGTAGAGCCGTCGTTGCCGGAAACGGCCACGTAATAAATATCGCCCGAGGCGCGGGGGGAAACGTCAATATCGGTGATGGTGACATTGCCGGTCGGCAGGCCCAGGTCTGTCCAGTTATCGCCGCCACTGGTGGAGAGATAGACCTCGTTATTATCGGCGGCCAGGGCCGCGACACTGGCGTTATCCCAGGATATAGCGATCAGTTGCGGCACAGCCGCACCGGCTGGATTATTGAGTTCTGTCCAGTTAGTGCCATTATCGGTCGATTTATATAGCTTACCAGACTGCGTATCAGTGGCGTAGCCAACCGTGCCGTAGGCGGAAACAGCCAGGTCGCTGATATCTTCACCGGGATAAACCAGCCCGGCGCCGCTGAAATCACTGGAAGCGGTCGCGGCGCGGGAGACGGTGCTGTTGTTTCCGGAGGTCCCCGCCAGGACGCTATCACCGGCAAAGGCGAGGACGACCTTTTCGCCGCCGGGCACCGGGACGGACGGGGGAAATATCCCCTTCTTTTGTAAATCATCGCTTCTCAGCACGTCATTATCATCGGCAATCCCGGCCGCCACATCGCTGCCGTTGTAGACGATAGACTTGACCTTGTCATATTGTTCCAGTTGCCTGTTCATACTATCATACAGGCCATAGATACCGTTCTTGATGTTGGTCCCGGAGTCACCGGCGATGTCCAGTCCTATCAGGGCTACTCGCGTACCGCTGTCATTTCCATTATAGTCCGGTGCGAGAGCAATCGAGGCTGCGTCGATGCCGGTGATGCCGTCATCGCTGGTTACGATAACCGGGTAGTTGGTGAAACCGGCGTCGCCATTCCATTTCAGCGTTACGAAGCTGAACATCTCGAAGCGTATGTAGTCCATGCCCGCGCCGCCGTCATCTTCCTCGGTGACAGCGACCATCACCTGATCCGAAGAGAAATTGGGGGAGAACGAAAGCGCCGCTGCTACGTCCGACGTTGTACTGCCGAATCCGGCCAGGTCATTCGTCTCCCGCCACTGCGGCGACGCCGCGCCCATGTCATAGTACCAGATGTTGGCCAGCGGTCCCGCCTCGGTACCCACCGCGGCGATGTAGTGCATCCCGGCCACAGAGTCCGAAATGGCGATGTCATACAGGGCGGCGGCCGGCGCTTCACCTGGTTCCTGTACCGTACCGTTGTCCGACCAGGATTCGCCGCCATCGGTCGAGTAATAGACCTCGTTACCATCGGCGATGATGGCTATTAAATTCACGTTGTCGGGGGCTATGGCGATAAGCTGCGGTTCGGTGACCCCTCCGGGTTTTGATATGGCCGACCAGGTTACGCCGGTATCAGTAGAACGGTATATCTTGTCGTCCTGCCGATCGGTAACGTAAACGGTGGTATTGTCCGAGGCGACCGCCAGATCGCTCACATCGGAGCCGGGAGCAAGCAACTTACCAGTTGTGGAAGGTATAGACTCCATTGACCAGGAATTGTCGGCGGCGTCGGCTGCCTTGTCAGGACTCAGAAAGGCAGCAAGAATAGAAAAAATTAATATCACGGTCAGCAGACCATTGCCTGTCTTGTAGTCTTTTGGCACTTTTATCGTCCCGATAGCACTATAGTCCGTTTGAATTATACATCGGCACAGTTACTTGGACAAGGGCTATTTTGTACTGGATAATAGTAAAATGCATCAAGCCGTGATTAAGTAGTTGATCGTCACCTCGATCAAGAATGTATCGGAAGTATTGTTGCCGGGATTAGCGTATAAGTCTATCATGAGGAATTTCCCTCACCACTCCTTATGAAAATCATGCCCGTGGTATGATGCGTGCGAAGGCTGGAACAGGTCGAACACTACTGGTGTTTAGAACCCGAGTTTAAGTCTGATCATGGCGCCCACAGGTACCACACACTGTCGCTCCCTCCAAGGGAAGCACGCTGAGCAGAGTCTAAACTTACCTGGGTGCTTTCCAGCCTTCTATTACATCAAAAGGGAGGTAAAGTATGGAGGTCCTCTATGAGCAGTGTGCTGGCATGGATGTACACAAGAAGAGCGTCACCGTCTGCTTGATTACACCGGGCCTACGAAGACAGCGTCAGAAGGAAGTCCGGAGCTATGGGACTACGACGCGGAGCTTGGTGGAGATGCTGGACTGGCTCGTGGGAAAGGGTTGTAGCCACGTAGCTATAGAAAGCACTGGCGTATACTGGAAGCCCATCTACTATATTCTCGAAGGCGTGTGCCAGGTATTCCTGGTAAACCCGCAACACATTAAGGCAGTCCCTGGACGCAAGACTGATGTCTCTGATGCTAAGTGGTTGGCGGATTTGCTTCAGCATGGTCTTTTGAAGGGGAGTTTTATCCCTCCCCAGCCCATCCGTGAACTAAGGGAGTTGACGAGGTATCGCAAGGCTCTTGTACGGGAGCGATCATCTGAAGTGAACCGAGTGCAGAAGCTCCTGGAAGACGCCAATATCAAGTTGGCTTCGGTGGTGTCAGATGTCCTCGGGGTATCAGCGAGAGCCATGCTGGAAGCGATACTGAAAGGCGAAAAGGACACTCATATCATGGCTGAAATGGCCCGTGGCCAACTCCGCAAAAAGATAGCCGAGCTAGAAGAAGCTCTGGAAGGCAAGGTAAAAGAGATACATCGTTTTCTATTGGCGCAGCAACTGGCTCATATTGATTACATGGATGAGGCGATCAAGGAATGCAGTGCCGAGATTGAAAAACGGATGGAGCCCTTCATTGAAGCAGTGGAAAGGCTGGATACTATACCGGGTATCAACCGGGGTGTGGCACAGGTAATAGTAGCCGAGATAGGAACGGATATGGAGCAGTTCCCAAGTTCAAGGCATCTAGCCTCATGGGCCGGGATGTGTCCGGGCAGCAATGAAAGTGCGGGAAAGCGTAAATCAGGGAAGACCCGTAAGGGCAGCAAATGGCTAAGTGAAGCCCTAACAGAGGCCGCTTGGGGTGCTGCTCGTAACCGAGGGACCTACCTGTCAGCCGCGTACCATCGTTTGGCGGCGCGGCGCGGAAAGAAAAGAGCCTTAATCGCCATCGGTCATGCCATCTTGGTGATTGCCTACCATATGCTTTCCCAGCACCAAAACTATTCGGATTTAGGTGCAAAGTACTTCAATGAACGTGACCGCCACGCTACCGAGAACCGTTTGGTAAAACGTCTTCAGTCTCTGGGTTATCAGGTTAGTCTGGAGCTTGTGGCTGCCGGAACTTAACGATTTGGATTTTCTGAGCAGTAGTGTTAAACGCACACTCTTTCCCATGGAGAATTTTTCGACGAATAGACAAGATTTATTTTACTAATCATCGGGTTATAAGTAGGTCCTTACGGATCAAAGCCACTATAGTTAGATGATTTTTTTAAAGAGAACGCCGGGCCTGAAACCAGCCCGGCGTTCTTGTGAGTTCGACAAGTACCGTCATCTGCTCAGGATATCGAGGATATTCAGCTCCTGCTCAAGGGTATCGTCCCCAATGTCATACATCTCGTCTTCGAAGTACCGGCTGAATTCACGGAAAATCGGTTTGTATTGATGGTACACCATCAACGGCAGCGATTGCCTTTCCCATTGGCTCAGAAATGACTCGGCAGGGATGGGGATGCCGGTGTCTTCCCGGACACTAGGCTGCCAAGACTGGCTACGGTGGAGGTAATGGTACTCGTCACCAAGCCAGTTCTTTATCAATGCGGCGTACCTGATAAGCAATATTCCCTTACGAATCCCCGAGTTATCGAAATATTCCGGCGATTCGGATTCGAGGACTATTATCTGTTCGCTGACGTCGTTTCTGCCGTTCCGGTCCTCATAGCTGACCCGCAAGTAGACTTCCTCTCCCGGCCTTGACGACGTTTTTTCAGCTTCAGGAGCACCAGCCCACCCTTGGTCTCGCCGCCGACGCTTTTCGACGGGAACAAAGTGTTTATCTTCATCAGTTCGCCGGTGGACTGGTCCGCCTCGGGACTGCCGAAGACCTTTTCGATACGCCAGCCATGGGACTCGAAATTGAGGCGGACGTTGAATATCAGCGGCGTTACCATATATTCGAACTCTTCGCTGACCCTTTCGTTGAACTCCCGCGGCGAGTGAACGGAGTAGTAGTTAGCCCCCTTCACCTTGGTAATTTCATTGATCAGCTGGCTATTGAAGTCCACCCCGATCCCGATGAAAGTGGTATAGATATGGTCATCCGCGTTCTTGCGGACCATCCCCATCATGCCCGAAGCGCTCAGGTCACCGGTGTTCGGCTGCGCGTCCGTCAGGAAGATGATACGGTTCTCGTATTCGTAGCTGTCCGACCGGTAGACGTTGCGCAGCTGCCTGGTGCCTTTTTCGATGCCGGCCGACATGTTGGTGTTCCCTCCAGCGCGAAGGTCCAGGATATCATCGATGAGGTCATCCATCTCCCTATAGCTGACATCTTTCATCGATCGAAGGACCGACGCATCGGAGTTAAAGGTGACGACGGCCAGACGGTCGTCATCGTTGAGTTGATTGATGATGTCCGCTACTGCATATGTCGCGCTTTCTATCTTGGTCCGATGCATGATGCCTTCTTCGTTATAGATATCATGCCGCAGCCCGAAATTATCGTAGTAATACCGGTTATATTCCTCGCTCATCGACCCTGATACGTCCAGCACGATAACCAGGTTCAGCTTTTTCCTGGCGAAGTCTTCTTCTTTCAGCCCGGAATTCAACCCCACCGACATGTAATACTCGGTCTCGCATGACAGCGGGTCCCTGGTTACGGCGAATGAATACGAAGGATTGTACAGTTTCCTGGACTCCTGCGGCATCCCTGTGTCGAAGTAGTAATCGTAAAAAAGTCCTTCGTAAGTTATATCGGTCGGCAAAGGCAGGTAGTCGTTGAGTATGTTTTCCCTGAAATTATTGATGTCCTTGGCGCCCCCTACCGATAGCCCGATGGTGCCGGGTGTTGTGGTGGGTGGTCTCGTCATCGTGGCTGTAGTCGTGTGGGTGGGTCTTTGAGTCTGTGTCGGTGGTCTGGTCGTATATGTAGCAGTTGTGGTTTGAGGCGCCTCGCTACAGCCGCTCAACAAAATGATCAAGGCCACCGCGATCAGGACTATCGACGTTATGAGCTTTTTCATTTCTGACCTCCTCAGCGTTTTTTCTTCGTCCGGTTCGAACCTTCAAGTTGGTTGTGTCTAAATATACGAAGGCGCTGAAAAAGTATTACATCCGGATGAAAAAACGCTCAGTGGTAAGACTGAATATCGAATTCCACGGGTTGGGCCAGGTGTAGTTGTACCGGCATCCCCTGGTAAACCAGGTCTTCCAGTTCGATATAGTACTTGCCAGTTACCGGGTTGCCCTCGAAGTCTTCCTGGTTCCACACCAGCGTGAATGATATGGTTTGATTCGGCGCTAGTGTGCGGGTATCCATACCGCCGGTGAAAGTGTAGACCGGCTTCGTTGTCTCGGCGCTCATCAGGCTGATGATCGGTGGCAGTTTCTCCAGCATTATCTGTCCCGGCTCGTTGTTTTTCATTGTAACAATTATCTCGACGTCTTCGCCGGGCTGGTAGACCACCTTGTCCGTGCTGACGCTGAAGTTGAGCATGAGCCCCTGCGCCGGCTGGGTCGTCACTGTCGGCGCTATCGTCGTCTGGGTCGGGGTGGGGGTTATTGAAGGTGCGAATACTCCAGCGCGCCACAGGACTGTCAGCACGATAACGACAAAGACCGCCGCCGCCACTCCCTGCCAGACCGGCTGCCTCCATATCCCTCCCCAGAAACTGGCTTTTTTCTCTTCGGCCTTTCTGGCCCTATCCTCCAGTTTCTGCAGCAGGTCAGCCCTCAAGCGGGCCTGGTAACTGGGGGAAGGATCGCGCCTCAGTCCGGCTACCTTTTTGGCGAAATCCAGCGTCTCCCGGAGCTCCTCGTCCATGTCCGGGCCAACCGGGATTTCCCCTCCCGCGAGCAGGCGGTCGAGGTACTCGGTAAACTTGTTCTCCCGCTCTTTTTCCCGGCTCATATATCCGACTCCGCGAATTCCGCCCTCAACTTGCGCACCGCCCGGTAAAGGATTATCCCGACATTCGAATCGGACAGGCCAAGCGTATCGGCTATCTGGCGGTTATTCATATCCGCCCCGAACTTCAATGAAATGATTTCCTGCTCTTTCGATGATAATTTCAGCAGACATTTCTTCAGTATCTGGCTTTCCTCTTTTTTAAGAAAGGCCTGCTCCGGTGTCCTCTGGTCTTCAGGATCTTCGGCTATCTCGTCCAATGACACATTTTTCTGCCGGCTGCTCGACCGGAAATGGTCGGTCAGAGTGTTTCTCGCAATGGTGAAAATCCATGTCGACAGGCTGGCTTTACCGGAATTGTAGCTCTCGAATTTCGTCAGTGCCTTTTCAAAGGTTATCGAGGTCAGGTCTTCAGCCTGATGTACGTCCGCTACTTTGTAGCTGAAATATCTGAATATTCTGGGCAAAAAGTTGTTATAAAATACCGTAAATGCCTCGGTGGTGCTTTGCGATATCCTCTCCGGGACAATACTAAATATAAAATTCAAAATAAACAATTTTACTCCGGAGGCTGTGACCACATATTAATATACGATTCAAGATACGAAGCATTACATCTTCCGGGGTGCTACGCCGTCGGTTCTCAGGTCCGAACGGCACCGTTTTTTATCTGGATTTTACACCTCAAGGCATTCCTGGACAAGGTTGGTCCTTATCAAAGGGAGTCGCGTTCAATTTCACAAGGGAAGAAAGCTGCCCGAAAACTTGGGCACCAAGCTTGTATCCGATGTGCGTTTAATTAATGTTAAAGGCAATATTCACAAAATGATAGTACACTTTTCGCTGGTCTAGTCGATTCTGATATTTACACGCCGGCATGCTCTCCGGGGACCGAGTAAAACTATAAACAGAGCGTATTGAAGCTGATTATCGATCCCTGAACCCCTGATAAAACCCTTCATCACAGATTTTCGATAATTCTCCAGCTTTAACATTGTCTGTTTATGAGACCTTAATCACGAAATGACGTGTGGTTTCAATACATAAGGCATGTAATTGAGATATTGACCCCATTGGTGGTACCATAAAAATGCCTTATGAAGTATAAAAAAGTGTCATCTGGACTGCACTATATACTGCGGGCCGACGAACGAGTCAAGATAAGCGTATCCCGAGAGGTTAGAGATGCCATTTGGGTATGGGCAGAAAGCAATAATGTTACCGTGGCAGAGGCGACATGGCACTTACTCAGGTGCGGTTTCAGATACGACATGGGTAGGAGGGACCCAAATACTAAGATGTACCAACTTGTCCGGCAGCTATTAGGGAAAGAGTGGAATGCTCGTTTATTAAAAAGGACTAAAGATGATTTAGACAGAATAATCTCAGTAATCAACGAAAAGGAAGAAACGTTGCCAGATGATTGAATAAGTGTAGAAAATGAGCCACGTTTAAATCTCCGTTTCGACATATCCGTCCGATACATTGAACTATACCGGAATCACCGGCCTTAAAGTTAGGACTGGTTCTATTGAAACTCGCCATTTCGACGCTAAATTCCGTCACAGTTAAGAACCGCTGGGGAAATGGTGGGGCCTTTACTCATAAAAACCCATGTTTCTTTAACATGTCAGCCAGATTTTGACTATTATACATATTGAAACGTCGTTGTTGCCCACTTATAATTTAAGTGCAAGTGGATTTAGTATTCGGATTTTCACTGTTAGTGGATTTTGCCGGAGGTGAAATGGAAACAGAAAAGAGGGTACAGACCCTGCTGAGCGGGATCGATTTCAAGATTCCCGATCCAAATGGTACCATTACCGAATTCATGGATATCGGGCACCAAAATTTGGAACAATACTCCTTGTTCACGGCTAGAGGAGATTGGCAAGAAGAACGTTTTATCGATTTGGTGAGCCTGGGTTTGGCGGAGAAGCTCTATCCAATTGCCACAGAAAAATATGGTAACACAAGCAGGGCATCCCTGCAACATATACTAATCGACTCCTGCCTGCCTGAAGCAGAATCGGAATGGAGACAGCTGAAGGACCTGGCAACGAAGGCGCTCGAACAACAAGGCATCAATGCCACGCAAATGAAAACACTAATCGAACTATTTGATATTTTACCCCAGCTGTTATTTGAACTACTTGTCGAATTAGCCGGGCGTTTGATGTTGATTCCGGTATCGGAAGTCATGGATGTCAGGAAAATATTAGCCCAGCTGGTGATGGAGGCAGGTCATGCCGACAATAATCGACATAATTGAAGCCACGGTAAAGAAAAGGAAGACGCCCGATGAAGGAGGCTTGAGGCATCTTCCATTTAAGAACTGCTTCATATACGGAAGGGTCTCGACGCCGGGACAGGTCAGAGACAGCCGGGAGTCGATTCGTGAAATCGGGCGCCTGGTTCAACTGGCAATCAAGGATGGTTATCAGACCGCTCTGGATCCCGGCGAAATCGAGACGGAGCTCGATTCATCTCGCGGCAAAGCGCCCTGGCCAAAGGTCTGGTCTGACGGAAAGGTAACTGTAGATGTTCGCGACCTCGGCCTATCGGGTCAACTATCAACGGAAGAACGCCGGGGGCTTTTCGAGCTACAACGGCGCGTGAGGGAGGGTACTGTCGGGGCGGTATATTTAACCGAAGGGGTAAGCCGACTCTCACGGGACAGAGATCATATTCTTCCTTACCAGCTACTGAAATTACTAAAAGAGCATCAATGCCGGATTCGAACACCGGAAGGGATCTGGAATCCTGCTATTGAACGTGACTGGGACTACCTAGCCGATGAGTTCGAAGAAGCCATCGGCGAGCTCAAAGTAATGAACCGCCGTATGTTCCGCCGCAAGAGGCAAAAGGCGGCCCGCGGGGAATACGTCGGCGAACCGATACCTCCAGGTTTCTTTTTGCCGGTAACAGGAAGGAAACCTGGTGGTGAGTATGAATACGGGAAACTGAAGCTATATCCACCGCATGCTGAGATAGTTAGGGCCGTCCTCGAAGAATATGTTAATCAAAACGGCAGCAAACTAAGAACACTTCGGGGATTAAATGATCTCACATTTCCCTTGTTCCCGCCGGATCTTCAATATATGGAGAGGTTGACCAGTCTACGAACCTGTCCCAGGATTAACACCGGCTATAAAATAACCTCAACACTTATCAGGGGTTTGGTTAAAAATCCGAAGATGATCGGGGTCTGGCAGTGGGGTGATACCGAAGCGATTATTGATAATCACCCGGCGGTAGTGCCTGAAGATCTGTTCATAAAAGCCTGGCAATTAGCCAGTCAAGCCAGGAAACCCAAAGGAAAGACAGTGTACTTTGAGCCTAATGAGTGGGCCGGTCTGCTCAGGTGCATGAATCACACCGAGCCCCACAGGATAGTCAGCCTCAATGCCAGGGGTCGCTATACTTGCCGAAGAGACTACCTCCAGGAAGGAGCCGGCACCTGTCTGGACATCGCAAAACATTTTATCGATGAACCTTTAACTACAACGGTACTGCAGCAACTTGACCTTACACCTTTCACGGATCATGTGCTTGACGAACTCGAATCAATGCATAGCCGGCCAAAGTTTGAAGAAAGGCAAAAACGGCTCCAGATCAGGCAACTAAACGAAGAAATCCAGAGATGGCAGGCTCTGCTTCCCTGTTGCGTTGATGGTGATACCGGGAGCATTGATCGTGAAAAAGAGGAATTTTACTGGGGTAAGATCAGGGAGGCAAAAGATAAACTCGAAGAGATAATAAGGAAGCCGATTACCCAGGATGCTTCTTTCATCGATTATCAGAAAGTCAGGGAGTTCCTGAAATGTCTTAGAAGAAACTGGAAGAGCTATTCACCGACGTCTCGTAGCCGATTACTGAGAAGTATCATCGAATCGGTCGAAGTCAGAGGTCAACAGGAAATTGAAGCGACTATAATCTGGAAAACCGGCTTCCGCCAGAAAGTGGTGATCCATCGCCCCAGATCCAATAGCAAGATGGAAAGACGGTGGACGAAGGAAGCCGATGATCTACTGGCTTTGATGTTTCCTCGTTCTTCACAGGATGCTCTGGTGGCCGCTTTTCCAGACCGAACATGGAAGGCTATTAACTACAGGGCACGCCGGTTAGGACAACAACGTAAACTCGACATGAAAGAGGGTTGGAAGAAATGGACTCAGGAAGACGACGCCGAACTAGAGCGATACTACCTCGAGTCCTTACCCAATGAGGAGATTTCACGTAAGATGGGACGCAATATATCTTCGATTAGTGCGAGGATACGGATGAATGGATTAGGTAGTGATTGTCCCCAAACAAAAAATGTGTATTGGCAATCTTATGAACTCATAGCTTCTCAAGAATCGGCTTCGGGAAGGGGGTCAGGGGGATGGGCATACGGATTAACAAAAGGAATGGAAACTAAAAAACTCTCTGGATTCCCGCGAAAGCGGGAATGACAATACTAATACTCGCTGGAGAGGAAACCCTTGATCTGGGCGTAGGAAAAGACCGGGCCGTCCCGGCAGACGTATATCTCCCCGATATTGCACCGGCCGCACTTGCCGATGCCGCACTTCATCCGCTTCTCCAGCGTGGTTATCATGTTCTCCGGGGTGAAGCCCAGCTTCTCTAAAACCGGGAAGGTGAACCGTATCATCACCGGCGGCCCGCAGACGATGGCCACGGCGTCCTTGGGGGATGGTGCCACTTTTTCCGTAACGGCCGGTACGAAGCCCACGTTGCCCGTCCACCCCTCTGCCTCCCGGTCGACCGTGGTGGTCATTTTAACCGTCTTGTCCTTCTCCCAGGCGTCGAGGTCGTACTTGAAACAGAGGTCCTGCGGACTGCGTGCCCCGTAGATGATATTGACATCGGCGTATTTGTCACGCGTATCGATGACGTTCCATATCAGGGACCGCAGCGGCGCCAGGCCGATGCCCCCGGCTACGAAGACCAGGTTCTTCCCGGCCAGGTAATCGAGCGGGAAGCTGTTGCCGAACGGCCCGCGGAAGCCTATCTCCGCGCCCACTCCCAGCCGGTGCAGGGCGTTGGTCACCTTGCCCGCCCGCTGCACGGCGAACTCCAGGTGGTCGCGGCGGGTGGGGCTGGACGAAACGCAGAAAGTGGCTTCACCGACGCCGAAGATGGAGTACTCGCCGAACTGGCCGGACTCGAAGGTGAAGGACTCCTTCAATGCGGGGTCTTTAAAGTTGAAATGGAACGTGCGGATGCCCGGCGTCTCGTCAACGATCTTCTCGATGACGGCGATGTGCGGCAGGTAAACATTGCCGTCCGCCAGATACCTTTTACGCTGGCTGATATCGCTGATGGCCATTATTTCTTCTCCGTGACCGGCGCCTCCGCCGGCACACCGGTAAGCACCTGCGTGATGTCCCAGTTGACCGGACACTGCCGGATACAGCGCCCGCAGCCGGTACAGGCAATCACGTCGAAAAGCATGGGATAGAAGGTGTACTTGTGGTTGACCTTCTGGCGGACCCGCCGCCATTTGGCTTCTCTCGGATTTTCAGCGGGCATTTTGGTGTAGATGGGGAAGGAGCAGGAGTCCCAGTTCCGATAGCGGGCGCCGTCCCCCTTGAGCATCTCGTCGTTGATATCGAAGCAGTAGCAGGTGGGGCAGAGAAAGGTGCAGATGCCGCAGGAGACGCACTTGGCGGCGACCTTCTTCCAGTAGTCCTCATTATCGAAGGCGGCCGGCAACCTTTCTGAAATCGTACTCGTGTCTATCTTCCGGGTGACCCTTTCGGCGGCAGTCTGCTTGATCTCGGCAGCTTTAGATTCTTCGTCCTGGCTGGCCTCGCCGTCGACCCCGGCCATGAGCGCCTGGCCTTTTTCGGTAATCTCCTCGATAAGGAAGGCTTCATCGATGTCGGTCAGCATCAGGTCGACGTCCTTTGCCTCGGCGGGGCCGAAGCCCAGCGAGGTGCAGAAGCAGGAGTCATAGGGATTGGTGCAGGTCAGACCAACGAGGGTGGAATTCTCCCGGCGGCTCAGGTAGTACTTGTCCTCGTAGGCGTCCTTGAAGACCATATCGATAATGCCGATGGCCCGGGCGTCGCAGGGGCGGATGCCGAAGATAAGCTGTTTGGGTACTTCTTTAGATGGGGCTTTCAGTTCGTATGTGCCGCCGTCCCTGCTGAAGTCAAACATCTTCTCCAGGTTCATCAGGAAATTGGCCTTGGGAGGGACAATCGTATTGCGGTACCAATCGAGGAAATCGGTGTCTTTCCCATCCCAGACTACCGTCTCCGCCACGCCCGAATCACGGGATGGGACGAGGACCGTGTAGTCCTGCTGCCATTTCGCCAGCAGCCCGGCGATATCTTTTTTGGCTACTTTTTTCATCGTGTCACCGGATAAAGTCCTCGGCTTCCTGAGCCTCGTAGGCAGCCATAAGGGGTGGGGAGTCTTTGTTCGTACCCGCCCGGTAGTCGAAGAGCTCCTCGACAATCTCTTCCATTTTCTTGGTGAGGCTGCGTAGGGGAATGTTCACCGGACAGGCCCGTTCGCAGGCGCCGCAGTCGGTACAGCGGCCGGCGTCGTGGAGCATGCGGACGACCTGGAACATCAGGTTGTCCTGCCACTTCGGCAAAGGCGATATCCAGGCCGGCTCCGTCTCCTCGACGAAGCAGCGATTGCAGAAGCAGGCCGGGCAGACCTGTCGGCAGGCGTAGCAGCGGATGCAGCGGTCGAACTGTTTCTTCCAGTACTCCCAACGCTGCTCGGGAGGCATCTCTTCCAACTCCCTGATTTGCTGATGACTTAGCTCGGTATCGGTTACCGCCGGGCCGGCCGCATCGAGAAGAATATCATATTCAGCAGGTGTGGGTGTCTGGCAGCCGAGGCAGTCGTCGGCGAGGACATCTTTAGCGGCGTATTCCTGCCGGCTGCCGCCGATGGTAACGACGGCCTTTTCACCCTCCCAGGCAATATCGTCGATTTCATCGCGGTCTTTGCCGGTCAGCTTCTCTAGCTTGGCGAGGTCGATCAACCCAGCGCAGGGGACACCGATGATAAAGACACCCTCGCGGGCTACCTGTTTGTCCTGGATGAGGCTGACGATAGAGCGGCTATCGCATGCCTTGGCCACGATGCCGACCTTCCCCTCCGTCTCCTTGAGAAAGACGCTGAGGTTGTTGTGGATAAAGGGGCTGACAACCAGGCGGTCGGTCTCGGCCGGGTCCTGCGTAATCAGGGGTGTCGTGATATATTTTAAGCTGCCGGCTTCGTAGCCGATAATATAGTCAACCCTCTCTTGCTCCAGGAGGGCCCGGGCTTCACTCCGCAGTTTCTGTTCCATTTCGCTCATCGCTGAATAATCGATTGGGTTTGATTTCCTTTAAATCGCGGGTAATCTCGCTGACGACCTCGGCGAACTTACCACCTTCCGAGGCGGAGACCCAGCTTGCCTGGACGCGCTGCGGCTCCACGCCGATATACTCGAGGAACTTCTTGGTGACGGCCATGCGGCGGCGGGCGCGGTAATTGCCCGTCTGATAATGGCAGTCCCCGGGATGGCAGCCGGAGATGAGGACGCCGTCAAAGCCGAGGCGCAGGGCGCGGATGACCAGCAGGGGATCAATTCTTCCCGAGCAGGGTATCTTGATGATCCTGATGTTGGCCGGGTATTTCGTGCGGCTGGTCCCGGCGAGGTCGGCTCCGGCGTAGCTACACCAGCGACATAGAAAGCCTAATATCCGGGGTTCCCATTCTGATTCTTGTGCCATCAGGTCTCGCCAGTACGAAGTATATGGGTCTATCTATCCAGAAGTATAACACAAAGTGAGCGTAGCTTCAAAGGCCGACGGCCTTTCGATGGTCTTATCAGCCGCCGGGGCAACTGATCTCGGAGCAGACGTTGAGTGGATGCCAGATTTCATGGCTCTGGCAACGCGGACAGGTACGGTCCCTTTCCTCCGAGGGGCCGCTTGGCGCCGGCATTTCGAAGACGTGGCCACAGGCAAGGCACCGGTAATCCCAGGGTGGTGGGCCGGCGTGATGGATCGGGCAGGAGTAAGGTTCATTTGCTTCCATGACAGTATATATTATACCACATTGCCCTCCAAGGTCGCTAAAAGGTATATTGAAAATGGATACCAATGAAGACAAGTGATTTCGATTACGCCCTTCCCGAGGGATTGATTGCGCAGCGGCCAATCGAGCCGCGGGACCATTCCCGGCTCATGGTGTTAAACCGGGCTAGAGGTACCATCGAGCACCGGCGTTTCTTTGAAATCATTGACTACCTGAGGGAAGGCGATGTCCTCATGTGTAACGATAGCCGTGTCATCCCGGCCCGGTTGAATGGGAGAAGGGTGGGCAGTGGCGGCAAGGTGGAAGTCCTGCTGCTGCGCCAGCGGGAGAAAGGGGTATGGGATGCCCTGGTCAGGCCGGCCCGGCGCCTTCAGGTAGGCGCCGGTATTGAAATCGGGGCTGTTGATACCGGGACTACGGCGGAGGTGATCGAGACCGGCGACGGCGGTCTCAGGGTGCTGCGGTTTTCCGATGAAGCAGCCCTATTAGAGGCCGGCGAGGTGCCGCTGCCGCCGTATATCCACGAGCCCCTGGATGATCCGGAGCGATATCAGACAGTCTATTCACGGGTGCTCGGCAGCGCCGCAGCCCCGACGGCCGGGCTACATTTTACGCCGGAACTGCTGGAAGATGTCCGGGAGAAGGGGGTGCGTTGTTTATTCACCACATTGCATGTGGGGCTGGATACCTTCCGGCCAGTCAAGGAAGACGACCCGCGCCGTCACATAATATACCGGGAGTATGGGGCTATCAGCGCTGCGGTGGCCCGGGAGCTTTCCCTGGCCAAGCGGGAGGGGCGGCGTATCATCTGTGTCGGCACTACCACGGTGCGCCTCGTCGAACAGGCGGCCTGGAACAACGAGGCCGGGGAGCTGGAGGCCTTCGGGGGGTGGGTAGAGCTCTTCATCCTGCCCGGTCACCGGTTCCGCATGGTAGATGGTATGGTGACAAACTTTCACCTGCCCCGGTCGACCCTATTGATGCTGGTGACTGCCTTCGGAGGTAAAAGCTTAATCGAGAGAGCCTACCAGGAGGCAATTGCCGAAAAATACCGTTTTTACAGTTTCGGTGATGCTATGTTGGTGCTGTGAGCCGGTAAACTTCAAGAAACAGTCACCGGTAGCGAAAAAGTGAAGGTCGAGCCCTGGCCTTCAATGCTCTCGGCCCGGATATTGCCCCCGTGGGCCTGAACGATGTGCTTGGCGATAGCCAGTCCCAGCCCGGTACCGCCGCCGGAACGTGCCTTGTCCACCTTGTAAAATCGCTCGAAAATGTGAGGCAGGTCATCTTCCGGAATGCCGGAGCCGGTATCCCGTACCGATATCAATACATTATCACCCTGTACCACGGACGAAACGGTTATATTCCCGTTTGGCGGCGTAAACTTGATCGAGTTATGGATAAGATTGACCAGTACCTGCTCTATTCTGTTCGCGTCACCCGAAACGGATGGTAAATCGCCGGGTATATCAACGTCGATATTTAAATGGGCCCTGTCCACCTGGGCTTTGAGTCGTTCGATTACTTTAGCTACGACAGCAGCGATATCCACGGGTTCCAGCTTCAGGGTCAACTCGCCGCTTTCGATGCGGGATAGTTCGCCAAGCTCGTTGACCATTTGAGCCATCTTATCGGTTTCGACCTGCATCCTCTGGAGAAAGTCCTCCGCGATGTTTTTATCGTTGATGGCTCCAGTTTGTAGAGTCTCCGCGATTGCTTTGAGCGATGCTATGGGTGTCCGTAGTTCGTGGGATATGTTGGCGATAAAGTCCTGGCGCACCTTTTCGAGTCTCCGGATATTGGTTAGGTCCTGGACCAGTATCAGGGCGCCGTTGCTGAGAGGCACGGCCGATAACTCGATGTATTGCTTGGTGCTGGCTAGCTGTACCAGGCCGGTTTGTTTCTGGTTGGTTTCCAGACATCTCTGTACGATGCTGTCCATTTCATGGTCGCGGACCAGGTTGATAAACGGCCATCCGATGGCGGTCCCCATGGCAGCCCGGAAAAGCTGGGCCGCGGTCTTGTTAAGCAGAGTAACCTGCCGGTCTCTGTCCAGGATTATTACCCCGGCGGCGACGGTCGCCTGTATCGCATCGAGTTTCTCTCTCTCGCTGCCAAGGTCGGTTTCGAGTGAACTTAACCGCGTTTTCAGCCCTTCCAGGGCCTCACCCAGGTCGCTTATTTCAACCGGCGGCGGCTGAAAAGGCTGTCCGGATTGTTGGTTTATCATGTTAATAGCCACGGCAGTCAGGGATTTCAGTCCCTTTCTGGTGGCTCTCCATCGGACCACCATAACAAGAGCAAACACCACGGCGATTATGGTTACAATGATGAGGAGAGGGATAACAATGCTTTCCATATAATGTTATTATCCTGCGCCAAATCCGTAGTTGATTGAAACTGAAGCGAGAAAAATCGGTTGTCGGGATTGTGTGCCAAAGATCAACCGTTCGGTAAAATAACCAGTCATCTCCATTGATATTTTACTCTAGGTCGGGGGTGGTTCATCCAGGCCAAATCCTGTTCTGACGGTATTAATATACCGTGATATGGCGTATTGTGGCAATCGGTCGGTGCTTTGCAAATACAACTCTGAGAGCCTCCCGCGAGCGGCCGTTGTCCTTTTGGCAACAGTCATTAACTTAATCCCGCTAAGGGCTCCAAGAATTGATCCCGGTTGACCGTTTGAGTAATAATAATAGTCTGATTGGTACTACTCCACTGCTTGATTTTACCTTGAAAATAGTCCGGTTAGGGGATGCCATACACATGAGGCTGGGTTATATCATTAAACTATGCGTGAATAGACCCGCCGTAGCAGATCAAGCCAGCCGAATAAAATCCGGCTTTCGCGCATTATTTTCAGGCCTGGCTTGAATAATATTTGATATTGGTGATAATATTCGGTGGGGGAAAGGTGATACAAGGCAAGGGAGGTTTCTAAAGAACCTAGAGACGAAGCAACCGGCAAAATATCCGAGACGATAACTACGGGAAAAGAGGACTTTTCCTGAATCGGTGGCGGCGGCGATCGGCTCACCAAACCGAGGCCCACCCAGCGCAGAAAAACGGGATGGGACTTATCAGACGAAACCTTTCAGACCGCATCTCAAAAACGCAGAAATGAAAGCCCGATTCTTCAAGACGGTAACCATATGCTCCTTTTGGGTGTTTGCCCTCCTTTTGGTCGCTATACTTTTCGGCGTGCCGTTCTGGACGGACGCTGCCAGGGCCCAGGGTCTACCCCATAATTTCTCGGGTACAGTGTATGAAATCGACGGCACCACACCTGCGGAGGGGGTCCAGGTAAGCGCCTGGATCAACGGGGAGCAGGCGACGACCACTCCCGTTTCGACGAATAGCTCCGGTGGATTCACTTCTATGCTGGTCGTGAGCAACTACAGAAACGGGGACCGGATCGTCTTCAAGCTGGAATCCGGCTATATTCCGGCGGTGGTAACCGAAAGGGAAGGGGTGCCCCAGATTCCTCAACTTCAAGCAATCCCTTTCCAGGAAGGCACTACTGAGAACATCAAGTTGAAATATGGCCCGGAAGATACGACTTCCCCGGACGCCATCAGTGACCTATTCGTTGAGGAGGCTAAGAATGACGAGGTTCGGCTTTCCTGGACGGCCCCCGGTGATGACGATAGTAGCGGTACGGCCATCTATTATGATGTACGTTACAGCGCCGCCGAGATTACAAATGCCAATTGGGAATTGGCTATCTCGGTGAATAGAACGGCGGTCGGCCAGGATTACCCGATACCCAAGGCCGCTGGTGGTGCCGAAACAATTACCATAATAAATCTCACTCCCAGCACCACCTACCATTTTGCCGTCAAAGCCTTTGACGAGGATTACAATGACCCGGGCGTATCTAACTGCGTGAGCGTAAGGACGGCCGACGTTGTCGGAGGCTTACCATCAACTTATGGCGTCTATGGGACTGTTAATACTACAGGAGGGCAGCCGGCGGCTGATGTTAGGGTTCAAGCCTGGGTAAATGGCCTGCTGACCCATACCCTGGCCACGGACAGCCAAGGCAAATTGGGGGGAGTATCCGGCCCTTATCTAACCGCTTATGGCCCTTCCAATTCCCCTGTCTTTTTCGTGGTTGATGGAGAGGCTACGCAGGTACGCATCAAGGGGCAGGAAACCTGGTTGCCTTCACTTCCTTTAAAGAATTTTCAGATTCATGAAGTAGAAATAAGGTACGAAGTACCGGATATTGATCCCCCTACCGTAATGGTCAATACTCCGGACGGCGGTGAGAGACTCAGGGCGGGCACCCCTTACGATATAACCTGGACGGCCACGGACGATACCGGAGTCACTTCCGTTAACATATCGTATTCTACAAACAACGGGGGTTCCTACCTCCCTATCGCCGATGATGAAGATAATGACGGCACCTATACCTGGACCGTGCCCGAAGTCGCGTCGACAACCTGTCTTGTCAAAGTCAAGGCCGGCGACAAGACCGGCAAAACGGGAGAAGACGAGAGTGACGCGGTCTTCCGGATTTTCCTGTCCGGAGACGCTGATGATGACGGAGATGTTAGCTCCGCTGATATTTATTTCACAGAACAAATAATAACTGAGGTGGAGACTGAACCGGAGCTTCCTCACGGAGCTGATGCCAACGACGATGATAGTATCAATATACTGGATATTACTGAAATAGAGCACCTTATACCCTAACGTCACAAGAGTTGACATATTATAAAGACACGTATGAGTCAAGGAGGAAAAACGAAAATGAAAACCAAGAAAGGAATCCTGAGGATTATCGTGGTGATGGCCTTAATGGTATTGTTGGCGGTGCCAGCATCTCCTGTCGTAGCTGCTCCATCTGTCAGTGTCGGTCTTCCCGCTGCGCAGGTGCCTGTGGGCGGCAGTTTTGATGTCACCATCGACGTGGCCGATCTGGTGGATTTCGATGCCGCTCAGTATGACGTTACCTATGATCCTGCGGTAATCCAGGTGACCGACGTTTCTAATGGGCTCGTAGGGACAGATGAGATTCCGGTAGGCTTGTGGGGCCTCATCCCCACGGGAACGCAGGGAACCGTAAGGGTGATCAACAACGTTCCTGATTACCCTGGTGTTGATGGCTCGGGTTACCTGGCAGTTATACATTTTAGCGTCGTTGGGAGTGCTGGTACCGACAGCGATATCACGTTCAGTAACGGCCTCCTCGGCGATGTAAACGCCGAGGAAATTACCGGGGTATCGTGGACTAACGGTTCGGTGGACGTCGTCGCGCCAGTAGCGGCTGACTTCACCGCTGATGAAACCGATGTGTTCATTGATGAGGTCATTACCTTTACGTCAAGCCCCACCGGTGGTTCCGGGGTCTTCACCTATGCCTGGGACTTTGGCGATACCGGAACCAGCACCGAAGCTAATCCCGATCACAGCTATTCGACTCCGGGGAGTTATACCGTCTCGCTAACGGTGACCGATACATTGAATGGCAGCGATATCGAGACCAAGGATGACTATATAACGGTATACGGTCCCGTGGCAGCCGATTTCTCTTCCGATATAACTGCGCTGATCGCTGGCGATAGCGTTGACTTCACGGCCATTCCTTCGGGCGGTTCGTCACCCTACACCTACGAATGGGACTTCGGTGATGGTGATACGACGGACAACAAATCTGCCAATCCGAACCATACCTATGCTGCGGCGGGGACTTATAACGTGTCACTAACAGTAACTGATAGTCTTGACGGGAGTGATACCGAGACCAAAGATAACTATATCACCGTGTATACCCCCGTGACGGCCGACTTCTCCGCGAATGCGACCCAGGTACTGGTTGGCCAGAGTATCTCCTTCACGGCCGACCCTACGGATGGTTCGGGGTCCTTCACCTATGGTTGGGATTTCGGCGATATCAGTACTAGCGATGAGGAAAATCCAACGCACAGCTACGCTACTGTGGGTACGTATACCGTAGCCCTGACAGTGACCGATACCCTCGGCGGTGGCGATACCGAGACCAAGGATAACTATATCACCGTGTATGATACTCTGGTGGCTACCGCTACGTCGGATAATGATACCGTCGCTGTCGGAGAAACAGTAAGTTTTACCGGCTCTGCCACCGGTGGCAAGCCTGGTTACAGTTACGACTGGGACTTCGGTGACACCAATAGCAGCACCGAACAAAACCCGACTCATAGTTACGGCGCTAAGGGTGTCTATACTGTCACGCTGACAGTGACCGACGACCTAGGCAATACCGATGAGGACACTATCACCATCACGGTTTACGCCCGCGGTGACGCCGACGGAAATGGTGCGGTGGAAGCAAACGACATAACCCACATCGAGCGCATCATTATGGAGGAAGACGGATTCCCGGCAACCTCCTGGGCGGATGCAAACAACGATGGTGAGGTGAATGCCCTAGACATCACGGCTACCGAAATAATCATCATGGAGTCGCCTTAGAGAAAAGACGCCAAATATCTGGAGGTAAATCATCCGGGACACCGGCGGTGGGATTAGAATTTTCCGGCCGCCGGTCCCTCCCGCCCGATACGGTGGTAACATGAAAAAGTACTTACGCGCCATAAACATAACCTTCGCCGCTATCCTGGCCTGCTCGCTGGCGGCACTGCCTACCCCGGCGGTAGCTGCCAACGTGGAGGTAAGTATCTTCGTGGCGCCGGTACAGGTAGACTCCGGTGACGATTTTGTCGCCCGGGTAAACATAGTAGGAGTAGTGGATTTTAACGCCGGTAACTATGATATTGTCTATGATCCGGCAGTGCTTCGCGTGGATGATGTTACCGACGGCGAAATAAGCGGACAGCCAGTACCGGTGGATATGGCGGGCTACGTCCCTCAAGGGACGCCGGGAACGTTAAGGGTGATCAATCACGTGTCGGGCACAGGTAACGTGAGTGGTTCTGGATACCTGGCGGAAATTCATTTCCGAGCCGTTGGTGCCGGCCAAAGTGATATATCTTTTGAGAATTACATCCTAGGCGATAAAGACGCCCTGCCAATATCGGCCAACTGGACAGGTGATTCGGTAACAGTTCGGAGCTCCGGTCAGAACGGTGGCGGTGGTGGTGGCGGTGGTGGCGGTGGTGGCGGTTCGGGCGGTTATACTTTGATTCTAGAATTCCTTGACTCCGATGGAATTGTGTATCAGGAAGCGGTTGCACAAAGTGAGGACCTGAAAGTTACCCTGACGCTGCCCAAGGGAACCGTGCCCAGAAACCGGATTGGGGGCGTGATATCATCGATTCTTATCCGGCCATTAAATGCAGCGGAAACGCGGCCGCTACCCCCGGATAATTCCATCCCGGCGATGGCTTATTATGTCCTCGGTCCCAACGGGGCAACGTTTGATCCTTATGGTATTCTTGCCATGAGATACGATCCCCGGATGCTTAACGGAGCGTCAGAAGGTAGCCTGACAATTTTTACCTGGGACGCCGTCGAGCAGGTATGGATTCCCCTGGATTGCTGGATTGACGAAGCCCGCAACACGGTCTATTCGGAGATCAATCATTTTACAATCTATACCGTGATGACACAGAGTCGCCCGGCTGCTTTTTCCTTGAGCGACCTGGAGGTATCTCCGGCCGAGCCGGTCGCCGGCCAGCCGGTGAATATCAGCGTCCAGGTCACCAACACCGGCGACCTGAGCGGCGATTATGAGGTTGAGCTATTACTTGACAACGAGTCTATCGGTAACGAAGTGGTAACCCTGGCGGGCCATGACAGCCAGATGGTATCCTTTGGTCCTTCTCTGGACGCCGGAACCCGGACTATCAAGATCGGCGATCTGTCGGCCACAGTCGAGGTGTCACCGGCCGAACCGGCGGCCTCGGAACTGTCCGAAGCATCTTTCAGAATAAGCGACCTAGTGATAAGTCCGGCCAGGGTCAATGAGGGTGACCCGGTTGTCGTCAGCGTCCTTGTCAGTAATACGGGTGATCTGGTCGGGAACTACGAAGCCACACTTTTTGTGGATGGTGAGCCGACCGGGACCAGGCTGGTAACCCTGACGGGACATAGCGAGCAGACGGTCTCAATCTCGACCACCGCCGGTGATGCCGGGATAAAACCGGTCAGGGTCGGCGACCTTTCGGGTACTTTCGAAGTGATCTCGCTGTCAGAGGTCAGCCCGGAGCCGGCCATGTCAGCCTTTACCGTCAGCGATATGACAGTCACTCCGGCCCAGGTCGACGAGGGTGAGCCGGTAGCTATCAGCGCCCTGATCAGTAATAATACCGGTGAATCGCTTCGTGAGGAAATAGAATTAAAAATCAACGGAATTACCGCTTCTTCACAGACGGTTGTTTTGGATGCCGGTTCTGGACAGAGGGTGACGTTTAACATTGTCAGGGATACGGCCGGGCTTTATATCGCCAGGATTGGGGACAGCACCTCCAACTTCCAGGTCATGACCGGACCGACCGTAATGCAATGGTACCTGATATTGATAATCATAGGGGCTGTGGTAGCTGTCGGAATCGGCCTGCGGTTCTGGGTCTTGGCTAAGAAAAACGAGTAAATCCAACTGGACGGGCATTGATGGTCCAAGGTCAGAATGATTAGGGCAAGTCGCCTTTCCCGCCGTCCTGGGGAGGCTGGAGATCATCGTCAAAACGTACTTCGACATACAGGGTCGTGCCCTGGTGCGGGTATGATTCGATTTCCATAGAGCCGCCGAGCAGCCAGACCCTCTCCTGCATTCCCATCAGCCCCAATTTCCCGGCCAGCGGCAGGCTATCCATGCTCCCGGGCAAGTCAAAGCCCACGCCGTTGTCCCGGACAGTGAGTTTCAGTCCATTTTCGTGAAACGTGACAGAGACGCTCACTTCGGAGGCATCGGCGTGCTTCTTGACGTTATTAAGTGCCTCCTGGACGATGCGGAACAGTGAAAGCTCATTTTCCGCCGTCAGTCGTTTTTCCTTACCGGATACCGTAAAGTTCGTGACGATGCCATCGGTATCCTCCAGGCTATTGGTCAAGGAACGCAGCGCCGGCACCAGGCCGAGGTCGTCCAGGAGAGAGGGGCGCAGGTTTTTAATGAAACGCTGTACGAACTTCAGTCCCTGGTTGAGTTGTTCCTGGACGTCCTGGAGGTCCGCCGTGACCCGTGAATTCAGGTTTTGTTCCTGCCGTAGTAGAGTATCGAGCTGTCGGGACGCCGAGCCTAGAACCTGGGCCATATCATCATGCAGCTCACGGGCGATATATTTCCGGTCTTCTTCCTGCACTCTGGTAATCTGCTGGGAGTAATAACGCAGGTTATTCTCCAGTTCCTTGCGATCAGTGATATCTATCAGGGTCTCGATGGCGCCAATCATGGCCTCGTCATCGCCTATCAGCGGGCTGGCCGTGAAATGCAGCCATTTGCCGCGGCTGCCCAGGGTCGGGAAAAAGTCTTCGGCTTCGTAGGCGCCTTCGATAAGGGGGGACTTCTTGAATTTGCCCTGATAGTAAAGTTCGATTTCCTCTTCGGAAGCGCCGCTGACGATCAGATCCGCCATGGTAGGCCGTTTTTCACAATAGAAGGACTTACAATGGTCATCACTGCCGATCATCTCCTCCCGCTTGAAACCGGAGAGGGCCTCCAAGGCAGTGTTCCAGTGGGTGACATTGTGTTCCCGATTGATAACAAAGGCCGGGATGGCCGAACCATCGATTATCTTGGCAAGCGTTTTTGAACCGAGTGGCATGATAGATACAGCCTCGTCTTGGTCCCGTGAGGACCTAGACCAGCTCCTCCAGGGTGAACCAGCCCATTTTCAAGCCGTGAAGTACCGCCTCCGTACGGGAGCCCACGCCCAGCTTGTTGAATACGTCTCGCATGTGACCTTCAACGGTCCGGTAGCTCAGGTGCAGGTTTTCCGCGATGTCCTTATTGGTCAGCCCCCGGGCTGCCAGCTTGATGATGTCTATCTCCCTTTCGCTGAGCGGTTCGCCCTCCTGTTCCGTCCGGGGAACATTTTCCTGGAGCCGAAAGTAGTTCATGACCTTCCGGGCGATTAAAGGATCGAGGACCGGCTCTCCTTTATGGATGGCCTTGACGGCCCGCACCAGTTCGTCGCCGCTGACGCTTTTCAACAGGTAGCCGGCGGCCCCCGCCTTGAGCAGGGCAAAGACATACTCATCGTCGTCATAGGCGCTGAGTATCAGTACACCGGTGCGGGGGTTGCTCAGCTTTACCTGGCGGGTAGCCTCGATGCCGTTGAGCTTGGGCATGGCGATATCCATGATAACGACATCGGGTTTAAGCTCACCGACCATTCGGACCACCTCTTCACCGTCACCGGCCTCGCCGACAATCGTCAGGCCTTTTTCATCCTCGAGGAGGCGGCGAATACCTTGGCGCGTGATCAGGTGGTCTTCGCAGAGTATGATGTTAATACTCGTCATCTACAGTTGTATCTACTACTAATAATACCAGAATCCCGCACATACAGACAATACCGGAAAACACCTACTGTGGCAGGTGTTTACCCGCATACCTCCGGTGGAATCCGACCGTGAATACCCGTAGTCTACGCCCTTGAAACACGTGTGATAACGGTGGGCGCTGGCTCCGTCAGGGTATAACCTTAAATTAGAAGAACATTCAGGAGGTACTTAGGTGGAAAATTCGCTGGATATAGCCGCCATTCAGGCGATCATCGAGGGTAACGCTACCAGAGTCGAAGCCCTCATTGACAACTACGTTGAGAAAAAAGAGCAGCTCATCTCCCTGCTCCAGGATATTCAGGCCGAGTTCAATTATATACCCCGGGACACGCTGGTAATGATCAGCCAGAGGCTGGATATCCCCCTGAGCCAGGTTTTCAGCGTGGCTACCTTTTTCCAGGCTTTCAGCCTCAAGCCGCGGGGCCGTCACACCGTTACCGTTTGCCTGGGCACCGCCTGCCACGTCAAGGGCGGGCAGAGGCTCGTCCACAAAATGGAGAGGGACTACCACCTGAAACCCGGCGAGACCACCGAGGATGAGAGATTCACGCTGGAAACAGTTAACTGCCTCGGTGCCTGTGCCCTGGGGCCGGTAGTGGTGGTCGATGGGAAATACGAGAGCCAGGTAACTCCGGGCAAGCTTGAAAAAATCCTGAAGAATTACGAATAGAAGAACAGGAAGGCAGAAAATGGTAGAGCAAGTAAAACAACTACTGGACAGGAGAATCAAGGGTGTCGTCGAGCTTGAGCAGCTCCGCAATGGCATCCTGGCAGAGAAAGACGCCAGCCGTGTTACCGTCTCCGTTTGCGGCGGGACCGGCTGCCGCGCCTCTGGCGCCGAAACGGTTGTCGAGGCCTTCGCCGAGGAAATCGAAAGGCAGGAGCTCCAGGTAAAGATTGAGTTCAAGGAGACCGGCTGCCACGGTTTCTGCGAGCGCGGCCCGGTAGTGGTCGTCGGCCCGAACAAGGTATTTTATCAGCACGTTAAGCCGGAGGACGTCCCGGAAATTATCTCGGAGACGGTCCTCAAGGGCAAAGTCATCAAGCGCCTGCTTTACACGGACCCGACCACGAATGAGGAAATCGCCAGCGAGGCCGATGTGCCTTTCTACAAAAAGCAGACACGCCTCATCCTCGGCGCCAACGGCGAGATAGACCCGACGGACATCGAGCAGTACATCGCCGCCGGCGGTTACGCCGCTTTGAGCAAGGCCCTCTTCGAGATGAATCCGGACAAGATAATCAACGAGGTTACCCGGGCCGGGCTGCGGGGCCGCGGTGGTGGCGGCTTTCCGACCGGGCGTAAATGGCAGTCCTGCCGTACCGCGCCCGGCGATATTAAATATGTGCTCTGCAATGCCGATGAGGGCGACCCGGGCGCTTACCAGGATCGCAGCATCCTCGAAGGGAATCCCCACAGCGTCATCGAGGGCATGATCATCGGCGCCTTTGCTATCGGCGCTCACCAGGGTTATATCTACGTACGTAACGAGTACCCGCTGGCTGTGGAGCACGCCAGGATTGCCATCGACCAGGCGACCGACTATGGTCTACTCGGTGAGAATATTCTGGGCTCCGGTTTCGATTTCAGGGTGACCATCAATAAAGGGGGTGGGGCCTTCGTCTGCGGTGAGTCCAGCGCCTTAATCGCTTCCCTCGAAGGCAAGGTTGGCGAACCGAAATCAAAGTACACCCACATGTCGGAAAAGGGCCTGTGGGACCGGCCCAGCCTGTTGAATAACGTCAAGACCTGGGCCAATATCCCCTTGATTATCAACAAAGGCTCGGACTGGTATTCCAAGATAGGCACCGAAGGCAGTAAGGGTACCATGATATTCTCTCTGGTCGGGAAGATTAATAACTCCGGCCTGGTTGAGGTACCTATGGGCATCACCCTGCGGGAGATGATCTACGATATCGGCGGAGGCATCCCCAACGGGAAGAAATTCAAAGCCGTCCAGACGGGCGGGCCGTCCGGCGGTTGCATCCCCGTTCAGTTCCTGGACACACCGGTGGACTTCGATGAGTTGACCAAGCTCGGTTCGATGATGGGCTCCGGCGGTATGATCGTCATGGACGAGGACAACTGCATGGTGGATGTCGCCCGGTACTTCATCGACTTCCTCAAGGGCGAGTCCTGCGGCAAGTGCACGCCCTGCCGCGAAGGCCTGACAAAGCTGAGTGAGGTCCTGAACCGCATTACCCACGGCCAGGGTCGGCCCGAAGACCTGCAGACGATGAAAGACCTAGGCGAGGTCCTCGATGCCGGGGCCCTCTGTGCCCTGGGGCGCTCGGCGGCCAATCCCGTCCTCAGCACTATCCGGTATTTCGAGGACGAATACCTGGCCCACATCAACGAAAAGAAGTGCCCGGCCCATGTCTGCCGGGAGTTGATTGAATTCACTATCGACGCGGAAAAATGCACCGGCTGTGGCGTCTGCGCCCGTGCCTGCTCCACCAAGGCCATCAGCGGCGCTAAGAAAGAACCGCATGTAATCGACCAGGGTATGTGTATCAAGTGCGGTGCCTGCTTCGATGTCTGCCGGTTCGACGCGGTGAAAAAACAATAGCGATAACACTATTAGGAGGTTCTATTATGACCAAGTACTGGATTGACGGCGAAACATCGGTCGAGGTGGTGGAAGCGGAGGATGCCAATATCGTGCATTTCTCCGTTGATGATAAAGACATCATCGTATCCGCGGGCCAGACCATCTACGAGGCGCTACAGCGCATGCCGGGCATCGGGGAGGTCCCGGGGCTCTGCTACAATCCGGCGGTGCGGCCTTACGGCGCCTGCCGGCTCTGCACAGTGGAGGTGAGTGAAGACGGCGGCAAGAATTTCCGGTTTGTCGCTGCCTGCCTTTACCCGGTCAAGGAAGGGCTGATCGTCCGGACCAATACCGAAAAAATAAGAAAGCTGCGCCAGGGCATCATCGAGCTGATGCTGGCCCGGTGTCCCAATACCCAGGTCGTCCGCGAACTGGCCGACGAGTACGGGGTGGAGAAGTCGCGCTTTTCTCTCGGCGATCAGGACTGCATTCTCTGCGGTCTTTGCGTCCGCGCCTGTCAGGAAATCATCGGGAAGTCGGCCATCAGCCTGGTCAACCGCGGCATCTACAAGGAGGTCGCCGCTCCTTTCTACGCCTACGAGGTCACCGAGGGTTGCATCGGCTGCGGAGACTGCGCTTATGTCTGCCCCACGGGCGCTATCACCATGGGCCCTGAGGGAAAACCGGTCCTGCCCAGAGTAAAGATACCATTCGCCGAGATTAAGGCCATGATGCCACAGGAGAAAGCCTCGGCGGCCCAGGGATAAAGCTGATATAAAAATAAAATATGCTTCCGGAAGGCGCGGCCTCTGCGGTCGTGCCTTTCATTTTCCATAGGTCTGGAGGTGCCGGATTAATCGCCAGTAAATATTCGCCTGCCTGGGTAGACGGGTGGCTATAAATAACGACTAAGAACTAGTAATTAATCGGTGCCGATCATCACGTTAGAAGCTTTTATAATGGCGTAAACGTCTTTTCCCGGTTTCAGGCCCAGCCGGTCCGAGGATGACTTGGTGATGATGGATACCACTTCCACACCGCCGGGTATTTCCACGATTATCTCGTTATTAACGGCACCTTGTGTAACCTGCTTGACCTTGCCCTTAATGACGTTTCGGGCGCTTATCTGCATATTCGGCCTCCTGTAACTGCTTTCCAGACCTAATAATAACAGATATTTACCGCAAAAACAGTGCTATTAGTCACAGACGAAATAGGGGTTTGTTCAATAATAAACGCGGGGAAGTACTGGCATCAAGACCCTTGGTCGTTGGATTGATAATTCGCTACAGACACCAGAAACGGCAAAGAGTGTATTTTCGTTAAGTGCGACGTTGATTGTCGGTATATTTGGTCAGAGAGGGAGAAGAATTATGAAAAGGGGCTTCGCCCCCTCTCGCTGTACTCCCCTTTTATCCAATTGGGTCGATTGCATCTATTAGCTGTTACGCAATGAAGAATCGCCTAGGTTCGCTCGTCGACCAGCGCCGCCAGGTCCTTGATCCGGCCCTTTTGTTGCGCCGGCAGTACTTTCTGGAAATTCTCCAGGCAATAAGCGCAGGCTGTAATCAGCACGTCTGCCCCGGTCTCCGCAAAGTCCTTGAGCCTTTGCTGAGCGGTCCAACCGGCCATATCCGGAAAGTAGCCGCCCACCGCTTTAGCGCCGCAGCAAAAGGAGTTCTCACGGTTCCGACGCATCTCCACTAGCTCGACACCTTCGAGGGCGGCCAGGACTTGCCGGGGGGCGTCATATATTCCTAGACCACGGCCCAGATAGCAGGGATCGTGATAGCTTACCTTAAGCTTCTTGGTCTTTTTGCTTTTAAGCTTGCCGCTGGTCAATGCCTTAGCCAGTACCTGGCTGATGTGTTGCGTCTTGAGGGACCGACTCTCCGGTACAATCTCCGGGTACCTCTTGACCACGAACTCCTGGCAGTGGGGGCTGAGAAAGACGAACGTCTTATCGACCATCACCTGCATCTTGCTCCAGTTGGATCGGACCAGTGGTTCCACGTCGTCGCGGAAGCCATAGTCATAGAGGGTAGCGCCGCAACACCCGTTTTCGCTGAACTGCACCACCGGCCGGCCGATCTTTTCCAGCAGGCTAACCATGTTACTGGCGATATCCTTCTGGGCCTGGATGTGCTCGCACTCGGAAAAAATGACGGTATTGGCGTTTGTGCGGTTGAGCCGCGCCGGGAGAGCCAGGCTGCCCGGCTCACCGAAATGACCCTTTTTCTCGATTTCATCGCTGATTTTCTTAACACGCCCTGAAGGGATATATCCCCGCTTGATGCACTCGTAGCGCATCAGGCGAATGATATCCCCCGGGTCGACATTGGGCCACTGGGAGCGGATAATACCGCACTGGGCATCGCAGGCCAGGCAACTGGCACAGGTAAAGGCCAGTTCGGCCACTGACTGGTTGTACTCCATATTGCCGTTGAGCAAGGCTAACGCCAGGTAAAGCAGGCCTCCGGCGCTGTGGGTGAAACAACGGTCGCGGTGGTATATGGGGCAAAGGGGGTGGTTCTCCGGCCAGGCAGAGTAGGTGCAGTTTCCGCACTTGATACAGAGAGAAGCGGCCCCCTGGACATTGTCCAGCGTGAGTGTCGTTGACATTATTCGCCCTCCGGGAATATTCCCATGCCCGGATTGAGAATATTATTGGGATCGAGGGACTTTTTTATCCTCTTGAGCACCTCGTAAAAGCCGCCGGTCTGGTCGACGCAGGGGAAATAGGCCTTGTGGCGCATCGGGATGGCACCATAACGCTCCATGGCCACTTTAAACATTTCGTCGAACTTGGTGCCGACCTTGCCGATCATTTCCTTGTCGGTGGGGTCCGGGAAGGCAAAAATACGGAAAAAGATAGAACGGCCGAAGTCGAAGGGGTGGGAGTAATAACAGACGGGGGCGACACCTAGGTCGGCCAGCTCTTTAACGGCGTACTTCTCCATTTCTTTGACATCCTTGGGCTCGGTGAACATGATCCAGGCCATATACTTACCCATACCGAAAAAGGTCGGCTCTATCTGGTGGTAGCGGGCGTAAAGCTCGGTCCAGCCGGCCATCGAGACGGGGATAAGCTGCTGAATCTCCTTGGCGGTAAGTGTTCTGCCGCTGTGGTTCTTGGCGACTCTGGCCAGGACCTTCTCGGAGGCGACCATCATCTCCTCGTAGCCGGACAGGAACGTGGTGACCAGGCAATAGGGTGTGCCTTCCGGAGGGGTGCGCGGATCGCCCTTAAGCTTAGCCGGGATGACGGTGCCCGGCTTTGAGGTGTCTATGGCGAAGGTCTCGTAAAGCTGCCAGTTCCAGATGATGCAATGCTCGGGGATATTATTATTGATGATGTCCTTGACGAAATCGACGGCATCTGAAAAAGAATCGAAAGCGGCGACGTTGATGCGGTTGGCCTCGTTGATTGGGTATATCCTGAGGGCGGCCCGGGTGATGATGCCCATGGTGCCGTAGCCGCAAGTATACAATCCGGCCAGGTCGGCGAAAGGGCCGTAGCGCAAACTGCTGCCGGCATTGGGGAAGTGCGAAGAGCCAGTGCAGAATTCGGTGCCGTCCGGCAGGATGATCTCCAGGTCGACGACGGCGTCCAGGTGACGGGTGCACATGTTGTTGGATGGCCGGCCCAGGGCGTTACCCGTCGCCGAGGACGAACCGGGGGCCGTAGGGATGAGGGCGCGGAATCTCTTCTCGCGCAGCGCCGCGGTGAGTTTATCGAAAGAGCAACCCGGCTCGACGACAGCGTATCCGGAATCGGTGTTAATTTCGATTATTTTGTCCATGCGGTGCATATCCAGAACGATGCCGCTCTCCGAGGGTACACTGTAACCGGCCATGCTGACACCACCGGCCATAACAGTCACCGGGATGAGGTATTTATTGGCCAGCTTCATCGTGGCGATGACGTCATTTTTGCTTTCCGGCAACACGACGAAGGCCGGTTTCCGGTCGGGTACCGGACTGGCATCGGACGTGTAGGTAACCAGGACAACGTCCTCGTCCTTGACCTTACCAGCCCCGATGGCTGACTTCAGTTCCTTGCCGAAGGCCTGCCTGTCCTGTTGTGTCTTTTCGGCGGATATGACCATAGGTACCTCCTTCCGGGGTGGGGCAGAGGCACGTTCAGTTGAATATCGTCACCGTGGATAAGCGACACCTAAAAGAACCCCGATTTTGATTCTATCACGGCAGTTTGCCCATTATCAACCGGATATTCAAGTTAGGATTATCAGAAGCCCGGCGCCATCGGGTTCCGGTGCTTGATGATATTATCCGACCGTTGCTTGATCCCGTCATTAAACTCGGGGTGGCTCAACAGGTAAAGCTGGTCATTGCGGATGGAATCGAAAACGAGGCCAGCTAATTTCTCCGGAGGCATGGCTTCGCGGTTGGCCTTTTCATGCCTTCCCGGACGCATTTTCCGGCCAGGCCTGTGCCGATGCCCCCCACCCCGCCGGTGATGACGACGACCTCATTTTTAAAGTCTTGCATATCTTCCTTTACGAAGTCGGAATAACACCGAGCTGCTGCATCATGCCCAGGGTATCGGTGAAGCTAAATACTTCAGCGAATTTACCGTCGGCGATCCGGTATATGGAAACTCCTGGAACGTTTATATTCTTGCCGGTTGGCGGTATGCCCCGAAGCTCGCCCTGGTGCGTACCACGCCAGGTTACCCGTGCGGCCACCTTGTCATCTTCGGCCACCATGTCTTCGATGGTGAATTTGGTGTCCGGGAACGCTGAAAACATACCGGCAACGTATTGTATGTATTGCTCGTAAGTCATATCACCGGTAGTCTGATGGATGATGGCTTCGGGCTTGTAAAACTTTGCTCCCACCTCGTCTACTATGGCGGTATTTCCCATAATGGTGTTAGCTGCCTCTAAGAATCGGCGAACCACGTCTTTATTATCTTCGGTCGACATGTCTCCCCTCCTTTATTATTTTTAACCAACGGATTATATCGACCGTTGACCGGGAATGTCAACCTGGTAGTTATCGTAGCGGCAGCGGGAAGGGCGGAGTGTTATCCAACATCACGTCCAGGAGTGCGGTCCGGCCCTGGGATATCTGTTCCAGCCCACGCTTGAGAGCTGTTTCTATATCTCCTGGGTCTTCCAATCGCTCCCCGTAAGCGCCAAAGGCTTCGGCGATTTTTACATAGTCCGGCGCCGGGGTGATATCCACTCCCAGGTAGGTATCCTGGCTGACGGCGGCGCCTTGCGGGTACAACCTCTGGTGGCTGAACTTCATGGCGCCATAGCCTCCGTTGTCCATAATAATGATGAAGACGGGCAGTTGGTACTCCTGGTAGACGCCCAGTCCCGCCAGGGTGGGATTATAGTTGAAAGAACCGTCGCCGATGAAAAGGATAACGGGTCGGTCCGGCCCGGCGAGCTTGACTCCGGCCGCCTCTCCCATACCGACCCCCAGCCCTCCGTAGGCGGACTTGATATAGCCGCCGGGCTCGGCCAGGTACAGATGGACATAGCGGGTATGTGTCAGGGTCTCGTCCAGAATAATGGTATTTGTCGGGAAGGCCTGTTTCGCCTGGTGCAGGAACCATCTGGTAGAGATGGGTCGGGCTCCCTGGCCAGCGAGTGCCTCTTTTTCCAGTTGCGCCATCAGCTCGTCGTGCCTGGCCTGCCACTGAGTCCGCCGTTCCTGATAAAGCGACCCGGACTTTTTTAACGTGGCGTCATCACGCACGATGTCTACCAAAGAGGTCAGGAC
>DAOULX010000007.1:0-37207 GCA_034414775.1 Dehalococcoidales bacterium
AGTAGAGCTTAGGGGCAAAGCGGTGCTTTACCATCATAGGCTGCTTCCTCCTTTGGGGGCAGACAGCCCACTTGAATCATATCACGTGTCTCAAGTTTGGTTGAGTTCGGCAACAGTCCCCCCTGACTACATACAATTTGTGACTTAACCGAATTGTATTAATACAGCTTCTTTATAGTCGTATAAAGTCAAGCAGGAGTCTTCGGAACCGGGTGTCGTGGGTACGAATCCCTCCAGACGCGCCAGATTTTCAAGTTAATTCATCAGAATTTAAACCCTCGTTTCTGAGGGCTTTTTTATGTTTATTAAACGGCTGTATTTACGCGATGTCCGGCCATCCTGTGCACCAGAATATACCTGCCAAACACGTTGGAACGACCGCTGTGTTGTTCCGTAAATGGGGCTTTTCCGGGGGCCCTGCATAACAGGGCCCCCGGAATCTTGTTTTGCTATTCGTGTTTATAGATGCCGAGAATCGGGTACATGCCTAATAAGACGACCTTCCCTTTCTGGTCCTGGTCAATGCGCATTTCTTTAGCGCCCTCGATATCGCTCGGGCCGTAAGACAGTGGTGGGGTCAGGTCGCCGGTGTTGAGGTTCTTAATCTGGTAGAAGCCGTATTCCAAAACATCAACCGGCTCAAGCTGGTCGGCGGGTTTTTGGAGCATGGCCAGCCGCAGCGCCTCGCTCTGAATCATGGCTTCAACAATACCGGCCAGATACATGATATGGGTTACCGGCTTGTCGGCGTGGTACTTAGCCTGCAACTGATCATAGAAGGCGATTCCCGGCAGGTCTTTATGGGTCATGGGAGGGTAGCTGCCGGCGACGATAACGCCATCCCCCAGTTCGCCCATGGCTGGGGCGAATACGGCCAGGTGGCTCGGTGCGGCAAAACCAAACGTTATCTTATAGGGCTGGTTGGTGCCCATGCCCAGCCTGACCGCCTCCTTGATGGTGGGCTGGGAGCCGGGGTTAATCATCCAGCCGAGGGCCAGGTCCACCTTGTTATCCTTAAGCCAAGAAAGCTGCGTAGTCGGCGGTGTGGTCGGTACCATGGGCACGAATTGCTTACCGACGAACTCGAATCCGGCATTCTCCAAATAGGCTTCCATTTCGGGGATATCGATCGACCTGCCGGGGGCACTGTCGGCGGTGATGTAAGCCACCCTTGGTTTGGCGGTCTTGCCGACTTTCTTCCAGTTGTCCATGAACCAGTTGGCGATGGCACCCAGCTCATCGGTATACAGCGGGTAGTTGGTAAAGATGGTCCTGGGCGGCGAGAGCAGATAAGGGCCGGCGGCCATGCTGGTAGCGCCAATACGATCCTTGTTCAGCCGGTCCATCAACGCCATGGCCACCTGCGAGGCCGAAATCCGGTAGACCAGGATGCCCTTAGCCTTGAGCTCGTCATAGATTGATAGTGCCTTCTCCGGGCTCAGCTCGTCGTCCCGCCAGAGCACTTCAAGGCTGACATTGTCCGGGAACTTCTCGTTGCTCCAGGGCGCCATCTTCTTGGTCTCGTTGACGTACTTGGCATAGTCCTCGTAGCCGGCCAGCACCGCCGCCGTGTCCTCGGCATAGGCGCCGGTCAGTGAGAAGGTGCCGCCAATGTACAACGTAACCGGTTTGGGAGCGGCGCTGGTGGTGGTCGTCGGTTTGGCCGTGGTCGTAGCGGTCGTTGTCGAAATGGCCGTGGTCGTGGCAGTCACGGTAGCCGTGGCGGTCGTCGTGGACGGCGTGCCGGAGCAGGCCGGAAGCATCAGCATCAACCCCAGCATCACGACTAGCGAGATTGAGAAAATCAACTTATATTTCGTCATTGTCCTCCCTCCTGATTCCTGAGTTTTACCTTTAGAATGATCGACGCAGTTTATCGAATTCACCCACCTCCTTTCGTCCGTTTGGTCAATTAATATGAGAAAGGCCACCGCCTGTAATATGATTTAACGATTTCCCAGCGGTGCACCAGTCCTCTGGGCTCAAAGATCAGGAAGATGATAATCACCAGCCCGCGCATGATAAGTCCGAGCGAGGCCGCCGCCTGAGCGGCGATGGCGGGAAAAACGGAGGCCAGCATCGGCCCGAAAATGGTGACAGCTTCGTCCAGCAGCTTGAGCGAGACCACCCCGAAAATGACTCCGGTCGTACTCCCCATACCGCCGACGATAAGCATACCCAGGTACCATACGGAGTTCATGAAGGGGAAATTATCGGTGCTGATGAAACCGTAGTAGTGAATCAGCAACGATCCGGATACACCGGCAAAGACACAGCCGATAAAGAAGGCCGTCAGTTTGTAGACCCACAGGTTGACGCCCATGACCTCGGCTGCCAGGTCATTATCCCGGATGGCGATAAACGCCCGGCCGGCCCTGGTCCTAACGATGTTTTTAGCAAGGTATACCGCGATACAGGTAATAGCCACCACCAGATAAAAATAGGTGGCTTTGGTATCGAAAACGAGGCTACCGATCTCGGGACTGGGCACGGACATCCCATCGGCGCCGCCGGTGACGCTGTAAAACTGAAGAATAACCCAGATAATAATGAACTGTGCGGCGACCGTCGCCATAATCAGGTAGAAGCCCTTGATCTTCAATGACGGCAGCCCGAAGAAAATTCCCACTAGTCCCGCGCCCAGGCCAGCACACGGCAGGGCCGCCCAGAAGGGCCAGCCGAGCTTGGCGGTAAGGATGGCAGATACATAGCCACCCACCGCCATAAAACCGGCATGACCGATGGAGATTTGCCCGCAGTAGCCGGTCAAGATATTCAGACCGAGAACGCTGATAATGGTGATGCCTATAATGGTCACGATGGTGATGACCCTATCGCTGGAATATAGCGGTATGGTAAAAAGCAGGACGAGGAAGGCAAACAACAATAACCACTGCGTCTTAGTACGGAAGATGGCCATATCCTGCGCGTAACTTACCTGAAAGACGCCGCTCGGCAAACTCATTACTAAATCCTTTCGATCCTGGCCAGGCCGAATAGACCATGAGGTCTAATTATCAACACGATGATGATAATGATGAACGGAAATATACCGGCCAACCCCCCGCCGGAAGGAAGCAGAGGGTCAAGATAGCCCGAGGCGACATTCTCCAGAATACCTAGGATAATTCCGGCCACGATCGCCCCGCCGATGGAATCGATCCCTCCCAGCAGCACCACCGCGAAAGCCTTCATACCGGCCGCCTCCAGCGCTACCGAAACACCGGACACGCCTCCGAGGATTATGCCGCTAATAATGCCGACGACACAGGCAATTACCCATGAGATAGCATAAACGGTAGTCACCTTGATGCCGACACTCTGTACCACCTGTTCATCCTCGGCGGTGGCCCTCATAGCCAGACCGGTTTTGGTATAGCGGAAGAGGGCCATCAATATCGCGACCGCGATGACGGACACGATGATACCGATTAACGTCTCCGGAGCCACAGACAGTTCGCCGACCTTAAGCGACAGCGTCGGCAGGACCCCGTGGTAGACCTCGTACCGGCTACCCCAGACCAGAGTCGCCACTCCGTCAAGTATGGTCCCCAGGGCGATAGTCATCATAATGATGGCCAGCACCGATTGACCTACCAGCGGGCGCAGCGTCAGGCGCTCGATTAATAAACCCATAACAGCGGCGACGGCTACCGCGGCAACAATGCTGGCCCAGACCGGCAGGTGGAAGGTTACCAGAAAAGTAAAACCCAGGTACCCGCCGATCATCACGAACTGCCCCTGAGCGATATTGAACGCCTTGGAGCATTTAAGTATGATGACAAAACCGATGGCAATGAGGGCGTAGACCATCCCCAACCCAAAACCGGTTATCACCAATTGCAATAAGGACATCATCCTTTGGCCTCTCTGACCAGTTGTTCGGCAACTCCTTTCACGGATTGAATACTGACAACCGTCTTGATCATGCCGGTTCTGCCGTCGCGATATCTGATCTGTGTTTGAATCGGGGCTTCAGTTTTACCGCTGTATATGGCGTCGATAAGCTCACGGTAGCGCTCTTCGACGAACTTCTTGCGTAGCTTTCTGTTCCTAGTCAACTCGGACTCATCCGGGTCGAACTCCTTGTGCAGGTTGGCGAACTTCATCATCCTGCAGCCCTGGGGCAAGGTCTCGTTTAACCTTTCGATATCCTGCCCGATAAGCTCATAGACCTCGGTCTTTTGTGACAGGTCATTGAACGATGTGTATACCACTCTCTTCCGGTCGGCCCAGCGGCTGACGTTCTCAAAATCGATAATAATTACGGCCGAGACATAAGCTCTCTCCGGCCCCGCCAGCACCCAGGCGTCCCCGATATTGGGGCTGGACTTAAGATGGTTTTCGATCATCTGGGGGAATAGGATATCGCCGCAGTCCAGTTTTATAATATCCCTCAATCTATCAATAAAGACCACCTGCCCCTCCTCGTCAATGCGGACGAAGTCGCCACTATGAAACCAATCGTCTTTCCAGACCGCGGCGGTCCGCTCTAGGTCGCCGTAGTAACCCAAGAATCCCCAGGGTGGCCGGCAAAGAAGCTCGTCGCTATCGGTTACTCTGACTTCCATCCCCCGGGAGACCGTTCCGACCGTCTCCAGACTGATGTCGCCGGTGCTGGAGCACGCTACCACGCCGCACTCAGTCAAGCCGTACAGGCTTCTCAGAGGTACCTTCAGGGCATGATAGAACCTGAGAGTCTCCTGATTAAGAGTGGCGGTCGTAGCGTAGCAGATCCGGGCGTTCACTAGGCCCAGGTTGTCCCTGATAGGTCTCAATACTAGAAAATCCGCTAGAGGCAGTAATATTCTGTCGATCAGGCGTGGGCTTTTTTTGTTCAATCTGGCATTAGCCATCCTGAACCCTACCGGCATTAAGAGACGATAGATCAATCTCTTCAAGGGGTCGGCCCCCTTGATCCGGGCCTGTATCATCACTGCCTGCCGCTCCCAAGTACGGGAGCTATTATAGAGAATATTCGGCCCGATCTCCCGGATATCTTTTTGCTGCGTTTCTGGTCTTTCCGCAAAGTTCAGGATTCCCCCCGAGAGCAGATGACAGCCGACGCCAAACCACTGCTCAGTTATCCAGGCTGGCGGCATGTAAGCGGCGATATTATCATCTTGGCGCCACGGGTCGAGACGCAATAAGTACTCTGCCGCCGGCAGTATCGTCCCGTAAGCATGGATAACGCCTTTGGGGGAATCTTCCGTGGTTCCGGAGGTGTAGACGATGGCGCAAACATCACTGGCGTTTCCAGTGGCGATATTCTGCTCGAATATCCCGATATGTTCAGCATCATACGCCTCACCGAGCTTTTGCACCTTACGGTAGCCGATTAGCCTGGTATCGCTGTAGTTGGAAAGGCCTTTATAGCGCCAGTAGATGATCTTTTCCAGTCGTGGCAGCTCTTCCGTGATTTGTAAGAGCTTATCCACCTGCTCCTGGTCTTCCACCACGGCAAATCTCGCCTCGGAGTTGGCGGCGATATACATGATTTCCTGGGGTGTCAGATCCGAAGATAGTCCTACCGCGACGCCGTGGTTGGCCTGACCGGCCAGTTCCGCGTAATACCACAGCGGTTCGTTATCGCCGACGACAAGGAGCTTATCACCGGGTTTGAAACCGAGCGAGAGCAGGCCGAGTGCCAGGTTTTTAACGTTGAGATAGTAGTCCTTCCAGGAGTAGGTCTGCCAGATGCCGTGATGTTTACTTCGCATGGCGATGTGTTTATCGCCGGATTTTTCAGCGTTATGCCTGAGTATTTTCGGCCAGGTGTCGCCTTTATCCTGATGGACGTCCTCTATGCCCCCTGTTACCTTACCGGGCCTTATCCTTAAGCCAGCCATCGTTTTCTCCGCCGATAATGCTTGATATCACGATAGCTTTTCTGAGAGCCCGCCGATGAAAGTCCCATGTAGAATTCCTTGACATCCTCGTTATCTTTCAATTTATCGGCCGGCCCTTCCATGACGATCCTGCCGTTTTCGATGACGTAGCCGTGGTGTGCGATGCCGAGAGCGGCGCGGGCGTTCTGTTCCACCAGAAGAATCGATACTTTCTGCTCGAAATTGATGCGCCGGGTAATATCATAGATTTCCTGTACCAACAGTGGCGCCAGGCCGAGTGATGGCTCGTCAAGAAGCATGAGCCTGGGGCTGGTCATCAGCGCTCGGCCGATTACCAGCATCTGCTGCTCCCCGCCGGACAGATAGCCGCTCGTCTGGCTGCGTAGATTTTTAATCCTGGGGAAGTACTCGAAAACCATCTCGATGTCTCTTTTAACACCGGCACGATCTTTCCGCCGGTAAGCACCGACCAGCAGGTTCTCCTCAACGCTCAGATGCTCCAGCACTCTCCTCCCTTCCATTACTTGGCTGATGCCCAGCGCGGCGATATCTTCCGGATTCCATCTATCGATACGCTGTTTATTGAAAACTATGGTGCCATCGGTCACCTCTCCTTCCTCAGTCTTCAGCAGCCCCGATACTGCTTTCAGCACCGTCGTCTTGCCAGCACCATTGGCTCCGAGTAGGGCAATGATTTTACCTTCGCCCACCTCCAGTGATACACCGCGGAGCACTTGGATAACCCCCATGTAAAAGACTTCGATATTGTTGACCTGTAACATGTCAGCCTGATGATGATATTTTTTATCCTGCCGTCTCGATTTCCTGACCGAGATAGGCGTTGATGACCTCCGAGTTGGCTTTGATGTCCGACGGAGTGCCTTCGGCGATCTTTTTCCCGAAATCGAGGACGATAATCCTGTCGGCGATGTCCATGACTACCCCCATGTCGTGTTCGACGAGGACGATGCAGCTGATACCGTTTTTCAGCACCGGCGTATCTGGATAGGTCTCTCCCTGGCCTTCAAAGATATCGATGATGAAACGGGCGATGTCCTCCTTTTCTTCAAGGTTCATGCCCGCCGTGGGCTCATCGAGCAGCAACACTTTCGGCTCCAGCGCCAACGCCCGGCCCAGCTCAACCCTTTTACGCATACCGTAAGGTAACACGCCGACCACGGTCTTGCGGAGTGATTCAATTTCTAGGAAATCGATGATTTCTTCCACAGTATGGTGGTGCTCGATTTCCTCACGTCGGGCTGGGCCGTAGTACAGCGCGCCGGTAACGAAGTTCTGTTTCATCAACACGTGCCGGGCCGCCATGATGTTGTCCTGTGTGCTTAGGCCGGTGTACAGCTCGATGTTCTGAAAGGTCCGGGCAATGCCCATTTTAGCCAGTTTATCCGGGCGCATCCGGGTGATCTTACGGGCTCCAAAATAGATCTCTCCTCTTTGGGGTTTATAAAAGCCGTTGATGCAATTGAGCAGGGCCGTTTTGCCGGCGCCGTTAGGCCCGATGATCGCTAGAATTTCTTTATCACGGATTTCCAGACTCACATTGGTTAGAGCCTGGACGCCGCCAAAGCTGAGAGAAAGATTTTCGATGGTTATTTTAGCCAGCTGCTGCTTTGTTTCATCCAAGAGACCGTCCCCTTGATACCTTGAGAGGCTCTCTCACCATACACGTTATGGGCTATAAGCTTTTTCCTCAGCGATAAGCTCATTGCGGTAACGAGTAACCCGGAAATCCTGTGGCCCTTCACACCTGAGATTTCTGCCCAGCTTACGGGATTTCTGTCTAAGGATTCTATCGGTTTCTTTATCGAAGTTCGTTATATATCTGCGATAGCCGGTACAGCGGATGTTTAAATCCTTATCCACCATCAGTGATACGTCGTCATCCACGGCATCGCAATATATCGTCGTCACGGTGATCTGCCAGTTTGTCACGCCATGTTTCTCATGAAAATAGTTAAACATAAGGACATTTTATCCCCAGAAGTATGGCACATAAAAAAATGAATTAAAATCCCCTGAGAAGGGTATTTTTGACATTCCATATGGAAAGTGATATATATTCGTATGTGCCGAGCTTAGCCGAAAAAGATTACCGTGATATTTTAAACCTGATCTACTATGCCAATCATTGTGAGGACATGGATAGTCTTGTCAGTGCCATCTGTCCTCGTATGATACAATTATTCCACTCGGAGTGCGTTACTTTTCAACGCGTTAAAGGCTACTCGCAGGACGTTAAAATAGTCGAATCGAGGTCATTCAAAGAAAATAACCTGATTCCGGTCGAAGAGAAGTACTATACATCGCTGTATAAAGACCAATATTACCAGCACTCTCCTCTGCTGAAGGAAGCCCTTGCCTCGCAAGAGAGGGTCCTCACAATTGGCGATTCCATCTTACCGAGAGATTGGGAAAGGTCGGACTTTTATAATGAATTTATCGCCCCCCAGCATCTATACTGGGAGATGTTCATACCTTTACGGTGGAAAAATAATCTAGAAGGCATGATTACGCTCTGGCGTCCCAGAAACCAGGCCGACTATGAGAACTATGATATTACCAGGGGTGGGATAATCACGCCCCATCTGGAGCTCGCGATTCATAATACTGGCAAAGTTTTCAAGATCAACCATGAGAAAGAACAATCTCCAATTACCGGTGACGCTGATAACGAAGGATTTATCCTGCTCGACCACAAGTTGAGGTTAATATTTTCCAATGTCAGGGCAAGGGAAATCTGTCTTTATTTGTTCAATCGGCTGTCCCCGGGTGCCTTTAACGTCGAGACCGGTGAATTTCCTATTCCTTCCTGCATTATCAGGGACTGCTGTAGCCTGCTTAATCTATTAAAAACAGAAAAACAGCTAACACTGCTGCCCAGGGAAAGGATAATATTCATCAACAACGGGAGAATATTTCGCACAGAATGCTCGCTGATATGGAAAACCGGCCGGGTGATCACCACACCCCATTTCGTTGTAACTTTGTCTGATCTAACCGGTGAAAAAAGGCTAGAGGCTACTTTACAGTCGAGATTCCATCTTACTCGGAGGGAGGCGGACATTGTTTGCTGTACAATGGCGGATATGTCCTATAGTGAAATGGCGGAGGCCCTTTTCATCAGTAAGCTTACGGTACATTCACATATTAAAAATATCTATCGTAAGTTGCAGGTCAAGAACAGGATCGAACTAATAAGGTGCGTTCAATCATCGTCTTGGTCAGTATAGCCCTTCCGATTTTCACCTGCCTGGAAAGACCAACGGATAGTGTCCATTTGTCACGTCGTCTTATAAGCCAGTTTTAAATGTTCCAGTACTCCAGTAGACTTCCGGTTTCATTGCATAACTTTTAGTAAATTGTAAAATGGCAAGAATTTTAGTTGATCAATTGAAATTATTGTCTGAAAACCATAAAATCAGGGTGTCGGTTCGACTAGTGACTTGACACCCTGATTCTTTAAGAATCTCCTGAGATGGGTGGGGTTTCCGAATCAAATAGGCCGTAAAGGTCTCGAACCTGCGACACCCTGATTAAAAGCAAGGTGCTCTCTCTACCAATTATCCCAAATGTTTCCTTTATTAAAATAGTCAAAACGACCCTTTCATTTAACCGATGACCTTCCTGATCTATATCATTCGTGAACCGATGGAAGAGCTTTGACTAATATGCACAATATTGCTTCAAGGTTTTCCACAACTAGTCTTGGAGAGGGGGCGGAGTCTCCTCTCTTCTGAACTCCCCTCTCCGGCCAAGATTGCTAGCGGGCTAGTACCAGCGACTCTGGCGAGAGAGGGGATCAAGGGATCAGGTTCCAATACCAGCCGGATGTAAACAATTAAAATTATTCCTTTCTTGACAAACCTGCCCCCACGATTTACGATTTTCATTGAGGTCGTGCTAGACGGGGAGCTAGCGGTGCCCTGTACCTGAAATCCGCTATAGCAGGGTCGAACTCCCGTTTGAGGCTTTCGTCTGGTGGGACTGCCCGTGTTAAGTGACGTTGAAGGCCGGGTCCTGCGCGGCAGAGTGCTATGAACCCCGTCAGGTCCGAGAGGAAGCAGCGGTAAATAGTTATATCTGGGTGCCGCAGGTATGCCTGGCTGGAGCCGGCTGGCCCGGGCAAGCCGTTAGGCGGAGTCGAGGGCGGGTGCACGACCTCTTTTTGTTATGGACGGAAAGCAAACTGAGTCCCTGCTCGACCGCACCCGGCGGCTCCTGCGGCGGTCCGGTCTTCGGGCTAAGAAGGGCCTGGGTCAGTATTTTCTTATCGACGCAGAAGCCCTTCAAGCGATTGTAGATGCCGCCGAGCTTTCACCGGAGGACACCATCATCGAGGTGGGACCGGGACTGGGTATTTTGACCGCGGAGCTGGCCCGGCGCGCCGGCTGGGTCATCGCCATCGAGCTGGACAACCGGCTGGCGGACGTGCTTCAAAAAACCCTCCCCTGCGATAATGTAGTTATCATCAATGAGGATGTCCTCGGCACCGACCCCAAGTCCCTGCTGGAGGGAAAGGCCCCCGGTTTCCCCGAGGGCTTGAGCCGATATAAGGTCGTCGCCAACCTGCCTTACTATATAACCTCGCCCGTCCTGCGCCATTTCCTCGAAGCTGCCGCGCGGCCGGAGCTTATGGTGGTCATGGTGCAGAAAGAGGTGGCGGAGGCCATCGTCGCCGGGCCGGGCCGCCGCAGTCTGTTGAGTATCGGCGTGCAGTTCTATGGCCGGCCTACCATCGTAGCGCGGCTGCCGGCCGCCGCTTTCTATCCACGGCCGGAGGTCGATTCGGCGGTGGTGAAAATAGAGGTGTACCCATGTCCCCCGGTTGACGTTGACGATGTCGATAGATTTTTCTATTTGGTGCGGGCCGGTTTCACGGCAGCACGCAAGCAAGTCGCCAACTCGCTGGCACAGGGGCTGGGGCGACCCAAAGCTGAGGTCGTTGCGTGGCTGGAGGAGGCGGGCATTGCCCCACAGCGCCGGGCCGAGACCTTCACTTTGGAAGAGTGGGCGGAACTCTATCGAATATACCGGCAGGCTGGAGGCGGCTAGTATGTTAACCGAGCGTGCCCCGGCCAAGCTCAACCTGACCCTGGAGGTACTGGGTAAACGCCCTGACGGTTTCCACGAGATACGCAGCATGGTTCAAACTATCGACCTGGCTGATTTCCTTACGTTTGAAGACACAGCGGATGTTTCCATCAACTGCGACCTACCGGGATGGTCAGCTCAGGAGAGCCTCGTTATGAAGGCCATTAAATTGATGAGTGGCTTTACCAGCAGTTTTCAAGGTGTTTCCATAAAAATAGAAAAGCACATCCCACTCCTGTCCGGGTTGGGCGGGGACAGCAGCGATGCCGCCGCGGTATTACGCGGCCTCAATAGATTATGGGGGTTGGACTTGTCCATGGAAAAGCTGTCTGAATCGGCGTCCCGACTTGGCTCCGACGTTTCATTCTTGCTTCAGGGCGGCACGGCCTTGATGGAAGGCCGGGGGGAGATTGTCACACTGCTACCCCCGCCGCCGAAGGCGTGGCTGGTGCTGGTAGTGCCGGATGTCGGCCGGCAAGCCGGGAAGACTGGCCGGATGTACGCCGCCCTGAAGCCGGAGCATTTCACTGACGGCGGTATCACGGAAAGAGCGGTGACAGCTTTGCAGAGGGGTGAATTTAGCGCGGAGATGCTCTTTAACGCCTTTGAGAACATCGCTTTCGATGAGTTCAATATCCGGCGTGTCTACGTTGAACACCTTCTCAAGATGGGCGCTCCGCACGTCCACCTGGCCGGCTCCGGTCCGGCTCTTTTCGGCATGTTTAACGATAAAGCTAAAGCTGAGGACTTGTATCGATCCTGCCAGGACCAGGGGATGAATGCGTACATGGGACGGACAATGTGAATGATCTGAGAATATACGGTGGTAAGCCGTATAGCGTAGCCGTCGTCCACGGCGGGCCGGGGGCGCCGGGAGAGATGGTGCCGGTTGCCTGGGAGCTGGCACCACTCGGGGGTATCCTGGAGCCCCTCCAGACGGCAGCTTCGGTAGAGGGGCAGGTACGGGAGCTACATGATGTCCTGGTCGGTAACGCCGACCTTCCCGTGACACTGTTGGGCTTTTCCTGGGGGGCCTGGCTCAGCTTCATCGTCACCGCCAGGCACCCTTCGCTCGTAGGTAAGCTCATTCTCATTGGCAGTGGACCGTTTGAGGAAAAATATGCTGAGGATATCTTTCCGGAGAGGCTTACCCGCCTGAGCGAAGTGGAAAGGACAGAAGCACTCGCGATTATTGATGAACTTAATGACCCGGCTGTCTCTAACAAGGACCGGCCGATGGCCCGGCTCGGCGAATTATTCGCCAGGGCCGACGCTTTCGATCCCTTGCCGCCCCAGGGGGAGGCGCTGGGATTCAGCTATGAGATTAACCATAATGTCTGGGAAGAGGCCAGCAAGTTACGGGCCAGCGGGGCGCTTCTGGCAATGGGAAAACAAATCCGGTGTCCGGTATTGGCCATTCACGGTGACCATGACCCTCATCCTGCCGAAGGCGTGCGTCAACCGCTCGCCCGCGTCCTGAAGGACTTCAGGTTCATACTGCTGGAAAAGTGCGGCCACGAGCCGTGGATGGAAAGGCAGGCCAGGGATAAATTTTACGAGATACTCAAGAATGAGATACAATTTAATAGAGAATATTGACGAGGGGGACTTCTATGGTTGACAAGACAGAGGGAAACCTGCGGGAGGCTTTTGGCGGAGAAAGCCAGGCTAATCGGCGCTATCTTTTCTACGCCGACAAGGCGGAAAAAGATGGGCAACAGGGTATCGCCAGACTGTTCCGGGCAGTAGCCGAGGCAGAAACAGTCCATGCCCGCAACCATTTCAATGTCATCGACGGGGTGGGCTCGACGGTTGATAACCTGACCGCCGCTATTCTCGGGGAACACCAGGAGTTCACCGGGATGTACCCGATTTTCATCGACGAAGCCCGGCAGGAAAGAAACGACCGGGCGCAGCGCAGCTTCGAGTGGGCCAATACGGTGGAGAAGTCCCATTACAGTCTCTTCGAGGCAGCCCTGGCGGAGCTCAAGGCAGGAAAAACGCCGGGGGGAGAGGTCTATCATGTCTGCCAGGTCTGCGGCCACACCGTTGCCGGCGACGCGCCGGACAAATGCCCCGTCTGCGGGGCCCCGGCCAGTTCCTTCAAGAAGATTGAGTAGCGGAATAGCTACCGAAAATCAAGCCCCTTAGAAATCCCTCTCTCCTGGCCAAGAGAAGGAATCAGGGGGTGAGGTTTACGTCACCCATCCCCGCACCATATTTTCCTCTTCTTCGCGGTGGTTAATTTTTCCGTCCAGCCTGGCTTCCCGGAGGCGTTGCAGCATATCTTTAACCTCCGGCCCTTCCGGGACGCCCAGCCGCCTCAAATCGTTGCCGTCCAGGGACGGTTTGATGTGTCGCAGCACGTTCAGGTAAAGCTCGATGTGCTCGGCGGCCGTCTCCGATCCGGTCCCCAGCGAGTTCGCCAGCAGCGCCGTCAGACTGTAGCCGTGAAGACGGTCGTAGACCAGGCTCGGAGCCTGGCCGGGGGACGAAAGCTCGGTCAAGATGCCCTTGATGGCCATAGTGTCCCTCAGGACCTCGATGGTCCTTTTTGTCGGGCGAAGATGAGATATGAATTGCTCCAGTTCCTCGCTGGTCAGGCGGTATGCCAGCAACGCCAGGTAGAGGTTCGGAGTGGGCGTGTCCGGCAGACAGCGCTGGCGGGCCTGTTCGATGGTCTCGACCAGCCAGTCATCAACCGGCAGGGAAGGATGAACGCTTGCCAGCACACCGAGCCCGGCCGCACGTGCCAGGGGCTTCTCCGGTTCCTCTTCTCCGAGGACAAGCTCGAGCTCATGACGAATGCGGTCACCGCTGATGGTACCGAGCATCTCGATATCCCGGCCTAGTAGCTTAAGAGTCTTTGTCTCGATGTGAAAGTCCAGCCGCTGCTCGTAGCGGATAGCGCGCCAGATACGGGTGGCATCATCGATGAAGCTCTTATCGTGAAGCACCCGCACCAGCCCCTTTTCGAGGTCGGCGCGGCCGCCGTGTAAATCAATAAGCTCACCGAACCGAGGCACGCTGAGGTCAATAGCCATGGCGTTGGTGGTGAAATCTCGCCGGGCCAGGTCACCGCTGATGTTGCCGGACTTCACCGTTGGTAACGCCCCGGGGCGGGCGTATGTCTCGGCGCGGGCGGATGTCAGGTCGGCGCTGCGATTCCGCCAGCGGAGTGTAGCGGTGCCGAAGCGGGGATGAGTAGTGATTTCGGCCTGATTAATACCGGCAAGTTCCTGAGCCAGGTCGATGGCATCCCCTTCGACGACCAGGTCAAGGTCAAGGTTGCAGCGTTCTAGCAGCAGGTCGCGCACCACGCCGCCGACCAGGTACAGGCGCTGCTGCCGGCTTTCCGCCAGCTCGCCGGCCTTCCGTACGAACGCGAAAAGGTCTTCCGGTAGCTGCTCCTGGAGGCGTTCGGCAAGGTTTTCGTTCGGTGTGGTGTTCATCTACTAAAGTATAGCGCATTGTCATTTCAGCCGCTATCCCTTTATAATGAACCGTATGAAGGTCGTCTCCGTCGTCGGTATGACCGGCTCCGGCAAGTCCGAGGTGACCGCCCTTTTCCGTGAACGAGGCTTCATCACCGTTAGGTTTGGGGACGTGACCGATGAGGAGGTTAAAAGACGGGGACTGCCGCTGACCGAAGCCAACGAGCGGATCGTGCGTGAGGAACTTCGAAATAGACACGGGATGGCGGCCTATGCCCAACTTAATCTGCCCAGAATCGACGCCGCCTTGAAAAACGCCAATGTGGTAGTCGATGGGCTTTACTCCTGGGAGGAATACGTTTTATTAAAGAATCGCTACGGTGATGATTTCGTCGTCGTAGCGGTGTGGGCATCCCCGGCGACGCGTTATGCCCGCCTGGCAACCCGGGAGGTCAGGCCGCTAACACCGCCGGAAGCTGCCGGGCGTGACCGCGCCGAAATTGAGAACCTCAATAAAGGTGGGCCGATCGCCGTGGCTGATTATACTATCATTAACGAAGGCCAGTTGAACCATATGCAAAGACAGATTGAGGAGGTTATCGAAACGATATTATGACGAAAAAATCCGACTCGACTTCGCGCATCAGCACGGACGAATATTTCTTGAAGATAGCCTCCGTGGTGGGGGAACGCTCCACGTGCCGGCGGCATCACATGGGGGCGGTAGCGGTGAGGGACAAACATATCCTGGCGACCGGCTATAGCGGGGCCCCGGCGGGGGCCAAGGACTGCCTGGAACTCGGCTGCCTCCGCGACGAGCAGGGAATACCTTCCGCGACGCGGGTTGAAATCTGCCGGGCCATTCACGCCGAGCAGAACGTCATCATCCAGGCCGGGCTGCACGGGGTCAGCATTGAGGGCGCCACCGTCTATTGCACTCACACCCCTTGCGTGCTCTGCGCTAAGATGCTGGTCAACGCCAAGATAAAGCGGTTCGTCAGTTTCGGTAAGTACAATGATGACACGTTTATCGAGCTCTTCCGGGAGGCTGGTATCGAGGTTGACATGAAGGACCGGCCGGACGCCCGGATTACGTTTCTGGATTAACACTCTTTCTCTTTGCCACGTATCCATGTGGACTTAATATTACAGTCATAGTATAATACCAGGTAACAATGCCAGAACCGGCGCTCTTCTCATCAAACGAAGACCTCAAAGAAATAGCCAGGCGGCTGCGCCGGCACATCGTCACCATGATCGGTAAAGCCGGGAGTGGGCATCCCGGTGGTTCCCTCTCTGCCGTGGAAATCGCCACGGCACTTTTTTGGAGAATCCTTCGCCACAAACCCGCCGACCCGCAGTGGCCTGATCGCGACAGATTTATCTTGAGCAAAGGTCATGCCGCGCCACTGCTATACGCTGTCCTCGCCGAGTGCGGCTATATCCCCCTCGCCGAACTGGACACTCTGCGGCAATTGGGCAGCCGGCTCCAGGGACACGGGGACTGCTGCGCCACACCCGGCGTCGAAATGTCTTCCGGGAGTCTGGGTCAGGGGCTTTCTTTCGGGACCGGCGTGGCGCTGGCGGGCCGGCTGGACAAGAAAGATTACCGGGTATACGTCCTGCTCAGCGATGGTGAGTGCGATGAGGGACAGACCTGGGAGGCCGCCATGGCGGCGGTCCACTATAAACTGGACAACCTGACGGTCATCGTCGATTACAATGGGTTGCAGCTTAGCGGCTTTACCAGGGACACCATGAACTTGGAGCCGTTTTCGGCCAAGTGGGACGCCTTCGGCTGGAGCGTCAGCGAGGTTGACGGACATGATATCGACCGCGTCCTCGGCGCCCTGGATAATGCCAGAAAGGTTAAAGGGCAGCCAGCCGCCATTATCGCCCGCACCGTCAAAGGCAAGGGTGTCAGCTTCATGGAAAACAACGTCGATTTTCACGGCAAGGCCCCGAATGCTGAGCAAATGGAAAAAGCCCTCAAGGAGCTAGCCTGATATGGCCGAGGAAATCGCCCCGAGAGAGACCTATGGCCACACCCTGGTCGAGCTGGGACGGGAGAATAAAGACATCGTGGTGCTGGACGCCGACCTTTCGCCTTCCACGATGACCAAAATGTTCGCCGCCGAGTTCCCGGAGCGTTTCTTCCAGGTAGGTATCGCCGAGCAGAACATGATCGGCATCGCGGCCGGATTGGCCGCTTCGGGCAAAATTCCCTTCGCTAGTACGTTCGCTGTCTTCGCACCGGGGCGCTGCTTCGACCAGATACGCGTCGCCGTGGCTCAGGGCAAGCTCAATGTCAAGATAGTAGTCACCCACGCCGGTGTTACCGTTGGTGAGGATGGGGAATCGCACCAGGCCCTTGAGGATTTGGCTCTTATCAGCTCGTTACCCGGCTTTACGGTCATCGTCCCGGCTGATTCTATCGAGACGGAGCAGGCGGTCAAGGCGGTGGCCACTTACTTCGGGCCGTGCTATATCCGTCTTTGCCGTCCCAAGCTGCCCCTGGTCTACAATAGCAGCTACCGATTTGAAATTGGCAAGGCGGTCACCTTAAGGCCGGGGAAGGACGTCACCGTAATCGCTATCGGTGTAATGGTAGCCGAGGCGCTCCAGGCGGTGGATACTCTTTCTCAGGAGGGCATTGACTGCCGGGTGATTAACATGCCTACCCTTAAACCAATCGACGAAGACGCCATCGCTAAGGCCGCCGGTGAGACCGGCGCCATTGTCACCGCCGAAGAGCACCAGGAGCACGGCGGTCTGGGCAGTATTGTGGCGCGTGTGGTAACTGAACACCGGCCGGTGCCCATGGAGTTCGTCGCCGTCAAAGACGTCTTCGGTACTTCCGGTAAACCGGCGGAGTTGCTGGAACGTTATGGATTGACAGCTAGGTATATCGTTGAAGCGGTACGCAAGGTAGTCAAGAGAAAAGGATAGTCACCGTTTCCAGACATTACTCACGCCGCGTTTGTATCGTCCTGCCAGAGCCCGAACGTATTACCTTCGGTATCCAGGCACATGGCCAGATAACCCCACCCGGGAACGGGCATCTTCGGCTGCAATACCTGACCTCCCAGCTTTTTCACTTTGGCGGTGTACTCTTCAATCGAGCTTACGCCGATGTAGGCGGTAATCCTCTGGGACGGATCTCCCCGTTTTCCCAACCCGCCGCCGATACTGGGGCTGCCATCCAGGCCCTTGGTTTCGATAAGGTAATAGTCCTGAAATCCTGGAGGGCCCTGCATCTGCCAGCCAAACAGATTCTCGTAAAATGATTTAGCTCTTGAAGGATCATCTGAAGCAATGTCGAAGTGGACAATAGTAGGCATAGTGACCTCCATACAATGAGTCGGTGCTATCGGTAATTGTAGCTTATTGACCGGAAAATATATATAGTCAAAGCACCGATTATATTGCGAAAGTATAACATCAGATAATATCGGAAATTGATTTTTTAAGCTATTTATGAGTAAAATTACAGGACGAAAGGGGAGGGTTGATGGAAGAATTGACGTTGAAAGCCGCCAAGAGAGAGGTGCTCGGGAAGAAGAACCGCTTCCTACGCCGGCAGGGGATTACGCCGGCCCATCTCTTCGGACATAATCTGGAATCACTGAGCCTGCAATGCGATACTATCGAGCTTAAGAAAATCATCGCCCAGGCCGGTGAGACCCGTCTTATCGAATTGAATGTCAAGGATGTCAAAGGACTAAAAAAGGTGTTCGTTCGCGAGATCCAGAGGGACACTCTGGGTAGAATGCTGCTTCATGTGGATTTTTACCAGGTGAGGATGGAAGAAAAGATGACGATGGCCGTGCCCATTGTCCTGGTGGGCGAAGCACCGGCTATGAAGACCAAAGGGCGCATGCTTTCTTATGGTATCACTGAACTTAGTATCGAGTGCCTGCCGGCCAAGGTTCCACCACAGATAGAAGTTGACATAAGTATACTCGAAGAGATCGACCAGGCTATTCACGTCAAGGACATCGTCCTCGATCCGGAGATTACGGTCCACGCCGATCCCGAGCAGATGGTGGTCAAGATAAGCGAAGTCATGGTCGAGGTGGAGGAAGAGGTCGTACCAGAGGTCGAGGAGGAAGAAGTAGAGGCCAAGGCCGAGGAAGCCGAGGAGAAACATGCTGGCGAAGCACCGCCCGAGGGCGAATAGGCATCGCCGCGCTGCATTGTTGCGGTCGTTATCAATACGCGATTGGCAAATAAACGTGGTGGCGTAAATTACTCATCGCAAATGTGTCGAAGATGATTATCGATTTCCACACGCACGTACTGCCGCCCCGGATTAAGAACGACCGCGCCCCGTATGTTTCCAGAGACCCCGCCTTCGCCGCCATATACGCCGACGAGAAAGCCAGGATTGCCACCACCGATGACCTTATCGAAGCTATGGACCGGGACGGCGTCGATTTCTCGGTCATCGTCAACTACGGTTGGAGCACCCACGAGCTGTGTGTTGAGACGAACGACTATATTCTGGAATCGGTTTCTCGCTTTCCCGAGCGCCTGGCGGGATTTTGCGCTGTCGCCTCGTTTAATGTAGAAATTTCTCTGGCCGAGATAGAACGCTGCGCCCGGGGAGGTGCCAGAGGCATCGGCGAGCTGCGCCCGGACTTGCTGTCAACGGACTTTGCTGAAAAGGAAATTATGAATCCCTTTATCGAGTTGCTTCAGCGGCATGACATGATGCTTTTGGTCCACGCCTCCGAGCCCGTTGGGCACGCTTACCCCGGTAAAGGCTCGGCTACTCCTGACCGGATTTACCCTTTGCTCACCGGTTTCCCCGATGTTCCGGTCATCTGCGCTCACTGGGGTGGAGGCCTGCCGTTCTACGCCCTGATGCCGGAGGTCCGTCAGGCGCTGGAAAATGTCTATTTCGATACGGCGGCGTCGCCTTTTCTCTACCGGCCGGAGATTTACCGTATCGTGAGTAAGCTGGTCGGGGGTGACCGGATTCTCTTCGGCAGCGATTACCCGCTGATACCGGCGAGCCGGTTAATACGGGAAATCGAATCTAGCGGACTTGACGCTGAAACGCAAAACGAGATACTCGCCGGCAATGCCCGCCGGTTATTAGGGATTTAACATGGCAACGGAACGGATACGCTCTTTCATAGCCGCGGACTTGCCGGACGAATCGAAGCGTATACTGCGAGGCCTCCAGGACCAGCTAAAAACCGGCAATCGCGCTCCAGTGAAATGGGTGGATCCGGGAAGCATTCATTTGACGCTTAAATTCCTTGGTAATATTGACGCCGGGATGGTGGATAAAATACTGGCCGTCATTACTGAGGCTGTCCGGGAAGTTCGGCCGTTTTCTTTAGAGCTTAAAGAGCCAGGCGTTTTCCCCAATCTCAATCGTGTGCGGGTGGTCTGGGTGGGCCTGGGAGGGGACGTTGCCAGACTGGCGCTTGTCCAGAAGCGCATCGAGGAGGATCTGGTATCCCTCGGTTTCCCGGCTGAGGGAAGGCGTTTCTCACCCCACTTTACGCTGGGACGGGTGCGGGAGCAGGCCTCCCCGGAGGAAAGGCGCCATCTCGGCCAGCTTATAGCGGACTCCGCCTTCAAGGGAGGTAGCCGGTTCACCGTGGACGCCGTCCACCTGATGAAAAGTCAACTCACCCGTGAGGGACCCATCTATACCAGGCTCGGCTCAATCAAGCTGGCCTCCTGATTTCCACTTTTTACAGATGACTTCTTCACCCTCAATCTTTACCAAATGTTTACGCCCCGGGGACGGATATTCACGGCTTGTTTAGCACCGACCTCCTAAAATGATTACAGTCAAGCAAGATGAGGGGAGGACGGTTGATGACGATACCTAAAGAGAGCATACTGCTGGTCGATGATGAGGAGGCAATCCGGGGTATTTTGAGCCAAGGCCTGGGTATGCGCGGCTACGTCTGCGATGAAGCTGGTAGCGGCGAGCAGGCCCTGGCCCGGCTGGAGGTTAGCCCGGCGGACCTCGTGATAATGGATATCAATATGCCGGGCCGGTCGGGCAGTGAGGTCCTGCCGGATATTACGGAGCGGTTTCCCGAAACGGCCGTTATTATGGCCAGCGGCGTCACGGATACCAAAGTAATCGCCAGATGCATTAAAGAAGGTGCCCAGGACTACATCTGTAAACCGTTTCAGTTCGAGCAGGTGCTGCAAAGTGTTAACGGTACCTTGGATAAGCGCCGTCTTCAGATGGAGATACAGCGCTATTTCCAGGACGTAGGCCGAAAAGCCAGTAATCAGCCATTGGAGACGCGGCAGCTGTTCCTCGGTGCTATCGAGACGCTGATCGATACCCTGGAGTCTACTGACAGTTATACCAAAGGCCACTCCCATAACGTATTGGAAGTAGCCATGACCATTGCCAACCAGATGAAGGTTCCTCCTGAAGAAAAGGAGGATCTGCGCTGGGCGGCTTTACTCCATGACGTAGGCAAGATTGCCTTGGATCCGGATATCCTCAACAAGCCCAGTGAGCTAACCCCCACCGAATATCGTCACATTATGACCCATGCCCTCATCGGCCCCACCTTGGTCAAGCCGTTCGTCAACGATAAGGTCGTCGATATCATATCACACCACCATGACCACTATGACGGCGGCGGTCTGGACCAGGCTATCAAGGGTAAGGATATCCCATTGGGTGCCAGGATCATCGCCGTCGCAGATGCCTATCAGGCGATGATTTCGGATCGGCCTTACCGCCGGGCAATGTCCAAGATGGACGCTCTTGATGAGCTTTTGTGGTACAGCGGCACACAGTTCGACCCGGTCATCGCCAGTATGCTTATCGGGATTATCCGGCACGAACTGGTGAACAAGAAGCGCGCCAATTAATTGTTAAAGATAGGGTTTATTAGGTACCTCACCCCATAGTCCCCTCTCCTGAAGGAGAGGGGATTTGCTATGAGAGCGACTGATACCTTCTCGCTTTAGTGTCCGATTTCCAACCGGTATGATGACGGGTTTGATGCGATTGTGCTCTTGTCAGCCTGCGCCGTTTTGGAGTATACTTAACTTGTTCGCTCAATTTCCAAGGTTGGGAGGAGGATACTAATGGAACCAATCAATTTCCCCAAATGTCAGAAATGTAACTCCGGAGACCTCGTACCATTGTCCGATTTTGGTAGTCAAGGGGCATCCATACTCTATAAAGCATGGGTCTGCACCAATCCTGATTGCGGCTTTAACCTGAAAATCAGGAACGGTGATGTATATATCAATGAACCTATCATGAGTGGCTCGCTGCACAACTCCCGGCCGCGATAGAGCCGGGGAAACACCTCTCAACCACATTTAGAAATACTCGGATGGCTAACATATTGCCGCGGATGGCTGGCCTTAAAAAGGCGGCGCTCGATCTGGTATTTCCCCGCTGGTGCATCGGTTGCGGACGAGAGGGCGAATATATCTGCGGGGCGTGCCGAATGACGCTTTCCGTAATTGATCCTCCTGCCTGCGCCAGGTGCGGTCGCCCCTCATCCAGCGGCACGCATTGCCCCGTCTGTACCGAGGGTGAAGCCCAGATCAATGGCATACGCTCCCCCTTTCTCTTCGATGGCGTTATACGCCGCGCCGTTCACGAATTCAAATACAATAACCTGCGGGACCTGGCGCCCGCTCTGGCCGGAATGCTGTACGATTATATCCTCAACAATCCGTTGCCGGGTGAGGTGCTGGTGCCCGTGCCGCTTCATCCGAGGAGGCTGCGGGAGCGTGGCTACAACCAGTCTGCTTTGGTCGCCCGGGAGCTGGGCCGTCTCAGCGGAATGCCGGTAGCCGAGGGATGCCTCGTCCGCAGCCGTCAGGCGCCGCCGCAGGTGAGGTCGGCCGGGGCTGAAGAGCGCCGACGAAACGTTGCCGCAGCTTTTACCTGCCGGGACCGTCGACTGGAAGGCAAAAAGGTGATCCTTATCGATGATGTATCAACCTCGGGGGCGACACTCGACGCCTGTGCCGGAGTTCTAAAGTCCGCCGGGGCGGATTCGGTGTGGGGCCTGGTCATGGCGCTCGAAGAGTAACCGGAAACCCCAAATATTCATTTTCAGGATGGTGAATAATGGAATTGCATATAGCCGGCACCAACACGGAGATAACGTCAGCTACCCAAAACTATGTTAAACGTAAACTTTCCAAGCTGAGCAAACACCTGCCGGATATCATTGATATCAAAGTGGAAATCTCCGAGGAGAAGACCAGGTCCCCGGAGCAGCATTACCTGGTACGGACGACCGTCAGCAGTGGCGTGGGCGCCGTTTTTCACGGCGAGGAGCGGGCCGAGGACTTGCATAAGGCCGTGGACGGGATATCTTCCATCATGACGCGGCAACTGGAACGTCACAAGGGCAAGCTCTACGACCGCGGTCGGGGTAATCCCCACGCCAGGGGCAAAGCCGGCGCCGGAGCTTCGGGGACGGAAACGTCAAAGGCTATTAAGAACGAGCGTGTGGCCGTAGAAGCAATGTCCCCAACTGAGGCAATCGAGCGTTTAGAGGAACTGGAACGCGATTTCTTTTTATTTGTCGATGTTGAAACCGATGAGATTCGGGTCCTCTACCACCGTAACGACGGTGAATATGGTCTCATCGAGCCTGATTTCCCGTAAGCGATGGAAATTGACACGGTTGGACGCTTCGTTATAGGCTGATAAAGGGAAGAAGAAAGCCATGGTGGAGAAACATAAAAATATCTACCTGTTCCTGTCACTGGCCTGTTTTTTGGGGATTGTCCTTATCTTTCTCTTCGATGGCTACATGGGCATCTACGATAGTCTCGAAGTGGATAACGGCCAGTATGTCCAGACGATAGACACCGAACAATGGCGGGAGCAGGACCGGTATGGTTTTCACCCATCCTTCTCGGTCGAGCGGGACCGTAGCGCCGAGTTCACTTGCAAAATAGAGAACCACCGCTTTTCATCCTATGTTGCCGAAATCAATATATCCCTGTGGTACGGCGCGGAAAAGGTGACCGACCTTTCTTCCGGAAAGATCACCGCCGCTGCCTTCGGTGAGGACGATTTTGTTCTGGTTTTTGACCCCAGCCGGTATGTTCCCGCCGATTTCCCGACCGAACGGAGCTATGAGATGACCGTGGTTATCAACCGGGGCGACGTTGAGCGCAGAGTCATGGTCTATGTCAACCCGGGCCCTCCCAAACCGGTGATTCCAGCCCCCAGCGGATAATTTATAAAGGCGGATAATTCATAAAGGTCGAAAATATGAAACTAGAGTATGTATTATATGGATTCGGGATCCTGTTCTGTATCGCCGGGGTCGGTTACCTGGCGGCGGAATATGTCCAGAACCTGTCTGATTTAGGTAAGATCGGTTCCCTGCTGCTGACGGTAGGGCTGTTCGGTTTTCTGGGAAAATACTTTGAAAAGTTAGGGTGGTAGCTGAATGGGCGCAGTTATTGCAATTGCCGTACTGGCGACGCTGGGTTTCATTGCCTGGATAGTTGTCCGTGCGGTCAAGGAAAAAGCCGTGAAGGCCCATTTCATCAGCTATGGCATCGCTGTTGTTGCCGGTATATTTACCTATGCCTATTTCCTGAGCCTTGACTTTCCGCAGCTGATAAAAATCGTCGCCAGTATCATCCTGGGCATTCTATTGATAATCTTCGGTGCGCTATACCAGCGCCGGCTGGCTCGAACACGCGACTAGTGGATATGTCCAGTAAGATGTACTACGCCGTTTTCGTGACTATCGCTGGCTGGTGCGGCGTTGCCGGTACCGAGGCCGGACTGCGGAAAACGGTACTGCCGCAACCTGACCGCCATGATATCAAGCGTATAGTCCTCGCGGATTTCCCGGGAGCGGTGCTGGCTCCGGAACTTTTCGTTGATTTCATATATCGCTGCGAGACCTATTTCGCCGGGCAGGTAGTGGACTTTCCGGATGTTCTTGATCTCTCTTTTGCGACCGATTTTCAACGGGAAGTCTGGCAAGAGGCTCGTCTTATTCCCCATGGCCGGACACGCAGCTACGCCTGGCTGGCCGGGCAGATACATAAGCCTCGGGCTGTTCGGGCGGTGGGGCAGGCCCTGGGCCGGAATCCTTTGCCGATCATCGTGCCCTGCCACCGCGTGCTGTCCAGCGATGGCAGCCTGGGTGGATTCAGCGGTGGGTTGGATATGAAGAGGTTCCTGCTGGATCTGGAAACGGCAGTCCCGGTTTTATCACTACCGACCATCTAGTCTATGCTGGCGTTCCTACGGGCTTGTTTAAGTCTTCGCTTCGCCTCGGAGGTGCCCCTTAGCTTCATGTCCTGGTATTCCATCTCGTATTCATCGATCAGACCGTCGGCGGAGAAACTGTAAAAACTGTCCTTACCTATAATAACATGGTCCAGCAGCTTGGTCTGGATAATTAACCCGGTAAAGACGAGATCCCTGGTGATTTCCCGGTCGATTTTAGTCGGTTTGGGATCTCCGGAAAGGTGATTGTGGGCAACGACGAAGTACCTGGCGCCGCTTTTGATAGCATGTTCAATTACTGCTCGGGAGGATTGCGCAATACCCGAATCCGGTTTTCCGGTTAGAAGGTCTAGTTCCTTGGTGACTCTTTTCGCTCTGTCCAGGCAGAGCATCTTGAAGTGCTGGCTTCGGGCTTCAGTTATCTCATGATAATATTCGTAGATCTCCCGACCAGGCTCATAGATGGGCCTTTCCATGATCCACTCCACCGTAAGCTTTCGGAAAACGCCCCCCATAGTGGAAAGAAAAGAAACGTCATGATTGCTGATCCCGGATATTTGCTGTACCTGTTCGGCGGGAGTTTCCAGCACCTTTTTCAAATTGTTGAACCGCGCAACTATCCTGCTGGCGAGTTTGTGGTAATCTTTTCCGGGCGTGTGGATATTTAGAAGCAACTCCAGGATCTCCTGGTCGCTCATGTCTTTCAGGCCTGACTTGACGAACCTCTCCTGTAATGCCGACAGTGGTGGGGTAACCTTACCCGTACTCATCAGCGTGGTCTCCTTATAAGACCGGTGCCGCCGCATTAATCCAAGAGGTTGAAGCCTGGATTCGTTTTCCTCGAAAACCTATGTAATCCAGGTAATATATATTATATACCCAGTTGTCAAGTTTTTGTGAGGTTAAAATTTGTCAGAAGGGGCTTTAGCATTTCGTGAGGGGATACTAAATACGAAAAAACGTAGGATTCATTGAGATGAAGTTCTGGCGCGGTACAGCCGACGCTTCGCCTCCGAGGCGCCCTTTAGTCTCAGATTAAGGTAGTCCGTTTCGTATTCCTCGATGAGGCCTTCACCGGCGAAGCTGTAGTAACGGTTTTCCCCGATGATGATGTGGTCCAGGACCTTTATCTGCATCACCTTGCCGGCGTAGACCAATTCGCGGGTCAGGCTCATATCACTCGCCGATGGCTGCGGATTCCCGGAGGGGTGATTGTGGACGAAGACTAATGACGGAGCGTTGTGTTTTATGGCCCCTTCGATTATCTCGCGCGGGGCCACGGAACTGCTGTTCACAGTGCCCTCGGAGAGGTCCTCCGTTTCGATGATCTGGTTCTGCCCGGTCAGGTAGATTACTTTAAACACCTCCTTCTTGAGACCGCGCATGGCATGATAAAGGTAATCGAAGATTTCACGGGAGGAGCTGTAAAACGGTTTGTCGATGATTTTTAATTTGAGGAACTCCCGGGCTGTCTCCTGCACCAGCTTTATACCGAAGGCGTTGACGGGGCCGATGCCGTTTATCTTTTCCAGCTCTTTAATAGGGGCCTCCAGGACCCCACGCAGCGATCCGAATCGCTTGATGGTCTCCTTGGCAGGTGCCTTACAGTCCCGGCGCGGTGTACCCAGGCTTAAAAGGAGCTCCACGATTTCATAATCATGGAAACCACTCAATCCGGAAGCGAGGAATTTATCCCTCAGCCTCTTCCGGTGTCCCTCCCGCGCGTCATCAGCTGGCATCTCGGATCTCTCTGTCATACCTTTGAGAAATTATAGACCTTTTCGCCTTTTCTCAACAGCCTGAAACGGCCGGAAGCGGTGATACTCGTGGTAATCTCGTCTTCGCTGAGATGGTGGTCGTTCATGGAGAGGATACCTTCTTTTTTGAGAACCCGATGTATCTCCCCCAGCACTTCATGGGAATTATTCAAATGATGAAAGACATCATATAGAAGCACGAAGTCGATACAACCGTCCGGCAAGCCGGTAGCTTTGCCTGATAAGATAGTTTCCACGTTTGCAAGCTTATGGCGGTCGGCGAGCTTTTTCACCGCTTTAACGGCGGCCGGATTAATGTCGAGAGCGTAGATTCTACCCGTGGCGCCCAGCATTTGGGCCAGAGGGAGGATATAACCTCCGGGGCCGCAGCCGAAGTCCAACACGCTACTCCCCGGCCTGATGCCGGCGTCGATGAGTATATTTTTTCGCGGTCGGATAATGTCGCGTATCCGGAACCATGCAGACATGACCCTGAAACCGAGTTCGGAATCTTGTTTTTCAACGCCGTGTTTTTCCATCTCAGCGTCCCGTTAGTCCGAGTTCCTGGGCGAACTGGATGTGGTGAATAATATCCGCACGGCCTAACAGGCCGGCGCATTGCCCGTCCCGATTGACGAGGACCTGGTTGACATCGTGCTGTGATATCAGCTTCATGACCGTGTTCAGATTATCGTCCGGTTTCACCATGTAAAGCGGGCTGGTGGTCATGATATCGCCGACCCTGGTAATTCCCCACCTCTCCTGCGGAACTTTCTTGACGTCGGTCACGGTGACGATGCCGCGCAGGTGGCCGTCGGTGCAGACGGGGATGGCCCGACCGTGCTGCTGGCTGAAGATCTGGTTGACCAGCTCGGCCACGGTGATGTCCGGGGTAATTGTAAGCGGCTCGATGCGGGTAACGTCTCTAACCTTGATATGGCTGAAGCGTTCCCGCAGAGTAATTTCTTTCCGGCTGGCATCAGCCGAGCTATTGAGGAACCAGCCGATGAAGACCAGCCACAGGCCTCCGATGAAATTTCCAAAATAGAGGAGCTGGAAAACACCGAAGGCGATAAGTACCCAGCCGAAGAACTGGCCGATCCGGCTGGCGATGTTGGTCGCCTTCGTCAGGCTACCGGTGCTGCCCCAGATGATGGAGCGTAACACCCGACCACCGTCGAGAGGAAAACCGGGTACCAGGTTAAACACAGCCAGCAGTACATTGATCCAGGCCAGGTATCCGATGATGGCCCCAACCGGTGTTTCGAAGGTACCGCCCGATATTAGCTGGAGTGGTGACAATAACGTGCCGGTGAGCGCTACGGCGATCGCCCAGCAGATGACGCCTATAACCAGACTGGTAGCCGGCCCGACGATAGCCATGGCGAACTCGATGCCGGGCTTTTCCGGTTCCTCTTCCAGGTTGCTGACCCCACCGAGGATGAACAGAGTGATGCTGCTGACGCTCATACCGCGGGCCTTAGCCACCAGGGAGTGGGCCAGCTCATGCAGCAGCACCGAGGCAAAAAGCAGCAGGGCGGTAATGATCCCCATCCCCCAGTAGAGGCTGGCCGATTGGCCCGGATACTGCGAGGGGAAGATCCCGGCCGCCAGCGTCCAGGTAATAAGGGCGAAAATGAATATCCAGGTGTAGTGTATCCCGATATCGATTCCGGCTATCCGAAACAGCCGAATTGAGCTTCTCATGGGGCACCTCCGTGATAGAGACCTCTATGAATTATTGTACCACCTGGCTATAATTTTGCCACTTGGAAGCCCTCGTTTCCCACCAGCTCTACAAGCTGGCGCTCCAGCTCCGGGCAAAAACCGGTCTGCACCCCGGGGAAATTAAGCGGGATAGCCGCGCCACCGTTGAGTACGTTGATCTGGACAATATCCCGGCCGGGGAACGTTTTCAAGGCCTCCATGACACGGTTGAGGCGGTCGATATCTCCCTCTTTATCATCGGTCTGGCGCAGGTTGACAATCAGGCGGCGCTTTTCTTCCTTTGGGCGTGGCGGAGGAATGATGCGTGGCTCGGGGTGGGGGGTGGTTTCGGGTTCGGTATCCGGCGCCTGGTAGAAACTGGCGTTATCGCAGATTATACTGACCTCATCGTCCCGCGCCCTTACCTTCCCCTTGACGATTATCTCGTTGCCTTCCTGCCAGAGCTCCTGGATCTCGCCGTAGACCCTCGGCCAGGCGATCACTTCAACCTGCCCGCTGAAGTCCTCCAGGATTCCGATGGCGAACTCTTCGTTTTTCTTGGTGAAAGAATAGCGGACCGAGATAAGACGGCCGGCCGTGACGATAACCTGTTTGTCCAGCTCGGCTTCTATCTGACCGCAAAAAACGGCGTTGCCTATCTCGCTGCTGAATTCGGGGCTAAAGGGCTTCTCCGAGAAACTCACCCCCATCAGCTCCTTCTCCCAGTAGGCCTTCTCCCGGTCGGGGACATCCACCGTCTCCAGTTCTAGGTCGGGCAGGGGGACGGCCGCCGTCTCCCCGAAGAGGTCGAACATAGTAGACTGCCCGGTATCGCGAAGGCGTTGCTCGCGCTGGGCCAGGGATAGGATGCGGTTGATACTATTGAGTAGCGTGCCACGGGCCTCTAGACTGTCGAAGGTGCCGGCTTTGATAAGACTCTCCATAACTCTGCGATTGACCGAGTGGAGATTGTTGCGGCGGCAGAGATCTTCGATGGATTTGAACTCGCCGTCGGCGTTGCGTACTTCGATCATTGGCTCGATGGCGCCGGCACCGACATTCTTGATAGCCCCCAGCCCGAAGCGGATAGCCGGCCCGCCCGGTCCGTCCGGATCGATCGAGAACTCGATTTGGCTGCGGTTAATATCCGGGGGTAATACGGTGATATTGAGTCGGCGGGCCTCGGCCACGGCACTGCCCACCTTTTCCGTTTGGCCGGCGTGAATGGTGAGGAAAGCCGTCATATACTCGGCCGGGTAGTTGGCCTTGAGATAGGCCGTCTGGTAGGCGATGAGGGCGTAGCTGACGCTGTGTGCCTTATTGAAAGCATAGCCGGCGAACGGCTCGATGAGGGCGAAGACCTGCTCGGCAATCTCGTTGGAATACTGCATCTTCTTCGCGCCGCTGATGAAGTTGCGTTTCTCTTTCTTCATTACTTCGGCGATTTTTTTCCCCATAGCTTTGCGGAAGATATCCGCCTGCCCCAGGCTGTAGCCGGCAAACTCGCGCACGATGAAAAGAACCTGGTCCTGGTAGACAATGACCCCGTAAGTCTCTTTGAGGATGTTTTCCAGGGCGGGGTGGGGATAGGTTATGGGCATCTTGCCATGCTTGGAATCGATGAAGCGGGGGATATGCTCCATGGGGCCGGGACGGTAAAGGGCCACCATGGCGGAGATATCGCTGAAAGTGGTCGGTTTGAGGTCCTTGATGTAGCGGCGCATACCGGCACCTTCCAGTTGAAAGACCCCGGCAGTCTCACCTGCCGAAAGCAGGTCGAAGGTCTTCTTATCATCCATAGGCAGATCGTAGATATCGATTTCCCGGCTGTGGCGTTCTTTGATGATGTCCCGGGCCTTACCCAGTATGGTCAGGTTAGCCAGACCGAGGAAATCCATTTTCAAAAGACCGATGCTGGCAATGTCATCCATGGAAAACTGGGTCATCACGCTGCCTTCCTGATTGTCCCCCCTTGAGGCCCTCTGAAGGGGCACGTAATTGGTGAGTGATTCCCTGGAGATAACCACACCGGCAGCGTGGGTACTGGCGTGGCGAGCGATGCCCTCGACGCGGCGCGCCTGGTCTACGAGGCTGCGGACAATCTCATCGCTCTGGTAGATGTTCTTTAACTCGTAGTTCTCCGCCATTGCCCTGTCTAGGGTCATATTGGGCATACCCGGCACCAGCCGGGCGACACGGTCGACGTCACCGTAGGGCATTCCCAGAGCCCTGCCCACGTCCCGAATGGCCGCCCGGGCGCCCAATGTCCCGAAGGTGATGATCTGGGCGACATGGTCCTGGCCGTATTTTTGGGAGACATAATTGATAACCTCGTCGCGCCGGTCGTCCTGGAAATCCATGTCGATATCCGGCATCTCTTTGCGTTCGATGTTGAGGAAACGCTCGAAGACGAGGCCGTGCTCGAGCGGATCGACGGCGGTGATGCCCAGGCAGTAGAGAACAATGCTGGCCGCGGCGCTGCCCCGGACGCCGAAAAGAATATTCCGCTCCTTCACGAAAGTGATGATATCCCAGACGACCAGGAAGTAGTTGGCGAACTCGGTCTTCTTGATAACCTCGAGCTCATAGTCCAGGCGCCGCTCGATCTCCGGTGTCGGCTCGGGGTAATATGTTCGCAGGTTCCGGCGGCAGAGTCCGGCCAGGAATTGGTCCGGTGTCTGGCCTTCCGGCAGCTCGATCTCCGGAAGGTGCAAGCGACCGAACTCAAGGTCCAGGTTGCACATATCGGCGATGCGTCCGGTATTTTCCAGCGCCTCGGGTATGTCCTGGAAAAGCCCGGACATCTCTTCGGGGCTTTTAAGGTAGAAGAAGTCTCCGGCCATTTTCATTCGCTTCTCGTCATGGATGGAGGAGTTCGTTCCGATGCACAGCAGCAGGTCGTGGGCGGAGGCGTCTTCTTTGTTTACATAATGTGTATCATTGGTGGCCACCAAAGGGATGCTTAGCTCCTTCGCCATCTGAATAAGGTGGGCATTGACATTCTCCAGGTCAGGAATGGGATTCCGCATTATCTCCAGGTAGAAATCTCCGTAAATCTGCCGGTACCAGAGGGCAGCCTTCTTCGCCTCTTCGAATTGCCTGTAGAGTATCAGAGTCGCTATCTCGCCGGAAAGGCAGGCGCTGAGGGCCACTAGTCCCTGGCGGTGCTGTTCCAGCAGCTCCTTATCCACTCTGGGTCTGTAATAAAAGCCCTCCAGATGGGCCTTGGTGGTAAGCTGGATGAGGTTCTGGTAGCCGGTCTGGTCCTTGGCGAGGAGAATGAGGTGGTAGTTGTTCTTGTCCTCGGCACTGCGGCTTTTTCTATCGCCCGGGGCGATATAGACTTCACAGCCGATGATGGGTTTAATGCCGGCATCTCGGGCGGTCTGGTAGAACTCTATCGCCCCGTACATGGCGCCATGATCGGTAATAGCCAGGCTTTCCATGCCCAGTTCCCTGGCCTGGCGAATCAGCCTGGGGATACGGCACATCCCGTCAAGCAGGCTATATTCGGTGTGGACATGCAGATGGGTGAACATTGCACCTCCGGACGCAGGTTGAATTAATTATAACACAGGGCTTGTCTGGTGTAACATTTTGGAAATCGACTGTCCTGGGGTTGTTTCTGGCTGCGTCCAGATTGCCTGAAGGCGGTAGTGGCAATAATATTAGAGCGCTATTTACGACGCCACGCTGAGCTATCAGCCGGCCTTCCTGATTGTCACCGGGTCCGCCGTCCTGGGCTTTATCTTTATCTCTATGACGCGCGGACAGCGACGGCTGTCAAACCATGTGTCAACCTAGTTACTCGTTTACCGTGCTTTTACTCAGGCATTAGTGTACAATTTTACAGATGAGTATACTGAAAAACGTCGCGGTGGGGCTGTTTATCATATGCCTGCCCCTTTTACTGCTGATGGCCGGCATCAGCGCCGAGGTGAATTGCCCCTGGCTCTATCAGAACGGCTTCGAGAAATACAATATAAGCCAGACCACCGGCCTGGCGCCTGAAGAACTGGAAAAAGCGGCCAACGGTCTGAGAGATTATTTCAATTCCGGTGATGAGTCCATCAAGCTGTCGGTGGTGAAGGATGGGCAGTCTTTTGAGTTGTTCAACGAACGCGAAGTAGCCCATTTGCGTGATGTCAAGGATCTCTTTCAACTGGGTTACCGGGTGTTGGCCGGAACGCTGGCCTACGCCCTGGCTTTCGTTGGCGTCAGCCTTTTCTGGTGGCGGGACAGATGGCGTTTGGGCTGGGGACTGGCCGGTGGCGGGGCGCTGACGCTGGTCCTGATGCTGGTACTGGGACTGCTGGTACTGTTCAATTTCGAGGGCTTTTTCCTGCAGTTCCACCTGCTGAGCTTCGCCAACGACTTCTGGATGCTCGATCCATCCCGAGACTATCTCATTATGCTCTTTCCGCAGGGATTCTGGTATGACGTATCCCTTTACCTTGCCATAGCTGCGGCGGTAAGTGCATTGGTGTTAGGGGGTGTGGGGTGGTGGTTGAAAAAGGAAGGTCGGGATGTCCTTTGACGGCGCTGCCAGGGATTAATCCAAAATGGCTCTGGGCTGGTATATAAGACCTATTGCAAGTAAAACGATGCCGATGGCCAGTACTATGATGCTGAATAATCGCGCCGTGGATAACACTTGCAGGTAGAAGCCATCGATCGTCGGGGCCAGGTACGTCGGTATTTCTGCATAAGCCTCTGTCGGCAGGTAGCTTCCGGCAAAAAGGACACCGGCCAGCTCCAGGGCACCGGCGGCGGTCAGGGCGATTCCCAGGGCTATGCATGTTGTCAGGACGTCGCGATTTATCAACAGAATGCCCAGAGCTAGGAGAACAACAAAGCCAATCAATGAATAGAAACCGATACGAAAGTAGCCGATATACCTTTGTGCCAGAAGCAGGGAAGACATCGTATCGGCCGGTAAGTCTTCGGAATCGATGGATATTTCATCCGGTATGTCGGTAACTATATCATTGTAAATATCATCGAAATAGGGCTGAGCGACAGCGAGGAGGAGGTCGCAGGTCTCCGGCGGCAAGTCCTGTGAGTTAATCTGTCCTTCGAGCTCTTGTAAAAGATCCGATAATAGCGGCTGTAAGTCTTCGATTGGCAGTTCGGCGAGGTCCGGCGGCAGGTAGGATTTGATATCTTGAATCAATGCTTCCAGGTTTTGATCGATATAGGGGATTAGATAGGCCTGGAAGACGGGGAGCCATGTTTCAGGATCATCGGCGATTTTCTCCCAGAGACTCTCCTTCACATCCTGCTTCAACCCGAGCAGGGAAACGGAAATGAACAGGCGGTCGGTCTTCCCCAGGAGAAAATCGTATCCAGCATGGATAGCGCTGTTCAACTCCTGTTTGAGCCATGGTTCCTGTTCTTCGACAAGCTGGTGAACGGTTTCGATGATTAGTTCTTCTTCAGGGGAAGACTGGTCACCGGTATATTCTTCGGTGACGTCCCTGACCAGAGCAGGAATGTCGATTTTTTCGGCCTGACCGGCGACCATATCAGGATTAAGTGCAGTGCTCTGGAAAGTGAACGCCACACTCAGGATAAGCAGCGAAAGAAAGAGCAGCCCCGCCAGAAGGAGCGTGCCCAGGATTTTTACAGCTTTCATTAAGGGATAACGGACCTCTTCTCCTGAGAATATCCTAACACAGCATGGCGGCTATTGCATCTGGTTTGACTCCCCAAATGGTATCTAGTAAAATAGTCTCAGACAGGGGCGGTTAGCTCAGTTGGTTAGAGCGCCGCGTTGACATCGCGGAGGTCAGTGGTTCAAATCCTCTACCGCCCACCACTGGAAAATCCTGCAATTCGGTAATATTGTTACCTCGCGGTAGCCTCGATGCTCCACTCTCGTTTTATCTTTCATTTCAGCTTCGTAAAATGGTAACATTGTTGCCAATATTGGATATTCCTTATATGCTCGAGATTGATCATGTGAGCACCGTATGAAGTATCTCTGGTCGGACGCTTGGCTTTAACAGCCGATTATTTACGCGAATCTGCGTGGTAATGGTTCACTGGATCAAATACTAGAAGCTGCAGATATGCTGGAGAAAGTCCCCATTACAGATGAGGAGTTGGAAAGTGGTTTGGTTAGGCTAGCTCAAGGCGGACTAATAGCGCAAGGCGATGATAGGTTCTTACCAACAAATAAAATCCCCGATACCTTGCGGAATCTTGATAATCCTATCGATATGAAAAAACGTATTGAGGATTTGATTGACGCTGAAAAATGGTCCAAGAGAAACAATGTAAACGACCCTCGAAATAAATTAAAGTATCCCGGCCTTACGCGTGAGAAAATAAAAAAAGCAGATACTCTTTATCATAAAAGAATTTCAACGCAGCTATAGAAAATGTCTCAAGATAGGAAATAGCATAACTCAATAGCGAGAAATAAACATCCCTTGTATCTGCGGAATCAGTCCCTTCTTATCAAACGGTACTTCGGCAACAGCCCCCGCTGACTACACACAGTAATCTGCATTTTCGACGGAAACTCAAACAAAGCTACCTGTCTGTAGTAAGAACATGTCAAACTTGATAGCCAGAATTCATGTCCTTTCCTGCTAGGAGTGGGTGTTTTAGACTCGGAAATGTTCTCCGGTTTTTTTATTCTTCCAGCGTACTCGTCGCATTAGTGGATTATTCAACTTGATGGCCCCTGGCTGAGGGCAATGAGCAACACAGCAACCACCATACCAACACTCGTCCGGAAACAGTATCAGGGGCGGCTTACCTTTCTCGGGATTGGGGTAAAGGACGTCCATCTGGCAAACCTCTAGACAGGTGTTACATCCATTACAAATTTCCGGATTGAATATTACTGGCCTGTGCGGGGTAGTCAAGTTAGGCATAACGTATACTGTTTCTTGAGCCATAAATAATTCTCCTTTCTATTACCTTTTCCAAACTATTTCTTAGCTTGACCAGTTAGATACTTCCCTTCTCTGTCATACCAACCTTGATAATCTTTGTTATGGGCCTCATAATTTTCGGATAAAGGGAAGGCATGGTCAATTGGAAGATCGCCGATTTTGACATCTCCATTCTCCAGCCAAAGCGTAATCCACTTGTGCCATTCGGGCGGATCCAGTTCAGGATGGTCTATTCTGTTGAAGCCCAGATACTGACTGCTTGCTTTTCGGGCCAAAGAGGCGTGTATAATAATCTGGCAGTTAGTCAGGATATCCATGACATCTATAGTGCGACCCAACACGTGTGGATTGGGAGCGTACAATTTTGGTATTTCGTTTTCTTCTACATCCTTGAGCCACAGCAAGCCAATGTTCAATAGAGTCTCAGTTCGGTAGTCACCGCAGTAATTTTGCATAATCTGGGCTGTGCCGGCGTTCATCTCCTTCCAGTCCATGCCGCTATTTCTCTTTATCGGGGCATAGACACGGGCTTTCTCCGCGTCAATCTGTTCACGGGCTACTACTGGCTCGACTGCCTTCTGTGCATAGTCTGCAGCTTTTCTGCCAGCGTACCTCCCGGTAACGGCGGCATGGTGATGATAATTGCCGGCAAACAACGCGTCTCCAGCGGCGTAGAGGCCATCAAGGGTAGTCTTCAAATCCCAATCTATCACTATTCCACCAGCATCGCCTCCTTCACCGAAGGTCCGCGCTCCCGAATTAGTATTTTGTGAAAGCATGGGAGGCTGACTTCCCCTTAAACTTCCTCTTCCTGCTTCTCGCGCCCCTATTCCCACGTAACTTTGGAGCAAATGTTCACTTGAGTCAAATCCAGCGTCTTCATAGGTCTTAATAATGGATATTTTTGTCTTTCCCTCGTTTCCTACCATAAAACCCCAGATACGCCTTCGCTCCACATCGGGCAGGCCGGGTAAATCGGCATAGAGCGGCAGTTTATACGCACCCTTCTGAATACGTTCAGCCAAGTCTGGGATAAGTCGTGGCGTTTGGTACTCGTAAGACCTGGTGCGCGCCTCCCCAATAAACTTCTGCCCTGGAGCTGGTCGATAGCGATCCTCATAAGTCTCAAGGATTCTACCGTCCCTATCAACATATGGGATCTCTTTGCCATCGGCATCAACCATGTTGCAAGCAAACCAAGTATTAGCCTGATTACCGAAACCATACTGCGGGAAGATAGAATAGCTACCCATGCCCGGTAATGACTTTTCCATCTGGGTCAGCGCACCCCCAGCCCGCCAGATCATAGCGTGACCATTTCCAATGCAGGTATGAGGTCTCAAGGTGGCCAAGCCAGTCAACTCTGAAGAGAATTGCCATATTCGTTGCGGTCTTGATATTGCCATCACAGTGGCTTTTGCCTTGAAGACGGTGAACTCACCAGTCCAGATGTTTATGCCTGTGGCACCGATTACTCTGGCTCCCCTCTTACCACCCTCGGTTAGTAGTGCAGTGGCCTGGGTTCTATCATAAATGTCTACACCGACTCGATCTAACTCTTTCTTTAATGCTGGTTTGAAAGTCGCACCCCAGACAGCGAAGTGAAGTTTATTAACACAATCATAGGCAAACATAAACTTGGTCTTATCATCCCTTAATATAGAACCTACATACTCGTCATCAGTGTCTCGAATCTTACCACCCATTAACTCTGTTTCAAGAAGGGTATCGTAACCCTCTCTTGATGAAATATAACGTGAAATAGCGTTAGTGTAGCCGCCGCTATCGCCCCATTCGCTATCTACCATCTCATCAGGGGTGATTGTAGAACATGGGTTAGCCGTAAGTACCCAGTGGTCAACCCCGGCCCCTCCAGCGCCACTCCTAATTGTATCCCCTTTTTCAACCAGGGCAACCTTTAGTCCCCTTTTACGGGCTTCTATGGCAGCCCGACATCCAGCTACTCCTGCTCCGATGACTAGGACATCGACAGTGACTTCACTCTCAATATCATAACGTATGGGATAAGGCCACTTAACTGGTTTTCCCGCTGCAGCGTATTCTTCAAGACTATCCATTTAGACTCTCCTTATAGAGTGAATAACCCCCCAGCAAGCTGGGGGGCATCAGGGGTAAGGGAGTAGCCCCACCACCATGTCATCTAAAAGGCCGCTGTCATCCCCCCAGCAAAGCTGAGGGGTATTCAGCGGAGAACTTTATA
>DAOULX010000008.1:0-66126 GCA_034414775.1 Dehalococcoidales bacterium
AGTAGAGCTTAGGGGCAAAGCGGTGCTTTACCATCATAGGCTGCTTCCTCCTTTGGGGGCAGACAGCCCACTTGAATCATATCACGTGTCTCAAGTTTGGTCGAGTTCGGCAACAGTCCCCGCTGACGACGCACATTCTCCGTAAGTACCTGCGACGCTCTTCCAAGAGTGACCGAATAGACGCTCTTACCCTGGCCAAGATGCCTTTCGTTGATTATGAGGGTTGAAGCCGAACACAGGGTTTGCATGGTTCAACCGGGAGTGCTGTTTGAGGAACTAATTCCGGCGGAGGGAAAAGAAGACATCAGGTTTAATATGCCGTTACTGCCGCGGAAGACAAAGACCGTTATCGGCAGAATGGTCGATAGAGAGCCGGTCATCATGCCCAAGTATCACTGGTATGTCTCGGACCCGCTAGCCTGTATGCAGAAGTTACCTATTATTCTTAATGCTATGATTCGATCAAAGGCAGTTTGGTATAATGTTACGGTGGTAGTAAAATGAACGGGCGGATGTTGTTGATGAACTTGAATTCGATTCAAAGGAGTCGGATAAAATGGGCGTATCATAATACTGTAAGACTTGACTTCAGCCGGCTGGCAAGCCGGTGGATAGTACTTTTATCGAGTCATTCAACGGTAGCTTTAGAAACGAATATTCGAATGTAGACTGGTTCCTGTCCATCTAAGATGCAAGTAAGAAAATGTGGTCATGGAGTCAGGTGTATAGTGAATGGCGGCCGCACAACTCCCTTGAAAACCTAGCGCCGGTGCGATATCATTAAATGCCTGGGGTCTAGATAAGTGGTGATTCTCTAGGTTTGGCTGATAAAGTTATTTGGTGAAGGGCAGAAAGTCCTAATGTTCTCATAACGACTGATACCGCTTTTAGCGAGGGGCACAATATTAATGACAATTAAACAGGAGGTTGATTAATGACATTAGAGGAATTAGAGAACAAAATTAAAACTTTGGAAAAATTAGAAGATCGAGTCATTGAATTAGAAAAATGGGAGAATAGAGTTAGAGCTTTGGAGGATCTCGAAGAAATAGAAAAACTGCAAAGGACATACATGTCTTATTGGGATAATATTGAAGTAGATAAGATTGCAGATTTGTTTACGGAAAATGGGACCGCGGAAGTTCGAGATTCAGGGATTCGCAGAGGGAAAAAAGAGATCGCAGAATTTTATGTTAGCAAAGGCCCCAACATTAGAAATCGAGACGGCCATTTAAATGGTCAACAGATTGTTCATGTTAATGGAAATGGAGCTGAGGGACATTGGATTGTATATATATTCTTTTTTGGGCAGCCTGTCCAATGGGTGGAGGGTAGAAATGATTGTAAATATATCAAAGTGAATGGTGAATGGAAAATAAGTGAATTAAAATTTAACAGGATTGCGGCTTCGAAACTTGATCTGTTACTCCCTAGCGAGGCCGCCTCCATTAGGAAAATCGAGGATGCTCGATGATAGGGCAAGTAATATTGTGCCTATTAATTAATAACTGAAAACTTTCTTGATCAGCTCGATTCGGAATTAAGGAAGCAATCACTCCTATATGTATGTGATTAAGTGATATGTATGTAGTCAGCGAAAGTGGGGCAATTTAGCCACTTGAGATAACGGACACTTATTGGAGATTGCCCTGTTTGTATGTAGTCAGCTGGGACTGTTGCCGAAGTACTGTAGTAAGCAGTGAATAACCCCCCAGCAAGCTGGGGGGTTATTCACTGACGATATTTTTAACTTAGATTTCTCTCACATTGCAACAAAAATGGAAAGCGGAGAGATAGTTCCTGATACCAAACTTTTAGAAATTTCCTACGATGGGCCATACGAGATTTCATGCATGCAATTATATAATGAACAATGCTTCCCCGAACAATTTTTCTCGATAACTCAAAAAATAGTTAATTATCTATATCTTCGTTGGAAAGAATCTTTTGAATTTGTCAGCAAGGAAGATGTTGATATTACAGCTGAATTTGATATTTAACTTTAATAAACACTACATATATTTGCAAACATTTTTGCTAACGAACTTTTAAGTACGAAAAGATGAGTAAAGATACCATCTGGTACAAAACGAAGCTAATTTGAATACGCAAAGGAGTTAATAACTACGATTCTTCACTCGGAGGTACAATACGCCTGTATCTTTTAATCAGGGTGTCGCAGGTTCGAGACCTGCACGGCCTACTTGATTCAGAAGCCCCACCCATCTCAGGAGATTTCCATAGAATCAGGGTGTCAAGTCACGAGTCAAACCGACACCCTGATTTTATTGTTTCTCGGACAAAATTTCAAGTAATTTTGGTTTGAATTCTCCAAATATCACAATCTACTTCTTTGTTACCCTCGAACAAATAACCAGTATTTGTGTGTTGACATTAAAAGGGGCGCTGGGTTTCTATGTATTCTGCTAATCCTTAATATCAAAGCATACCTCTCAGCCTTGGGTCGAGTGCATCACGGAGTCCGTCTCCTACCATGTTAAAAGCGAAGACTACCACCATAATCGCGATCCCAGGCGCAAATGAGAGCACCGGATTAGAAATCAGATACCGGTAACCATCATTAACCATGGCGCCCCAGGCCGCCCCCGGCGGTTTGATACCGATGCCAAGGAAACTGAGCCCGGCCTCGGCCAGGATGATGGTCCCCAGTTGCAATGTAATGAGCACAATCATCGGTGGTAAAGCGTTTGGCAGGATATGCGAAAGCATGATGCGCTGGTTGCTGGATCCAATTGCGTGTTCGGCTAAAATATAATCATTCTCTTTGGTACTGAGGGTCAGACCGTGCATTACTCTGGCGTAACCAGGTAGCGTGCCGATGGCGAGGGCGATAATGACGTTCTGGATACCGCCTCCAAGCAGGGCGGCCATAAAAAGGGCAAAAATTATCATCGGAAAGGATATTAGTAGATCCATAATTCTCATAATTATCATATTGATGATTTTATTGCTGAAGTACCCTGCAATTAGCCCTAGCATTACGCCAACCACGGCGGCAAACCCGGTCGTGGCGAAGCCTACCATAATCGTTGTCCTCGAACCGTAGATAAGACGGCTGAGAGTATCCCTTCCCAGCGAATCGGTACCCAGTAAATGCTCCGGATTTGGTTGTTGCAGAGTGCTTCTCATATCCTGTTTATAAGGGTTATAAGGCGCCAGCAGTGGTGCAAATATAGCAGTTACAACGAGGAGAAACAGTATCAAGAGCCCGAAAATAATCAGTCTCCGGGCAAAAAATACCCTGCGAAAGCGTCTCCACTCATTTACCCGCGGCGGGGCTTCTGAAAAAACTGTATCGGTATCACTTTTTACCCTGACCATTTCGGATATCACCTAGCCGTACCGTATCCTGGGATCGAGCCAGCCATAAGATATATCGACTATTAGATTCACCACCAGAACAATGGTGCCAAATATGAGTGTGGTAGCCTGAACGACGACATAGTCCTGGTTGAAAATAGAATTTACCATCATCCTGCCCATACCCGGAATATTAAAAACGGTCTCGATGAACACGGAGCCACCGAAGATCATGCCGACGGCAAAACCCATCAGGGTAATTACCGGAATCAGGCTGTTTTTTAGCATGTGCTTGATTACGATGGTGCGCTCCCGCAGCCCCTTTGACCAGGCCGTGCGGATATAGTCCTGCCGGGCGACTTCAAGCACGCTTGACCTCATTTGCCGCGACATCGAGGCCAGGCCAAGTACGCTCCCACAAGCTACAGGCATAATTAATTGCCGGGTATTCAGCCAGAAATCCTCGAATGGGGATTCATACCCGCCGATGGGCAGCCAGCCAAGCTTGAGACCGAAGGCATAAATAAGCAAAATACCCAGCCAGAAAACGGGCACGGTTATCCCCACGTAAGCCAATGGCGTCACAATTTGATCGGCTAACTTACCCCGTCTTAATCCCGCCAGGAGACCAGATAACGTCCCCAAGATGGTGGCGACAATAAATGACAGCACTCCAATATGGGCTGTTATGGGAAAACGCTTGACTATCAGCTTGCCAACATTTTCATTGTAAAATATCGACCTTCCCAGATCACCCCGCAAAACTTTGCTTACCCAGTTATAATATTGCACCAGGATCGGCTTATCCAGTCCGTGCTCAGCCCGCAGTTGCGCAAGCGCTTCGGGTCCTATATTCGATATCTGGCTCTGGGCAATATAGATCATCAGTGGGTCGCCGGGTAGGAGCCGCATGGCGAAAAAAATGACCAGTGTCAGCATAATAATGATAACCAGTGCCCATATCAATCGCCGGATGATATATGTCGTCATTTTCTACCTCGAAAACTCGTGCTGCGTCTGCCCATAGACACTCTTTAACCGTTGTTCCTCCCCCCGTATCGGTTCCACTGATGGTCGCCATAATCCTACCATGGAATATTAGGCTCGTTTACCGGGCGATTACTCAAATGGTCACAGGCAAGTTCAAAGTTACTACATGTTACTTCAATGTATTTTGATTGTCAATCTGAAATCCCTATAATATCCGTTATTGACAAAACGTAATTTATTGCTGATAATCTGATAGTGGTACAAAACCAATAAATATGAAATAGCCCGGCTGACAGAGTACTAACTTTAAAAACTGGGAGGGAGGCGAAAATGTAATGCGCAAGGTACCCTCGAAAAAAGCTAATGACTGGTATGTTAATAAAGGAGGTTGGAAAGCAAAATAATGAAGAAATTATTGATTTTAGCTCTAGCAATCATTGTCATCGGTAGTTTGTTGATTGGCGGTTGTGCTGAGACGACCAAACCGGCTGAGACGACCAAACCGACCGAGCCGGCCAAGACCACCGAGCCGGCCAAGACCACCGAGCCGACCCCAGCACCCGGCACGCCGAAGAGCGGTGGTACGTTGAGAGTGCTCTGGCAGGCCTGGGTAAGCAACCTGAGTTGGATCCCGGAACAGAGTATGAATGATGAGGGCTTTGCCAAAGCCTATGCGGAGACGCTCGTATACTGGTCTGGCTCAGGAGATTTCGAGCCCGAACTGGCTAAGTCCTGGGAGATCGACGAGGTCAACAAGACCCTGACCTTTTACTTGGAAGAGGGCGTTAAGTTCCACGACGGCACTCCCTTCAATGCCGAGGCCGTAAGATGGAATGTACAGAACCTTATAGACAGCAAAAGGTTGGCCAACAGTCAATACGTGGACTCTATCGAGGTGATCGATGATTATACCTTCCGCTACAATCTCAACGCAGTATTTACTCCGTCAATTATGTTGCACTCTTATGGCTATAACCTCTGCACCATGTTTTCACCCACGGCTTTCGAAAAGAACGGCGGTAGAGATTGGGCTGTTTCCCATTTTGTCAGCACTGGACCATTTAAATTCGAGAGTTGGGAGCAGGATGTCTCGATGAGAATAGTGAGGAATGATGATTACTGGCGCGGCGACCCCTATCCCTATCTTGACGCTATAGAATTTATCTTCATTGCTGACTCGACCGTCGCTGCAGCCAAGATGCAGGCCGGAGAAGCGGATGCCTGGCAATACCCGGTGTTGAAAGAGTCGACGGATTTAGAAAAACTGGGTTTCAATGTAATCGTTGGAGTCGGCGGTATGTATTCCGAACTCATCCCGGACAACGTATCCGAAGGCTCGGTCTACAAGGATAAAAGGGTCCGCGAGGCGGTGGAGTATGCCATTGATAGGGATTCAATGGCAATAGGACTGGGGTACGGCAAACTAAAAGCTGTGAAACAAGCCGGTGGTCCAGAAACCAGCCAGGGTTATAACCCGAACTTCAAAATGCGGGAATACAACCCGGAGAAGGCGAAAGAGCTGTTGGCAGAAGCCGGTTATCCCGACGGCTTTTCGACCACGATTCTCGTCATGCAGGGCGACCAGCAGGACATAGCTACTTCAATTCAGGCAAGTCTAGCAGATGTTGGCATCGAGGCTGAAGTGGATGTAGCTGACCCGGGTAGGTTCATCGGCTCGATATACCAGGGCGGCTGGAACGGCGGCCTGTTGTTATGGATGGTCCCGGTTGACCCGGAATTCGCCATTGGCTGGTTCGTGCATTTCGGCCCGCAGCCTATTTTCCCTTACCCCAGCCTACAATGGCCGGATGAATACCGTGAACTGGTAGAAAAAGTACGCCTGGCACCCACTCTTGATGAGATGCGTGCGGCTACCATGGAAATGATGACCCTGGTCACTGAAGGGGCATATCTCATCCCGCTTATGGATTTCCTGAACCTATACGTCGTCACAGACTATGTAAGGACCGAACGCTACCACGACCACTTCATGGTCTGGCATAACTATAATGATTGGCTGGATAAATAGTCCAAAATCCTGATGGATAGAAAAGACCGGATGGTTCAGCCTCGTACACAGAAAAATCGGAATGAAGCTGAACCATCCGGCTTAATTTTTAGATACTATATATATGAAAGAGTTCTATATGATAAAACTTCGGCGGGGATAGGGTGACAGAGTATAAGCGTTGAACAACAGGGCTGTTGAGATACTAAAAAAAAGAGGGCGAAATCCATCACTCCTCTAGCTGTACCATTGCTTACTATCCTGGTTTTTCCGGTTTTTTGAGTTCGGGCAGGAAAGTAATAATCCTCTTTTTTTACGAGACTTGTTTTTATTGTTAGCAAATAAACACCGGCATATAATGAGGGCCAGAATATAAGTAACAAGTTCATCCAAATGTGATTCTACTGTACCTTATTCGTTTCACGGTCTCCATTGGAACACTAAAAGATATCGCATGCATTCGTTAGTATTTTTCTATTAGATCATAAGAGACAATTCGAAACAGAGGATCTATGGCTGATAGTTCGGCAAAATCGTTGACGTGAGCCAATTGATCCTGGTTGTGTATTTTTGAGTATACACTGAGAAAGTTTAGAAGATACCGAGGAAGTTCATGATATTTGTACCGGTACCGGGTATCCTGGCTCGGTTGCCGACATTTATTGGCTCAGTTACCGGCGGTGGCAGTTCCGCCATGGCGCACGATTTATTCGGAGCCGAGAGTATCGTTCGAAAGCAGAACGGGGCCGATGTTAAAAATTAGTTGTTAAACCATTCGGATCAATGGCTGCCTGAAGCTTATGCCACCAGAGGTGGAAATTGGACATTCCCGGTCCGTATTTATCAAGCTGGTTCTCCTGGTGAAAAATGAAATAGTGTTCGTTATAGGCCCTCGCAGTCTGCTCATTGAACCATTCTTGCACCGCCTTCCCGGCGTCAGGGTCAGTAGGGTCGTATCTACAAAATATTTCTGTCTTGCCGAGATGGGCGTTTTCAACTCCCCACCCGAAAAAGGCTCCGGCGTCATCTACTACCTGGCCTTTTTTAACCAGCTCTTTCTTGGCCTTGCCGGCACCGATAGCCCACTTGATAATCAGATCTCTCTGACCCATAAATGGAATCCCGGTGAGGCCCCCTGCGGCGCGGAAGGTCTCCCTGATAGAGGCGCTGATCCTGGTGCATTGACACAGCAGGATTCCTTCAACCTCCGGGTCTTCGACCATTTTCAGAGACTTCCCGTTAGCGCCCTTGATAATCTTCTCCAGCACCTTCTTCTTGTAGGCGAAGTCACCGGCCGAGTTGCCGGCAATGATGATAAAAAAGCCTGGCCCCTGCACTTCCTTGCTTATCCGTCCAAAGACTTCTATCTCCTCCTCGCCGCAGGTGGTGATATTACAGGCCACCATGGCCGCGTTAAATCCCATCAACACTAAAGCTATTTCACTCTCGCCGATCTTGAGTTCCGCCTGCCACATTTTCTCTACCGAGGAGAAGCTGTAATAGCGCGCCATCATGTAAGGGGGTATCTCGCTCAGCGTGTATTTCGGTGATTTTCCGACCACCGGATAGCTCGCCGGCCCTGGCCAGTGGTAAAGCTTGATGGCCGCCTTGGCAAATACCCCCGGCGTCACGCCAGGCGGCATCACACTGTTAATGAGACTCCTTAAAGACGGGCCGGGCCCGTCACCGGTGAACCACTCGTCTGTAGAACCGAGTGCACCCAGTCTGACGAGGTCACCTGCAGGAGTCACCCACTCTATCGCCAGATGGTTCCTGTCTTCACCGCTGGTATATTCATCCATATGTCCATGGCCTCTAAGCAACGCCGTGCAGTTGGATCCGGCTCCCTTCACGTTCAAGTTCAAGCCTCTCTTAAACAACTCAGCTTGCAGTTGTCCGGAGATCACGTAAGGCTCAACTACCGCATACATGTTCTTTTCATTGATTTCGATAATGCGGTTCATCCTTCTCAGGTCCAGCAAAATAATATCCTTGGGGAACCTTCCCATCCACATCCAACCTGTGCAGATAGGCCTGAACTGCAACTTGTGCTTGTTACAGAGCTTGACCACGGCCTGAACTCCCGCTGTGTCCTTGGGAAGTATGACGGCGGCAAACTCGCCGTTAAAATAGGCGGGCGTAATGGCGGAATCAGAGCAGATATTCTCCTCCCCCACCACGTCCTCGAATTCCCGGTATATTTCTTGGCTCAAAGCCATGATTCATTACCACCTTTCTTAGATTGCCTTCTCGACCAGTTCGAGGATATCGTATACCTTCAGGCCGCCACCACCTGCCCTGAAGGCTTCATTAAAGGTTTTCTCACACCAGGGACAGGCGGTCACTATCGCCTCGGCGCCGGAGGCTACCGCTTCATTAATCCTCTCCACCGCCGTCCACCTGGCGAATTCCGGGTTCGATTCATTGACACCGCCGCCGGCTCCACAGCACCAGGCGTATTCCTTAATCCTGGTCATCTCCATGAGCTTTATGCCAGGAAGGCTCTTGAGAACATCCCTCGGAGGTTCGTAGACGCCTTTGGTTCCCCGCCGGTATTCCTTCGGCGGGTCGAAAATAAACCTGTCCCCGGGAATCTTTTTCCCTGACCAGTGTATCCAGGGCTCACCCAGCCTGCCGAGATAGCACGGGTCATGATAAGTCACGTTTAAATTCACCTTCTTGGCCGGCTTTAGCTTGCCTTCCTTAATCAGCTTATCAATGTATTCGGTAATATGGAGCACCTGAAGGTCGCCCTTAAGGTTGAATTTATCGTAGAGCACTTTAAACGCCTGATACCCGTCAGCACAACCGGTTACCAGCGTTTTGATACCGGCTTTTTTCATCATCGCCATGTTCTTCTTCGCCTGAGAAAGAAAGTCTTCTTGGTAACCCATCTGGTAAGCCCGACCGCCACAGCAAATCTCGGCGTCTCCGGCAATGCCGAAATTGACGTTCGCCTTCTGCATTATCTTCACGGCTGCTTTGGCGAGCTTCCACATTTCCCTGTCATAGCTTGTTAAACAGCCGACATGATATAGCACGTCCACTTTCTCTTCAGTGGCATTCTTCAAATCGAGCCCGATAGCCCAGTCACCACGCTTGCCCTTGACGGGTACCATGGAGTTTGTCTTCCTGAGTCCGGCAACAACCTTTTCCAATACCGGGTCCGTTTGACCGTCCTCAACACACTTGATCCTGAACTCATTAATGGGCTGGAGCACTTCCATGTCCATAGCATAATTACACGAGACCCCGCAGGCACCGCACATCTGACAGTTATAAACGATATGGCGAAGCCTATCGGTATATTGGACCTGGTTCTTCAACATGGCCGCCGCGATATTCAATCTACCGCCGCCGGAGTAGGCATGAAAATTGTACCTCGCTATGCTGGGACACACATAAGAATATTGAAGTCCCTGAATCTTCTGCATTGGTATGAACTTGCACGCTGAACACCGGCAGCACATACCGACATCACCCCGGTATTGTTCCAGTCCCATTTTTCGCTCCTTTTTTATTATTCACCTTATTTCCCCTTGCACTCACTTTCCTCACCACCCTAAAAACATAACTTCCCCGGATTCATAATATGGTTGGGATCAAATATCTTCTTGAGTTTATTTAAGACGGCCACGCTGGCCGCATCCCGGTTAAATACCATCCGGGAGCTTCCTCCATAAGGCCTGGAAAAAAAGGCTCCCCGGTTTAATAAGCCTTTGACAGCCGTAGCAGATAACGTCTTAACCCGGTTAATCTCGGTTTGGTTATGGGGATCATAGAATAAATTGAATTCACAGTGACAGCCAGTGCCCTGTACGACCGGTTGGAGGTAAATCCCCATGTCTGAAGCAGGGTAGCCGGCTTTCTCGACCAAATCATTCATAACCCCAATCTGACCGCCTAGCTTGCTATTGATCGTCAAAAAGAAGATGTCCTCGCAGGCCCCTTTATGACGTAGCTTCCAGTAAGGCTCCCCGGAAGGCTGCTGAATCATCTTCAATAGCTCATTAGCCGAAATCCCACCAACTGCTTTTAAAGCCTCTACTCCCAGCCGCTGGGTTATATCCGTGATGTCTTTTATATTCGAACTGACCCTTTCCTCCGGGTAAAATTCGTAGCCGGCTACGTTATAGAAAAGAGTCCAGGCGGGCAAGGCATCTTTAAGGTTCCGATAGTCCCCGGGCCATTTCTTCGCCATAATAGCCGCCAGATTGGTATTATTGAGGATAAAGCATTCGTTGACCATCCTCAGCCTTATCAGCCAGGAGGCCATCTCGAGCAGCGAACCCAGATCGGAGCTAACCACGAAGGGCTCCTCCAGACTGGGAAGTATCTCACATCTCATCGACGCCCAGGTGACGATGCCCATCGTCCCCTGCGACCCCTGAATTAGCCGTTGCCAGGACGCTATACCAGGCCCGTACGGTGCTTTTTGCACCCCCCCAACCGCCCACTGCTCCTCGATTGTCCCCGGCCCGGCCGCCTGCCCTGTCCTGAACTCATCACCGGTCCCGAAGATTACCCCCAGGCAGGCCAGCGGGTCCATAACATCCCATTGATACTTGGGCATGACAACAGGCTCCCTCTCGAGCAGACTGCCAACAACTGCCTTCGTCTGCCGCGGTAAAAGCGGCATGTTGAGCCTGATGCCCTCCTTCACCGCCATCGGTATGAGCTCGCCGAAAGTCACCCCGGCCTCGACCATTGCCACCCGGCGCGGCCGGTCAACATTAATAATTTTCTTCATCCCGCTTAAATCTACGATGACCGCACCCCCAATGCCCGGCACGGTGTCACCCCGGAAATGGGGAGGCCCCGAACTCACTGGCACCAGCGGCGTCTGTGTCTCGTTGGCCAACTTGACGATCTGATGTACGTCATCCGCACTGGCCGGCTTTACCACGCACAGGGGCTTGATCGTGTTGACAAAACTCATGTCCCTGGAGTATTCATCTAGCACTGCCTTTTCATAGCATATATTACGGGTTCCAATAACCTTCACCAACTTCTCTTTTTCAATCATTATTCCCCCCTTTTATTTCCATCAAATTTAACCACTCCATGTATAAAATACCGCCACTGAGCCAGATTATTCTCGAAAAAAGTAATACATAATTTCGCACAAAGCTATAAGGCTAGTCTAACATGAGGAGCGTTTTAAAGTATACCAAACCAGGCATCATTGGTAATATTTCTGGTGGAGGTATCATCATCAAACGCCAGGTATTTGTTCAGCCTGACTGAAAATTTGGGCCAGTGAGGTATTCCCGCTATGTTTGGATCACCTTTTTTGGCGAACTGTACCCAATATTTCATCATCATTTCCGATATCTTCCTGTCTACCTCCGTATAACCTTCGCCATTCACATTGCCGAATACGTATGGAATATCGTCCTCGTGAGTGGCCCCAATATCGCTACAAGTGTTTTTCGGTGGTGACCGGTTAAACCGGTAGACATATACTCTGCCACCCAGCTTACTTAATGCCCGGGCTAACCTATATACCGGGACTGTCCACAAATTACAGGTACGTAGATATATTGCATTCCTCAAAGCTTCTTCCTCCGAACCCGACGGAAAAGAAGCCATGACCTGCGTGGCTTTATCACCGAAGCTCTTTACGACAAATGATTTATAATTGCCCATGGTTATGGGTGGCATCATCGGGCGGAAAAAATAGGCCTCATCTTTGTTGCTGCCGATAATCATGGGGAGATTAGCCTTCTCCTTGAGGGTTTTATCCTGGTCTTTGACGACAGCATCGTCCAGCGCTGGGGCAAAACGGAGTTTCTTCGGTTGCTCATCCTTGGCAACTAAATTTCTGGCCACTTCCATTAGCTTCGAAGGCGTGGTGCGGCGCATTTCTTCAATACTGGCTGCTCCCAGGGCCTTTTGAAATTCAAGTCCATCATGTAATGCCTCCTGATAAGGTATTTCCCGGGGCGGTGCCAGCAAGCCCCCGCTCTGACATATCGCTTTACTAAATAGCCCTCGGGCTTTAGGCGACGAGCATAATAAGGCTACGCTCATGGCGCCGGCGGATTCTCCAAAAATGGTGACGTTATCCCGGTCGCCACCAAAACTCGCGATGTTGTTTTGAACCCATTGCAGCGCGGCAATCTGGTCCCGTATCCCGTAGTTGCCGCTCAAACCATCTCCAGGCTCGGCCTCGAGCCCGGGGTGTGCCATGTTCCCTAACGGCCCCAGCCGATAGTTGAAGTTAATCAATACTACTCCTCTTTGTGCGAAAGTCGTTCCATCATATTCAGCTTTGGAACCCGAGCCATTCATCCACCCGCCCCCGTGAATCCAGACCATGACGGGCAGCTTTTCAGCCATAGATATCGAGCTTGTCCAGATATTCAGGTACAGGCAATCTTCGCTCTGTACCTGCATTCTTTCATTATCCGATGGTTCTGGCGGTCTTAGTTGGTAGGCAATCGGTCCGAAGCGGTTAACTTTTTTTATGCCTTCCCAGGGCTTTAACGGCTGCGGTGGACGCCAGCGCCATTCCCCGACCGGCGCCATCGCATAGGGAACGCCGTGGAATTTGAAAACGCCGCCTTCCCGAAATCCTTCAAGCAGACCACCTTTGACTCTTACCATCGGTTTATGCTTGTCGTCGTCTTCATATTCTATTGGCATGAAATTACCCTTTAAATCCTCGCGTCTTCTATTATTAACACAATTCCGGTAACTTCTAATTTTGATAAATGATGCTTTAAAGCGTCCCTCTTAACCTCGGGTCAAGGGCATCTCTGAGAGCATCCCCAACTATGTTAAAGGCAAAGACAACTAACATAATAGCCGCCCCGGGAGCGAAAGAGAGAATCGGTAGCTTTACCAAGTAGCGATATCCTTCATTGACCATGGCGCCCCATGCAGCGCCCGGTGGTTTTATCCCGATACCGAGAAAGCTGAGGCCTGCCTCGGCAAGAATGAGGAACCCTAGCTGTAAAGTAACTACCACGATAATCGGCGCGATGGCATTCGGCAAGATATGGCGTAACATAATACGGGGATGACTAGCACCCATCGCCCGTGTCGCCAGGATATAGTCATTTTCTTTGATGGAAAGAGCCATGCCGCACATTACCCTGATATAGCCGGGAATGGTGGCGATACCGAGGGCCAGGATAACATTCTGGATACCCCCTCCAAGTACCGCCGCTAACAAAAGGGCAAGCACAATCATGGGAAAAGGCATGAGAATATCGGTGAACCTCATGATAAGCATATTTATTGTACCGCCAAAATATCCGGCAAGTATGCCCAACGTCACGCCTATTACTGTGGCAATGGAAACGCTCACAAACCCCACCGTCAACGCCGTCCTCGTACCGTAAATGAGCCGACTTAACGTGTCTCGGCCAATGGGGTCGGTGCCCAGTAGATGTTCACGGCTCGGCTGCTGCAATATATTGCTCAGCTCCTGTTTATAGGGGTCGTAAGGCGCCAGTTGCGAGGCGAAGATGCCTGTCAACGCCAGGATTATTAGTATCAGGAGACCGAAAATGACTATTCTACGCTGGAAAAATACTCTTACGAAGCGCCTCCACTCATTTACCCTCGGAGGAGCTTCAGAAAAACCAGTGGCGGTAATAACATCTGTTTTCATATTTTAAAATCTCTTAAGCATACTGTATCCTGGGGTCGAGCCAGCCATAGGCGATGTCTACAATCAGATTGGCTAATACTACTACCACAGCGAAGACTAAAGTACATGATTGTACTACTGCATAGTCATGAGAAAAGATACTGGTCACCATTAGATAGCCGATACCGGGAATGGAGAACACGGTTTCAACAATCACCGAACCGCCGATGATAAATCCCAGTTGAAGCCCGAGAACGGTAACAACCGGGATGAGGCTGTTTTTCAGGACGTGTTTCATTATTATGATACGCTCGGCTAAACCCTTGGACCAGGCGGTCCTAATGTAGTCCTGGCGGATAACTTCAAGCATGCTTGACCTCTGCAGGCGCGCTATCCCGGCTAGCGCCCCGATGGAAAGACAGATAACGGGCATGATTGCCTGTTTCGTGTGTTGCCAGACATCTGTAAAAGGTGAGGTATAACCGATTATCGGTAACCAATTGAGCTTGAGACCGAAAAGGTAAATCATCAGTACCCCCAGCCAGAAAATGGGAATGGTGATACCGATATACGATGAGGGCGTTATTATCCTGTCACCCCACCCGCCGCGCCTCATAGCGGCCAGTACGCCGGTCATAATACCCAGAACCGTACTGATGACAAATGCTTCCAGTCCCAGGTTTATGGTTACCGGATAACGCTCCCGGAGTAATGTGCCGACCGGTACATGATGAAATATTGAATGTCCGAAGTCGAATCTAATTACACCGGAAACCCAGTTAGCGTATTGTACCATGATGGGCTTGTCCAGCCCGAACTCCTGCCGCAGCTTTTCTATCCCCTCCTCGGATAGAGTGGATAACTGCTGACTCTGGCCGATATAGATGATAAGCGGGTCGCCGGGCAGTAATCTCATGGCGAAAAAAACAATAACTGTTACCATCAACAGACAAAATATCGCCAGTAGCACCCGCCGAACAATATACGTTATCATTGTGAAACTCTAGAAATTTGTTCGTCTGAACCAGCGAACATTGACCTGGTGTTGGCCAAAATAAAAACCAGATCGGCACGGAATTCTCGGGCCGACCAAGCAACAGGGATATGTATTAACCGGGAACAGGGTAATCTGCGCCTGGAACAAGATTTTTAACGGCATTTGACCACCCTGTTCCCCGTCATTCTATTTATTACTTTTCCAGCCAGTCGTTCCACATCGACCAGTATGTATAGTCAAGGTCCTTAAATAAGTCGGTATGGAAGTTTGGCCCGCAAGCGGAAGTTGCCATGTTCATGGTCAACGGAATAAACATGGCATCCAGTCCAGCCTGAGTAACCATTTGCTGGGTCAATTTACGCATAGTGGTTATATCCGATGCCTGGATCAGCTTCGCGCAAAGGTCGAGATATGCCTGGGACTTGGCCATGCTCGCGAACTTCATAATTGGCTCCGGACCTACATGGTCAAGCCAGCCGACAGAGAATTCCGGGTTGATAGCGAGGGTACCTATGAGAAGGCCTTCCCAGCCCATGTTGACGGAACCCCAGAATCTGCCGACATCAGCAGCATCGATTTCGATATCAATTCCGATTTCTTTCAGGTAATTCTGTATGATAGCCCCTGCGTTCTCTGCGCCTTGGGGTACCATCAATTTCGTCTTGAAGCCGTCGGCAAAGCCTGCCTCTGCCATTAATTCCCTGGCTTTCGCCACGTTGTAGGCACGTTCCGGATAGTCGGGGTTGTAACCGGCGGTACCTTCGTGTGTCGGCTGGTTCACGGGCTCCTGGAAGCCAAACCCGAGCGCATCAGCCATCGCCTGGCGGTCAATGGCGTATTCAACCGCTTCACGTACTTTCTTGTTGGCGAATGGTGAAGCCGGATCCACGCTATCAGGGTATAACACACTATATATCATCGGGGTCTCGATTACCTGGTAACCCAAATTCTTCAGGTCGGCCGCTTGCTGAGCCCTTGTGTACAGCCAGATATCCGCCTGCCCCGCCTGCATCATCGCCGAAGCTGTCGTCGGATCCTTAACAGTAATGTACTCTACAGAATCAAGATAGGGGAATCCAGTGCGCCAGTAGCCGTCAAATTTGTTCATCTTAAGAACCACATCGCGCTGGAAATCGGTAGTCTGGAATGCCCCTGTTGAAGTGGAATGGTTGATAGCCCAATCTTCTCCGTTTTTCTGACAAGCGGTGGGGGAGTACATAAAGACCCGCGTCAGGTTGTAAATAACCTGGTTATTCGGGGCATTAAGAGAAATTTTTACAGTGTAGTCATCGGTAGCTTCTATCTTATCAATGTACTTGCCGTTGGATAAAATGCCCGCGTCCTTGGCTCCCTGGAAGCTCCAGACGACGGCCGTAGCATTTAAGGGAGTCCCATCCTGGAACTTGACGTCTTTCCTCAGGTGAATGGTAATGGTCTTCATGTCGGATGACATCTCGTAACTTTCCGCAAGACTGGGCGAAAAATCCCCGTTTGTTTTGAGGTCGAATATCCTTTCCGAAAATATCGTTGCGACGCCATTATCGCTGAACGATTGTTTCGGATAGTAGCCAATATTCTGGGGGGTATGTGCACCACCAGCAATAACCCTCACATTACCGCCGTATTGGGGCTGACCGGGGGTGGGTTCTGGTGCAGTCGTCGGCGCTGGTGCAGATGTCGTTGCTGGTGCGGATGTCGTTGCTGGTGCGGATGTCGTTGCTGGTGCAGTCGTCGGCGCTGGTGCAGGTGTTGTTTCGGCACAACTGCTGAAAATCAAACTAGTCAAGAGTAGTACTATCAGGGACATAACTAACAATTTTTTCATAATACCCTCCTTATTTAAAATGTAATTGTTAGTGCACGCTCATATTCTGCGCTGAATCCCCCCAAGCTTGTTGGGGGGGGATAAAAATGGCCCCCGTCCGTAACTTGGTGTGGGGTGGATACCTATCCCCTAATGCCCCGCAGCTTGCCATGGGGTGCTTCACTGACAGGTATTTCACTTCGTTTGTAACCCCCTTGGAAGTTTATTCAACAAGCCAGCGATAGTTACGGGCACCATTCCTGACTTCTTTAAGGTTAGATGAATAATGGAACAGTGTTCCATTTTTTAATTGGTGATAGTATATAAGTGCGGAAATATTTTGTCAAGAGCTTTGAATCGGAGATAGCCTGTATGCGGAAGTTACTTACTATTTTCAATGCTATGATTCGATCAAAGACAGTTGTTACAATGTTCCTGTGGAAGTAAAATGAACGGGCGGACGTTGTTGATAGACCCGAATTGGAAAAATTACAAGATCGAATCATGGCATCGATTCGGAATTAAAGAAGCAATAACTCCTGTATACGTGATTAGGTGATACTTACCCCAAAAATAGTAAGATTCAGGTAAGGAGCAAAATGATAAGAGAAGAATATGAGAAAAAGTTAAAGAGGTTAGAGGCTGTTTTGGAAGATCATGAAAAACAGCTGAAAAAATTTAAGGATATACAGGAACTCCAAGAGTTGCATTTAAATTATGCCTACTTGCTGTGCACTCGTGAATGGGAGAAAATTGTGGATTTGTTCACAGATGATGCAGTGGCTATCCTGCATCGACGAGGAAGGTTTGAAGGAAAGAAAGAAATAATAAAAATATTTAAAGAAATTGTCCAGAATAATGGCGGCAGGGGAAGAGATGGCCATCTCGCATTACAGCCTATTATTAACGTTGATGGAGACGAAGCAACAGCTCAATGGCTGATGTACATTATGATTTTGGATCCAAAAGGGAAATATGAGAATACTTGGATGCATGGTAGGCATGATATGGAATACGTCCGTATTGACGGGCAGTGGAAAATTCGATATATGCTTTTTACATCTCCCTGGCCCAGGGAAGCCTGGTCATACCCCAAATTAGAGCCGCTGAAAAAGTAAATCGTGTGGTGGGATCACTTTAAGAGAGATATTTAACCGCGTTTTCTCCGGCAATTCGGCCCGAATTAAGCGCAAAGCCAAGCAGGTGCCCGGTGAGTTCGTAGCAGTAGCTATCCGATTCCCAGCCACCAGTCGTCGAGCCGGCAGCAAAAAGGCCAGGGATAGGATCGTCATTGGAGTTAATCACCTCCATATTTTCATTTATCTTGATACCACCGATGGCGTCACAAATCTGTGAATGACCTTTGATAGCATAGAAAGGAGGCGATTTGATTGGTAATAGATATATCTTGTCCTTGCAGAAAACGGGATCATAAGCTTTATCGCAGGCAGAGTTGTATTCCGCGATGGACCTCTTCAGTGTTTCAGGTCTTGCCCCGATCCAGTTAGCAATCTCTTCCAGGGTGTTGGCTATCTTTAACCACTCAGAGTGATTTTCGGCAATTTCACGCAACCCCTTTCCTATTCCGGGTAAGGGTCTCCCGCTCGTCACCGAACGTGCCATCGCCTGTTGAACTCCGTAGGCAGCCGGGCGGAGCAGTCCTTCCTCCTCAATGGACCCCAATATGCTCTCGTCAAACAGGCAATACATGGTACCCTCTGGCTGCTGAGCCGATGCATTAGCACAGGCAAAGGAAGAGAGGTTATGACCTTCATCGATATATCTTCGGCCTCTCTTATTCACCCACAGCGTTTGAGGCTCCCAGACAAGGTTTGACAGAAATACACTTATCTCATTATCCTTGCCGGGATTGATGGTAATACGTCCATCTGGCGAGTTGGAGGAAGGCGAGTGCGGGCCGTGAAACATGATATGCCCCAGGCCAGCCATTTCCGCTCCGACTTCCATGGCCAGCTGTATGCCATCTCCGGTGTTGTGGCGTACCCCGTGATTCAGCATGACTTCCGGGTTGTAATAGGAACAATGCTTCGCGAGTAATTCTTTGTTCCCGCTATAACCGCCGGTAGTGATAATAATGCTTTTAGCGGTAATCTGATAATCTTTATCCGGGCCGGTAGCCAAAACCCCGGTTACCTGGCCGTTCTTCTCGCATAAAATTTTTTCCCCGGGGGTTCTGGTGAGCACCTGTATTCCTCGTTCTTTGCATTCATTGGCCAACACTCTCATTAAAAAAGCGCCCCGGCCTTCGATGGCATGCCTGACGCGCGGGCATTGATTGATATAATATTGACTAAGATGGAAAGTGATTCCCTTTTCCATAAGCCATCTAATAGTGTCGCCTGATTTATCGATAAAAGCCCGCACAATGCGTGGATTCACCTTTGACCAGTGGCACCAGCGCATGGCTATTTTAAAAAAATCGTCCCTACGGGCATCGGTGCCCATCCGCTTCTGAACGATGCTTTCGACTCCGAATAAATCGTGTGCCATTGCGGAAGTGCCACCGGTGGAGCCTACCTTCTCCAGCACAATTATTCTCTTGCCGCCTTTTTCCGCTGCCGCTAAAGCTGCCGCCAGTCCTGCGCCGCCGCCGCCGATGATGACTATTTCAGCTTCCAGTTTCTCACATTCTCTTTCTCCTGAAGAATTCATAATTCTTGACCTCCTATACCAACATACACATTATAGTTATGTCAACCTGCCGGCTGGAGCTGAGCTTGGATTTCCTGGCGTTCACTTAAGCGGTGATCTCGTCCTCCAGGAGACCTTCCAGAAGCCTCTTGAGCCCCTGCTTGAGCGTGGCGGCGATGGACTTCCAGATTTCTTCCCGGACATTTACCTCGGTTTCCTTGACTTTTTTCTCCGGAGCCGCTGCTGGCGATTTCATAGGGAGTGTACTTCCCTTCCTGATGTTATTCTTTATCGGAAAGGGCACATCCCCTGCCTGTTTTCAGCAATTTATCTTATATTACCATGTCCCACTTCGCTGTTATAGTCAAGCGGTTTTTTCAGGGTCGATTGTGCCTTGACAACAAAAGTAGAGGGGCGGAGAATAGATAAACCGGACGGACTGGGAGAAGCACCTAAATCAGCACTGGGGCCAGATAAACCAAACTTGGTTAAAACAATTAATGGCACCGTATGTAGAATCGCATCAGATATGTCAACAAATGATAAGGAGAGCAAATAATGAAAAGGATAAAAGTAGTATTCAGAGGCAGCTTTGAGCCTGAGGTTTGGGATATGTTCATCAAAGAGGCTCCACAAAATATAGAGGCTTTAATGATAAACCCAAAAGATACAACCGAAGAGGCTATCGCCAAGCTAATGGTGGACACTGATTTTCTGATATGCTATAGAGGATGTGGCCGCATCCCAAAGGAGACTATTCAGGGAGCAAAAACTCTCAAGCTAATCCACCAACTTGGACAGGGTACCAACCATATACCGGTAAAAGCTGCGGCGGAAATGGGGATCCCTGTCACCAATATTGGCGGTGCCAGTGCGACGTCTGTTGCGGAGTATGCCGTGCTACTGATGCTGGCGGTCTTAAGATATCTGCCAATGCGCATCGCAGCTATTCATGGCGAAAAGCAAGATGTCAACCTCACCAGCAGATATTCATATCAGCTATACCAGAAAACGGTTGGACTCGTGGGTTTTGGCAATATCGGGCGTTGGACTGCCAGGCTGCTACGCGGCTTTGATGCAAAGGTAATCTTCCACGATAATTATGAGATTCCAAAATCAATTGCTGACGAACTCCAGGCTGCCCAGGTGAGTCTGGATGAACTGCTTTCAAGTGCTGATGTTGTTAGCCTGCACGTGCCACTGCGCGAGAGCACTCAAGGAATGATAGGTTGGGAGCAGCTGAACAAGATGAAGCCTTCAGCTGTTCTGATAAATACTGCCCGGGGAGCGGTAGTAGATGAAGAATCGCTTATCGGCGCTCTACAACAGAATATTATCGCCGGTGCAGGGTTGGACGTACTCACAAATGAACCGCCAAGCCCCGATAATCCGCTATTGCATATGCAAAACGTAATCGTTACCCCGCATTCCGCAGCATCAAGAATCTGGGAAGATATCTCACCCTTAGTCAAACTCAGCTGGGAGAATGTTTCGCTGGTGTTGGACGGTAAAAAACCACATAACATTGTGACTCCAGAGTAGCGATTAGCAACGGATTGTACTCAATTATCAGTTAACACAAGACAATAAATATTGGAAAACCGTATTTATAAGGAGGTTCGATTGTGGCTTTGAAGCGGGGCAGTGAAGCGCTGATGGAAATTATGCAAAACGAAGGAGTTGAGTATGTCTTCGGTATCCCAGGTGTAACCGAAATAATGTTCATGAGTGCTCTCGAAAAGCACCCTGAGATAAAGTATATCCTAGGTCTTCAAGAAGTTATTTGTGCCGGTATGGCGGAAGGCTACGCCAGGATGTCTGGTAAACCGGGATTCCTTAATCTACATACCGCCCCCGGTTTGTCAGCCGCGATGCCCATATTAATTAATGCCCATATGGGCAACGTACCATTGATAGTAACTGCAGGGCAACAAGATACCCGTCTGCTGCTAAAAGACCCTCACCTGACCGGTGACCTGGTCGGAATGGCAAAATCATTCTCCAAATGGCAGACCGAAGTCTTAAGAACTGAGGACATACCTCTTGCCATGGAGCGTGCCTTTAAAATGGCAATGCAACCTCCAAGCGGACCAGTCTTCTTATCCTTGCCGCATGATGTTATGTGCAATGAGATGGATTTTGAATATACTCCGCGTAAACCGCTCTTGAACGAGCTACGACCAGACCGAAATGCTATCACCCAGGCGGTGAATTTACTTGCCAATGCAAAACCTAACAAAACCATAGCAATGTTCGTCGAGAGCGGTATAGCTAGGAACGATGCTTTATCAGAGGCAGTCCATTTCGCCGAATTGACAGGGGCGCGTGTATACCAGCCGTGGATGTCTGATATTAACTTCCCTATCCAGCACCCACAGTACATCGGTGGCATACAACTCTCCAGCCCCGAAACCAGAGACATGTTCCAATCAGTTGATGTACTGGTGATAATAGGATGCCCGTCATTATATAATTTACCTTACTTTGAATTTAGATCAATTTTACCCAAAGATATTAAAATATTACAGCTAGATGATAATCCCTGGGAAATTGCCAAAAACTTCCCAATAACGGTTGGTATCCAGGGTCATATAAAGGCATCCCTCAGGGAACTGATTGATAATCTGGAAGAGAAGATGACAACTGAGGCCAAACAAGCGGTAAAAAGCAGGATAAATGATATATCTGTACAGAAACAAGCCGTTTCAGAAGCTTTTCGTAAGCAAGACGAGGCAGAAAAGGATAACATCCCCATTTCCGTTTCATGGTTAATGAGAGAATTAAACCGTGTTATTACACGTGATACCGTAATCGTGGATGATTGCTGGTCATCATCACGAACCCTACAGCGTGTACTGGATATTACCGATGTTAAAGGTTTTATCCGTTCTCGCCGGGGAGGGAGTATAGGATGGGGATTGCCAGGTGCTATCGGCGCCAAATTGGGTGCACCTAATCGGCCTGTAGTAGCTGTGTGCGGAGACGGCAGTGCCATGTGGTCAATCCAAGCTTTATGGACAGCAGCACACTGCAAAATACCAGTTACTTTTCTCATAATATCCAATGCAAATTACCGACAAGCCAAGCTTATGTGGAAAGTGTTCTTAGGTGGAGATTTAACTGAGAAGCGTATTGGCATGGATCTGGACGATCCCGTAATCAACTTCTGCAAGTTAGCTGAAGCAATGGGTGTCTATGGAGAGAAGGTGCAACACCCAGATAACTTGGGACAGGTGTTGACAGATGCCATCGATTCCAATGCACCACGTCTGATTGAAGCGATTGTAGAAAACAAAAACACTCCTTGACATTATATGCTCCCCGGTAACTGGGTAAAAGTAGAGTGATTTTTAAGTAATCGAAGAAAGCATTAGCTTCATGAAATGTTGCTCGTGAACATTAAATTTGTGTGATTCGTAGACATCGTTTCAAGAGGTCTTGGAGCTACCATCAAAAAAATGTGGAAATATTCAACGGCAGCGAGTACCATATTAGGTAGCCCAAAAAACAGCCGAAGGAGGTACTTGCCGCCGCCATGGGATAGTACAAACTTTCAATACATGCTGATAGCAACAACTCCAGATCGCAAGAATATATATTGGATAAGGAGAAGTAGATGGGTAAGACCGAAAACAGCCGAGAAAATACCGTTATCAGGTCTTTAGCCCTCGGAGGTGGTTTAGGTGGCGGCGGGCCATGTGCGGTGGACGTTAAAGACGGTAAAATAATCAGGATCAAACCCTTGCACTATGACTGGAAATATAAAAAAGAAGAACTAAATCCTTGGAAAATTACCAGGAATGGCCAAACCTTTGAACCTCTTATGAAAACGGTAGTGGCTCCTTTCTCACTGGCATACAAAAAGCGAGTCTATTCTCCCAATAGAATTAAATATCCCTTAAAGAGGAAAGACTGGGACCCTAATGGGAAAAGAAATCCTCAGAACCGGGGCAAGACCAAGTATCAGAGAATCTCCTGGGACGAGGCTGCTCAAGTAATAGCGGATGAAATAAAAAGAGTTAAGGCAACATATGGTCCACTGGCAATCTTGTTGCAGGGGGATGGGCACGGGGAATGCAAGACCATCCATGCATCTCACGGATGCCCTGCGATTCTCTTAGATAAAATGGGAGGCTTTACCCAGCAGATAAGAAACCCGGACAGTTGGGAAGGCTGGTATTGGGGCTCCAAGCATGTGTGGGGACAGGGCTGGGTGGGCATGATGAGGCCCTCGACTAATCTGGTCAAGGACATCACCGAGAACTGCGAATTGGTCCTCTGTTGGGGCTGTGATCCGGAAACCACCTCTTGGGGATTTACCGGCCAGTTTGCCAGCCGGCTAAGCTACTTCTGGAAGGATGTTGGCATAAATCAAGTCTATATTTGCCCTGACCTTAATTATGGAGCGGCGGTTCATGCGGATAAGTGGATCCCTATTCTTCCAAATACCGACGCCGCCTTACAGTTAGCTATTATATATCAATGGATAAAGAAAGATACTTACGATAAGCAGTATGTGGACACTCATACCGTGGGATTTGACAAGGTTAAAGCTTATGTAATGGGGGAAGAAGATGGTATAGCCAAGTCCCCAGAGTGGGCCTCCAAGAAATGTGGCGTTCCTGAATGGACTATCAAAGCTCTGGCAAAGGAGTTTGCCTCAAGGATCACCTCCATTGTCCATTATTTTGGCGGCTCCATGGTTAGAGGGGCTTACTCACACGAGCCAGCTAGGCTGGAAGCTATCTTACTGGGCATGCAGGGGCTGGGGAAACCCGGTGTCCATCAGTTCCAGATAGGTTATGTAGGAATGCCCAGAAGTAAAGCCGCCATAGACTCATCATTTTTTAATGTTAATGTGAGTGAAAGTATTAAAAGGCCACAAGCAGTCACCCTAGAATTGAGTGAAAAGCAAGGTATTCCCAAAACCCTTATACATAAAGCTATTCTTAATCCCCCACTTAATTTTTGGGGCAGTGGTGCCATAAATGCTACCTATGAGGACCAATTTAAGAAGTACACCTATCCCATCCCTAAAGATCAGGGTGGTACGGAGATCCATATGATCTGGACGGACTCTCCTTGCCGGACCACCTGCTGGAACTGCGGCAACGAGATCGTCGAATCTTATCGTAGTCCCAAGATAGAATGTATGATAGCCCAGCATCCCTGGTTGGAAAATGACTGCCTATATGCTGATATAATCCTGCCGGTCAGTACCACCTTGGAGGTGGAAGATATTGTAATTAATCTCAGGCAGGGAGTACAGTTCCAGAGCATCGTGCTGCAGAAACAAGCTATCCAACCAATAGGAGAATCGCGGAGCGATTTGGAAGCAGTTTATGAGATAGCCAAAAAACTGGGCAATTATGATGAGATCAACGATAGTAAGAGCTCTGAAGAATTAGAGAAATCGGTCTTCGATTATATGGGAGCGCAGAAGTTCATTAACTGGGAAGAGTTCAAAGAAAAGGGCTACCTCCCCTTCCCGATTGCTGAAGATTGGGAAAAAGATCCAGCGGGTTTAATAAAATTCTATGAGGATCCGGTAATGAACCCTCTGACTACTCCCTCGGGTAAGCTGGAGTTCTATTCCGAAAGACTAGCTAAATATTTCCCCCATGATCAAGAGAGACCGCCGATTCCTAAGTGGATAGAAAAGAGTGAAATGCATGATGAAAGACTCTCCAGCAAACGGGCGCAAGTATATCCCCTGCTTCTGATGTCCAACCACGGAAGATGGAGAGTACATGCCCAATGCGACGACATACCGTGGACAAGAGAAATTCCGACTTGCAAGGTAAAGGGATGGGATGGTTATCTATACGAGCCTGTTTGGATACATCCTAAAGATGCAGAAAAAAGAGGCATAAAAGATGGAGATATTGTTAAAGTATTAAATGAGCGTGGTATTGTTCTTGGGGGAGCGCGTGTCTGGGAAAGAATAATGCCCGGTGTAACCTATGTCGACCATGGCGCGAGAGTAGACTACATCATTCCAGGAAAACTTGATCGGGGAGGGGCAATCAACACCATCGCTCCAGATGGAATTACTTCTAAATATTGTGGTGGGCAGGCCACCAGCGGTTACCTGGTGGAAGTCGAAAAGTTGACTCTCTCGCAACTTGAAGGTTGGAAGAATCAATACCCGGATGCTTTTGTCAGGGGATACGATTCATCATGCGGATTACTTTTTGAATCCTGGGTAACTGAAGAAAGTTGAAAAGGTGCATATAAGGCCTCAGCCTTTGATGAAATAATGAATACGGGGGATTATAAAGATTGAGCAGTATTAATTCAGCAGTAGACGGGGAGAGGATAATAAGAACTGCTTGTCATCTCTGTCACGGTGGTTGTATCTTACTGGCCCATGTTAAAGAGGGGAGACTTATTAAATTAACAGGTGACCCCGAGGGGCCATTAAACAGAGGCGGTATGTGCGAAAAAGCATTTTCTGCCGTTGACTATGTATATAGCCCCTATCGCCTCAAACATCCTATGAAAAGGGTTGGAGAAAGGGGTGAAGGGAAATGGCAAAGAATCTCTTGGGATGAAGCTCTTGACACCATAGCTGGAAAATTGCAGGTCATAAAAGACAAATATGGAGGAGAGAGTATTGCATATGCTACTGGCACCGGTAGAGTAGCCGTCGAAACGCCGCAAGAGTTTTTTAGTGCTGTATTGGGTACACCGAATTGTATAGGTATTGGTCACATGTGCCTTAGTACCACCAGAAGACCCGTTGTTTATTCAACTCTAGGAACAGTACCCGGAAATATGGATAAAGGTATTTGCCGTGATTTTGAACGAGCTCAGTGTATCGTAGTTTGGGGAGATTCAATTATCGACTCGCGTGGTGATTATATGGGGCTCGCAGGGAAAAGGATTTCTTCAGCACTCAATCGAGGAGCAAAGCTGATAGTCATAGACCCGGTATTAACAAAGGTGGCAGCGAAGTCCCATCTATGGCTGCAAGTCAGGCCTGGAACTGATATCGCTCTTGCATTGTCATGGATACATATAATTATAAATGAAAACCTATATGATATGGATTTTGTAATAAACTGGACCAATGCACCTTTTCTCGTCAGGTCTGATACGGGAAAGCTGCTAAGGGAAAAGGACATTTTACCCGATGCGTCACCTGATAATTTTGTTGTTTGGAATGCTGATGATAATACCTACCATATATGGAACTCCGATATGCTCTCCTACGACTCGCACATTGCACAACCTGCTTTGACCGGAAGTTACTCAGTCAGCTTGGCAAACGATAGAATAATTGAATGTAAGCCAGTCTGGCAAGTCATCAAAGATAATGTTAGAGAATGGACGCCGGAAAGGGCAGCCGAGATAACATGGATTCCCCCTGAAAAAATTGTAGAATCTGCCATGATGTATGCCAAGATTAAGCCCGCATGTCTTGAATGGGGGCTTGGGACCTCTCAATGCACACGGTCAACAGCTACAAATCAGGCAATTTTACATCTTAAAGCAATTACTGGAAACCTTGATATTCCTGGAGGTAACCCTTTCTGGATTAATCCAGGAGTACTGGGAAGACCTGTCTTCTCCGCTTATCCCCCTGGGCAAGAAAAAAAGCGTATAAATGGCGGTTTCCCTTTTAATTGTTATGAAATATTGCCTGTCTTTGCTACCCATGCACCTACAGCGTGGAGGGCTGTTTTAACAGAGGAACCCTATCCAATCAAAGCGCTAGTCGGCCATAGCAGCAATCCATTATTAGGACATGAAAATCCAGGCAATTATATCCTCGAAGCATTGAAAAAGTTAGAGTTCATTGTATGGATAGATATTACGATGACGCCATCAAATGAGTGGGCAGACATTGTCTTACCCGCATCAACACCTTTGGAAAGGGACTGGATATCTGAATTTGACAGGGGCGTCTTTGCCGGCAAGGCCGTAATTCAACCACAGTGGGAAAGCAGATCTGACCTTGAAATTTATAGGGATTTATGTCAAAAGATGGGGCGTGAGGATGCATGGCCATGGAAGACTGATCGAGAGTGGTGTGACTATAGGTTAAAAGGTGCAGGAATAACTTTTGATGAGTTGACTGAAACTTGTTTCAAACCTGCACTGGATGTTTGGAAAAAATATGAAAAGGGCTTGATACGTAAGGATGGTAGACCAGGATTTCAGACAAATTCAGGGAAAGTTGAACTATATTCATCTCTTTTTGAGAAAGCAGGCATTCAACCTCTACCGCATTTTAGTTATCCGCCTGAAAGTTACGAAACCACGCCCGATTTAGCAAAAGAATACCCATTAATATTAATTACTGGAGCTCGGGAATTAAATTATCCATTCTTTCAGACACAATACCAGATTTTACCCCGTTTGCGTAAAATGCAGCCTTATCCTTTGGTGCTTATTCACCCGGATACGGCACGTTCCTTGGAAATAAAAGACAATGATTGGGTATGGATAGAGACAAAAAAAGGCAAAGCCAAATTCAGAACTCAAGTTACAGAAAGAATACATCCAAAGGTAGTTTCCGCCTCACATGACTGGTGGAATCCAGAATTTCCCGGTCCTGATCACGGGGCATTTGAGTCAAATGTGAACCTCCTTGTTGACCCCGTCAGCTTTACTGACCCAGCTTCAGGTACAACAGAACTTAGAGGACTATTATGCAGGGTATATAAGTTCGAAGCAATCGCTGAAACTTAATGTAGAAACCAGATAAAATTCATAAGCGTTTTTTTTTACTGATCATGCTGATGAAACTGCATCAGAAACTACTTTTCCATTTATATCATCCTAATTCTTTCTATCATATACTTTATTGGTGATTAGCACGCATCCTCGATACTCAGTAGCACTCGGTATAGCTGTGGACTGCTTGTGCCATTGGCCCCAAATACATCTAGACTTCCCTTCGCTCACTAGCTTCTCGCAATTGAACATACCTCAACTATATTCGACCAAATCAGAACGATACCCGAATGGCGGTTAATTTGACATTATCTCTGCTATATGTTATATAGTAACTTAATAATGGGAATATAATTCCTCTTGTCGGAATATTAGGTATATTATACATATAAAAATAAGAGAGGAGGTAACTTTATGCCTGGCAGAGACTTAAGGAGCTGGATAGTCCAATTGGAAGCTGAGGGTGAGTTTAAGAAAGTAACCGCACCAGTAGATTGGAACGAAGAAATATCCCAAATTATCCGGAAAGTATATGCCCAAAATGGTCCAGCTCTTCTATTTGATAATATCAGGGATTACCATAATACTCGGGGCCGAAGACTATTTGTCAACGGTTTGGGAACAACAGGTCGTGTAAATATGATGCTCAATCTACCGAAGGATACTCCTATTCCAAAGCTGATAAAGACGATCAGAGATAGAATGAAGTCACCAATAAAACCTGTGACGGTTAGCACCGGACCGGTCAAAGAAAATATTGTCAAAGGTGACGATATTGACCTTTTTCAATTCCCGGTGCCCAAATGGCATGCGCATGATGCTGCGCGTTATATTAATACTTTCTATTCGGCAGTGACCAAGGATCCGGATACCGGCCAGTTAAATTGTGGTATCTATCGAGGTGGGATACTCAGTAAGAACAAGATAAGCAACCTATTGATACCCATGAAAGATTGGGGCGCTACTTATTCTAAGTACCAGCTTATAAAAAAACCAATGCCAGTAGCATTCGTCTATGGCTGGGATCCGGCTCTACTAGCAATTTCGGGAGTTCCATGTATCGGGCCCGAGTATGACCTGGCAGGAGCATTAAGGCAAGCTCCAGTGGAATTGGTTAAATGCGAATCCTCAGATATAGAGGTCCCTGCTTCAGCAGAAATAGTGGTTGAAGGCACTATTTCTCCGGATCCCCAAAGCTACGAAGTCGAAGGGCCATTCGGTGAGGCTTCCGGGTACTATGGTGTGGCTAGAACAAGACCGGTGGTAGAAGTTAGTTGCATCACGCACAGAAATGATCCCATTTTCCGAGGGGGTTATGTCGGTACTGAGAGTACTGTTACAGATGAACTCAAGACCATGGTGGGTAACACCATGTCAGCCGGTGTTTGGAGTATATTGGATACGCAAGAAATTCCGGGTATACTTGACGTCCAAACAGGGCACATAACAGCAATCAAGATTCACAAAACCTACCAAGGCCAGCCCAGGCAGATAAGCGCGGCTTTATGGGGATCCAAGTTTGCGGGTCAAGCTAACAGCAAGATAATCATGGTGGTTGAAGAAGATGTGGATATTCATAATCCCATGGATCTTCAGAAAGCCCTACATGATAAACTAGATATTAAAGGAGGTCTAGTCTCATATCCCTTATACATCGGATCACCAGCGGACCCAAGTATTCCCTATGAGATGAGAAATGAGCTAAAATATGGGGCTGCCATGCAAGAAAAGCTGCTAATTGACGCTACGACCGATTGGGAAATTCACCCCATTCGCTCTGAGTGGGGTGGTAGCAGATTCCCCCCCAAGGCTATTGAAGCTTCAAGAGAAATAGAGGAATTGGTAGATAGAAGGTGGAAAGAATATAATATATAGATTCATCTGTTCGTTAATATGAATCGAATCATGGTATTACATCCCGATTAACTTTTTAATGGTTAAAATAAGTTTGATGGCTATTTTCAAAGGATCATTCAACTGACATTGAGACAGTTTTTATAATGTAGCTATAATATAAAAGTAAACTAAAAGGAAGTAACATCAAGAGGTGTGGATATAATCGGCGTTAGCGAGTGACCCTTTCTGTTAGTGAAGAAAATAATTGCGAAGGAAGTACTCACTACCGCCATGGAAAGCAAGCCACAAAAAGGATCTAGCCGTTAATTATTGTCCGGGAAAACCTGGAAGAATGAGGACGAAGGAAAGTACAGGAATTCATCCAGCCTCTTCTAGAGGAGGAAATCACCGATATTGCCTATATTTTATTAATGTTGGAGGTTTGATATGAGCGCATTAAATCAACTGATAAAGATGTACATTCCGAATTCGGTCGTTGGATTAGGGGCTATTAACTCCATCAGTGAAACTATCAAAGGTTTTGCTCCGACAAAAATTCTTGTTCTTTCCGATGAAGGTTTGAGGAAAGCCGGGATTGTAGATAAGGTTATACCCTACCTTAAAAGTGCCGGCTATCCATTTGATATTTATGATAAATGTGAAACGGAGCCAACTATTAGCCACATTGAGACATTAGCACATAGTATTAAAACTAAACACTACGATCTCCTTATCGGTTTGGGAGGAGGCAGTGTCATGGATACTACCAAGGTCGCGAGTTTAATTGCTGCCAACAAGGGTGTAAACACTTATGACTTGATTAACGGCCAAAAGGTAGAAAATACCATTCGAAAGATACTTATTCCTACTACTGCCGGTACTGGCTCGGAATGGAGCTATGCCGCCGTGGTTTCGGACGATAAAGCAGATAAAATGACAAAACTGATCTCAACCCAGCAAAACTTTGCTGATGCAGTGATCATAGACCCGGAACTAACCTTCGATTTACCTCCCAGGATTACAGCGGATACCGGGATCGATGCTCTTACACACTGTATGGAGGGCTATTTCGGAGCTAGATCGAATGTACTTTCTGATATGATTAATGGAACAGCCTTGCAGCTTATTGCCGATAACTTACGTTCTGCCTACCTTCAGGGAACCCAAAATCACGAAGCCCGATTTAATATGTCGGTTGCTGCCGCTCTTGCAATTCAGGGTGGAGGTCTTTCTGGTTCACCACTCGCACATATTTTAAATGAACCTCTTGGAAAAAGAGTGCACATATCCCACGGTACTGCCTGTGGCTTATTACTGGTGCCAGTCATGAAGTTTAATCTCCCAAGTAATCCGAAGAGGTTCGCCCAGATTGCCCGAATAATGGGAGAAGATATCCATTTGCTCTCTGATCTTGAAGCAGCTGCCAGGTCAACGGAGGCAGTATACAAACTGATTAAAGACATTAAAATGCCGACAAAACTTGCTGAGGCGACGGATATCGAGCTTACTGAGACAGATATCTCGATAATGGCGGAACAAGTCTCTAAAGCCTTTCCCATACTAAATTTAACAAATACCCGGCCAGTCACTCTCTCAGATGTAACACAAATCTATAGGCATGCTATTTGGGGAGAAAACTAGTCCAGCTATTTTTCAAACCCAACATCATAAAAAAGAGTTAAAGATATTTATGGTAGGAATAAATTCCATTCCTGATCCGGCTTCCTTGTAAAGATATGGATACAAAAACCGTATTTCAAGGGTAAATCTGTCTCTTGTCCGGCCCTTCTTGGTCTCTATCACTTTTGAATAATTTACGGCCCTGTTGTGGTCTAATAAAACGGACACCTTAAGAAGAGTCAGGTAAAATAGAAGAAAGCAGGAGGTGTTCGATTGACCGAGCAAAAGAGGGGACGTTACACCGCGGAGTTCAAGAATTCTTCCACTTGCGTATCCGGCTGGGATGAACCCGAAACCGGTTGGCCAGTTCGGCTATCGTTTCTTCACCCTTTGATGCTTCCAGGGCTACCCTGGCCTTGAATGATGGGCTGTGTTTCCTTCGGTTCTTTGTCATGTCCTGCTCCTTTCTCTCTTCCTATTTTTAGGGCAGGACCCGCTCTTAGCTACGTGTCCAAATTCCGGGGACCACCTCACGCCATGATGACACAGCCAAGCGGAACCGGTTATTGAAGCCCGTGAACGCAAAATGCTACTATGAGGGCAAGACCATGTTTCGATTATATTCTCAACAGTTAATCTGTCGATTCTCAGGGATTCCGTCATGAACGATTTCGGCTATGCCGGTGAGATACTCCGGGTAGACCTGACGACTGGATCCGTCAGCAAGCTAATCACGTCCGATTACGCCGAACGGTTCCTGGGTGGCCGGGGCATCGCCGCTAAAATTCACTGGGATGAAACTCCCCTCCCCGTCCAGGCCTACAATCCCGGCAACTGCCTGGTCTTCGCCACCGGGCCGTTAACGGGATTCACCCGGTTGTCAGGCTGCCGTTGGGAGGTCTGCGCCACGGCGCCGGGTGGCGACCGGGACCGCTTTTCTTACGCCAATTTCGGGGGGAGCTGGGGGGCCTGGCTCAAATTCAGCGGCTACGACGCGCTGGCCGTTACCGGTCGTGCTGAGCGCCCCGTCTATCTCCTCATCGAAAACGGAGACGTTGAAATCAGGGACGCCGCCTTCCTCCGTAGCAAGACCACCTCCGAGACCCAGGAAATGCTGAAGGCAGAACTGGGGAAAGGGGCCAAGGTGCTCTGCATCGGACCGGCCGCCGAGAACCTGTTGCCCTTCGCCACCATCCTCGCCGAAGATAACGCCTCCGGTACAGGCGGCCTCGGCGGCGTCATGGGATCGAAGAATCTCAAAGCAATCGTTATCCGGACCGGTGAACTGAAAAGACCGGTGGCTGCCGAACCGGAGCTTCTCAAGACGCTTACAGAACAGGTCTACCGGCTACAGACGGAGAACTGGGAAGACCACGGCCACGAATTGGTCGCCATGGCCGGAAGGACGCATCGCACCGCCTGCTACGGATGCATCAAGGGCTGCACCCGCGGGATGTACCGGACTGAGGACGGGCGTCAGTTCAAGTTTTACTGCCAAGCCACTGCCGTCTACCGCGGTCCGGCGGCGAAATACAACGGGAATGCCGGGGATATCGATAAACTGGCAACGCGACTCTGTGATGAATACGGGCTGGATACCGCCGTACTCCAGCCGATGATCGAATGGCTGGATCGCTGCTATGAAGCGGGCCTGCTCAATGAACAACTGACCGGTCTGCCAATGGAGCGGATCGGCAGTCCGGAGTTTATCAGGGAGCTGACAAGGAAGCTTGCCTTCCGCGAGGGCTACGGTGATGTCCTGGCCGCGGGTACATTCGAGGCCGCCGCTCGTGTCGGCCGGGACGCTGTTGAGCTCATCGGGACGACTATCGCCACACGGGCCGGGGAGTGCCGCGACCATGATCCCAGACTGTTACCACCCAATATCCTCATCTATGCCACGGAACCACGCCGGTCGGTCTATCTGCTCCACTCGACGGCCTTTCCGTTGACAAGGTGGCTGAACTGGCAGGCTGGCGCCGATAATGCGTTCCTTACCACCGATATCCTCCGGACCATCGCTGAGAGGGAATGGGGCAGCCGGGACGCTTTCGATTTTACCACCCGCGGCGGGATGGCTTTGGCCACGAAAAAGATCCAGGACTACGGGTATATAAAATCGAGCCTGGTGCTCTGCGACATGGCCTGGCCGATCTATCAGGTCCACTCGCTGGATAGCAGCATCGGGGCGTATACCCTGGAAAGCCGCCTTGTCTCGGCTATCACCGGGCGGCCGATGACCGAAGCGGAATTGGAAAAAACCGGCGAAAGGGTATTTAACCTGCAACGGGCGATACTAAACCGGCAGGGGTGGGGAGGTAGGTCGGGGGATAGCCTCGTCGAGCCGCTTTTCACCGAGCCCCTTGACGGGACGTTCTATGACCCCGAGAGCATTGTCCCCGGCGGTGATGACGACCCGGCTCCAAGAAAGGGCGCCGTCATCGGAAGAGAGGATTTTGAGAAGCTGAAGGACGAGTACTATACGTTGCGTGGTTGGGACGTGGCTACCGGACTTCAGAAAGATTCCAAACTGATTGAGCTGGGGCTCGGAGACATCGCCCGGGTGTTGGAGGAAAGCGGCCTCTTAAAGTAGTCTGCTTCGTTCACTCCTCGGAATCGCCATTCGGTTCCTTTTCATCGATCAAGTGCAAAACGTTTTTCCTGACTTCCCGCAGGGTGTTGTCCAGTTCTATAATATCCGAGGTGTAGAGATAGGCAAGGAATATCCTGACACCCTGGAATTCCGTGACTGTGCCCGAAGTTCCTTCGCCGTGGTCTTAATAGCGTCCCTGTCCGGCTGAGCCATGTACTTAAGATTTTAAACGGATACTAATAGATTATCGATGTTAAAGTCATATACGAAATAATTCATTTTATTAATTAGTGTCAGAGTTGAAAAAGATTAGTTAATTCGGGTGTGGGCCTTAGCCCCGGAGGAAGTCCCGGAGAAAAACAAGGCTGTGAGTTACCGCCCGCTGGACTACCTGCTGTGGGCCTCCCGGGTAGCCTGTCTCGATTACCTGGTTTTTTACTTCCCGGTCCGCCGCGATGATTACCATTCCCCCCTCCCCGCCACCATCAATGGCGATGCCCACGTCGGCGGAGAACTGGCGCCGCACTGATCGCGCCATTTCCAGAACCTTCTCGTGGCTGCTGACGCCCTCGGCGGGGAGGATAAAACCGCCACGGAAATAACGACGGACGTCCGGATTACCCACTAGGGTCTGCGCCAGTAAACCCGTGGTAAAAGTCTCGGAGGCGGCCAGGGAGAGTTGCTTTTCAGTGAGGATACTCCCCACCACACCTTCTAAAGTATCTTCATCCGCCCCCCAAATATGATCTCCCATCACCTCCCTAATCTCAGCCTCGCGTCCGGCAACTCTTGCCTCAGCATCTGCCCGGTCGTTGCCCTTAGTAGTGATACGCAGGTGGATGCCGTCATACTTGGCATAGACCCCCAGCGTGGGATCGGCCTGGGATAAGTACGGGGTGAGTAGTTCGTCAACTTTTCCCTCGGTCATGCCCCAGGTCTTCAGGGTCCGGGAGATAATGATAGCGCCACTTTTCGCCTCTAGCCGGGGCTGCACTTCATTATGCCACATATCCTGCAGTTCTATTGGAGGGCCGGGTAAAGCCGCAATTATCCGGCCATCTTTCTCCACCCACCAGCCCGGCGCCGTGCCGCATTTGTTCGGCAGGGCCTTTGCGGACGGGACAAGCATGGCCTGTTTGATATTATTTTCCGGCATTTCAATACCGCGACGTGTAAAGAAGCCGGTTAGCTCCTCCTTTATTTCCGGGACAATGGTCATCGTTTCGCCCAACAGCCCGGCAATCACCTCCCGGGTGATGTCCCCCAGAGTCGGGCCCAGGCCGCCGGTAGTGAAAATCAGGTCCGACCTTTCCCAGGCCTGCCGGAGCAGGCCGGAGTACCTGGCGAAATTGTCCCCCACCGCCGAGGTATAATACAGGTCTATTCCCAGCGCCGCGAGCCGCCCAGCGATAAAGGGCGTGTTGGAATCGGTGATTTCCCCGAGCAATAGCTCGGTGCCGCTGGTAATGATTTCGGCTTTCATGTCGTCATAGCTCCTCCAGCCCCCATTATCAGTGATAATGGGGCGGGTGCTCAAGTCCGGGCTGGATTTACCTGCCCTTATCCCCCAATCCGTCCCCATATAATCCCTGTTGATGGTTCGGGACATAAGTTACAGACACTCATCATGAAATACTCCTAGAATCGAATTGAAAAAGCGGCTTTCGCCCGACCTGCCTGAGGTTTAAGTCATCCCTAGTGGCATGCTAATATAGCTTAGAGGAGGAAGGCACATGAAAAATGTTCTTTTGGTTTACTTCAGCCTGAGCGGCAATACCCAGACCATGGCGCAGTATGTAGCCGAAGGCGTCCGTTTTAGCGGGCAGGATGTAACGGTCAAAAAGGCGGCGGAAATCAAGGAAGCCTCGGAGCTGGCCGGCTACGACGGCTACATCTTTGCTTCACCCACCTACTACCTGGATATCGGCGCCCCGATGAAGACCTTTCTTTTCCTGGCGCGGCAGGCCGACCTCGCCGGTAAGCTGGCCGGGGCGTTTGGCTCCTACACCCATGACGGCAACGCCCCGCGGATGATATTCGATACCATGCAGAATGTTTTTAAGATGGAGCCTTTCGAACTGGGGGCCTTCAACCTAGTTGAGGCTAAGGTAGCCACCAACGAAGGTATGCGCGCCTGCCAGGCCTACGGCCGGACCTTCGGCGAGGCGCTGGAAAGGTAAACATCTTTCCCCGTCCGGTTAAGGCAGGCACGCCATGCATATTGTCTGTTGCATCAAGCAGGTGCCGGATACCGCCCAGGTAAAGATCGATCCGGATACCAATACCCTGGTGCGCTCCGGCATGGAATCCATCTGCAATCCGTATGACCTCGTCGCCGTGGAGGCCGCCGTCCAGCTTATCGAAAGACACGGCGGAAAGGTCACCGTGATAACGATGGGGCCTCCCCAGGCGGAAACGGCCCTGCGGGAGTGCCTGGCGCTGGGCGCCGCCGATGCCGTGCTGCTTTCGGACAGGGCCTTTGCCGGCGCCGATACTCTGGCCACCAGCTACACTCTGGCCCAGGCAATCACCATGATTGCCCAGGAGGAACCGGTTGACCTCGTCCTCTGTGGCAAGCAGGCCATCGACGGGGACACCGCGCAGACCGGGCCGGGCGTCGCCACGCGGCTGGGCTTTGACCAGCTAACCTACGTTTCCAAAATAGTCGATATCGATCCTGAGAACCGGACCATACGCGTGCAAAGAGAGGTAGAGGGTGGCCAGGAGATAGTTGAGGGGAGACTCCCCGCCCTGCTGACCGCCGAACTGGAACTGGCCACGCCTCGCTACGCCTCTCTGCCAGACCTAATACAGGCTTTAAGATACTCCGTCAAGACCTGGGGCGCCGCCGAGATTTCCGGCCAGCCGGAAAAGCTGGGACTCAAGGGCTCGCCGACCTCGGTCAAGGAGATATTTACCCCACCGCTGCGCCAGGGTGGTCCGGTGTTCGATGGTGCTGATGAATTACTTGACGCCATCTTTAAGAACGAGAAAGCGCTGCTTGAAGAATTGCTGAAAAAGGGATAGCCATGCCGAAGAACTTTAAAGGCCGGGACATCGCTGAGATCGTCCCGGAAAAGTGTATCGCCTGCCAGATGTGCATCGGGGAGTGCCCCGTCAGCGCTATTAAAATGAAGGGCGATGCGGCGCAAATCGATCCGGAGGCCTGCATCGCCTGCGGCAAGTGCTTTGATATCTGTCCGGTGGGCGCCGTCATCTTTGAAAAACCACGCAAGAAAAGACCGGCCGCCCCCGGACAGCCCCGCCCCGCCGGTGACCACGCCGGCGTCGCCGTCTTCATCGAAGTATGGGAGGGACAGGGTGCTGAGGTATCCTGGGAGCTGGTCGGCAAGGCGCGGGAGATCGCCGATAAGCTCGGGACGCCGGTGCTGGGATTTCTGCCCGGTTCCGATGTAACGCCAATCGCCGATGAGGCCATTGCCTATGGCTGCGATACGGTCTACGTCGTCAACGACTCCCTGTTGAAACAATATCTTTCCATGACTTACGGCCAGGCGTTGGCTCAGCTCTGCCGCGAGGCCAAGCCGGAGATGCTGCTGCTCGGTGCGACCGGCCTGGGCCGCGACCTTTCCGGCGTGGTGGCTACCCGGCTGGAGACCGGGTTGACGGCGGACTGCACCGACCTGGATGTAGACATTGAGAACCGCTGGCTTCTTATGACCCGGCCCACCTTCGGCGGCAACATCATGGCCACCATCCTCTGCCGCCAGCATTACCCCCAGATGAGCACTGTCCGGCCGAGGGTCTTCCAGATACCCGAAAAAGACTCCGCTCGAAAGGGAGAAATCCGCCAGGTTAAGCTGGAGCCAATCGAAGGAGACCTGCCGAAAATCATCGATTTTATCCCCGCGGCAGCCACCGGCGTCGATATCACCCAGGTCCCGGTACTGGTCGTGGTGGGCAAAGGCGCCTGCGATTCTAAGAACCTGCCCATGCTCGAGGAGATGGCGGGGCTACTCGGCGGCACCGTAGCCTGCTCCCGCCCGGTAGTGGAGGCGGGGCTGATGCCCTACGAGCGCCAGGTAGGCCAGACGGGCCGGACCGTTGCTCCCAAGCTTTACATCGGTGTCGGGGTCTCCGGCTCGGTGCAGCACCAGGCCGGCATGCAGGGCGCCGCCAAGATAATCGCCATCAACACCGACCGCCACGCCCCACTGGTGCAAATCGCTGATTACTCCATCATCGGGGACTACGCAGAGATAGTGCCGGAGATTATAAAGGGGCTGAAGACTAAGACCAGGCAGGCAAGCGCACCATGAAAGAGTCTTTCGACGTCGCCATCGTCGGGGCGGGGCCGGCCGGTATCTCGGCCGCCTGCACTCTGGCCGATGCCGGCGTCAAGACCATCGTCTTCGAGCGGGGGGAGTTCCCCGGGGCTAAAAACGTCTCCGGCGGTGTTCTCTATGGCCATGACCTGTCTCAAATAATACCGGACTACATCGAACGCGACTGCCCTATCGAGCGGAATATTGTGGAGATGAGACTCTGGTACCTCTCCGTGCAGAGCGGTTATAGTTTGGGCTACCGGGATACCGCCTTCATGAACGAGCGCAAGAACAATGCTTTTACTATTACGCGCGCCCGGTTCGACCGCTGGTTCGCGGAGCAGGCGGTGAAAAAGGGCGCCCTGGTGGTGCCCGCCACCAACGTGATCGACCTGTTGAGAGATGGCGACAACAGCGTGGCGGGGGTGGTTACCGGCCGCGAGGACGGCGAGGTCCGGGCCAAAGTCACCATCCTGGCCGACGGCGTCAACTCGCCGCTGGCCGCCAGGGCGGGGTTCCGCCCGGAGCCCCGGCCGGAAGATGTCGCCCTGGCCGTCAAGGAGATTATCGAGCTTCCCCCGGAGGTCATCGAGCAGCGCTTCGGGGTCGATAAAGAAAATGGCGTGACCACCGAGGTCCTCGGCGAGATAACGGCGGGCATGGACGGCGTGGCGGCCATCTACACCAACCGCGCTTCTGTTTCCCTGTCCATCGGGGCCAACCTGGCCGATTTTGTATCCTTACAGGTCAGGCCTTATGAAATGATCGAGTCCTTCAAGCAGCACCCGATGGTGGCCCCGCTTATAGAAGGGGGACACCCCCAGGAATACCTGGCCCACTGGCTGGCCGAAGGCGGCTACGATACCATCCCCCGGCTCTTTGGAAACGGCTATCTTATCGCCGGGGACTCTGCCATGCTCTTCAACGCCCTGCACCGCGAGGGCAACAACTTGGCTATGGCTTCGGGGAAAATGGCGGCGGAGGCGGCTATCGAGGCCCTGGAGCGTGGAGACGCATCGAAGCGGGGTCTCTCGGGATACGGCGAAAGGTTGGCCAAATCTTATGTAATCAAAGACTTGAGGAAATACCGCCGCTTCGGGCGGTTCCTCTATCACCACAAAGAGCTTTTTAACGAGCTCCCGGCGCTGGCCTCAATGGTGGCCCGCAAGATGCTTACCGTCGATGGCGTTCCCAAGAAACGAAAGCAGCGGTTGATCTGGCGGGAGATACGGCGTAAGATGGGAATCTGGAGGCTTCTCCGGCTGTTCTGGCAGGCGTGGAGGGCGGTAAAATGAGTATGAAAATTGAGGACAAGCTTTTCCTCGACCGTTTCAGGGTGGATACCGAAAGCCACCTTAAGATTATCGACGGGGACAGGTGTCTCAAAGACTGCCGGGAGCAGCCGTGCCTCTATTTCTGCCCGGCCAATGTCTACCGGCTGGAGGGCGACCGTATCAGCGTCAACTACGAGGGCTGCCTGGAATGCGGCTCCTGCCGTATCGGCTGCCCCCATATGAACATCGATTGGCGCTTCCCGCGGGGCGGCTACGGCGTCAGCCATAAGTTCGGCTAACGAAATACAAGGGGGAAGGTCCCATGGCCCGGGAAGTAAGGCAGATACGGATCGACCGGATACATCCCAACCGCCGCCTCGTTTTTCAAGAGGAGGTAATTCAAAGCCTTTGCAGCGATATCGAGGCGAACGGACTCCGGGAGCCGATTACCGTCGAGCTGACCGAATTCCGATTCGAGATCATCGACGGCGAAAAACGCTGGCGGGCCTGTAAGAAGATAGGCTGGGAAAGGATCAACGCCGTGATTGTCGAGGAATGGTAGAGAAATGCCATGATTAGATGTCAAGGGCATAAAAAAGGGGAGGAGATTACCGCCCCCCTTCTGGATTCCCGCTTTCGCGGGAATGACGTCGGGAATGACGTTGGGTTTTTTTACTTTTTCCTGTTCTTCAGCGCCTCCCGCTTGTCGATGCATTCCTTGACCGAGACGGCGATATCCTCGGCGCGGAGGCCGAAATGCACCTTGAGCTCGTCGATTTCCGGGGTGATTTTCCCGGACTGGCTGAACTCATCCTCGACGCCGACCTTGACGACAGGCGTGGGCAGGTTTTCAGCAAGGACGGCTGCCACCCCATCCCCCAGCCCGCCGATGATGCTGCCGTTCTCCGCCGTAACAACAGCACCGGTAGCCTCGGCGGCTGCGATAATGGCCTCCTCATCGAGCGGCTTGAGGGTACACATGTCCAGGATACCCACGTCCAGACCGTCTTTCTCCAGAATATCGATCGACCGGATCGCCTCGGTCAGCATATAGCCGGTGGCGATGATAGTGGCATCTTGACCATCCTTAATGGCGAAAGCCTTGCCGATATCGAAGGGAAGATCCTCGGCGAATATTTTCATCGAAGGCGGACTCGACTCTTGCCGCAACAGCACCGGGCCGATATACTGTAACATGGCCTCGGCGGCCTTCTCCGCCTCGACGGCATCCGAGGGATTCATAATCACCAGATTAGGCAGTACCCGCGTACTGCCGATACCTTCGACGGTATTGTGAGAGATGCCCGTCTCACCCCAGACGCCTTCGCGCCCGATGAACTTCACGTTAAAGCGGTCGACCAGGATGCTCTGCCTTATCTGGTTGTACGCACGACCGACATCGGCGAAAAGGAAGCTATAGATGATGGGGATAAACCCTTCCGCGGCCAATCCACCCGCCACCGCTGCCCCGTTCTGCTCGGCGATGCCGCACTCTATCATGCGCTCCGGCGCGTTCTCCTTGAACCACAGCAGGCCCGGGAAACCCATGTCCTCCAGGACGGCGAGAATGCGTTTATCTTTAGCTGCCGCCGCCGTGATCGCCTTTTCGATGCCCTGTGCCACTGGGCTGGGCTTGTCCTCTATCTGAACGTACTTGTTAAAGGTCGGCATATTTTTCTCTCCCTTCCCGGATGCCCTTCATAATGACCTCACCCCGCCCCAGGTGAATGTGCTCGCGCTCCCAGGCCGGAACGCCGTGACCCTTTACGGTGTGGGCAATGATGCATTTGGGCCGGTAATCGCCGTAGAGCTTGTTGGTCAGGTCCAGGGTATCGAGGATCTGGCGGATGTCGTGGCCGTCGATCTCGGTGACCCACCAGCCGAAGGCCTTCCACTTATCAACGAGGGGTTCTATGTTCATTATTTCATTGGTGGGGCCGTCCAGCGAGAACTTGTTGTAATCGACGATGGCAATCAGGTTATCCAGCTTGTACTTGGCGGCGAACATGGCGGCCTCCCAGACCATGCCTTCCTGGCACTCTCCATCGCCGAGTATGCAGTAAGAGCGGTAAAGGGGATCGAAGCGGACAACATAGCGCTGCTGGGATCTGCCCTGGCTGACGTTGATATCCGCGATGGCGGATTTCAGCTTCTCGGCGTAGGCCATCCCCACGGCAAAGGACAGACCCTGTCCCAGGGAGCCTCCTGAATAGTCGATACCCGGGGTGCACCAACGGTCGGCGTGGCCCTGGAACGGCGAGCGATAGCAATAATACGTCTTGAGGGTTTCTTTGGGGTAGACGTCCAGCTCCACCAGGGCGCCGTAAATGGCCTCGCAGCAGTGCGCCTTGGAGAGCACGACGCGGTCCCGCTCCGGCCAGTCGCAGTTTTTCGTGTCGAACTTGATGTGATGGAAATACAGGGCGGTGATAAGCTCGATGATGGACATCGTACCACCGCCGTGTCCCATCTGGGCGAACTCGAAGATATCAAAGCAGTTTTTTCGAACCAGGTTGGCCTTCTTTTCCAGGTCCCGGATCAGTTTATCATCATGCGCCATATTTTTGCCGCCCTTTCGTTTCAATATCGACTGTATCCAGGGTGAGCTTGCTGCCGCAGCGCGGGCAGGCGTTGCCGTAGAACCCCAGCACCGTCTCCTCGGAGGGTATCGCCCGCATGTAGAGCCGGCGTTTTATCTCCTCCCCGAAGTAGAGTAGCATGCGGCACTTCTTACAGTTGATCTTTTCGGTCATCGTTACCTCGCTTTCTGTTATGGTTATTAGCTTTTAGCCATTAGCTGTTACTTTTCACCACCCCACCTTATACCCTTTGTCATCCTGAGCACCCTTTGTCATCATGAGCGGAGCGAAGGATCTCGGGGCGTGGTGGATCCAAACTCCCCACCCCGAGATTCTTCGGTCGCTACGCTCCCTCAGAATAACATGGGCGTTTACGGCTTAATCAAAATCTTGATTGATTTGCCGGCTTTATGAAGCTCGAAGGCCTTCCGTATCTCGGCCAGGGGGACGATGTCCGTTATCAGAGGCTCGATCTCGAGCTTGGGCAGCATTTTCAGCGCTCGCGGGAACGAGTACGGCGAGACGAAAGTGGAGGTAATAGTAAGCTCCTTGGCGTACATCAGGAACGGGGAAACGACGATCTCCACATCCTTACCGTACACGGCCGCCCAGAGTATCGTAGCGCCGTTATCGGCCAGCGCGATGGCCTGTTTGGCGGCGTTCACATTGCCGCTGGCATCGATAACCGTATTAAAGCCGCGTCCGTCGGTCAGCTTCTTCCCGGCCTCTATGATGTCCTCGTTGAAGGGGTCCACCGCCACGTCCGCCCCGAGCTTTTTGGCCAGGGCGCGCTTTTCGGCGATCGGCTCGGACAGCAGCGTCCGTGCCGCGCCGGCATGAAGGGCCATCTCCAGGCAAAGCAGGCCGATGGGACCTCCCCCGCAGATAGCGACGGTGCTGCCGGTGCCGACGTTGGCCCGGTCAATAGCGTGTACGGCCACCGAGACCGGCTCGAGGAAGGAGCCGACCTCCATGCTGATATCATCTGGCAGCAGGTAGATGGCGCTCTCCGGATAGACAGCATATTCGGCAAAGGACCCGCTGGCATGTTCGCCACGCCGGCAGAAGTTCTCCATCCCGTTGCGGCAATAGTCACACGCCCCGCAGGAACTGCGGAAGTCCATGGCTACCCTCTGGCCGACCCGGTAATCTTTAATATTGCTGCCCGTGGCAGCAATTGTCCCCGAGGCTTCGTGGCCGAGTATCCTGGGCTGTTCATAGGCCTCCGGCGGCACCAGGCCGAAACGCCCCTCCAGGTTTTCAGGATCGGTGCCGCAGATTCCGCAATAGGCTATCTTGACCTTGATATCATTCGGCCCCATTTCCGGCTCAGGGACTTCTTCCATGTTGATGTTCCCGATGCCTCTCATGACCGCTGCTTTCATAGCAGAATCCTCCTTCGTTACTTACGAGTTAACAGCTTTAGTTTTAACCCCCAAATAACTACTGCTTCATCTCGCGGAACTCGATAGCTATGCCCCCGGTGGGCGTCGGGTCCGAGTAGATAAAAGGGCCGCCCGCTGCGGCGCCCTTCGTCCAGATGCCGACTCCGTTGCTCTTAAAATTGGCGATTTCACCGTCAAGGTCATTGGTGACGAATCCGATGTGATGCAGGCCCTCACCGGTTTCATCCAGGGACTCCTTGAGGGCCTGGTCGCCCTCGGTTGGCTCCAAGAGCTCGAGTTCCACGTCGCCGAGGCGGACACTGCTGATGGTGGTCGTCCATTCGGCGGGCTTGCCGTGCAGCTCTCCCTGGAAAGAGACCGGGAACGCCTTTTGCCCCCTCGGCCCCTCGAACGGCCCGATCCCCAGGGTTTCCAGATATTCTATCGCCTTCTTGATGTCCTTGACGACAATCCCCACGTGGTGGAGCTTCCCGTAAGATCTCCGAAAGGTGTTATCCGCCATAGCGCCTCCCTTTACGTCTTAACTACGGGGAAAAAGATGCCACGACCAGTGTATCCGGGGTGCTGAATGTTGTCAAACCAGCGCCTACCCCCTCCCCAGGTACGGCTGTTGGCGAGGTAGCTGGACGAGCTCCAGAACGTTGACGCCAGACGGCTGGCAAGCCATATAGACGGCGGCGGCAGCAATCTCCTCCTGAGACATAGCGACGTCTTTACCCGAGCCACTGGAATCCGAGCCGCCGACTCCGCGTGGAACCCTCTCATCTTTCTGCACGTTACCCGGGTGGAGGATGCCGCAGTTGATATTGAAATCACGGCCTTCCAGGGCAGTGGTATGGGTCAGCCCGACGAGGCCGAACTTGGCGCTGCTGTAGGCGGCGTTGTTCTGGCGGACGCGGGAGGCGGAGATACTGCCGATATTAATGATGCGCCCGCCCCCCTGGGCTTTCATAATGCGAAAGGCATTGCGCGTGCAGATGAAGGCCGCCCGCAGACCGGTGTTGATTACGTTATCCCAGGCCTCGGTGGATAGCTGTTCGATGGGACCGCTGTCGAAGACTCCGGCGTTGTTGACCAGAATGTCCAGCCGGCCGAACCGTTCCATCGTTTTTCCAAAGAGGTTTTCGATTTGGGATTCCTCGCGCATATCCGTCGGGACGACCTCGGCCTCGGAGCCGGCTTCCCTGACGAAGGCAGCCGTTTTTTCCAGTCCTTCGGCCGTCCGTGCCGCGAGGACGAGCCTGGCACCCTCCCTGGCCAGGGCGATGGCGATGGCCTTACCAATGCTGCGGCTGGCACCGGTCACCAGGGCTACTTTACCTTCGAGCTTTTCCACGGAACCTCCTTTGAAATATTACGTACTGGCCTGAGGACGTACGTGCTCCTTTTCTCAACTTCTCTTTTTTTATAATCAAACCAAATTCCGCCATGCAAATATAATCAGGGCTATTCCAAAACCCAGTGTCCAGAAATTGATGAGTAATTCAAACCTCATCTCATTAGAGGTACGTAAAAAACGATACAGTTTATTTTGAATATTAAAAGTAACATCCATGAGCCCGAGAAATATCAGGGAACTCGCTGCGAGAAGTGTGAAGAAAAAACCAAAGGAGTGTCCTGCTAAAAGGATGATAGCACCGGCAAGAGCAACAGCGGCGGTCCAGAAATCGGCGACTGGAAACGCTTTCTGAAATTTCACATACCAGTCTTCATTTATGACTTGGACTCCTCCCTTAACGTAGAAATCAATCCAATAGTAGACCAGGCCCACTGCCGTTAAAATCAATAATATGGAAACCGTTGTAAGCATAACAGCCCATGCTCTAGCATCTTCCGGCTAACCAGAATTACGTGTAATTTTCTTCGCTAAAGGATTATATAGGAGAAGCCAAAAAAACACAAAGAAGACGGGGGAAAGGATGCATAATAACAATAGTGCATTGCAGACCGAGTACTTCTGCGTAATCAGTCCGATCACCAAGAAAAGTGGTTTTATCCGACCCCCTTATGGATAATCGGGCAATACACCAAGCCTGAGGTTACCGGAAATCCTTCGAAGCCGGCACCTTGTCCAAAGCAGTAAACGGCTCCACCCGCGTGATGACGAGGTTGCAGGTCCCCTCCCGCCGGGTGAGACGCCCGCTGACCACCAGGAACGGCATCTTGAACTTGGGCTCGTGGCGCCCGTAGACCTTGGGGAAGACCATGCAGGGGATGTGCCCGAACTCGTCCTCCAGGGTGATGAAGGTCACCTTGCCCTGCGGCCGCTGCCGGCGGATGACCATCCCGGCCGTCGTCACCGGGGCGCCGTCCCCGAGCCGCGCAATGTCACGGCTGGTGCGCACTTCCGGCCCGAAACCGGGCCGCAGCCGGGACATGATGTGCCCGGCGGGAAAGAGGCTGAGGACGCTGTACTCTTCTTTCATGCGCTCCCACTCGCCGGGGGCCTCCAGCTCCACCAGGTCCTGCGCGACGGGCAGGGGAAGGGGCAGCTGGGAGTTGACCGGCCGGTAGCGCAGGCCGATCTCCCATTTGACCTTGCGGCGGTTCGACTCCAGGCCGTCGAAGGCCCCGGCGCCGGCCAGGTTGAGGGCGACCTCTTCCAGCACGCCGGTGCGCTCCAGGAAGTCCCCGATGCCGCGGAACTCGCCGTTTTCACGCGCCTTTTCGATGGCCTCGGCGGCGGCCCCACCCAGCCCCAGGACGTTGAGGAAACCCAGGCGCAGGGCGGCGTGAATAAATCCCTCTCTAGCTCTCCCCTTACGAAGGGGAGAGGATGGGCCTTCAAGCCCTTCTTTTGATTTAGCACCATCTGTTTCCCTCCTTCGTAAGGAGGGATTAAGGGAGAATTCCTCAACTCTCCCCCTTCCGTAAAGGGGGATTAAGGGGGATTTTCCCCCTCCTCTCCCAACATCCGACTGGATTCCAGCTTTCGCTGGAATGACACTAAACGAACTGTCATTCTGAGGGAGCGCCGCGACCGAAGAATCCCGGAGAGAGGCGGTACACTCCCCACCCCGAGATCCTTCGCGGAGTTTACCCTGAGTGTAGCCGAAGGGCTCAGGATGACAACTATGGAGCTCAGGATAACAAAAAAGGGAATCGGGATGACATTCTTCTATAACGCACTTGGCCCGGCTCTTGTTTATATCCGGATTCAGCACCCGTATCCCGTGCCGTCGGGCGTCCTCCTTGAGTGTCTCCAGGTTATAGAAGCCCATCGGCTGCTGGTTGAAGATGGCCACGAAGAACTCCAGCGGGTAATGGTACTTCATCCAGGCCGCCTGGTAGGCCGTCACCCCGAAGGCGAAGGCGTGCGATTCCGGGAACATGTACTGCCCGTTGAACTTCTTAAAGACCTTTTCGGCCGATGCCTCGTCGACGCCTTTTTCGGCGGCCCCGGCGAGGAATTTTTGCCGGTAGTCCTCGATGAGCGCCTCGTTGTGCTTTCTGCCGAAGGCGCGGCGCAGCCGGTCCGCCTCGCTGGGCGAAAAGCCGGCCACGTCGATAGCGAGCTGGTTGACCTGGTCCTGAAAGAGGACGATGCCCAGGGTGCGCTCCAGGGCCCGCCGCTCCAGCGGGTGGTCGTAGGTGACTGGCTTGCGCCCGGTGCGCCGGGACAGGTACTCGTGCACGCCGTGGTTAACGCCCACCCCCGGCCGCACCGCCCCCACCTCGTGGGCCATGTCCAGCAGGTTGCGCGGCCGCAGCCGGGTGATGGTCTGCATCTGAGCGGCCGATTCCACCTGGAAGATGCCGATGGTGTCCCCACGGCAGAGCATGTCGTAGACGTCATTGTCCTCGAAGTCGATGCGGGAGAGGTCGATGCGGCGGCCGGTGCGCTCTTTGATAAGGCCGACGGCCTCCTGCATCTGGGAAAGGGCCCCCAGGGCCAGGAAATCGATCTTGACGAAACCGGCGTCATCGATGCTGTCCTTGTCCCACTGGCAGACGTAGCGGCCCTCGATGGCGCCCCGCTGCACCGGCACGATGTCGATGAGGGGGCTGGACGAGAGAATCATGCCGCCGGGGTGCTGGCCCAGGTACTTGGGAAAGCCGTCCAGCTCGGCGGCGAGGGCAATCAGGTCCCGCCAGACCGGGGCGTCCGTCCGGTCCTTAAAAGCGGGTATCTTCTTCATCTTTTCTTCGAGCTTGCGGGCGCTGCCCCAGTCCACGTTTTTGGCAAGCTGGTCGACCTCCGGCTCCGGCAGGCCCAGCGCCTTACCGAGGTCGCGCACGGCCCCCTTGACCATGTAGGTATTGATGGTGCCGGTCAGGGCAGCGTGCCGCCAGCCCCATTTCTCGTGGGTGCGCAGGATGAGGTCCTCGCGGATGCTGCGGGGAAAATCGAGGTCGATGTCCGGCACGTTGGTCATGACGTCCTCGGGAAGGAACCTCTCCAGCGAGAGGCGGTACTGGAGGGGGTCGATGTGCGAGAGGCCGATGAGGTAGCCGACCAGCAGTGCCACCGAGGAGCCGCGCCCCCGCCCCGGCGGGGCCTCCTCGAGGGTCAGGGAGGGGTCGCTGAGCCCCTGCTCGATCATGACCTCCCGCCCCAGATTGATGACCTCGTGGTACATCAGCAGGAAGCCGGCCAGGTTATAGCGGTTAATCAGACGGAACTCCTCGTCGAGGCGAGCGCGCACGGCCGGGGTGACGGAGCCGTAGCGCCGCACGGCCGCCTCCGCGCAGAGCTTTTCCAGGTAGCTCTCCGGGGTGAAGCCTTCCGGCACGGGGTAGTCCGGAAAGGTGTAATCCAGGTTCCGCGTCAGGTCGAACGAGCACCTCCCGGCGATTTCCACGGTATTGGCCAGGGCCTCCGGGCAGTCGCGAAAGAGCTCCTCCATCTCCGAGATAGGCCGCAGGTAGAACTCGGAGTTGGGGCGCCTTTCCCGGTGCGTCTCCTCAAGACTCTTGCACTCTTTAATGGCGACCAGACAGTCCTGGAGACGGTGGCGCTCGCGGACGTGGTAGTGGACGTTGCCGGTAGCGGCCACCCGGGCGCCGGTCTCCCGGGCCAGCCCCAGCAGGGCCAGGTTGCGGGCCGTATCCCCGTAGACCAGGTTCTGCTGCAGCTCGATGTAGTAGCTGTCCGTCCCGAACCAGTCCAGATACCGACGGACAAGCTCCCTGGCCGCGTCCGGGGGCGCCTTGCCGATTAACTGCGCCAACTCGCCTTTCGGGCAGCCGGACAGGGCGATGAGGCCTTCCGCGTGGGCGGGGAGGAGGGCGGAATCGAGCTCGGGCTCGTAGCGCTCGCCGGAGGCATGGGCGGCGGTGATGAGACGGCAGAGGTTGCGGTAGCCCCGGCTGTCCTTCACCAGCAGGGTCAGGTGGCCGCCGCCTTTGAGGGTCATCTCCGTGCCGATGATGCCGGGCACCTCCAGGGAGCGGGCCAGCCGGGCGAAGCGCATCGCCCCGCAGAGGTTATCATGGTCGGTGACGGCCAGGGCGCGGTAGCACAGGTCTTTGGCGCGCGCCAGCAGCTCCTCCAGCGACGAAGCGCCGTCGTGGAAGGAGTAGTAGCTGTGGCAGTGAAGCTCGGCGTAAGGCATGGTTCCAAATCGGTCTGTCATTCCGAGCGATAGCGAAGAATCTCGGAGAGGGGCGGCGGAAAAGTCCCACCGCCCCGGGACCCTTCGCTCCGCTCAGGGTGACAACGAAAAACGGTTTTTAATTTTAAGCTATGGCTTTAAGCTCATTCAGGATTTAGAGCTTAGAACTTCCCTAATAATCCTGTTGATACCACTCCCCGCTGATAATGTCCTTGTAAAGCACCGCCCGGTGCCCGGAGGCGAGGCGGACACTGTAATAGAGGCGCGCCACCGGCTCGCGGCGCCACCACTCGTCGTCGATGCGCCAGCAGTCCTTGATGTCCGTCACGACCTGACGCCGCTTTGCCCGGACGGCGGCCGGCAGCCCTTCGGCGTCTTCCTCGACGTGCACCGGCTCCGGGGCATTTACCGGTTTGCTGGCGTCAGCGCGTAGCGTCTCTCCGGTATCCGGGACCACGGCTCGACCTCCTTGACCGTGAACACCTGGGGATTGCCCAGCCGGAACTCAAGCTGGCGGATATCGTCCATCAGGTGGTCTTTGGCCCTGACCCTGGAGAACAGGCTGCGCTGCCGTCCCCGCGGGTAGCCCAGGCCGGTGATCCGCAGGCCCACCTGCTCCACGGGGCCGGGCTGGGGATAGCTCTCCAGTACCCGCTTGATGCGGTTAACGGCGGCCCGGATATCCATGGCCGGCTCCTTGAACTGGATGCCCCTCTCCCAGTGCTCCGCCCCCCAGGTACGCGTCCACAGGGTCAGGCCACGGATACCCCTCCCCCGGGAGCCGTCCCGCGCCATGGCCTTGACGAGAAGATCCTCCACCGCCACCAGGACGGCCTCCAGGGAGACGGTCACCGAGGTCAACGCGGTGCTCTCCTCGATGGTCTCCTCGCCGCCGCGGGGATACAGCGGCGTGTCGTCTTCGCCCCGCGCCAGCGCCGCTATCCTCCGGCCCTCCTCGCCGAACTGGGACTGGAGGGGGCCGGGGGCCAGGGCCGCCAGCTGCCCCAGGGTATTTATCCCGAAATCGTGCAGGCGGTCTTTAATCCTGATGGAGACGGGCAGGACGTCGCAGGGCAACTCCCGGAGGAAATCCCCCGCCTCCCCCGCCAGTATCCGGTGCCCGCCGGGAGGGCCGCGGCGGGTGGCCAGATACGCCAGGAACTTGTTCCCGGCAATCCCCAGGCAGGGGGAGAAGATATCGGGTACGGCTTCCCTCATCGCCGCCAGCAGGGCGTCATCATCCGGGTAGATAAGCTGGAGCCCGTCCACGCCGACGTAGGCACAGCCCAGCTCGTCGCCTTCCACCAGAGGGCTCCTCTCTTCCAGCGCGTCCAGTATCTCATCGAAGGCGGACCAGTAGCGGGGCATATCGGCGGGGAGCAGTCGGGCCTCCCCATAGCGGGCCAGGGCCTGCTGGAGGGGCATGCCGGATTGCAGGCCTTCCAGCCCGGGGGAGTAGTCCAAGACGAGCTTCTGCGAGCCCGCGGCGGCGGTTATCACCGCCGGGCGGCCCTGGATATCCGGTTGCTTCCGGACCTCGCACATGAGGGGAAAATGCGGCAGCAGTATACAGAGTATTCTCATGGTTTCACCCCGGCAAGTAACCATTATATAGAACATTAGTTCTGTTTGTCAAGTCCCCCGTCCGTTCGTGATTGCAAAACCACGTATGACAACTGTAAACTAGGCACTATGTAATGCTTTTGCAACTTTTCCAGGCCGGGTTTTATGATTTTGTAACAAACGGTTTGCTAACATTGAAGACGATACCGGAGGGCAAACGCCGTTCGATGCGGTGAACCGCCGTAAGGAGGCAAGCATGAAAAAAATCACCGGCCTGCTCATGGTCACGCTGGTCGCTATCATCCTCGTAATGTCAGCCTGCAACGGTGACGGCACCGGCTCCAGCAAAGGGCCGATCACCGTCGGCTCGAAGATAGATACCGAAGGCGGCCTGCTGGCGCAAATGATCATCGCCATGCTTAAAGATAACGGCTTCGATGTCGTTGATAAAGCCCAGTTCGGCCCAACTGACATTGTCCGCAAGGCAATCAACAGCGGGGAACTGGATATCTATCCGGAGTATACCGGTAACGGCGCTTTCTTCTTCGACGAGGCGGACTCCCCGGTCTGGAAAAACGCCCGGCAGGGGTACGAGCGTGTCAAGGAGCTCGATATGGACGCAAACAATATTGTCTGGCTGACCCCCGCCCCCGCCAATAACACCTGGGCCATCGCCATTCCCAAAGACCTTGCCGATTCCAAGGGACTTAAAACCCTAGACGATTTTGCGGCTTACGTTAACGGTGGCGGGTATGTTAAGCTGATCGGCTCCGAGGAGTTTGTCACCAGCGCCGCCGCCCTGCCTTCTTTCGAACAGGCCTACGGTTTCACTCTGATGCAGGAACAACTGGTGACCGTCTCCAGTGGCGATACCGCCCAGACGGAAAAGGCCGCCTATGAGGGCACCGACGGCGTTAACGCCGCCATGGCTTACGGCACCGACGGGAGCCTGAGCGCTTTCAACCTGGTAATCCTGGATGACCCGCGCGGTGCCCAGCCGGTCTATGAGCCGGCCCCGATAATCCGCGGCGAGGTCTACGACCAGTACCCCGAGATAGGCGACATATTGGAACCCGTCTTTAAGGGCCTGGACCTGGAAACGCTGCAGGACCTGAACGGCAGGATCGCCGTCGAAGGCCAGAGCGCCTTTGATGTAGCCAATGACTACCTGAAACAGGAAGGATTTCTGAATTAAAGCCGGCCGCAGGACGCGGCCGCAGTATGGACAGGATGCGGCAGCCCTATAGCTCGGACCGCCTGGCGCTTACCGGCTCGCTCATCGGGCTGGCCTCGCTCATCCCCAGCTGGCTGACATTGCGACCAAACCGCCTGGCGGCCGGCATCGACCAGAGCATCTGGGAAAGTCTGGGCCCAGTAGAAGGTGGGGTAATAACCGGGCTCTGGCTGTTTTGCCTTCTCATCGGACTAATGACCCAGCCCTCGGAGTCCGATTCCAAAGACTGGCAAGGCCTTGGGCTTGGTATCGCTGCCAACGGCATTATAATCCTCATTTTCTGGTCGGTCGGGCTGGGCAGCGCCCGGCTGCTGGCCGACCAGCCATCCATCGCCAGGGTATCGCTTGGCGTTGGTTTCTGGATAGCCCTGGCCGGCGCCTACACCCTGGTCTATGCAGCCCGCCGCCGATTGACCGACCGAGGCATCTGGCGTCACCTGGTATCCTGGAGCGGACTCATTATCGCCGCTGGCCTGCTTGGCGCTGGCTGGTTGGGCAACGTTTCCGTGCTGGAGGAATATGCCGGAAACCAGGCCCGTTTTTTCCAGGAGGTGGTGCAGCATGCCCGCCTTTTCGGGAGCAGCGTAATCATCGCCACGCTACTGGGTATCCCACTAGGCGTCTGGGCCACCCGCAGCCGCTTTGCCGAGCGGCCGGTATTTTTCGTCACCAATATCGTGCAAACGGTGCCCAGCCTGGCCCTTTTCGGACTGCTGATCGCCCCGCTTTCGGCGCTGTCCTTCGCCTACCCCGCGCTCCGAGATATCGGCATACGGGGCGTCGGCGTGGCCCCGGCCATCATCGCCCTGACGATCTACTCGTTACTGCCAATTGTGCGGAATACCTTTGTCGGCATCCGCCACGTCGATCCCGCCGCCATTGACGCCGGACTGGGCATGGGCATGAGCCGCCGGCAGGTCTTCTTCAGAATAGAGGCGCGGCTGGCCGCCCCGCTGGTGTTGGAAGGCGTCCGCACCGCGGCAGTACAGGCGGTCGGGCTGACCACGGTAGCGGCTCTCATCGGGGCCGGCGGGTTGGGTTGGTTCGTCTTTCAGGGGATCGGCCAGGCTGCCGCGGACCTGATCATCCTGGGGGCGATACCGGTGATTATCATAGCCCTGTTCGTAGACGCCCTTATGCGCATTATCATCAAACTGGGGACGCCCCCCGGGGTAAGGAGGGAAAGCGAGTGATTACGTTAGAACGCGTGAACAAACGCTACGGTGAAACGGTCGCTGTCAGCGAACTTTCCCTGGAAATCGGGGAGGGCGAGGTCTGTATCCTCATCGGGCCGTCCGGCTGTGGAAAAACGACAACACTACGCATGATGAACCGACTCGTCAGGCCAACCTCAGGCCGCATTTTAATCGATGGTAAAGATACCAGCCGAATTTCCCCGGAGAAGCTGCGCCTCTCGATCGGTTATGCCATCCAGAGCGTCGGCCTTTTTCCTCACCTGACCGTATCACAAAATATCAGCGTCGTACCACAGCTCCTGCACTGGGAAAAAGGCCGGGTGAGGCAGCGCATTGAAGAGCTATTGGAGCTGGTGGGACTGGACGCCACCGAATACTCCCATAAATACCCCTCCCAACTCTCCGGGGGAGAAGCTCAGCGTATCGGGGTGGCCCGGGCGCTGGCGGCAGACCCACCCATCATGCTCATGGACGAACCATTCGGCGCCGTCGATCCACTTACCCGCGAGAGGCTCCAGGCCCAGTTCCTGCGTATCCAGCAGGAAGTGAAAAAGACCATTGTCCTGGTGACGCATGACCTCGATGAGGCCATCCGCCTGGCCGACCGCATTGCCATCATGGAGTCAGGACGGCTGGTGCAGTACGATACTCCGGAAACGATACTTTCCCGGCCCGTCAACATGTTCGTCCGAGACTTTGTCGGTACCGACCGCGCCCTGAAGCGTCTTTCCCGTATCAGCATCAAAAGCTACATTAAAAAAGCTCCCTCAGTCTCCATAGAAAGCAAGCCGCAGGAGGCGCTGGCTGGTGCCGGGGACTTCCGCTGGCTGTGGGTGGTGAACGATAACGGGAGTCTCATCGGCTGGGTCGACAGGGACAACCTGACGAAAGCGGCTTCCATCAGCGAGGTCATGGACCATAGGGGGGCTAGCGAGATCTCGATAACTGAAAACGCCAGCCTCAAAGAGGCTTTGTCAAGGATGCTGGGCCTTGGTTTCCGACATCTCCCCGTCATTGACGAGGAAGGCCGCCTCCTCGGAGAGCTGGCCCTGCATGACGTCGAGTCCGCCACCATGGACGGAGACGATTAAACAATGTTCCGATTGCAGGCTCAGGCCAGGCGGTGGATCTTTCTCGTTATTGCGGTAGCGGCGTTTATCGTGATCATTGCCAATATGGGCTGGTGGCAGACCGCCTTGCACTACCTGTTCCCGTCGGAGACCACCGTACTCCACCCGCGTGCCAATCTCGGGGTGCTCGTCTGGGAGCACATTCAGCTCGTCGTTATTTCGAGTGCTATTACCATTATCCTAGGCATACCGCTGGGAATATGGGTCACCCGCCCCGGCGGACGGGACTTCCTACCGCTGGTGACGGATATCGTTTCCTTCGGGCAGACCTTCCCGCCGGTGGCCGTCCTGGCGCTGACCGTGCCCATGCTGGGTTTCGGCCTGGTACCCACCGTCGTCGCCCTGTTCCTCTACGGCCTTCTCCCGGTCGTCCGCAACACCATCGCCGGGCTGCGGGCCGTGCCTCCCCATCTCCTCGATGCGGCTTACGGCCTGGGCATGGGGCGGTTCCAGGCGCTCTACCGGGTGGAAATCCCCCTGGCCGTGCCGGTGATTATCGCAGGGGTACGTATTTCGGTGATTATAAACATCGGGACGGCAATGATAGGGGCGGTCATCGGCGCCGGCGGCCTCGGCTCGCCAATCGTCGCCGGCCTGGTGCGTGATAACCTGGCCTTCATCATCGAGGGGGCCCTGCCGGCGGCCATGCTGGCCATCCTGGCCGACCAGCTCCTGGGCAACATCGAGAGCCTCTTTGCCTACGAAGGAAGGGCTGCATCGGTATAGTAAACAGTTGTCAGTTTACAGTTTACAGTTTACAGTCCCCACCCCGACCCCTTTTCTAGAAAACTGTAGGCTGTATACGGTATACTGTAAACCAAATGCTGAATATTATCGTCTTTGCCAAGGTCGTCATCGATCCCGAAGCCCCCGCCTCCACTTTCAAACTCGATCCCGAAGGACAAAGGGTCGTGCCCGGAGCCGGCGTACCGCCCGTGGTGAATCCCTACGACGAGAACGCTCTGGAAGCCGCTTTGAGACTTAAAGAAGTCCAACCCTGTAATATAACGGTTATCAGCGCCGGCAAGACCGTACCGAAGGCCATCGTCAGGAAATGCCTGGCGGTAGGCGCCGACAACCTGGTCGTCATCGAAGACGAAACGCTCGATAACGCCGATAGCCATACTACCGCCCGGATACTCGCGGCGGCTGTGCGAAAACTGGAAGATTTCGACCTTATCCTGGCTGGCCGCATGGCGTCGGATACCAATGCCGGTCAGGTCGGCGCCGGTATAGCCGAATTACTGGGCATTCCTGCCGTCACTACCGCCCGTAAAATAGAAGTCAATGGGAACCATGTACGCATAGAAAGCGCCCTGGCCGACGGCCATGAGGTTGTTGAGAGCGGCCTGCCCTGCCTGATCACCGTCAGCCATGAACTGGGGGAGATAAGGCCTGCCGGCGTCAAAGGGCTGATGGCGGCCCAGAAACAGCCTTTTACCGCCTGGAAGGCTGCCGACCTGGAGGTGGAATCATTGTCCCTGCAAAGGAACCGGACAATACGCCTGTTCATCCCGGAAAAAGCGGTGAACTGCGAAATGCTCGACGGCGCTACGCCAGAGGAAGCCGGGGCCGCCCTGGCACTCAAGCTGCGGGAGACTGCCGGGATATAGAATAATGTCATTCTGAAGGCACGAAGCGACCGAAGAACCTCGTTGTTAAGGGCAAACAAATCCATCCCTGTCACCTGGGGCGCTACCTGGGTTAGGACGGCTTCTATGATGCCCCACGCCGCGTCCTCGCCGCCCTGCCGGGTGTAGAGCTGGTGGAAATGGAGCGCCGCCGCGAGAACGCCTGGTGCTGCGGGGCGGGGGCGGGTGTCAGTCAGGCCAACCCGGAACTTGCCCTGTGGACGGCTAAGGTCATCATGTTGATGGGGGACGTGGCTATTAAAATGATGAACGCCTCCTGGAAAAACCAGACCGGGAAGAAGGTAATATCCGCCGGACCGACCTATAAAATACGAGAGCAGCCGTTTTATCTCGAGGGTAAACGCATCTTTCCGTCCTACACACCGGCCGGTGAAAACTTCCTCATCGAGAAATCGAAAAGGCGGATGGTCGCCGAGGACGTCCGGGAAGCACTTAAATATCTGGCATCATAGCACTTCGCGGCTTTGACTCCAATCCCCAGCTATAGGACTTTACCTTCGCGCTGTCTCGCGTAATGGGACCAGGATGAACAGCGATACCAGGGAAAGGCCTGCCCAGAAAAAGAACGGAACTCCCGGAGCGATATCGGCCAGACTATTGCCGATGGGTGGAGAAACGACCGAACCGATATGGGAAACAGAGAAGATGACACCGAGGGCTATTCCGGAAAAAGCCGGCCCGATTCCTTCCGTCTCCAGTAGAGTGGTGACGATAATCGACATAAAGCCGTCCAGAAACATTCCCGCCATCATTGCCAGGACCCATATCGCGACACCACTGGCCAGCGGCAGGAGACTGACAGACACCGTGGTTACCACCACTGCCGGGATTATGATCGCCTTCCTCGATCGGAGCTTGTCCGATAGTAGCGACAGCGGTATAACCAGCGTTGTACTCAGCGCGTAAAACACGGCCAGGGTACTATCGGCGACAGCCGGGTCCCATCCCTGCCCGCGTAAGTAAAGCGGCAGGTACCCCATCACCCCAAACATACAGCCGATCCGGAATAGCAGACCTAAGGATATCAGCCAGAGTGTTTTAATACGGGCTAGCCTGGAGAGTAATGGAATTAAGGGTAACCTGGTGGGGGTTTCAGCAAATTCCGCTGATGGTACCGGGCCTCTCATGGAAAAGGCCCAGACCAGTCCCATCAATGCCGAGAGGGCCCCGTAGAAAAACATCACGTTTCTCCAGCCACCCAGCAGTGGCGAGAGCACCGTAGCGCTTATCAGCGGTCCGAGGGTCAACCCCAGGCCCATCCCCATGGCGGATATACCCATGGCCGTTCCCAACCGGGGACCCTTAAACCATATCCCGATCGCCTTGGAAATAGTGATGGGGACTATCAGCCTGGCGATCCCATTGATGAAAACGGTAATCAACAGGATTAAGTAATTACCGGATAGACCCCTCATCGCACCGGTGATACCGACCAGGATGCTGAACAAACATAAAAGACGTCTTAGTCCGAAACGGTCGCTGATGACACCGCCGATGATGCTGACGAAGATCCCCGCCAGGTTGGCTATTCCCCAGATTGAGCCGATCTGCACCAGGTCCAGGCCCAGATCGTCCGAAATTTCCTTAAAAAGGACCGGCATCGAGGACATTGGTATAGCGGCAACGAACGTACCGGTCAAAGTCAGCAGCGCCAGTATCGGCCAGTTAAAGGCGGGACGCTGATTATATATCATGGAGTTCCTTTGTGCAGGTAGTGATAGAGTCTCCCAAGAAAGTATATGTTGCTACTGTAATAGCTGTCAAAGAAAAGTGTAATGACCGGGCTCAAGGCTGCCAGTACGCTCAATCAGCCGTCGTGGCGACGGCCGGTCTTTCGGCCGGAGACTGGATGGTTTCGGTTACCAGAGAGATGAGACTGTCTGCCATAGGGTGTCCCGGGGCGTCTACGTGAAAGCAAGCGTCCATCCCCATCCAGATGTCGCGTAAAAGTGGCAGTATTTTTAATCGGCCATCGAAGATTGCTTTTTGAACGCTGGCAATGTGGAAAAGCCCCACCCCCTGCCCGCTTTCGACCAGGCTGATGCCCCACTCGGAGCTGTTGACTTCCACGATAATCGGAGTCGGCATGGCGCACCCGCCGATCCGGAGCTTTTTCAAGAGAATGCGCCGTATAGCGGATGTTTCCGGCCCGAGTACCAGAGGATAGCCGCAGAGACTCATGAAATCCACACACTCCCTCCGGGCGATGGGGCTGGATGGCGAAGCTACCAGCACCAGCTTTTGCCGTAGGGAGATGTTTACGGACCTTAGCTTGGCGCTACCATAGTCTATGCTGACGACAATACCCAGGTTTATCTGTGAGTTGATGACCTCCTGGGCGATCTCGAAAGAAGCCGAACTGCGAATGGCCAATCTAACATGCGGTTAAAAGGAGCCATACCCTTACATCCCGCAAGGCCCGGAATAACCTCAATAGCCAGAGTTTCTCTATAACATCATAGATACTTTTGTATTGCAATTATTGGGTGGGCCACGATGAATTACAAGGTAATTGATGGCTAAAGCCCCTATTGTTTATCCTTGAAATTTTCGATTTGAGCGTTTAATATTAGGGAGTCAAGTTTCAGACTACGGATACCGATCACCTTGAAATAACTTACCGGCCGTAAAGGGTCCGGATCCCAGTATTGTAGCCAAGGAGGTATAGAAAGTTGGCAAATGATTTATCCAGGTCACTGGCGGACCTGGAGGAAGAGAAATCGCTGGCGATTGTCGAAGAGAGGCTGAAGGCGGGCGCCGATCCCATGACCATCCTTGAGGAATCCCGGCGCGGTATGGAGACCGTGGGCAAACGTTTCGCCGAAGGCAAATACTTCATCCCGGACCTGGTATACTCCGGCGAAATACTGAAGAGTATCAACGAGCTGGTCAAGCCAAACCTGTCAGGCGAAGGCGGAACCAAGAGCGGCGGCAAGGTCGTCTTCGGTACCGTGGCTGGCGATATCCACGATATCGGCAAAGACATCGTCGTCTTCATGCTCGATGTCAGTGGCTTCGATGTGGTCGACCTGGGTGTCGATGTGCCGGTTGACAAGTTCGTCGCGGCGATCAAAGACAGCGGCGCCCCGATCGTCGGACTGAGCGGCTTCCTCACCCTGGCATACGATTCCATGAAGCGGACCGTGGACGCCATCAAAGAGGCCGGCCTCAGAGACAAGACCAAGATTATGATCGGCGGCGGCCAGATCACCAACGAGGTGGTCGGTTATACCGGCGCCGACGCCTACGGCAAAGATGCCGTCGAGGGCGTCTCTCTGGCCAGGAAATGGGCCGGCGTATAACAGCGGCCGCCCAGCCAATTAAGCGCAGGGGGTCATAAAATGGAAAAGAAATGGGAAGCGATGACGCCGGATGAAAAGCAGGAAGCGAACTTAGCCAAGTGGACTTCCGGAGAAGGCGTTGAGTTTATTTCACCGGAGGCCAAGCAAGCCTTCCAGGAAAGGGCAACCAGGCTCAAAGACGCCATTCAAATAAAGAAAACACCGGACCGGGTACCGATCTTTACGATTCACGGTTACTATCCCGCCGTTTATGCCGGATTCACTCCCCGGGATGTAATGTACGACTATGAAAAGTGCGCCGCAGCCTGGAAAAAGTACGTGCTGGACTTTGCCCCGGACGCGCATATCGGCGCGGTCGTGCCCGGCCCGGGGAAGATGTATGAGACCCTTGATTTAAAACTGTATTCATGGCCCGGCCACGGGGTGGCGCCCGAGTACGGCTATCAGTGCAACGAAGGTGAGTATATGCTGGCGGATGAATACGACGCCCTCATCGAAGACCCGTCCCGCTATTACGCCAATACCTACCTGCCGCGTGTCTATGGAGCGCTGGAAGGCCTATCCACCCTCGCCATAACCGACCCGATGGAAATATACGGCTCAGCTTTCGTCTTTATACCCTTTGGCTTGCCGCCTGTTCAGGCCGCCTACAAGGCCCTCTTCGAGGCCGGGGCTGAGGCGCTAAAATGGGCTGGTGCTATGGGAGCTCATGGCGCCGAAATGGCCGCCAACGGCTTTCCCGCTTTCTGGGACGGCGCCGCCAAACCGCCGTTCGATATGATCGGCGACACCCTGCGGGGTACCAAAGGCATTATGGTGGACATGTACCGCCAGCCCAATAAGCTCATCAAGGCTTTGGACGTGATGGTACCGATAGTGGTCAAAAATGCGTTGGCCAGTTCTGCGGCCGCGGGAGTTCCCATCGTAGCCATAGTGATGCACAAAGGCGCTGACGGATTCCTCTCCGACGAGCAGTACCAGAAGTTTTACTGGCCCACATTTAGACAGGTCCTCATGGGCTTGATCAATGAGGGAATTGTACCGTTCCTGTTCATCGAGGGCGGCTACAACTCCCGCCTGGAAATTATCAAGGACCTGCCCAAAGGAAAGGTCATCTATTGGGTGGACCGGACAGATATGGCCAAGGCGAAGAAAATACTCGGCGATGTCGGCTGCATCGGCGGCAACGTACCCCCTGATTTATTAGCCGTGGGTACGCCGCAACAGATAGAGGAATATGTGAAGAAGCTCATCGATACCGTCGGCAAAGGCGGCGGTTACATCCTGGGCAACGGGACGGTAATCGATGAAGCCAAGCCGGAAAACATCCACGCTATGATTGACACCACCAAAGAATATGGTATCTATAAATAGAAGACCACGTTTCAAGCCTGGTAAAAAGGAGAGTGTGCCTGGCCATTCAGGAGCTGTACACTCTCCCGTTCATTCAAAAGTTTTAGTGGGGGCGTACCATGAAAAAGATTCCTACGATAGTCGGGGCGGTGATATGCATCGTTATTGTCATGGTCTCGCTGGCCCGGCCTTTCGAAGCCAGGGCTGACGGCGGACCGGTGGTCGGGCCTGCCCTGTGGCGTTACCTCAGCGAAGGGCAACAGGTGGCCGTCGTCACTCTAAAGGACGCCGAAAGCGCCGAGGTCGTCCTTTTCATTTCCCTCCTGGACACTACCGGGGAATCCCACGAGGTAACTTTCTTCATACCGCTCGGCTTCGGGGCCGCCGAGTTCGGCGTTTACGAGCAGGAACTCTTTAGCTTCGATCAGGCTAATACGAGGGATCTCGACAGGATCATCTACGACGACGTCCAGCGAAAGCAGCAAGCCATCAACGCCCTTTTTAGCGCTACGCTGCTGACTAACGGCATCTGGCTGCTGCCTCTATGGCTGCCTGCCATCCTGACCGGTTGCGCCGAAGCGGCGCCGCTGGCCACCTTCGAGACGGAAAGCTCGCAGGTGAGTATCTACGGCCTGGAGGAGGATACCGACCTGGACGCACTTATCGCCACCACCGGCCTCGACCCGTCCGTGCGGGAAACGCTACGGCGCCTCCAGGGACAGCAAATTGCGGTAGTCAACCTGCAAACGCAAGCCCGGGGTACCGGGGGAAGCTCCGGGGAAGGTGGTCTGCCCGGAGAGACCGGTATTCGCTTCAAATGGACTACCTCGCTGGCGCAATCCGGCGGCACCTATCACTACCCGCTGGGCACGGGCAGCGCCTGGTACCACCCCATCGAGATTACCCGCATCTACGTGGTCGCTCCTCCGGGGCTGGACTTCGACGTACAGTACCCGGAGCTGGGGGCGGACCGCTCCGGGTATTCCGGTCGCAACCAGAGAATCGTTGGAAATACCCAGATCCCCGCATACGCCATAGATGAAGCCAACGGCGATTTCGGACGGGTATGGCGGGCCATCTATACCCAAAGCAACGCCGCCGAAGATATCGCCATTACCACCAAACCCCAAAGCTCCTTTAGCAGGATATCCGCCAGCCTGCATTCTACCGGGATGAGCGGATTGTCGTTGGTATTCGGCCTAATACTGGCGCTGGCCTGCTGGCTGCTCGCCTGGCGCTTTTTAATGCCCCGTCTGCTGCGCGGGACATACCGCGGCGACCCAAGCAAATTGTGGCAGCATGCTCTGGTATATACAGGAATTAATATTGCATTGTTGATACCCGGGGCTATCCTGTACGTCATATGGTCATTCACCGGAAATGTGATCACCCTGGCGATACTTTTCCTGCTGTTCGGAGGAGTGGCGGCGGCCATTTTCGCCGCCAGTAACATCCGCCGCCTCAGCGAAAATCGCGCTCTGGCTCTGCGGGCTTTCGCCCTGGTGACACTGGCCAGCAACGGTACCTATCTGGTACTGGCAATGGGCTACGCGGCGCTGACGGGAATCATATAAGTCGACAGCTTCAACTCAACGGTTAATACCCCGGGCTGTAACCGAAAACCGTTTCCCGGATATCTTACTAAAGCATCACCGTGCCACCGTCGACGCAGATGACCTGACCCGAAATAAAATCCGATTCCGCCGAGGCCAGCAATACCCCCACCCCCAGCAGGTCGCCTGGCTCTTCGCGCCGGGCAATGGACGCTTCCGAGATGGCCAGCTCGTAAATATTATCGATACCAGCCTTACTTAAGCTGGCCTCCGTAGCTACCAGCCCCGGGGCAATGCCATTGACGTTGATACCCGAGGGACCCAGAGCTCTGGCCAGGGCGTGAGTCAATGTATAGACGGCTCCTTTACTGCAGGCATAAGGCAAGAACATCTGCGCCGCGGGCACTCTGGCCACAATAGAGGCCATATTTATAATTTTGCCACTGCCTGCCTTTATCATGTGGGGAGCAATCGCCTTGCAGCATAACCATACGCCTGTTAAATTGACTTTGAGTATGCGCTCCCAGTCCGCCGCCGTCCACGAGTCCCAGGGCACGGCCTCGACCCCCTGCCAGATTCCAGCATTATTAACAAGGATATCCACATTGCCGTAACGCTTGATAACCTCATCGGCCATCTGCTGCGTCGATTTTTCATCGGAAACATCGGTCAGTATAGAGTAGGCCTTCCCGCCTTTCTGTTTGATCTCTGCGGCGGTAGCCTCGGCCCAATCGATGTTAATATCCGGCAGGAGTAGTTTGGCGCCTTCCTCCGCGTATCTGAGCGCAAACGCCTTACCGATACCACGCCCGCCCCCGGTTACAATGGCAACCTTGTCTTTTAGTGCTGGCGACATTCATACCTCCTGTATATCGTCGGTCTTTCGTCCCCGGTAATGGTCACGATCCACTACCGACTCACAACCGAGAGAAATCTACATTACCAGTGTCCCGGTGTCAAGTTATTCGGCTCTGGAGGGAACAGGCTCCGTTTGACAACCCCCAGGCGTTAGCCTATTATTAAACTCGTACAGGTTCTTCCCACGGGTCTTGGCGGGGCGTGGCGCAGCATGGTAGCGCGTCTGAATGGGGTTCAGAAGGTCCCCGGTTCAAATCCGGGCGCCCCGACCATACGAATAAAACTTGGTGGCGAGACCATCTGATACCTTAAAAATGGGCGGGTCCGCAAATGAAAAATGATTACCGCCGCACGCCCGACGGCAAAGCCGGGGACTTCCCTCAAGTCTCTGATAATAGCTGTATGTGGTCAGCGAAAACGGGACAATTCGGCCATTTGAGTTAATGGACACTCAAAGGGGAGCGCGTAAGCAAAATATCACTATACCTTTCTACCTGAAAATAAAGGCACCCACAAAAAGTATTTAAGTACGAATCCCCTATGGTGGAGCGGGTTGTACGAAGTCAGGACTTTTCCCATTACTTGGGGGCGTTAACTATGGCCATTTTTGTAAAAATTCTCTGATAACAGACCAGTTATTTTCTTTTATTATTTAGCAACCATCATACCGGGAAGAAAAAGGCTTATTGCGGGAAAGGCTATTATAATCGCCAAAAAGATAAGTTCCACAATGAAGAATGGCGTCACACCACGGACGAGATCACCGGTTGGAATATTAAAGACAGTTCTCATGGCAATCAAGTCCATGGCCATCGGTGGTGTAATCAGTCCTAACTGTGTGTTGACGACGAAAATTATCCCAAACCAGACGGGGTCGAAACCTAGCCCAATAACTACTGGGAAGAAGATAGGTATAGTAAGAAAGGTAATGGTTATCGGGTCCAGGATAAATCCCAACATCAGGTAAGCAACATTCATGACGATAATGACTACCCAAGGGGATATTTCTGATGTCTCAAGAAAATTGAATAAATTTCTGGCTATATTAGCCCCCTCCACCACGTACGTGAATAATGAAGCCCCAATAAGGATAAACATAAACATACCATTAATGTTCGCGGCTTCCTTTATGGCGCGGAGTATACCGCTCCAGCGAAGGCGAAAACGGGTAACCGCCAATATCAGGACGATGACACAACCGACTCCCGCTGACTCGGTAGGAGTGGCTATCCCGAAGTAGATTACCCCGAGAATAGACAGGATGATTAGTATAGCGGGCCAGACCCGGCTGAGAGAAACGAACCTCTCTCGCCAAGAATAGCTACCCAAGGCCGGACCAAACTGAGGCTTTACGGTACAAATCGATACGGCCAGGAGGGAGAGCATCCCTATCAAGAGGGCTCCCGGTATTAATCCGGCGATGAAGAGATGACCTAAGGATGTTTCGGTAAGAACGGAGTAAATAATCATCACGGCACTTGGGGGGATAAGCGGGCCGAGGACACCCCCAGCCAAAAGGGCTCCGGCGCCAAGTGACCGGTTGTAGCCGTGTCTTTCAAATTCCGGTAGCGCTATCTTGCCCACCACCATAATACAGGCGGAACTGGTGCCAAGTGTCGCCGCGGTGACACCTTCACCCACTACGCTGGCGGCAAAGAGTCCTCCCGGAATACGAGACAGCCATTTCGAAGCGGCATTGAAAAGATCCCTGCCTATATCGGTTTCGGCAATAAGAGAGCCGATCAATATGAACAGGGGCAAGGGTGTCCAAGCAATATTAAACAGTCTAGTAAAAGGTGTCCAGCCTACTTTGGGTATGATAGCCATTCCGCTGAATATCAGTGACGAGACTACGGCGCTGAACCCCAAAGAAAAGGCGATAGGAACACCAATCATCATAAATAAAAAGAGAAGTATGACAGCAACTATTGCTTCCATAACAACATATACCCTTCAAAGAGAGTAACCTAGGCATTCGTCTCGGTCTTATGTCTTTTTACAGTGTGTATCAGCGAAGTGACGCCACGGACAAGTTGAGATATAAGCACAAGGCAAAGCAGCCCCGCGCCGACAGTTACCACCATCTTGGTCGGCCAATATGGTTCACCCCAGACAGATTGACTTGATTCGCCAATTCTTAACGAATATAAGGCATTATCCCAGCTCTGCCAAGTCATAATGCCTATATAAAAAAGACCCATTAGAGGAAGGAGAATATCACTCAATATTAGCTTGACGTTTTCGGGAAGGTGGTTGGCAATAAAATCAACCCTTAGATGAAGCTTTTTCCATTGTATGGCCGCTATGGAAAGGACACAACAGCCCACTAAAAAGATGATGCTGAGTTCATACGAGTATGACTCTGGATTATTCAGCACATATCGTCTGGTGACCCCGTAGGTGCTCAGAAAGGCCATCAGGAGAATCAATACTCCGCTAAATATCAAGCCAGAATTGCTGACGCGCTCAAGAATTCTGTCAATAACCTGGGCTAGTTTCTTAGCCAATCCGCCCCTCCGCAACAGGCGTTGCAGCCTCCTGGTAACTACCCAATTTTAAGCTGCAACGCCTGTCAACGACAATAATTTTAAAGCCTGTGTAAGTATCATAATGATGATACTTGTACCATTTTTTATCTAAGAACTATACTTACGCTAATAGGGATACTTAGCGTTTAATTCTTCAGCAACCTCCAAGACCCTATCGCCGAACTCACCCATATAACCCAAGAATTCATCCCTGACCGGCAGCAAAACTTCGCGCCATCTTGCCCTCTCTGCCGCGGGAAGGGCGTATGTTTCTATTCCGTTTTCATGGAAAAGCTGGAGGTCAGATTCAACGCTGTTTATAAAGTGGGCGCTTCCTTCATCACTCCACTGCTCACCATCTTCAATCAATATTTGCTTGATATCATCAGGCATTGATTGGAAGACGTCCTCGTTAACGGCAATGCCGGAAGGAGCGGAACATATGTAGGCCGACGTATAATATTTGACAACCTCGTACATCTTGAAAGCTATCATGGCGGCGGGAGCTATCATGGAGGCGTCAACCGTCCCCTTTTGCAGTGCCTGGTATCCCT
>DAOULX010000009.1:0-18544 GCA_034414775.1 Dehalococcoidales bacterium
AGGTGCGAATACTGACGATCAACCGTCGCCGGGACTATAACCAGGGCCTCAGAGACCTTGCCAATGCCGCCTGATTATCAGAAAGTGTTCGGTTTAAAAAGTGTCCCATTTCGCTGATTGACAACAAATAGTGAAGTGTGGGGTAAATGTCAAGTTAAATGCAATAAATGCACCAAAGGGACAAGATGTGGTTTGAAGATATCATATTCAGGAGTATATACTTGAAACCAGGAAGATAGATTTGAAAGGCTAAACATGGAAAGAGACGCTAATGAGATAGATGAGGGCATCGGTTACGTGGGCTACCGGGAGGCCTTCGATTTGATATGCTCGAATGTGGTAACGGTTGGTATCGAGGAAATCGCCCTTGAAGAGAGTGTTGGCCGTATCGCCGCCGGCGATCTGGTGGCGCAATTAAGTTACCCTTCAAGTGATGTCTCTCTCAAGGATGGCTTTGCCGTTAAGTCAGCAGATGTTGCCGAAGCCTCTGCCGGTAGTCCAATACTTATGAAAGTGGTCGGCTCGGTGTTTGCCGGTTCCCGATTCAAAGGCGAAGTACAGCCCGGAAGTACCGTCAAGGTCTTTTCCGGGGCTCCTGTGCCAACCGGAACTGAGGCGGTGGTTTCCGGTGAATTTTGTGAAGAAGTACCACACGGACAGGTGCACATCCGGGCGGATGCCGGGCCGGGGAGGAACGTCCTACGGGCAGGTGCGGAAGTAAAGCAAGGGGCAACTGTCGCTAAAGAGGGAACCAGGCTCTTGCCGGGACTCTTGGGACTGGCGGCAGCGGCTGGCATCAACCGGACGGTCGTATACCGCCGGGCGCGAGTGGCCGTTTTGGGTATCGGCGATGAGGTCGTTGCTCCCGGTGAAAACCTTAATCCCGGCCAGCTTTACGCCAGCAACCTGGTTACCATGGAAGCATGGCTGGCCTCTTTTGACATCACCTGTGTAACAACGGTAGTAAATGATAATGAGGCGGATATTACCCGCGAGCTTGAGAATAACCTTCCAGGAGTTGACGTGTTCCTGACGAGTGGCGGGGCCTGGGGTAGCGAAAGAGACCTGGTGGTGGGTACGCTGCGAAAGCTGGGCTGGCAGGAGATATTTCACCATGTACGGATGGGACCGGGTAAAGGGATAGCTTTCGGTCTGTGGCGTGAAAAACCTGTCTTCTGCCTGCCGGGTGGTCCGGCCAGCAACGAGATGGCCTTTCTCCAACTAGCGCTGCCGGGAGTACTGCGTATGGGCGGGGATACACTCCATCCCCTGCCGACAGTCTACGTAAAGTTAACCGAAGACCTGACCACCCGCCATCGTGCCTGGACGGAGTTCAAAGACGCCACGCTACGGCGGGATTCGGACGGTAGCTATCTAGCCGGCCTTTACCGGGAGCGTAGCCGCCTGCAAGCTATTGCCGGTGCCAATTGCTTGATATGCATTCCGGAGGGGACAGAGGCGCTGAGGAGTGGGGAGGTCGTACCGGTACAGCTACTAAAACCGCGTCCGGATGATCCTTAGGGACAATAAGCCAGTTGGCCTCGATTAATGGATAAAAAGGAGCCCCCCGGATTTACGGGGGGCCCCCTAGTATCTGGAGTATTATCCTCTACGTCATTCTTAGACGGAACGTCTCGTCCTGACGATAAGGACAATCACCGCGATCACCAGAATTGCACCGATGATGATTATCGCCCAGATGTAGGCCGGGGCGATTTCTTCTGCTGGAGCAGGCGGCTCGACCGTAATCGTCGTTGCCGCCGGAGCAGCCGGCATGGTGAAGGTGACTGCAGGCGCTTGGGTCACGGTTACCTGTGGAGTCGTCTCCACCACCATGGCGATCATGAAGTTACCGACCACAGACCAATCACCCGCGATCGGCTGGAGTGCTCTGACTCTCCAGAAGTAGGTCTTGCCGCGCTCCAGTTCGATGGTTACTGGCAGGGCGGCGCCGGCAGAAGCCGTTTCATCAGAGTAGATGGTGGTCTCGAAGCCGGGCAGTTCGGAGAGCTGGAACTCGTACATGGTGGCCCCGGTGACAGCGCCCCAGGAGAAGGCCGGTCTGGTAGTATCGACGGTGGCACCGTTCATTGGCGCGAGGATGTCGGGTACCGTAGCTGTGGAAGGTTCGATGGTGATGCTACGGACCTCCGAACTCGCGCCGTTGAATGGCGTCTTGGGGCTGACCTTCCAGTAGTAGGTTCGGCCCGGGTCAAACAGTCCCGATCCTCTCGTCACGACGTAGGAAACGGTATCCCCTGGCAATCCACTCGATACCTCTATCGGTGGCGACACGATCGACTCCGTGAAGCCCGGGTCAAGGGCGATGAAGAGCGAGTAGGCGGTGATCGCCGGATCGGCCCGGGTCCAGGTGAAGTTGACCAGCTGCGAGTCGGCCGCCAGGGACGACACGATCTTGAAAAGCGTACCGTCGGCAGGGCCGATTAGCGCGGGCGCGTTGGCCGGGAGCGATACGATGTCGATGAAGTACTGGATAGCGGGAGAAGGTCCGAAGAGTTGGGGCGCGGATACGATGACTTGGTCACCGGAAAGGGAGGCCGTCAGCACCGGTGCCGTCATCATATTGCTGGTTGCCCTGAACTGCGTGCCCCACAGGATGCTGGTGTGCGCCGCGGGGATAGTCGGAGCGGAAGAATGCGATAGATACACACCGGTTGAGCCCGTACCTTGTGGATAAGGTTCGGCGCCGATGACGTAAAGGATGCCCTGGAAGAGAGTCATGCCCATGGTTGTCCCGTTCACTGTGCTATAACCCGGGAAGTTCATGGTCTTGAACTCGGCGCCCGGGGCGGGTTGGGCGCGGTAGACGTCAGCTCCACCGGCAGGGGCGGCGAAGAACCAGTCATCGGCGGTGAGACCGGAGGCGGCGACGTAGAAGTTCGCACCGGATATCGGCGGACCGTTCTTTGTCCAGGTGGCGCCGCCGTCGGTAGACCAGCCGACGTAAAACGTGGTGCCGCCGACGATCAGCTGGCCCTCACCCAGGCTGTTCATGCTGAAAATGTCGATCAGGGTATCGACGCCGGTATTCCAGCCGGAGCCGCTGTTGGTGCTCTTGTAGACCAGCCGGCCGGTGGCGGCATAGACAACGGAGGCGCTTTCCGCGGCCAGGGCGTTAATAATGGCACCGCCGGGATAGGTCGTCTTGCGGGACCAGCGGCTGATGCCGCCGTTGTTGGTCTGGTAGATGTCCGTGCCGGTCGTATCGTAGGCGTACATGATGTCGGGGTCATCCGGCAGGCCTTCCAGCCCGAAAACCGGTGAGCCTCCGGACATCGACACGCAGAGCACCCTCTGCGAGCTCATGCCCTCGATACGGTAGATGGAAGCCTCGGCATTGTCATGGGCAGCCACGTACTTGACCGAGCCGTCGGCCGAGTGGTAGAAGTCGCTGATAACGGTTTTGGCGCTGTCCATGAGATTGAAGTCGTTCCAGGTGTTGCCCAGGTCGGTGGACTTGGACAGGCCCGAGGCGGCGCCCCTCTTGGAGCCGAAGATGGTCTCGCCAGCGAAGTGGACGATCACCATGTCGTTACCACCATCGTCGACGCCGATCCTCTTCAGCGAGCGGGCCGAGGATGCGGAAGGCGACCCGGCCAGCGGACTGGTGACGCGGTAGACGTTGTTGTTCAGGTAAGCGCCGGCGACTACCGTCGTCCCGTCGTAGTCGATGCTGTTGATGCCGGTGTTCCCCCGTATTTCTTCGATATCGGCGGACTCATCGACGCGGTAGAGGCCGCCGACTTCGCCGTTGGCGGTGTCGGTGATCGAACAACCGACGAAGGTGATGAGTGTTTCTTCCTCGATACCGATGAAGTCCGGCCCCAGGCCGACGGAGGCGGCGTTAACACCGGTAGGCCCATCGGCTAATGGGACGGTTACGACATCCACGGGATAGTCGTTGAGGGCCAGGTCCAGGTCCCACGCGTGGGAGACGATGCTAACGACGTGCTGCCGCAGAACGCAGTCAACGGTTGCGCCGTCATCATCGATCTGCTCGGACAGGCCGATCAGGGATCCGTCCGAGGCGAAGTTGGTGGAAAAACTGCAGCCCTTGAAGTTGTCGATTTCACCCAGAGTTGTCCCCGAGCCACCGGCCGCCCACGAGGGCACATACCCTGTTGGCGTTACGGCGCTTGCATTGCCGAAGTCGTCGACTGCGTCGCGCCAGGTGCCGACCGTTGCCCCCAGGTTAAAGTAGTAAAGGGCCGGGTCATCACTTTCAAGGGCGGTGGCGGAGCCGGCGATGGCGCAGTAGTAGATATTGCCGCTCGTCACGGGCGAGACGTCAAGGTCAAAGACTTCAGCTACTGTATTTCCGCCGTAACCCGCAATGGTGCCCATGTCGTAGAAGTTGAGGCCGCCGTCCACGGAGGCGGCCGCGTAAATGTTGCCATCGGCGCCGCCTGAGTCGACGATGACCACGACGTCCGGGTTATCCGGGGAACTCGCCACGAAGTTAATGGAGTCGATCAGGGTATTCTCGGTGACCCTGTTGTTCGCTGTCGAGGTCAGGTCCGTCCAGCGCGTGCCGCCGTTGATGCTCTTCATAAGTATCGCGTTGTCCGTTGCACCAGCTGTTACGTTACGAAGAGCGGCATAGACGGTCATGCCGTCCGGGCTGACGGAGAAGTCCATGATGTCAGTGCTCGCGTACAGGGTAAAAGTCGTGCTTGTTTGAGTTGGCACGGAGACGTCCAGGTTCCATCCCAGCGGCGTCACCGCGGAAGCTGGAGCGGCACCTATCATGCACAACGAGGACAGGAGCACCACGACCAGAGCGACTCCCCAAAATTTTCTTATTGTTTTCATCGACCTTTATTTTCCTCCTTGTCAGGTCTTTGGAATGTTTCCTCTATCTTATACCGCCGTAAAAATCAGGCATTAATAATATTTACCTGATATGCGGAGGTACATTTCCTTACAAGCAGTTTTAAGGGCTACCTGGCCCTCTCCCCTGACGGGACTATTTACACAAGCATCACCTCCCTCCAGACATAGCTAGTCCAGAGTACACTTCACAATAAGTGTAGCATAACTCCGGGTTTTGTCAACCCCTATTCATACAAAAATTTAACATAATTCTAACAAAAAAGAGACAAGTGGTAAACCGCCCTTTGTTACTAGATATAACGTACCGTGACCGGAAAAGTTAGTATGAAATGTTTGAAAAACGTTAGAGAAGGTCGCACTATCCGGCGAGGTCCCGGAGCAACCGGGGCAAGTCTTCCAAGGCGACGGTCTCCTGGCGGGCGTCGGTCATGTGGCGCAGCATAACAACACCGGCTTTGACTTCGTCGTCTCCGATGATTACGGTGTAAGCAACGCCGAGAGAGTTTGCCTGGCGGAGCTGGGCCTTCAGGCTCCTGCCCCCGGCGGCGGTAACAGCACTGATGCCTGCCTGCCTGAGTTCGCCGGCAACTTTTATGGCTACCTCCCCGGCGGCATCACCTATCGAGGCGACAAGAACCTGCAATCCGGGAAGAGACGGAATGCTCGACGCCTGTTTCCGGAGGTTCAATATCACTCTCTCGATGCCGATCCCGAAGCCGATAGCCGGTGTGGGTCGGCCGCCGAGCGCCTCGATGAGGTCATCATAGCGGCCCCCGGCGCCGATGGTGCTCTGGCCTTTCTCTTCCTCGGGCTGTACCTCGAAGACGGTGCGGGTATAGTAGTCCAGGCCGCGCACCAGGCGATTGTTCACTGTATAGGGGATTTTCAACAGATCCAGGTATTTTTTTAAATTGGAGAAATGCGCAGTGCACTCCGGACACAGGTATTCGGTACTGGCGGGGGCGGCCGCGGCAACCGGCTGGCAGGACCCCTGCTTGCAATCGAGGAGGCGGAGGGGGTTCCTTTCCAGGCGTTTCTGGCAGTCGGCACACAGCCCGGAGGCACGGACGCGATAATATTCTTTGAGTGCTTCGAGGTAAGCCGGACGGCATTGACGGCAACCAATGCTGTTAACCTGAAGAGATAAACCGATCAGGTTGAGCATTTGGTAGAATCGCCAGGCCATGTCAATAACCTCCACGTCCAGGGCGGGGCTCGCATCGCCAATGGCCTCGACGCCGAACTGGTGGTGTTCGCGCAGTCGACCGGCCTGGGGCCGTTCGTATCGAAATATGGAGGCCAAATAGTACAGCTTAACAGGCTGGGTCAGGTTATGCATGCCGTGCTGGATATACGCCCGGCATACCGGGGCCGTCCCTTCCGGGCGCAGTGTCACTGAATTGCCGCCCTTGTCCTTGAAGGTATACATTTCTTTTTCGACAATATCCGTACCTTCGCCAACACCGCGGGTAAACAGACTCGTATCTTCAAAGACGGGTGTATCGATACGCTGGTAGCCGTAAAGACCGGTGACCTCGGTGACGACCCGCTCGATGTGGCGCCAGTATGGCTGGTGGTCCGGGAGTATGTCATAGGTCCCGCGTATTGCCTGATACAATATTTATCTCCTGACTTTGCTTTAAGGCAAGGATACAGGATAAACGTTCCCTTTGTAAAGGAAAGGGCTTTTGGTCAAAATCTTGAATATTCATTTTACACAGCCTCGCTTTTAGTCTATACTGGAGTATAATTATGCTTATGTTAATAAGGGCAGCTAGATGACAGGCGCAATCTCCGGACAGGTCGAAATTGATTTCGATAAACTGGTTGAGAGGGCCAGGCAGTACCTGCCGCCGGAAAAGATCGGGATCATCGAGGAGGCGTACGAGTTCGCTGCTGAGAAACACCAGGGGCAGGTCCGGCTTTCCGGAAAGCCTTTCCTGGAGCACCCGCTGAATACGGCCTATATCCTGGCCGAGCTTCAGCTCGATGCAAGCTCTCTGGCGGCGGCCCTCCTCCATGATATTCCCGAGGATACCGGCCTGCCCATTAAGGAAATCGAAGCAAAATTCGGACCGGAGATAGCTAAACTGGTCGATGGCGTCACCAAGCTGGGTAAGGTTTCACTGTCCACCACCGGCGGGGCCTCCAGCGCCACTCAGGCGGAGAACCTGCGGAAGATGCTGGTGGCCATGGCCGCCGACCTGCGGGTGGTCTTCATCAAGCTGGCGGACCGGCTCCACAATATGCGGACGCTACAACACTTGCCCCGGGACCGCCAGCTGGTTAACGCCCAGGAGACTTTCGAGATATACGCTCCACTGGCACACCGCCTGGGAATATGGGAATTGAAATGGCAACTTGAAGACCTTGCCTTCAAGTATTTACATCCGGAGCAATATAAACGGGTTTCGCGCCTGGTGGCCGAAAAAGGCCTTGAAAGGGAAAAATCCATCTCCCAGGCAATCGAGGTGTTAAAGAACGAGTTTGACAGGATCGGACTCGTGGCGGATATCTCCGGCCGGCTCAAACATATCTATGGAATTTACCAGAAGATGGAAAGGTACGCCGCCATAGGGCGGCATTTCGACGATATACACGACCAGCTCGCTATCAGGGTAATCGTGGGCACCGTGGCGGAATGTTACACCGCTATGGGGATTATTCACAGCCTCTGGCACCCCCTGCCGGACGCCTTCGACGATTACATCGCTAATCCCAAGCCCAATGGATACCAGGCGCTGCACACGGCGGTCATGAGCATGGGGATGATACCCCTGGAAATCCAGATACGCACCCGTCAAATGCACCACGTGGACGAATACGGTGTGGCGGCGCACTGGCAATATAAAGAGGGGGAGACCAAAGACATCGAGTTTGAGGAGAGGGTAGCCTGGCTGCGCCAGCTCATCGAATGGCACCGTGAGCTCAGCGGCGCCGAGGAGTTCCTGGAATCGGTCAAGACGGATATTTTCATCGATCAGGTTTTCGTTTACACCCCTCGTGGCGAGATAAAGGACCTGCCGCGGGGTTCTACGCCGCTGGATTTCGCCTATCGGGTTCACACGGATCTGGGTCACCAGTGCGTCGGCGCCAAGGTGAACGGCAGACTGGTGCCGCTTAGCTATGAGCTGAGGAACGGGGACGTCATCGAGATTATCACGTCTAAAAGCTCGAAGGGGCCGAGCCTGGACTGGCTCAATCCCAACCTGAACTTCGTGCGTACCTCGCACGCCAGGACGAAGATACGGCAATGGTTCAATAAGCAGGAGCGGACGGAGAACATCGAGCGTGGCCGGCAGATACTGGATAAAGAATTACGCCGGCTCGGCATCAAGATGGAACGTCAGTTTCTGGCTGAGCTTTTCAGCTTTAGCTCCCTGGACGACTTCCTGGCGGCGGTCGGCGTCGGCAACGTTACCTCGCACCAGATCGTCGTCAAGCTGGCCGCCCAGGAAGAGAAAGAAGCCGAAACCATCGAAGTTACCGCTCCCAAGGCAGCTCCGACGGCGGTGCGTGTCCTGGGCGTGGGGGACCTGGTTACCAATATCGCCCAGTGCTGCCATCCCGTCCCCGGCGATGAAATCATCGGCTATATCACGCGGAGCCGCGGCGTGACCGTCCATCGGTCGGACTGTCACAACGTCGTTAATGAAGATGAAACGGAGCGGCTGGTACCGGTGGAGTGGGGCCAGGGCGATGTGTTCTACCCGGTCAACATCCAGCTCCAGGCCTGGGACAGGGTAGGTCTGATGCGTGATGTGACCACCCTGGTCGCCGAAGAGAAGGTCAATATCGCTTCGGCAAGCCTGGCTAACGGTGATGGCCATACCATCACCATGTACCTGACCCTGGAGACCAAGGGGCTGACACAGTTAAGCCAGATACTTAAGAAAATCGACGGCGTCAGGGGGGTTATCAGTGTCACCAGGGTGGGAGTGGACACACCCAAGCAATCTGGCACCGGGACGCCGGTGATATCCATTCGCGGCGAGGACAAGGCCCCGGGGAAAAAATAGTGTGGAGGTAAATCTTGGCAGGTAGATCGGCAGAAAAAGCAGCTCGCGTGGCTTCCAGAAGGCAGGAGAGAAATAAATCGATAAGAAGCCAGGTAAAGACCAATATAACCAGGGCGGAGAAGCTTATCTTTGCCGGTGAGATGGAGGCGGCCCGCGGAGCGGTGGACGAAGCCGTTAGCTCACTGGACAAGGCGGCGGAAAAGAAAGTACTCCACAGCAATAACGCCGCGCGGCGTAAATCGCGACTGCTGAAGAAGTTGAATCAAGCTACGGCCCAGGCTCTGGCCGAACCGGAACCGGAGGCATCGGAACCGGAAGCAACGGCAGAGACGGCGGAATAGAAAGATGTGGTCGGGCAGGTTTCATACTGCCGTGACCGCTTGACTTGTCTGAGGATTTCCCGTCAGCTAGTCCGAAGACGGGATAGCCCGGGCTTCCTGGACTTCCATCGGCTGGCCGTCGCAGGTCAATTCGCCGTCGCCGGCCTTGGTGCACAGCGCCTCGGTGCCGCACTTCGCGCAACGATATCTCTTTCCAAGCTGGGTTGCCACTTTCAGACCTCCGGTTTAGCTGTTAGCGATTAGCAGTCAGCTGGGGGGATGGAAGTGCCAACAGCTAAAAGCTAACGGCTAATAGCTATTTACTGTTTCTGCTCCATCGGCTGGCCGCAGTGGGTGACGGTACCGTCGCCTCCCTTGGTGATAATTACCTCGGCGCCGCATTTGGTGCAGCGGTATCTTTTACCTACCTGGTTAGCCATTGCGTATCACCCCTTTGAGAGACTTTCTAAAAGAATATTATATGCCGAAAGCATGACAGTTGTCAAAGCTGGGGATACTATCCCCACCCCACCTCATTGAGGTTGAACACCGGCCCATCCTTGCAGACCTGCTTCAGCCCGCTTTTCGTTTTAATAGTACACCCGTAGCAGACGCCGACGCCGCAGCCCATCATTATCTCCAGGGAAAGCTGGACGTCTTTATCTTTTAGCTCCGGCATCCGCGCCATGGTGCGGTACATGGCCTCCGGCCCGCAGGCAAAGACCTGGTCGATGCCTTCAAGGTAGGCAGGGACAAGGTCGGTCGCCAGTCCCTTGAAGCCCTCCGAACCGTCATCGGTGGCGCAGACGATATGGATGTCGGCGCCTGTTACACCGGCATCGAAGACCCCCCGGGGCACGGACACCGGCGGGAGGCAGTCGCCGTTGCGCGCCCCGGCGATGATGGTTACGACCTTCCCCTCTCTAGCGGTGGTGTCCGCGAGGAAAGCAAGCGGGGCGATGCCGATACCACCCGCCACCAGCAGCAGGTTCTTCGCCGCCGGTTCGATGCGGAAGCCGTTACCCAGCGGCCCGAAGATATCCAGAACATCGCCTCCGACTTTTCGGGCCAACCAGGCAGTGCCTTTGCCGACGACGCTGAACAGCAACGCTAATTGCCCGCCATCGACGCAGTGGATGCTGAAGGGGCGGGGCAGCACCGTATCCTGTCCGCAGCGCACCATGATAAACTGGCCCGGCTTCGCCTGATCGACAATGTCCGGCGCCTCCAGCCAGACGAGGCGTGTCCCTGTCATGACCTCGACGGATGAGGTGATGCAGGCTTTGATCTGCTTCATGCCGGCCCCCTGGCACGGTATTCCGGTAACGGCTGGGCGGTATAAACCTGTGTGCCTCGGGACAGCGCTTCGGTGGCGGCGCGTATAGTATCCAGCGAGGTGAAGCAGGGAATCCGCTTTTCGGCTGCGGCCCTTCGGATGTAAAAGCCGTCCCGGAACGGCGCCTGGCCGCTGCCGGTGAGAGTGTTGACCACGCCGCTGATGGTGCCGTCGTTAATAAGGTCAATAATGTTGGGGTGGCCCTCATCGAGCTTCTTGCTGGTCATACTGACCGGCAGGCCGGCCGCCTCGATCATGGTGGCGGTGCCTTCGGTGGCGTAAAGCTTGCTGCCGATGGCCGCCAGTTTGCGGATAATCGGCAGCGCCTCCGCCTTATCGCGGTCGGCGATGCTGAAGAGGACGCCGCTCTCCGGCTCCAGGGCCAGCCCGGCCGCCAGAATGGCCTTGGCCAGGGCCGCTTCCAGGGTATAGTCGATGCCCATGACCTCGCCGGTGGACTTCATCTCCGGACCGAGATGGGTTTCCACGCCCGTCAGCTTGGACATGGAAAAGACAGGGGCCTTGATAGCCACCAGTTTGCTTACCGGCCACAGCCCGTTGCGGTAGCCCTGCTCCTGGAGGCTTTTTCCCAGCATCACCGCGGTGGCGACCTTGATCATGGGGACGCCGGTGACCTTGGAGATGAAGGGGACGGTACGGCTGGCGCGCGGGTTGACCTCCAGCACGTAGATCGATGACTTTACCTCATCTGGCATGATGACGAACTGGATGTTCATCAGGCCGTTGATTTTCAGTCCCAGCCCGATGCGCACGGTATAGTCGACCAGGGTATCGATTTCCTGCTGCGTCAGGTTGACTCCCGGATAGACGGCCATGGAGTCGCCGCTGTGGACGCCGGCGCGCTCGATGTGCTCCATGATGCCGGGGATAAGGACCGTCTCGCCGTCGCCGATGGCGTCCACCTCCACCTCTTTGCCCTGGAGGTACTTATCGATGAGGACGGGATGGCCGGTGTCCAGCTCCATGGCCAGGCCGACATAGCGCACCAGTTCGGTGGCGTTATAGACGATTTCCATGGCGCGCCCGCCGAGGACGTAGCTGGGGCGTACCAGGACGGGATATCCAATTAGCTCGGCGACCTTCAGACCTTCATCGAGGGAGGTCACGCCGGCGCCGGGCGGCTCGGGAATAGAAAGCTCATCGAGGAAAAGCTCGAAGCGGCGGCGGTCCTCGGCGAGGTCGATGGCCTCGGCGCTGGAGCCTATGATGGGCATCCCGGCCCGCGAAAGTGGAGTTGCCAGGTTGACGGCGGTCTGCCCGCCGAACTGGACTATCGAGGGCGGTGGATTGTTCTCGCCCCCTTCGTTTTCCAGGATATCGCGAACGCTCTCTTCGTCCAGCGCTTCGAAGTAGAGTCGGTCGGACGTATCGAAGTCCGTGGAGACGGTCTCCGGGTTGGAGTTGATCATGATGCTCTTGTAGCCGGCGTCCTGGAGCGCCCAGGCGGAGTGTACCGAGCAGTAGTCGAACTCGATGCCCTGTCCGATGCGTATCGGTCCACTGCCCACGACGATGGCCTTATCGCAGTCCTCCGGCACAGCCTCATTTTCCTGCTCGTAGGTGGAGTAGAAATAGGGGGTTGCGGCATCGAACTCGGCGGCGCAGGTATCGACCATCTTGTAGACGGGGCGTACCTTCCATTCGCGGCGCATCTCCCGCACCTGCTCGGGGAGGCGGTCGGCCAGGGTGCCTATCTGCCCGTCCCCGAAGCCCAGCCGCTTGGCGCGGCGCAGCAGGTCGGCCGTCAGCGGCTCGGAGAGCAGCGTCTTCTCTATGTCGACGATGTTCTGGAGCTTGCCCAGGAACCAGAGGTCGATCTTGGTGTAGTCGGCGATGGCCTGTGGGGTGACGCCCCGTCTTAGGGCCGCCATGATGGCCCACAACCGGATGTCGTTAGCAGGTTCAAGCGGGTAAGTTTTAATGTCCTGGCCGCGCTCCCAGGAGGGGTCCTCCCAGAGCAGCGACCGCTTGCCGAACTCCAGGGAGCGGACGGCCTTCTGGAGGGCCGCCTCGAAGGTGCGGTCGATGGCCATGACCTCGCCGGTGGCCTTCATCTGGGTGCCGATGATGCGGTCGCCGCTGGCGAACTTGTCAAAGGGCCAGCGCGGTATCTTGACGACTATGTAGTCTAGGGCAGGCTCGAAGGAGGCCATCGTCTTGCCGGTGACGGCGTTGGGTATCTCGTCGAGCCGCTTGCCGACGGCAATCTTGGCGGCGACCCGGGCGATGGGATATCCGGTGGCCTTGGAGGCCAGCGCGGAGGAGCGGCTGACGCGGGGGTTGACCTCGATGACGTAATATTTATCGCTTTTCGGGTCGAGGGCAAGCTGAATATTACAGCCCCCCTCCACCCCCAGGGCCCGGATGATATTGAGGCTGGCTGTGCGCAGCATCTGGTATTCCTTGTTGGTCAGGGTCTGGCTGGGCGCCACGACGATGCTGTCCCCGGTATGTACGCCCATGGGGTCGAAGTTTTCCATGTTGCAGACGGTGATGCAGGTGTTGTTGGCGTCACGCATCACCTCGTATTCGATCTCTTTCCAGCCGATGACCGATTCTTCCAGAAGCACCTGGGAGATGGGACTGGCCCGGAGGCCCACGGTGACCTTCTCGTCCAGTTCGGCTATGGTGTAGACGACCCCGCCCCCCGTGCCCCCCAGGGTATAGGCGGGCCGGATGAGCATGGGCAGGCCGATATCTTTGACGACCTTCCGGGCGTCTTCCAGGGTGGTGACGGTCTGGCTTTTCGGCACCGGCTCGCCGATGGAAAGGAGGAGCTGTTTAAAAAGCTCGCGGTCTTCGGCGTTGCGGATGGTCTGGAGGGGCGTGCCCAGCAGCCGGACGTTGTATTTATCCAGCACGCCGGCGTCGGCCAGGTCCACGGCAAGATTGAGCCCGGTCTGGCCGCCGAGGGTGGGCAGCAGGCCGTCCGGGCGCTCCCGCTCGATGATGCGGTCCAGCATGTCCACGGTCAGCGGCTCGATGTAGACGACATCGGCGACGTCCTCGTCGGTCATGATGGTGGCGGGATTGGAGTTGACCAGCACGGAGATAACGCCTTCCTCGCGCATGGCCTTGCAGGCCTGCGTCCCGGCGTAGTCGAACTCCGCCGCCTGACCTATAATTATGGGCCCGGAGCCGATGATTAAGACTTTAGAGGGTTTGGTACTCAAGATAATTGACTCCTCTTTTTCACCAGATAAATTATCATTGCAGCTGACATGGCCAATACTAATTCGGCTTCATCCTCTGTGACTTTAGACGGTTTAATTGCGCCATGTGCCACGCCCGGTTCGTTTCCGCGATATGCATATATTTTTTGGAAAGTTTGATCTAACGGTTTAGGGATCACATTATTTTGGACAGATTCTTTAATAAAATCACTAAGCAAAGCCTTTTCATTGTTAGTTAGAATTCTAGCGATAGATTCTATCGCACTAACAGCATCTTTTATACAATTTTCAACGTCCGGTTTTGGGCGTTCATTTAGGGCTTTTATTGCTTTTTCAAACAGTTCGTCGGCACTTTTAAATTCAGGCTCTTTGAGTAAAAATCTGGTTTCATTAATATTTGCATCTATAAAGCCAGAGCCGATTTTCTGTACCTTCCCGTTACTTAATTTAAATCCCAATTGTTCTTCGCGAAATAGCTCATTGACTTCTTTGGAAAATTTACCTATTTCACTTACAAAATCACCCGAAGAAATTGTGTCCCACATAACCTCACAAATGTCGTAGAATTGCCACCAGAGGCAGGTATTGATTATTTTCTCTATATAAGGAGTTCTTTCAGAGTCGTAAACCCCAATTCTTCTCTCATGTGGAATACGAAGAGCCACACAGATATTTCCGTACAATTCTGAATATTTTCTTTGATATTCACCTCCGAAATATTTTTCAATAATATGATACAGACCTATCCTAGGACGTTCAGGTACGTTTTCATACATCAATCCATCTGGTGTCGGCCGGAGATTATACCGTTTTGAAAACAAATTAAAATATGCCATCTTCTTCTCACCTCACCCCCTCTCTTTAATTCCCTCTCTAACTCTCCCCTTACAAAGGGGAGAGGATGGTCCTGCTGTACCTTCCTCCGGTTTAGTCCCACCTGTCTCCCTCCTTTGTAAGGAGGGACTAAGGGAGAATTATTCCAATTCACTCTCAATAACCTCAATTACCCCGCTTATATTGGTCAACACCTCTTTGTTAGTAAACCTTAGAACCCGCAGACCGAGACCTGCTATATATGCGTCTCTCATCCTATCATTCGCGGCATTATCCTCGTCAAAATGCTGTCCGCCGTCCACTTCAATGACCAGCTTTGACTTAGGGCAGTAAAAAACCGCGATGTATTCTCCGATAGGTTTCTGGCGGTAAAACCAGCAGCCCTTTAACTGTTTCATCCTTATCTTCGACCATAAGAACGTTTCAGCCGCAGTCATGTTTTTTCTCAGTTGTTGAGAATGTTCTCTTAATCTTCTATCGTACGGTAACATCGTGTTCTCTTCGGTTTCTCACAATTGTTTCCCTCCTTCGTAAGGAGGGACTAAGGGAGAATTGTTTCCCATCATCCCCACGAACTGCTGGAACAGGTACACATTGTCCAGCGGGCCGGGGGATGCTTCGGAGTGGTACTGGATTGCAAAGATGGGCAGCTACTTGTGCCGCAGGCCCTCCACCGTGCCGTCGTTCAGGTTCAGGTGTGTAACCTCCAGCTCCGGCGGCAGCGAGTCCGGGTCGACGGCGTAGCCGTGGTTCTGCGCCGTGATGTGGATGTGGCCGTTGGCTATGTCCCTCACCGGGTGGTTGCCGCCTCGGTGCCCGAACTTGAGCTTGAAGCACTTGCCCCCGTAAGCCCGCGCGATAAGCTGGGTGCCCAGGCAGATGCCCATGATGGGCTGACGGTCGACCAGTTTCTTGACGTTCCCGACAATGTAGTCCAGCAGGGCGGGGTCGCCAGGGCCGGGCGAAAGCATGATGCCGTCCGGTTTCATCTCCAGGATTTCCTCCGCCGGGGTCGTGCATGGGACGACGGTGGTGCGGCAGCCGTGCTGTGCCAGGAGACGTAATATATTGTGCTTCAGCCCACAGTCCAGCGCCACGACTTTATACTTTGGGTCGCCGTTGTCCTCCCACTGGTAGGGTGACTCCGCCGTCACGTCTTTCACGAAATCGATGGAGCCGTAGTCAGGCGCGTTTTTAATCGCTTCCAGGGCCTGGGCGGGCGTCTTCGTCGAGGTTATCATGCCCATCATGACGCCCGCCGAGCGCAGCCGCCGGGTGATGGCGCGGGTGTCCACGCCCCAGATGCCGGGGACGCCACCGGCGGCCAGGTATGCGTGGATGGTCCTGTTATTGAGATAGTGATTGGGCAGGTCGCACTCCTCCCGTACTACGAAGCCCTTCACCTGGATGCGGCGGGACTCGTCGTCCTCGTCGTTGGTGCCGTAGTTGCCGATGAGGGGGTAGGTGGGGATGAGTATCTGGCCGGCGTAAGAGGGGTCGGTGAGCATTTCTTGGTAGCCGGCCATGCTGGTATTGAAGACCGCCTCCCCCACGGCGTCCGTCTCCGCTCCGAAGGAGTAACCTTCGTAGACCGAGCCGTCCGCCAGGACCAGAATCGCTTGTTTAGGCACGATTAGTTTCCTTTGATGAGATGTCATCCTGAACGCAGTGAAGGATATCGGGGTGGAGGGGTAGTATTTCTTCGCTAAGGTCTTTCCAATCAGGATTAACCGAATGAATCAGTGCTGGTTTCTTCCTTCTGACCCAACCTTTGATTTGTTTCTCCCTTTCGATTGCCGCGACAATGTTGTTGGTGGATTCACAGTAAACCAGGCGAGTCAAATTAAACCGCTTAGTGAAACCTGGTAGAAGTTTCATTTTGTGTTCAAAAACGCGACGGGCGATATTATTGGTCACACCAACGTATAACATCCTTGATTTATTAGCCATGATATAGACATAGTATTCGGCCATATTTTATTCCTTGGTCTCCCCACCCCGATATTCTTCGCTTCGCTCAGAATGACAGTTTAGCATTTACTCCACCTTTATCTTCATCCCCTCGTCCATATATACCGGCCGCCCGGCGTAGAAAGTCGCCATGACCTTACCCCGCAGCGTCCGCCCCGCCAGCGGCGTGTTCTTTCCCTTCGAGGCGAACTTTTCGGGCTCAACCACCCACTCTTTATGCAGGTCGAAAAGGCAGACATCGGCCGGGGCGCCCGTCTCCAGAGTGCCCAGTTTCTCGTAGCCGAGGACACGCGCCGGGCCCACCGTCAGCGCCGTGATCATGTTGTTCAGGCTCAGTTCGCTTTTTAGGATAAGCCCGACCAGACTGCCCAGGGCCGTTTCCAGTCCGCTGATACCGAAAGCCGCCTGTGTAAACTCAACGTCTTTGTCGGTGGCGGTGTGGGGGGCGTGGTCCGTGGCGACGATATCGATGACGCTGTCGTTCAAAGCCCGCAGCAGGGCGAGCGTATCCCGCTTCGTTCTCAGGGGCGGATTGACCTTAGCCGGTGTCCCGTATTTAATCACGTCTTCCTCGGTCAGGGTGAGGTGGTGGGGAGTGACCTCGGCGGTGACGTGGATACCCTGCTCCTTGGCCTGCCGTATCAAATCCACCGAGCCCTCTGTGCTGACGTGGGCGATGTGCAGGTGCCCGCCGGTCTCTTTCGCCAGGTCGATATCGCGCTTGACCATATTCTCTTCGGCGGCGGCCGGAATGCCGCGCAGCCCCAGTTCCAGCGAGACCACGCCTTCGTTTACCTGGCCGTCCGCGGAAAGGTCGAGGTTTTCACAGTGGTCGATGATGGGCCGGCGGAAGTCACGGCTGTACTCGAGGGCCCGGCGCATGAGCTCCGGCCGGGCTACCGGGGAACCGTCATCGCTGTAGGCGACAACTCCCGCCATTTCGAGTTCGTTCAGGTCTGCCAACTCCTCACTGCGGCGTCCCAACGTTACGCAGCCGATGGGTAGTACCCGCACGACGGCCTCCCGGGCTGCGACCGTCTGGATGTAACGTATCATCTCCTCATTGTCGAGGGGCGGGTTGGTGTTGGGCATGCAGCAGACGGTGCTAAAACCGCCCCGCGCCGCCGCCAGTGTCCCGGTGGCGATGGTCTCCTTTTCTTCGAAACCGGGCTGCCGCAGGTGGCAATGCAGATCGATGAAGCCGGGACAGACGATTAGATCGTCTGCTTCAAGAATGGCATAGTCCGACGCGGGCGGTTCGTTCTCTCCCAGCCATTCAATCCTGCCATCTTTTATCAGAAGGCTGGCGGTCTTATCGATGTCCTGAGCTGGATCGATGACACGCCCGCCCTTTATCAATAATAAGTCCGGCATGGCCTTAGCGATGTCCTCCCGTGAAATGGCTGGGCTTGAAGCCTGCTGCCAATGCCTCCTCCTCCGTGTTAAAGAAAAGCAGGTTCTGCGGATGGATGGTCCTGGTCCAATGACTCTCCGCTCCGTGGTACTTTTTAAACGCCAGCTTGCCTTCGTGCCACTCGGTGCTGGCGACGAACTTCGGCTCGAAGCCGTGCTCGCAATAGACACATCGCAACGTTAGAGGTTGCATGTTCACTATACTGAACTCCGGCTTGAGGTACTTGGTCTCGGTCGATTGGACGGAGACGCATTTCGGGTTGGGGCAGGCCGGGCCGAGCACTTGCCGGTAGACAGGGTATTCCGGTAGAGCCGGAGAGTCGATCTTCGGTATTTCGACATCGTGGACGCCTAGCAGGGCGGCGAGCAGCGCCATCCTTACCGGTACCCCGCGGGCGGCCTGTTTGAAATACATGCTCCGCTCGTCGGCATCCACTTCGTAGGCCAGCTCGTCTACGCGGGGTAACGGGTGCATGACGAGCGTCTTGCGGAAAGCCCGCCCGCGAAGCAGTTTTTTATCGACCACCGGGTACCTCGATTTCAGGTCCTGGCCATACTCGTCTTCGGCGAACCTCTCCTTCTGCGGCCGGGTGACGTAGAGGG
>DAOULX010000010.1:0-27774 GCA_034414775.1 Dehalococcoidales bacterium
CACCGGCACGGTGATGGGCTCCAAGAACCTGAAAGCGGTTACCATCACCGCCAAACGGCACCTCAACCTCGCCGACCCGGAGACCTACAACAAGGTCGCCAAAGAACAGATCAATATTATCCTTAATAACAAGGGCTTTTTAAATCACAGGGAATGGGGCACCACCAGCACCCAGGATATCACCAACGGGATCGGGATCTTCCCGGTGCAGAACTTTCGCTACGGGCAGCTGCTCGACTATGAGAAGGTCACCGGCAAGGAATACCGTAAGCTGCGGACCGGCGATATGGGCTACTATTCCTGTGCAGCGCGGTGCGGGAAGGTGCATACCGTCAATACCGGGTTGTATGCCGGGGCCCACAGCGAAGGCCCCGAGTACGAATCCATATGGGCCTTTACCGGCCCGATCGAGAGCAGCAACATCGAGGCCAGCATCAGGGCCGATGAGCTCTGCGACGATTTCGGGCTGGATACCATCAGCGCCGGCAGCACTATCGGATTCGCTTTCGAGCTCTATGAAAAAGGTCTGCTGACGAAGTCCGATACCGACGGTTTGGAGCTTACTATGGGCAACCACGAAGCGATGGTCGAGCTGGTGAAGAAAATAGCTTTCCGCGAGGGCATCGGTGATCTCCTGGCCGAGGGCACCAAGCGGGCGGCCGCCGCCATCGGCAACGGGGCGGATATCGCCGCCATCAACGTCAAGGGATTGGAGCTTCCCGCCTATGAGCCGCGCGGTGCCAAGACCCAGGGGTATAATTACGCCACAGCTAACATCGGGGCCAACCACTGCTACGGGTACTCGGGGCAAGATATCTTCGGTGCTCCTGTTCCCAGGCCGACGGACCGCTTTGGCGAGGAATACGCGGACGTGTGCATCTTCAATCAGGACGGCACCGCCCGCAACGAGACCGGAATTTGCTGCGGTTTTTCCGGGGGTTGGGGGTGGGGACGCCTCTTCGGGAAGCTGCTGGCGGCGGCCCGGGGTATTGAGAAATTCGCCGATAAAGAGTACCTCAACAAGGTCGGCGAGCGCATCTTTAACCTGGAGCGGGCCTTCAACGTACGTGAAGGCTTCCTGCGCCAGCATGATTATCTGCCGAAGAGGATACGCACCGAGCATCTCCATACCCGGAAAGCCGACGGTGAGGGACAAATGGTGCGGCATCATGAAGAGTTCCTTGATAAGTACTACGAACTACGTGGCTGGACCGGTGAGGGTGTGCCGACAGCGGAAAAACTGAAGGATCTGGGCCTGGAATTCGACGCCAAGGACATGGCGGCCAAACTGACCTCGGGGGTCTAGCTATAGGCATTGTAAAAATGGAGAACGAGCAGTTGGTTACCAAGTCAATGTACGGTAAGTATATCTACACGGACCTGAAACAGGGCGTCGTCATGCCCGGTTTTAATAGTCCGCAGACGATCGGGCAGGGTTTCGTCGAAGGGTTCCGGCGACCGCTGGAGCACCTCATCTGGACAGACGAGGAGGTCATACCGGGCGCTTTTTACGAGGAGTGCACCTGGATCTGGCCGGACAACTGGCCGGGACAGAAGCCCCGCCCCCTGGCCCCTACTTACGAAGAAAGACGCAAGCTGTCCCCTATCAAAGCCCGCAGCCGGACTTTGAAAGGCCGGACTTTTACAAGAAGATGTTCCGGGACTGGGGCCTGGACGACTCATAAATATTAGCGGTTGGGGAGTTGAGTTATGCCCGAAATCCCCGGTAATAACAGCCAGTCCAAAAGGGACGCCTGGGAAAAGGAGGTCCTCCGGCCGGCTTTGGAGCGCTTCCCGGAGCGCCAGCCGGAATTCAAGCTGACCTCCGGCATGGAAGTGAAGCCCCTTTACACCGCCGACGACCTCGCCGGAGCGGACCTGGAGATAGATCCCGGCTACCCGGGGGAATATCCCTTCGGGCGGGGCATCCAGCCCACCATGTACCGCGGACGGCTCTGGACGATGCGCCAGTATGCCGGTTTCGCTTCCGCCGAGGAGTCCAACCGTCGCTATCGCTACCTGCTGGAGCAGGGCCAGACGGGACTCAGCATCGCCTTCGACCTGCCGACACAGATAGGCTACGATTCGGATAGCCCCTTGGCCCGCGGGGAGGTCGGCAAGGTCGGTGTACCCATAGATACTCTGCGGGATATGGAAGCCCTCTTCGAGGGCATACCGCTGGACAAGGTCAGCACTTCGATGACGATCAACGCTACGGCACCGATACTGCTGGCCATGTACATCGCCCTGGCGCGGAAAACCGGCGTCGATGTCTCCAAGCTGGACGGTACCGTCCAGAACGACATCCTCAAGGAATACATCGCCCGGGGCACCTATATTTTCCCTCCCGCCCCCTCGATGCGTCTCACCACCGACATCTTCGAGTACTGCGGGCAGAATCTACCCCGCTGGAACACCATCAGCATCAGCGGCTACCACATCCGGGAGGCCGGCGCCACGGCCGTCCAGGAGATAGCCTTCACCCTGGCGGATGGTATCGCCTACGTACAGGCGGCCATTGACCGCGGCCTCGATGTCGATGAGTTTGCTGGGCGGCTCTCCTTCTTCTTCGACGCCCACAACAATTTGTTGGAGGAGGTCGCCAAGTTCCGGGCAGCCCGCATCCTCTGGGCAAAAATTATGAAGGAGCGTTTCGGTGCCAGGAGCCCGCGGAGCTGTATGCTTCGTTTCCATACCCAGACGGCTGGCTCGTCACTCACAGCGCAGCAGCCTTACAACAACATCGTCAGGACGGCTTACCAGGCGCTGGCGGCCGTGCTCGGCGGGACACAGTCGTTGCACACCAACTCCTACGACGAGGCCTACGCCACACCCTCCGAGGAGGCGGTCACCACGGCGCTACGCACCCAGCAAGTCCTGGCCTTTGAGAGTGGCGTGGCGGATTCGGTCGATCCGCTCGGTGGGTCCTGGATGGTGGAGACGCTGACAAAGGATATGGTAGCCGCGACCGAGCAATATATTGAAAAGATAGACAAACTCGGCGGGGCGCTGACTGCTATCGGGAAGGGATTTCAGCAGCGGGAAATCCAGGAAAGCTCGTACCGCTACCAGAAAGAGGTCGAAACGGAGCAGAGAACGGTCATCGGAGTCAACAAATTCGTCGCTCCGTACGAGAAAATTAGCGGACTACTGCAGGTTGACCCTGCCGAGGCCAGGAAACAGATAGCCCGCCTCGAACAGATAAAGAAAGATCGGGACGCCGCTTTGGTGGCGGCTGCCTTAAAGGAACTGGAGAAGGCCGCCAGTGATACGGAGAACACGATGCCGGCTTTTATCCGATGCGCCGAGGCATACGCCACTATCGGTGAGATTTGTGACGTTCTTCGTAAGGTTTTCGGCCTGCAGAAGGAGTTCTTGCTGTTTTGAATAAAAAATCCCCCTTAATCCCCCTTTGAAACAGGGGGAGACGGGAAAGGGGAAGACGTATCGTCTCCCTTTCATAAAGGGAGATAAGAGAGGGATTTTACCATGATCAAAAAAGTCCATCACATCGCCATCGCCGTAAACAGCCTGGAAGAAAGTGTGCCCCTTTTCGAGAAGCTGTTGGGAGTGAAGGCCGATGTTACCAACGTTCCCGACCAGCAAGTGAACGAGGCGCTCTTTAAAGTCGGCGATGGGGCGGAAATCAACCTGGTCGAGCCAACCGGCCCGGGTAGCACCGTGGCCAAGTTCCTGGAAAAGCGCGGGGAAGGCCTCCACCATATCGCCTTGGAGGTGGACGCCATCGATGGTGACCTGAAAGCGATGGAAAAAAAGGGTATCCAGCTCATCGATAAAGAGGGGCGTGATGGCGCGGCGGGTAAGATTGGTTTCCTGCACCCGAAATCGGTTAACGGGGTTCTGGTAGAACTGATCCAGCCGAAACACTAGTGTCATTCTGAGGGAGCCCTTCGGCTTCGCTCAGGGCAAACTACGCGACTGAAGAATCTCGTAACCCCGGGGGACGAGATCCTTCGCTTCGCTCAGGATGACAGTAAAGCTCAGGATGGCGGGAAAAGCTCAGGATGATAGAAAAGGCTCAGGATTACAGAAAAAATACAGAATGAACATGATAAAATGAAAAAGATACGCGTTCTGGTGGCTAAACCGGGCCTCGATGGTCATGACCGGGGCGCCAAGGTGGTAGCCCGGGCACTGCGGGATGCCGGTATGGAGGTTGTGTACACCGGTATCCGCCAGACGCCGGAGATGATCGTCGAGACGGCCCTCCAGGAAGATGTGGATATCATCGGGTTGAGTTCCCTGTCCGGCGTCCACCTGGAGCTCTTCCCGGAGGTCATGGAACAACTGGCCGCCCGGGGGATGAAAGACCTCGTTGTCGTGGCCGGCGGCATCATCCCCGAGGATGATATCCCCGCTCTCGAGAGAATGGGTATCAGGGCTGTCTTCGGACCGGGCACCACTACGAGCGATATCGTGGCCCGTATCCGGGAGCTAGCCGGAGAAAAAGACTAACGGCTGTCTGGCTGTCCGCGGTTACAGGCGCTGACCGGCGTAGTGACCGGGGCGCCGGCCGGGGCAGGCCTATCTTTGAAGTACCTTCTCTGGAAATAAAGTGCTACGTTCACCAGGCTGATGAGCACCGGCACCTCTACGAGTGGCCCGATGACAGCAGCAAACGCCTGGCCCGAGTTGATGCCGAATACAGCCACGGCTACCGCGATGGCCAGCTCGAAGTTGTTACTGGCAGCCGTGAAAGCGATAGTCGCTGTCTTCGAGTAGTCCGCGCCGACCTTCTTTCCCATGTAGAACGATACCAGGAACATGATGACGAAGTATATCAGCAGCGGGACAGCGATGCGCACTACATCCAGCGGTAGCTGGACGATGACCTCGCCCTTCAGCGAAAACATCACGATGATGGTGAACAACAGGGCCGCCAGGGTAATGGGGCTGATTTTGGGAATGAATCGTTTATCATACCATTCGTCACCTTTAGCCCTCTTCAGCAGAAAGCGGGTGGCCATGCCACCGAAAAATGGTATCCCCAGGTATATCAAAACGCTTTGCGCGATCTGACCGATGCCAACCTCCACCGCGTAACCTTCGAGGCCGAAGTATACCGGCAATACGGTGATAAAGACGTAGGCGTAAACAGAGTATAAAAGTATCTGAAAGATGGAATTGAAAGCCACCAAGCCGGCGGCGTACTCGTGGTTGCCTTTGGCCAGCTCGTTCCAGACGATCACCATCGCGATGCAGCGCGCCAGGCCGATCATGATGAGCCCGACCATGTAGTCTGGATAAGCCCGCAGGAAAAGGATTGCCAGGAAGAACATCAGAATGGGGCCGATGATCCAGTTCTGGACCAGGGAGAGCCCCAGAATCCGCCAGTTACGGAAAACCTGGCCGAGGTCCTCGTACCTGACCTTAGCCAGGGGTGGATACATCATGAGGATCAGCCCGATGGCAATGGGTATCGAGGTCGTGCCGACAGAAAAGAAATCAATCACATCGGCGACACCCGGGATCAGGAAACCCAGGCCTACCCCCACCCCCATCGCCAGGAAGATCCAGAGCGTCAGGAAACGGTCTATCAAAGACAGTCGGGCCCGACTCATCGGGGGGTTGTCCCCGCTGTTGACGCCGCGCCCGTATCAGTGGTTTGTTCCCGGAAAGTACCTTGGCACAGGGAGTCAGGGCCGACATTTTTTTCCAGCCGCCGCCTGTCCAGCGCCGCCACTTTGTTTTCCCTCAGACCTTGCTCCACTGCCTTCAGGAATAACGCCAGGTACTGTCCCAGGCCGGTGCTGTCTATCGAATAGTACGCCCAGAGGCCCTGGCGGCGAACCTTCAAGTAGCCGGCAGCGTATAAGATATTCAGATTTCGGGAGGCGCGGGTCTGGGAAATGTCCAGAACCTGCATTACCTCGCAGACGCAGCACTCCCTCTCCATGAGGAGGTTCAGTATCCTGAGCCGGGTTTCGTCGGAAAGGGCTTTTACGGCTCTGACTAAATCACGCATCTGTTATAAACTCCCTTATATGCGCATATTTAATTACATTTTATAATATATTTGATGTTTTTTCAATACGATCGGTTGCTGGTGAGTCACTTTCTTGACGCACCACCGCACCACTCCGTATAATCTATCTTAAGCCCGGCCGTGGATTTACCGCCGCGCCTGCTAGCCTCAGCGCCTCCGCCGAAAAAATTGCACAGGACGGAAAATATTATTTTCTAATCTGGAGGGGCCCGCTCAGGGAGGAGATTTGCCTTGGACTATTTTCTGGACGAACAGCAGATAACGATCCGGGACCTGGCCCGCCGCATCGCCGAAGAGAGGATCCTTCCGGTACGTGCCGAGCTCGATGAATCTGAGGAATTCCCCTGGGATATCGTTAAAGACCTGGCTGATGCCGATATGTTCCGCGTCTTTGTCCCGGAGGAATATGACGGCCTGGGGGGCGGCTGCCTGGAACTCTGTCTGGTCGTCGAGGAGCTGAGCCGGGTTTGCAGTGGCGTTGCCGTCACCTATGCGGCCAGCGCCCTGGGATGCATGACCCTGATGGAATATGGCACCGAGGAGCAGAAAAAGAGGTTCCTACCGGACATCGCCGCCGGGAAGAGGCTCGGGGCCTTCGCCATCACCGAGCCCACTGCCGGTAGTGACGCCGGCAACATCAAGACCACGGCTGAAAAAGTTGAAGGTGGCTATCTGCTCAACGGCACCAAGCAGTTCATAACCAACGGCGGCGAGGCCGAAATATATACCGTCATCGCCCTGACCGATAAGACCCGGGGCGCCCGCGGCGCCAGCGCCATCCTCGTAGAGAAGGGTATGGATGGCTTTACCTTCGGCAAGAAAGAGAAGAAAATGGGCATCCGCACCTCGGCTACCCGTGAGCTCGTCTTCCGTAATTGCCTGGTACCGGAGGAGAACCTGCTCGGCAAGCCGGGACTGGGATTCATTCAGGCGATGCGTCTCTTCGACCGCTCGCGGCCGGGCATCGGCGCGCAGGCGGTAGGGCTGGCCCAGGGGGCCCTGGAGGCCGCCACGGACTACGCCTTGGAGAGGGTGCAGTTCGAGCAGGCGTTAATCAATATGCCCGTCATACAGAGTATGCTGGCGGAAATGGCCATCCAGGTCGAGGCGGCCCGCGCCCTGGTCTACGCCGCCGCTCGCCACGTCGATAGCGGCGTTAAAAATGTCACCGAAGAATCAGCTATGTCCAAAGTCTTTGCCTCGGACGCCGCTATGAAGGTCACCGTTGACGCGGTGCAGATTTGCGGCGGCTCCGGCTACATGCGAGACTACCCCGTGGAAAAGATGATGCGGGATGCCAAGATCCTCCAGATTTACGAGGGTACCAACCAGATACTGAGGAACGCCATCGCCATCAACCTCCGCAAGCGAAAGGCGCGCGTGGCATGAACATTATCGTCGGCCTGAAGCAGGTGCCCGGTACCACCGAGGTCAAGATAGATCCTGAGACCAACACCCTCATCCGCCAGGGCATCGAGAACATTATCAATCCATTTGATACCTACGCCATTGAAGAGGCGGTGCGGCTCCGGGAAAAGCACGAAGGCAAGGTCACCGTCATGACGATGGGCCCACCCCAGGCCGAGGCGGCGTTGCGGGAGGCCGTTTCTTTGGGTGCCGATGAGGCCGTCCTGCTCAGTGACCGCACCTTCGCCGGCGCCGATACCTGGGCGACTGCCTTCACGCTTTCCAGGGCGGTAATAAAACTGGAGCCGTACGATCTGGTCATCTGCGGGAGGCAGACCATCGATGGGGATACCGGGCAGGTAGGGCCGGAGCTCGCCGAGATGCTGGACGTCCCCTTCGTCGCTTACGTTAGTAAAATAGAGGAAATCAGGGACGGCTACCTCCGGGTGCTGCGGATGATCGAGGAGGGCCATGAGCTCATCGAGACGACGTTGCCGGCGGTCATCACCGTCAGCAAGGAGATCAACGTGCCGCGCCTGCCTTCCCTTCGCGGCATCATGAAGTCGAAAAGCGCCAAAATTAGCACCTGGGGCCTCGATGATCTTGGTGTGACTGAAGATATGGTGGGACTGGCCGGTTCGTCGACGCAGGTCATTAAAATATTCTTCCCGCAGCGTGTCTGTGTGGCCGAGATACTGGAAGGCACGCCCGAGGCCAAGGTGGAGAGCCTGGTAGAGAAGCTGCGGGGAGCGGGCCTGCTTTAGCAATCTTCTCCATGGGCGTAAAAGTCGACCTCCTGAAATGCACCGGCTGCGGGCAGTGCACCCTTATCTGCCCGGTTGGTGTACTCCTTGTCGAGGATATGAAGTGCCGCGTCAGCGAGGGTTGCATCTTCTGCGGCAAATGCGTGGATGTCTGCCACTGGCGGGCTATCACGCTAGAGGACGGGTCGAATAAAAGGAAGCAAAGGGATGTCATTCTGAAGGACCGGAGGGACTGAAGAATATCGGAGAGGGGTGGGTGTCTCCTCCACCCCGATATCCTTCACTTCGTTCAGGATGACACTACGAATCGCATGTCAATAGCAATAGACCTGGAGAAATGCACCGGCTGCGGCAGCTGCGTACCGGTTTGCCCCTTCGGCCTGCTGGAGGTCGTCGACGATAAGGTGGTGCTGAAAGAGGGTTGTACCCTGTGCGGCGCCTGCCGGGACGTTTGTCCGGTTGAGGCCATTACCATCGAAGCCCCGGCTCCAGCCACTACCGCTGCCGAGGATACTTCACGTGGTGTCTGGGTCTTCGCCGAGCAGCGCCGCGGCGCCATCAAGAGCGTCGCCTACGAGCTCCTCTCGCGGGGACGCGAGCTGGCCGACACGCTGCAAACGGAGTTCGGTGCCGTCTGCCTCGGTCATAATATCGCCGATGTCGAAAGCCTCATCGCGCAGGGAGCGGACAAGGTCTACTTGGTGGATAGCCCGGACCTGGCCGATAACCAGGAGGACTACCTGACGCACCAGATGATAGAGCTTATCCGTGAACACCGCCCGGAGATTGTGATCGCCGGGGCTACGGCGCTGGGCCGCTCCTTTTTCCCGCGCGTTGCGGCCGTCCTTAATACCGGCCTCACCGCCGACTGCACCGGGCTGGACATCGACACAGAGCGGCGCCTGCTGCTCCAGACCCGCCCTACCTTCGGCGGCAATATCATGGCGACCATTATCTGTCCCAACAAGCGCCCCCAGATGGCGACCGTCCGCCCCCGCGTCTTTAAAAAGGCCGCCCCGGATTCTGGCAGGCAGGGGCAGATCATTAGAGTGGATTTCAAGAAAGAGGGTGTCACCGCCCGAACCAAGCTGCTTGAATTCATCGAGGACGTAACCGAGGCGGTCAAGCTGGAGGACGCGGACATCATCGTCTCTGGCGGGCGCGGCCTCGGCAAGGCGGAAAACTTCAAGCTCCTCGCCGAGCTGGCGGAGGCGCTGGGGGCGGCGCTCGGTTCTTCCCGGGCGGAGGTGGACGAGGGGTTGATACCCTACAGCCACCAGGTCGGCCAGACCGGTAAGACCGTCTGCCCCAAGGTGTACATCGCCTGCGGCATCTCCGGGGCCATCCAGCATCTGGCGGGCATGCAAACTTCGGACTGCATCGTCGCCATCAATGATAACCCGGACGCCCCCATCTTCCAGGTCGCCCACTACGGCATCGTCGGGGACCTTTTCCAGGTGGTGCCGCTGCTCGTCAAGAAGCTGAAGGAGCAAGGCTAGCCGTTGGCCATGCCGCCGTCAACGCTGAGGACGTGACCGGTAATGTAGGCGGCTGCATTGGAGGCCAGGAAGGCCACCGCCTCAGCGACATCGTCCGGAGAGCCGGCTCTCCCCAGGGGTATCCGCTCCAACAGGGCCTGCCGCTGCTTCTCATCCAATTGTTCCGTCATCTTAGTCTCGATGAAGCCGGGGGCGATGGCATTAGCGGTAATGCCGCGGGAACCCACTTCCTTGGCTATCGACTTCGTTAAAGCGATGACGCCGGCCTTGGCGGAGGCATAGTTGGCCTGGCCGGCATTGCCGATAACCCCGACCACGCTGGCGATGCTGATAATCCTTCCCGAACGCTGCCGTAGCATGTGCCGTAGGACGGCCCGGGTGCAGAGGAAGGCGCTCTTGAGGTCGATGTTCAGCACGGTGTCCCAGTCCTCGTCGGTCATGCGCATGATAAGCTGGTCGCGATTTACGCCGGCATTGTTTACCAGGATATCGATGTGTCCCAACGGCCCGATGACGGCCTCGACCATGCGGTTGACGTCTTCGGCAGAGCTGACATCGGCAGTGACCACCAGGGCTTGCCGTCCCAGCGCCTTGATTTCGCCGGCCACGCCTTCCAGGGACTCGGCAGCCGCGGCGATGTCGTTAACGGCGATGTCCGCCCCCGCCCCGGCCAGTTTCAGGGCAATGGCCCGCCCGATGCCGCGGGCGCTACCGGTAACCAGGGCCACTTTACCGGAAAGGTCCATGGATCACCTCCTAGGATTCAATGCCTTAATCCCCCGCCATTGTCATCCTGAGCGAAGCGAAGGATCTCGTCCCCCGGGGTTACGAGATTCTTCGGTCGCGCAATTTACCCTGAGCGAAGCCGAAGGGCTCCCTCAGAATGACCACTAACTGGAACCCAATCCTTTTATCGCTTCCAGGTCACCGATATTCAGGGTTTTGACTTCCTTGTTGATACGCCGTATGAGACCGGTCAACACCCTGCCCGGGCCTATCTCGATGAAATCGGATACGTCCTGGTCGACCATGTACTCGATGGTACGCTGCCACTGGACGGGGCTGGTGAGCTGGTTGCGAAGTTCGGTCTTGACCGCTTCGATAGTCGTCATAGGCTCACCGGTTGTGTTGCCGATAACGGGAATGGACGGCGTCTCGAAGGTCGTACCATCGAGGTAGCTGATCATTCCTTCGACAGCCGGCACCATCAGCGGAGAGTGAAAGGCGCCACTGACCTGAAGCGGTATAGCGCGGCTGGCCCCGGCGGCAGTGGCTATCTCCATGGCCTTCTTAATGTTCTCGGCGGGCCCGCTGATGACGATCTGTCCCGGGGAGTTAATGTTGGCTAAGACGGCATCGGACTCCCGGCAGACTTCAGCCAGTTTGTCCTCATCCAGCCCGATGATGGCGGCCATAGCGCCGGGTGTCTTCTGACCGGCTTCGTGCATGAGGCGCCCTCTTTCTCGGGCCAGGCGTACGGCCATAGCGAAATCGAAGACCCCGGCCACCGCCAGGGCGGTATACTCACCCAAGCTGTGCCCGGCCAGGAGATCCGGTTTGGCGAGGGCATCGCCGTTGAGCTCCCGGGTGGCCTCCAGGCAGGCGAAAGCGGCGGTTACCAGGGCGGGTTGGGCATTGATGGTCTGGCGCAGCGCTTCTTCCGGCCCTTCGAAGCACAGTCGGGAGAGAGGAAAATCGAGTGCTTTATCGGCGCTTTCGAAAATAGCCCTGGCCGATTTCACACTGTCGTAAAGGTCACGCCCCATCCCGACGGCCTGCGAGCCCTGTCCCGGGAAGACCCAGGCTGTTTTCGTCATCCTGGCTCTACCTCCTTCAAGGAACAATCAAACAAAAGATTGGGATTCCCTCCGGCTGGCACCATCCAACGCCGGTCGGTGGGAAATTAGGCGGCGGGTTTCTTACCAGCCTCTATCTTGATGACTTCCCGCCCGTTATAAGTCCCGCAGGTGGGGCAGGCATGGTGAGGTAGTTTGGGATTATGACATTGCGGGCAGACGTCCGTGGCCGGTGGTTTCACAGCGTTGTGGCTCAGCCGGTTGCCGGCGCGTGATTTGCTCTTTTTTCGTTTCGGTAGCGCTCCCATTAAAGTCACTCCATTCTCAGATTGTCCTGCTCGTGTCAGAGCAGTTTGGTAAGCTCCGACAATCGGGGGTCTATCTCTGCCGGTGGGCAGTCGCAGGGGCCCTTGTTCAGGTCCTTCCCGCAGCTCGAACACAGTCCGGCACAGTTCTCATCGCAGAGGGGTTTCATCGGCAAGGCTATTACCAGGTACTGGCGCGCCGCCTCGGTCAGGTCCAGGATGTGATGCTCGTCGATGGTGAAAGTGCTGGCTTCCTCCGGCTCGGGTAGCGGCGCCCCGGTGGCGACATCAACTGTCGGCACGAACTCCTCTTCAAACTTAATCTTCACAGGGTGACTGAACTGTCCTAGGCAGCGGCTACAGGATAACTCCACCTCCGTAGCCAGCCTGCATTTGGTCAGGATACTCCGCTGCAGGCGTAGCAGCTGGCAGTCACCACTTATCGGGTATTTTCTGCCGTCACCGATAATGTCGGCGGCCTCATCTATATCGTATTCACGCGTCGACCCAACCGGTTCCTGTGATAACTGGGACACATTTATCTGCATACCGCCTCACCTCCCACGCCTGCCGTAGATAATATTCTATTATAGTATAGGGTAAACGGGCGTTCGTGGCAAGGCTGAACCGGGTACCGAAAATGTAATGAATTTGTCATTAATTCCCCCTTGATTTTATGACTATTCGATAGCTGCCTGTCTAAGATGGAGTGGAGTGCTACGTGGAGGAGCGGAGAAGTGACTACGGTCCGTATTTATGATGCTAAACAGGACGCGATCATGACCGTGGAGAAGGTTGAGAAGTCGGACGAGGAGTGGAAGCAGCTATTGACCGAGCAGCAGTACGAGATTACCACCAAAAAGGGGACAGAGAGGCCGGGTTCCTGCCCGTTTAAAGAAGACCACGGGCCGGGTATCTTTCGCTGCGTACGTTGCGGAACGGACCTTTTCCACAGCTCGACGAAGTTCGAGTCCGGGACGGGCTGGCCTAGCTATTACGAGCCGGTCTCCGAGCTAAACGTCGTCGAACAGCTCGATACGAGCCACGGGATGGTGCGTACCGAGGTGCTCTGCGCGCGCTGTGGCTCTCACCTGGGCCACGTCTTCGACGACGGCCCGCCCCCGACCGGCAAGCGCTACTGCATGAACGGCTTCGCGCTGAAATTTGTTTCACAGGACGAATTATGAACAAGCAGGTAGAAGTAGCGACCCTCGCCGGCGGTTGTTTCTGGTGCCTGGAGGCGGTCTTTGAGGGCGTCGATGGCGTCGAGACTGCTGTTCCCGGCTACACCGGCGGCAGCACTATCGATCCTACCTACGAGCAGGTCTGTATGGGCCGGACCGGCCACGCCGAGTCGGTCCAGGTTACCTTCGACCCGGTCGTGATTTCCTACCGTGAAATACTGGAAATATTCTTCTCCATCCACGACCCGACGACCTTGAACCGGCAGGGTGCCGACGTGGGCACCCAGTACCGTTCCGCAGTCTTTTACCACGATGAACAGCAGAAAGCCACCGCCGAGGAAGTCATCGAGGGGCTGGAGAAAGCCGGTGTGTGGCGCAGTCCCATTGTCACGGAGATAGCACCATTGGATAAGTTCTATCCGGCGGAGGAGTACCATCGAGACTATTATAAGAAACACCCGGAGCAGGGCTACTGCCGGATGGTCATCTCGCCCAAGGTCAGCAAGTTCCGCCAGAAATGGGCATCAAGGCTCAAAACACAATAAACGAGGGGGCGTCCGGAAGGGCGCCCCCCTTTACATATGTTCATTGCCGGTGAATCATCTACGGCTCGAACTGCATTGAAACCGGATCGAAGCGCCTGACCGGATAGATCGCATCATATGGCATGTTATTCGCCTTGAAAGCCTCGGCCAGTGCCTCCTGGCTGGGGGCTTCCCAGTTGCAGAAATGCTTGCCGTCGCTGAAATCACTGAAAGTCTCTTTCCAGGAAAACCCCGGTGGGATTTTGGGCGCAATTTCTTTGAGCATACCCATCAACTCCGCCTCGCCCATGGGAATCGAGTGTACGGCAATATATCTCGGCATTCTTCTCACCTCCTTTCTTCAAGAAGTGCGGGTAAAGAATAACCGGCCACAAAAGGCCGGTTTTTAAATCTGCCTTGGATTTACGTTCCGGTTGGCGGCGGATCTCAGTCGATTACACCCGCCGCTAAAGGACATGCCTGGAGCCGAGCTTTCTGCCATTAGCTTGCTCCTCTCCGGACAGAAAGACGCGTCCATAATACACCCCAAGAATGGGGATGTCAAGCCTGGCGGCTGTCTTTTTCCGGTAACTCTATCCGGGGTCCGTGGCGCCGCATCCGCCATTCCTTGAGGCAGTGCAGGACCTCGGCGTCGGTGATGTCATGCCAGTAGCGGTAATAGTCGGCCACATAGAAGACCGGCTGGTCGCCGATGGCACAGACGACCACCCGGTCGGCAACCTTCCGTAATTCCTCCACGGCATGAGCCGGGCCCACGGGAACGGCGGCGATTACCGTGTCCGGGCGGCGGTGGCGCAGCGATTCTATGGCTGCCCGCATTGTGTAGCCGGAAGCCAAGCCATCATCAACGACGATGACCGTCCGGCCGGAGACGCGCAGGGGTGGTCTATCGGTGTGGTAAAGCAGGCTGCGGCTACGGATGTCTGCTCGTACCTGGTTGACCTGATAGTTGATCTGCTGCTGGCTCAGGCCGGCCTGCCGGATGACATCTTCGTTGAGGATGGTGGTGCCATCATCGGTAACGGAGCCGAAACCGCCTTCCGGGCTCAGCGGCAGGGGTATCTTTCGTGAAATGACGAGGTCAAGGTCGCTGTTGAGGGCCAGGGCGACCGAGAGGGCCACGGCCACGCCGCCGTTGGGGATGCCCAGTACGACAACCGATTTTCCGGCGTACTCGGCGAGCTTTTCCGCGAGCTGGCGGCCGGCATCATAACGGTTTTCGAAGATAGGCTCGATGGCGGAATGGCGCATCGGAATCTCCTCAATCCTGAATCGCTTTATTTTATCAATTTGAACTCATTGACGTCTACCAGCCCCAGATCGGTTAGCCTCAGCTCGGGGATGACCGGCAGCGCCAGAAAAGAGAGGACAGCGAAGGGGGCCGGCAGGGCTGAGCCAAGGTCACGGGCCGCCTGCTCCAGCCTTTCAAGTCCGGCCACTACCGTCTCCAGTGGTTCTTCGGAGAGCAGCCCGGCGATGGGCGTCGGCAGGCTTTTCAGGACCACACCATCCGCCACTACGGCCAGCCCGCCCTGCGTCCGCTCTATCTCCCGAACAGCGGTGAGAATGTCCGCGTCGGTGGCGCCGACGGCGACGATGTTATGGGAGTCGTGGGCGATGGACGAGGCCAGGGCGCCGCGTTTGAGCCCGAATCCGGTCACCAGCCCCAGGCCGATATTGCCGGTAGCATGATGCCTCTCCACGACGGCCGCCTTGAGGATGTCTCGGCCGGTATCCGGCGTTATATTACCATTAACAGTTTGAACCGGCATCATCTTTTTCCGGGTGACTATCTGCCCGGGGACGACCTCGATGACGGGGAATTTTTCGCCAGCCGCCCGGAGCGCCAGGGACTCTTCCGAAAAAGGTTTTATGTTGACGGTATGGTCTGGCCGGGTGGGAGGTTTATATTCAGGGAATATGGCCTGCCCGTCTTCCGCCACCTTACGGCCGCGGTAAAAACCAGTCTTGACATTGAAATCAGCCAGGTCATCGAGGACGATGAGGTTGGCGAAATAGCCGGGCGCTATCGCCCCCAGCCCCTCCAGCCGGAAATAACTGGCGGGATTGGTGGTGGCCAGCTGGACCGCCCGCACCGGGTCTAGTCCCAGCTTGATGGCTTTGCGGACCACGGCATCGATATCTCCGTCATGGAGGAGATCGGTGGCGCTGCGGTCATCTACGACAAAGAGGCACCGCGGCCAGGTCCGGTCGGTGACCACGGGCAGCAGGGCCTCCAGGTTCTTCTCGCTGGAGCCTTCCCGTATCATCAGGTACATGCCCCGTTCCAGCTTTTCCTCACCCTCGGCCAGGGTGACCGATTCGTGGTCGGACCGGATGCCGGCGGCGATATAGGCGTTGAGGTCCTTCCCGGTCAGGCCGGGGGCATGCCCGTCGATGGATTTACCCCGGGCGGCCTCTATCTTGGCAAGCACCGAGGTATCGCCGGCCAGGACGCCGGGGTAATTCATCATCTCGCCCAGGCCGATACAGCCGCGCCGCCGCAAAATTTTCTTTATCTCGCCCGGCCCCAGCGTCGCCCCGGTGGTCTCCAGGTGGGTGGCCGGCACGCAGGAAGGTGCCATGAGGAACGTGTCCAGCGGCAGGCGCCGGGCCGCGTCGAGGACATACTGAATTCCAGCCAGGCCGGCGACATTGGCAATCTCATGGAGGTCGGTGATAATGGCCGAGGTGCCGTGCGGCACCACCGCCCGGGCGTACTGGCCGACGTCCAGCATCGAGCTTTCCAGGTGGGTATGGCCGTTGATGAGTCCCGGTGCCAGGTGTCGCCCTTCCAGGTCAATTGTCTCCATGGCATCCCGGTAAGAACCCACCCCGGCCACGCGCCCCGCGGCAATGGCGACATCGCCTGTTTCTACCTCGCCGGTCAGTGTGTTAACAATGCGGGCGTTGGCCAGGACTAGGTCGGCGGAGGTTTCTCCTCTGGCTACGTTAACCAGGCGCTTCTTTATATCTAATGCCTTGCTCATGCTCCGATGCACCGCAGGAAATGGTCCGTATCGCTCAGGTCCGGGAGCAAGCAAGATGGGGACTCGGCGAGAAGTACCTCCGGTTCGGCGTAGCCGGTGCCAACCGCGAGTGTGTTGATACCGAGGTCCCTGCCGGCGGCGATATCATACGGGGAATCACCGATCAGGAAGATATTTTCTTCGGGGATAGGTTCGTGGCTGCTTTGGCGCGCCCGTTTTATGCCGATGCTTACAATCTCGGTCCGGTCATCGCTGTCGGAACCGAAGCCACCGACCGTGAACTGACCATCAATACCGCCGAGTTTTAACTTCATATAGGCCGCCGGTTCCAGGTTGCCTGTCTCCAATCCCAGGATAACGTCTTCCATGGCCGCCAGGAGTGGCAGGAGCCTGTCAACGCCCGGCATCAGGCGGAAGGATTTCAGGCGGCGGAGCTCCCCGGGGAGAAGCGTTAAATACCGCTCCGCTACCCGGGCGAGTTCATTGTCTTGCAGCGTTCTCCCCAGCAACCTTTTAGCGACGTCCTGTAGTATCGCGGGATCCGTCCGTCCCATAAAGCTGATATCATCGATGGAGCCGTCGGTGCCGTAGAGACCTTGAAATGTCTTGATTATCGCTTGCCGTGGGGCATTTCCGGCCATAATTAAGGTCCCATCGATATCGAAGAGGAGTAATGTTTTCATCTGTCTTCTTCCAGCACACAGATATCCGGCAGGTTGCGGTACCTTTCGTTGCAGTCCAGCCCGTAGCCTACCAGGAACTCGTCCGGCACCGTCAGCCCCAGGTAGTCGATAGGTACAGTGGCGCGCCGCTGGGAGGGTTTGTCCAGCAGGGCACATAGCCGCAGGGAGGCCGGCCTTTCTTTTTCGAGGAGGTTCAGCAGAAAGGCCACGGTAATGCCGGTATCGATGATGTCCTCCACAACCAGTACATGCCGTCCGTGTAGTGGGGCACGTAGCCCCTGAATTACCTCGATGTTGCCCGAGGTCTGGCGACCGGCGCCATAGCTGGCCAGGCGGATGAACTCCAGCTCAAGAGGAAAATCGAGCTGCCGGACGAGGTCGGCCAGAAAGACGAAGGAGCCCTTGAGGATGCCGAGTAGGAGGGGATTAACATCCCGGTAATCGTTGGTTATTTCCGAGGCCAGCCGCTGCACGGTAGAAGCTATCTCCGTGCAGGGTATAAGAACGCGCAGGCCGGCCTGAGGGTCCATCGTTAATTGAGATTATAGTTGTTGAGGGCGCGTATGTCCACTGAAACGCTGGCTTCTTTGCCGGAGAGAACAGGATTGGTAGATATGCGGGCGAATTTTATTCCCTCCCGGGGACGAAAGAATGGGATGGCCCAAACTTGTTGGTGTTGGCTATTTGCTGGCTGCCGAGATGACCAGCCGCCGGCCTTCTTCGCTGTCTACTACATCGAGGGCCGCGTCTTTTAGTATGTCGGCTAATCCCGTCTCCATCACCAGCAACTTGGAGCCCTCATATTCAATGACTTCGTCGTCGGGCTTTTCGACATCTATCCCGAGGCCGAGTTCGCCATTGGTTTTTACCTTAATCCGAAGACAGGCATCTGGATTGTCCACATTTTTTTCTAGAAGTTCCTTGAGTTCTTTTTTCGCTGGCTCGGTTACATCGATCATTATTTCCTCCTCTCGGCCCTCACCGGTGCCTACCTAGGTCCGTTCCAACTCATCGGCGGCGAGTTTCAAACGGGCCTTTTTTTCGGATACTTCAGCGACGTCCTTGGGCGCGAAGTAGATGGCGCTTATGTTGTCATCCAACCTTATGACGTATTTCCGCGGCTCGCCCGACCAGGTATCCATGATGACGCGGTCGACCTCTCCGAGGTTCTGGCCGTTCTTGTCTTCAATGGGTGTCCCGTACTCTATATCCATCTCCGCCGTCCCGTTAAAAATATTGACCCGTATCGGACAAAGAATTCGGGTGGAAATTAATGCAATTTTTCAGTCCCACCGGTCTGAGGGAAAAGTTGAAGAACATTGTAATATGCTGTTGCAAAAGAAAAAAGCTGGTTAACTTCCAGCTTCTTAATCCCAGACTAACAGAGCGGGGCGGGCTTGTCAACCCCACCCCTGTTCTGGCGATGTAAAATTAAAATATCATATGTTACCGCTGGGGCTCGATAATGACCTTGAGGGACTCGTCCGCCCCGGCCACCATCTCGAAGCCGCGTCCCGTTTCCCCCAGCCCCAGCCTGGCGGTAATCGTCTCCCTCACGGGCAATCGGCCCGCCCGTATTAGCTCGAGGGCGGCGGCGTAATCGGCGGGGCTGCCGGCGTAGGAAGTGGTCAGCGTAACATCAGTCCGCCAGAAGACGTCGTTGATGGATAGGGGAACGGTAACGCCGGGATCGGTAGAGGCGAAGAAAAGGACGGTGCCGCCGCGCTCAACCGAAGCCAGTGCCTGTCCGGCCGCCGTGGCAGCCCCGGTGCACACGATGACTATATCAGCCAGACGGCCCTCGTTGATTTCACGCAGACGCTCGGGTGAATATTCTTCGGCCCGGAAAGCCGCATTGGCCCCGAAACGCCGCGCTGCCTGAAGACGGAAATCGCTGATGTCCACCGCCGCGATAACGCCAGCCCCGGAAGCCTTGGCCAGCATCACGTGCAGCAGGCCGGAAATCCCGCTGCCGATGACCAGGACGCCGTGGCCGGGCCGGAGGCCGGCCCGTTGCTGCCCGCGGAGAACGCAGGCCAGCGGCTCGATGAAGGTTGCCTCCTCATAGGACATGGTGTCCGGTAACAGGAAGACACCGCGGTCGACGTTAATAGCAGGCAAACGTACGTATTCGGCAAAGCCGCCAGGATCGAAGTTGGTCTGGCGCAGGGTTTCGCAGACGGTCTCGTGCCCGCTCAGACAATAACGGCAGGCCAAGCAGGGTACGTGGTGGGCTACCGCCACGCGGTCACCGGTGCGGTATTTCTCCACGCCTTCTCCCACCTCGACCACTTCACCGGCGATCTCGTGGCCGAGCACCAGCGGCGCCCGGTCGAGCCGGTACCACTCCATGACGTCGCTACCGCAGATACCGCTGGCTTCGATGCGCACCAGCAGCTCGCCCGGCCCGATGGCGGGAATCGGCCTCTCCTCGATGCGGATATCGCGGTTGTTGTACCAGACGGCGACGCGCATGGCTCAGGTGTTTTTGGAGGCGTCGTAGATTTCCTGGGCGATTTCCGGGCTGACGTCGTCGTGTATAATGGCGCGGATGGCCTTTATCATGGCTACCGGATGATCGTTCTGCCAGATGTTGCGGCCCAGGTTGACGCCGATGGCGCCCTTCTGGATGCCATCGTGGACGAACTGGAAGACCTGGAGCTCGGTCTCCGTTTTGGGTCCGCCGGCCATGACAACAGGAACGGGGCAGCCGTTGACGACTTTATCGAAGTCCTCGCACCAGTAGGTCTTGACAATGCGCGCCCCGAGCTCGGCGGCTATCCTCGAGCACAGGGCCAGGTAGCGGGCGTCCCGCTTCTCGAGTTCGCGGCCTACGGCCGTGACGGCCATCACGGGGATGCCGTACTTCTCGCCTTCATTGACCAGACGGGACAGGTTAAGCAGGGAATCCTTTTCGTAGCTGGTGCCGACGAAGATAGATAGGCCCATGGCGGCGGCGTTGAGGCGGACGACCTCTTCGATATCAGTGGTGAGGCCCTCATTGGCCAGGTCTTCCCCGACCATACTGGTACCGCCCGAAACGCGCAGAATAATCGGCTTGCTGCCGGCGGGCGAAATGGCGGAGCGCAGCACGCCACGGGTGACGAAGACACCATCGGCGTAGGGCATAATCGGTTCCAGCGTTTTTCCCGGTTCCTCCAGCTTGCGGGTCGGTCCCTGAAAGTAACCGTGATCGATCGGCATGAAGAGGCAGCGTCCGTCGGCGGGAATCAACTGTGAAAGACGGTTGGCCATTCCCCAGTCCATTATCGTTGGTCCTCCTTGTCACTATTATCCGATAACAACTCTAATTTATGGGATGGGGCGTGCTTTGTCAATCAGGCCAGGTTTTCCAGCCTCGCAATCACCTCATCAACGTCTTCCTCGGCTGTGGAAGCGCCGGCCGTCACACCGATAAGCTCCTTGCCCTTGAGCCAGCCCGGCTTGATTTCGGTGGCCGTCTCGATGAGATGGGTCTCGGTAACGGCGGCGCAAAGCTCGGCCAGGCGATTGGTGTTGGCGCTATGCCGCCCCCCCACCACCAGCATAAGGTCGGCCCGCCGCGCCAGTTCCAGGGCTGCCGCCTGGCGCTCGCGGATATCGTGGCAGATGGTATCTATAATACGAATCTCGGAGTCCCTGGTCAGGGCCAGGTCGATGATTTTCTTGACGAATGCGGTGAAATCGGCGGGTACCTGGGTGGTCTGGCAGAGCACGCCGAGGCGGCGGGGTATCGGATCGAGAGAAGCCACGACCTCTGGATTGAGCGTGGCCAGACCCCGTCCCTCCGCCCAGCCGAGAATCCCTTTGACCTCCGGGTGGTCTGCGTCCCCGAAAATGACCACGAAGAATTCGGACTCCGCCAGGCGGCGGGCGGCCATCTGGGCCCGCCGGACGAAGGGGCAGGTCGTATTGATGACCTCGATACCGCGTGCCCGGATGCGTTCTTCCAGGTCCGGGCTGACGCCGTGGGAACTGGTGACTACGGTCTCGCCGGTGATGTCTTCGATTCTATCGACAACGCGCACACCCATGTCCGCCAACCTTTGCAGGACCTGCTGGTTGTGCACCACGGCACCGAGGGTTTCCATGCCGCCACGCTCGAGGGTGATCTTTTCTAACTCTCCGATAGCCCGCTTCACCCCGAAGCAGAAGCCAATCCGGTCGGCCCGCTCAATCCTGGGCACGTTTTCCCCCGGAATAAACGCCCCGGTATGATGGCGGCAGCAGGGCGGCCACCTTCTTCATGATGTAACTCATTGCTTCCTGCCGTTGTTCCCGGTTCAACTTGCCGTCCGTTGGGGGATCGAAAGGTCGGCCAATGTTGACGATGACCTTGGGGTGGTGCAGTAGAGTCCACCCGATATTGTAGAACTTTTCCGTACCGGTAATACCCACCGGTAGCACGGGGACCTTCAGCCGCGAGGCCAGCAAAGCGGCGCCGGGGAGGGCCTGCCGCAGTCCGGCGGAGTGGCTCCGGCCCCCTTCCGGGAACATGACTACGGAAACCCCCCGTTTGATCCACTCCTCGGCGGTGCGGAGGGCCTCCCTATCGAGTCCGGTTCGGCGGACAGGGAAAGCCCCGAAGTTCTCCACCCAGAAGCGGTTCCAACGGCTTCGCCAGAGTTCGTCCTTGGCCATGAATACCATTTTCAGCTTAATGCTGGCGGCGACGATGGGCGGATCGGCGATGTGAAGGTGGTTGGAGACAATAAGGCACGGTCCTTGAGTGGGGACATTTTCCCGGCCTCGGATTTCCCAGTTGGCCAGGAAAAACATCAGGAAATGGGCCAGGCCTCTGCCGAAGTAATATACCCAGTGCATTTCAGTACACATTATAGCTTCCGGAGGGGGATGTGACAAACCCGTTTGTGTTTGGCCGAAGCGGTATGGGAGAAGTAACCAAACGGTAAGGCCCATTCCGGGTAGAGTTTTGGAGGGTACGAAAAGGGTTGGTACAATTAGGATAGATACGGTCATAACAAGACCTGAATTGATAACGACGACGCCGAGGCGATGTCTTACGTCCAGAAAGTGAACGACGGTTATCGGAGCATTCCCACCATCGTCTTCCCCGATGGCTCGGTGCTCATTGAATCCGCCAACACCGAGATAGAAAAGAAACTGGCCGGATTATGTTAGACCACTGGAACCGGCTGCCTTTACAGGTCCCCCTCACTTTCTCTACAATGTGGGTGACTACTTGACCGGGGGAGGTTTGCCGTGAAAAAAGCTGTCTTTTTTGACCTTTTCCAGACGCTGGTCCAGTACGAGCCTCCCCGTGAGGAACTCCAGGCGCAGGCCCTTGGGGAATTTGGTGTTAGCGTCAGTCCCGAAGCCCTCCGTCATCCCATAGTCTCCGCCGATGAATTCATTTACCGGGAAATCGCCCGCAAGCCGCTGGGGCAGCGTACCCCCGAGGAGAAAATGGCGCTCTACCTGCGGTACCAGGAAACGCTGCTGGAAGAGGCCGGCATCGAAGCCAGACCGGAGCTGGTGAAGGGAGTGCTGGGTAAGATGCAACAGCAAAAGATGAAGCTGGTCCTCTTCGATGATGTGGCCTCGACTCTTGACAACCTGAAAAGACGCGGCTTGGTCCTGGGCATGATTTCCAACGTCGATAGCGACATGTCGGATGTGTTCGCGCAACTGGGCCTGACGAACCGGCTCGGTGTTATCGTAACCTCCAGCGATGCCGGAGTTGGCAAGCCCGACCCGGGCATATTTGAGGAAGCACTGCGCCGGGCCGACGTCCGGCCCGCCGAAGCGGTCTATGTGGGCGACCAGTACCAGGTCGATATCGTCGGCGCCCGGGGGGCCGGAATGGAAGGAATCCTGCTTGACCGCACCGATTATTATCAGGAAATAACCGACTGCCCCCGCCTGACAAGCCTGTCCGGGCTGGCCGGATATTTAGAGTAGGCCCAGCTCACACTCACCGCACCTGCCTCGTGAGCACAGGGTCTTGAAGATGTGGAGCAATCCCTGCTGTCTCCTCGCCGAGTTGATCAGGTACCGATTTATCCCTGTCTGAACTCTCATATGCCTTTCCAGGGTATTCTCAGCCAGGCGAGGGTAGGCGCAGTACGCGTCCCGGGCCTTGGCTGTCAGGTCTGGCCGCGATTCCGTGTTTCCCCGGGAAAAAGCAAAAGGCAGCAGGACGTTAATAATGATATCGGCAGCGCGGTCGCGGCCCAGCAGGGCCGGGGCGTCCCAGCGGGCTGGCAGGCCGAAGTCAATCTCGGCTGCCCAGGGACCTTCGGCTGAGACGACCAGAGCGCTTTCGAGCCCGTGAGGACTCTCGCGAGGACAATCGTCGAATAGCCGCATTAGTCCGGCCAGCAGTCCCTCGCGTCGGTAACGTCGCATCAGGTAGCTCATCGCGGCCACCCGGCGCATGGGTAAATTGCCCGGCCTGACCTTGAAAGATTGCCATTCACCCACGGACATGGTCGCTGTCTCGCTGTAGACCTTCCATATTTTCTCTAGTTTAGCCGCCCATCCTCCGTATGTTCGGTTTTCTCGGTCCGGACCGGGACGCTGCGAAGGCAACAGCCCTGCGGTCCCCATCAGGAGGGCCTGGCATCCGGCCAGCCACTCGTCATCAGGTAAGGTATATGGGAGCGCCGCCTCCAGCCTTTTTAGGGGCATCCGGGTGGCCAGTTCGACCATAGGGTGTTTATTGCGGGCGTAACCCAGGGCGCGCAGGATGCCGCAATAAAGGGCCTGGCCGGCTTCTGATTCGGATAATGTGGCACCAAAGCCGGCGGCGGCGGCAACGAAGCGCTGGTCCCCGGCTTGGTCCAGTACCTCCCCCCGGCGGTCAACGCTGAGTGGGCGACCCGCCCGTCGGCAGGGCGCCGGCCACCCACCCGCAACTGCCTTCCCTTTTCGGGATAGCCGGATCGGAGCAGTGACGAAGCGGTTCAGGGCCAGTGTGGGAATCCGGCGGCCGTTCTGCAGAAAAACAGGCTGTGCCACGTCGTGCCAGAACACAACATGCAGGACCACCCGGTTGTAAACGGGGTCTTCATGGTGGCCGTGGGCCCACCAGCCGCTGGAACGGACATGGACCTCGATGTCGCCGGTCAGCGGGCCGTTCTCCGTCGTGATGACGGCGTCCCGCAGGTCGGCGCCGCGGTCATCGTTGAGTCGGCCGGGATAGATTATTCTGACCGGCCCACCGTCCTCGGTAAACAGGTCTGTCCGGCCTGGTAGCTTTTCTTGACAGAGGCGTACGACCTGGCTTTCCGGAAAATTACATCGGTTCGCTGTCACCTTGGTGTCCAAAGGTCGCTCTCCTGCGTTCCGGTTTGCCTGAGGACACGCATCATCCCCTGGCCCCACTTCTTCAATTCACCACGTTTGCCGTGGAGGGATTCTTCCTGGAGAGGATATTCCGCCGCTCACGGTGTCTCATACACGGCGTTTCATCGCTCTGGTTGCTCGCCTCTTACTTGACCGCCTCATCCAGGTAGCGGCGGTAACGCCACAATACTGCCAGCGCTTCAATAGCGGCTTCGTCGCTCGTGTAGCTGGGGATGCCGATGGACTGGAATCCCCGGCACAGGCGGATGTAGATCTCCCGGTCGCCCAAAGGGCTGACGGCCAGCAGCGGTTTCTGAGGGAAGTCTTGCCTGATTCGCTTGAAAAGGTTCGGGACGTTCTTGCCTGACATCCAGTTATTGGCCCCCAGGATGACTACGGCGGCGTCCACGCCATCGTCTTCCAGGGCCGCCCTTGTCACCGTGGTATAAGCCGCCTCGAAGCCGCTGGCCTCAACGGCGGGCCAGACGTCCAGCGGGCTTCTCACCCGCCACCAGTCCGGGTAGACCGACTTTATCTTGGACTCGGTCGCCGGGGACAGTTCGGCGACCTTGAGGCCGTATTGAATCAGGGCATCGACGGTTATAACGCAACCGGACCCGGCCAGGTTGATAATGGCCACTTTTTCGCCTCGGGGCAACGGCGAATAGACAAAGGCCCGGATAGTGTCCCAGAGCTGGTTGAAACTTTTTACCCGGATAATGCCTGACTGCCGGAAAGCCGCATCGTAAACGCGGTCCTCCCCGGCGATAGAGGCAGTGTGCGTCGCCGATACCTTGGCCCCGCTGCCGGTAACGGCGGACTTGAGGGCGATGATGGGTTTCTCTCTGACGATGCGGCGGCTCAGATCAAGGAACCGCTGCCCGTCCTTGATGCTTTCCAGGTACATGGCAATGATTCGGGTGGCTGGATCAGCTCCCATATATTCGAGGATGTCACTTTCATCGACATCGCACTTATTGCCCAGGCAGGCGACCTTGCTGATGCCAAGCTCTTCGTTGATAAGCGGCAGGAAGACGCCGGTAAAAAGCCCCGTCTGCCCGATGAACCCCACCGAGCCCGGCCTGATTTCCCCCTCCGGCAGAAAGATATTGTTGAGCCTTCCCAGGCTGGTATCGAAACGGGCATAGGGATTAATGGTGCCCACAGCGTTCGGTCCCATTATCCTTATCCCGGCGCTCCTGGCCAGACGGACTATTTCCGCCTGCATCCGGGCGCCGGACGCGTCTATCTCGCCGAAACCCGCGGACTCGATGACGACCGTCTTTATCCCTCTAGAGGCGCACTCCTTCAGGGAGCCCAGGACGGCATCGGGCGGTAATATGATGATGGCCAGTTCCGGGGTCTCGGGGATATCCTGAAGGCGGGTATAAGCGCGGAAATTTAGTATCTTCCTGGCCTGAGGATTTACCGGGTAGATCTTCCCCGGATAGCCGAGCCTTACCAGGTTCTCGACGATGTTATAACCACCCTTTCCCGGTGTACGGGAAGCCCCGATGATGGCCACACTACCCGGTTTGAAAAAAGGCCTCAGGTTATTAATCATTCCGATTTCATCCGAATAAACTTACCAGTAGTAATTCCTGGGAACATATTACACGGTAACGTGTAAGTTGTCAAGGGTGTTGTTGCGACGCAGTGGCCTCGTATTTGAATTTCGCCTGTTCGGCGATCATGGAAAGAAGTGTCGCCGAGGCGCCGCGGGGCCGGTACATGCCGGTCTCCCATTCGCTGATGGTCTGCTGACGGGTACCCAGGCGCTGCGAAAGCTCCTGCTGGGTAAGGCCCAGATGCCGGCGCAGGGCCTGAATCCGCCGGCTGTCCCAGGCGGCCCGCCGGGCCGGAGGCCGTTGGCTCATGCCCGTAATATACACGATACCGGAACGCACGTCAAACACGGTAATATCTGGTTTTGTTTGTATTTGGTTGTTTATTCAGGCATACCCCCTGTCCCCCTTTCGAACAGGCTTGTTTTAAATCTTTCAATCGCTATTTGTTCGAAAGGGGGCAAAATATTGAGAGGACTCTTCTTGAAAACCCTTGAATTCCTGATCTGTGACTTTCAACTCAACCGGCTTTTTTCTTCTCTCTGTCCCCAATTGACCAGGCTACTTCTTAGAAGCAGCTCGCTGAATAACAGCATCCTGAGTACGATTCAGCTTAATGGCTATTTCAGAGACAGAAGCCCCTTTTCTATAGAACTCACGTGCCTGTGTGTCTTCCCGACTCGTCCATGGGCGTCTTATCCCGGGTGAACTTGTCTTCCTTCGGCGTTTCAGACCGAGGCGTCTGGTATGGTTCCTGATAGCTGACAGGGTCCTTCCCGGAAAGACTTCTCCCACTGCTGTGAGGGGCGCATTAGGCCACCGTTTCTCCGGGAGTTTGTTCTCCTCATTGGTCCAACCATTGCTTTTATCAAATGGTGCCCCGGCGCGTTGAATGACAACTCTCTGATAGAAACCGGTTTTCCAGTACACGGTCGCGTCGATTGTTTTGGTGTCATGTTGCAGGTGTACCTTCTCGATAATCAGCCCGAGCAAGCGATTGCGGACGGCCGGTGAATAATGCTGCCATTTATCAGGCAGGTTCATCAGAAATTGCTTTACCATTTTGATATCGACGGCAGCGATGACCTTTTCTGAGACCGGGTTATCTAATAGTTGCTTGAGTTTCTTTTCGGTGGCCTGGTACTGCTGCCAGTAGATTTCCTCTCGCTGTTTATCCCCGCACCCCAGGTATTCCTTGAGGTTCTCCCGCTTCTTCTCCAGCTCTGTAATCTCATGGTGATGCTGCGCCGCCGCCAGCTTCCCCTGAGCCGTCTCTTTTTCCAGCTGTTCCCGTACCTCCTCGGCGCAGGGAGTGAGATCCAGCTGCCGCAGCACCTCCGTCATCATTGGCTCGTCGATAAACCGTTTTTCAACGTTAAGGCAGATATTCCCCCGTGCTGTGCTGTCCTTTACAGCCTGCGTGCCGGTTATTGGGAGCGTGGCAACTGGCGCTAGGTTGGGTATGAAGGCAGTCAAAGCAGTTTAAAAAGTGACTAAAGCAATTGAGCCGTTAAAAGGAATTAAAAAACCACCCTATTTAGGGCGGTGGATCCCGGGGAGTTGCTGGATATCCGTAACAAAATGCAATTCAGAAATCTGGGCAGCGCTGAGGGGTGAGGTGGACCCCGAAATTTAGACAGGTTGTTAAGGTGGAGTCCTGCTCGTAAAATAACAAGAGAAAAGGAGCAGGACGTGAAAGGAAACCGAAAAAAGTACAGCCC
>DAOULX010000011.1:0-56509 GCA_034414775.1 Dehalococcoidales bacterium
GGTGTACAGTATACCGAATACGATGTCTCTCGCGACCAGAGGGCGGCCCAGGAAATGGTCAATGCCACGAGGCAGATGGGCGTCCCGGTAATTACAGTTAATGGTCAGGCCGTCATTGGCTTCGATAGGGCACGGCTACAAAGTTTGCTGGCAGGCGCTAGTAGCGGCCAGCGACTCCGTCTTGGCTTAGCAATCGGGGACGCCAGTCACCAAACCGGAAGGACCGGTGGCGTGCCGATATTCGGGGCGTTCGTCGGCCGGGTCGCTTCCGGTTCCATCGGGGAGCGGGCGGGGCTGCGTCCCGGAGATATCATCACAGAAATCAATCGGGACAGTATCTCCAGTGCTGCGGACATGGAAAAGACCTTAGCCGGGCTCAGGTCCGGCGATGTCCTCTCGATACTTTTCATGCGTGATGGCGAGAACCGGAAGACCGAGATCGTAATCTAAAACAGGCCGTTCAGGCCAACCTCAACTCGATTTCATCCGCCGTAACCCGTTCCACGTATATCGGGACCCCATCGATGGTGATGTTACGGCGTTTTCTAGGGAAATAGAGGTTCCACGAGAAGCCCTGGTAGCCGTTTGCCTTCTTCTGAACTATGGAATAAACCTCTTCCGTAGCCATTCCCGCGTAAATAATCCGGTCTTTGCCGCTCCTGAGATGGAACTGCTCACCAACGGCCAATGTCATAACCCGATTCGCTCCTGGCTGGCTGATCATCCGGCCCTCCTTTACTCATGTTATTATACAACGCCCGTTGATCTTCCGCCGGTATAGTACCATAGTCCTCTTTAATAGCTTCACTCACCCATTTGTTGTAAGATATAAGAGTAATGGGGAGCGTTACCAAACGGCTGGTAGTACTCGGTTCCACCGGTTCGATCGGCCGCCAGACACTGGACGTCGTCCGTGCTTTACCGGAACATTTCAAGGTCATCGGGCTATCAGCGGGTCGCAACGTCGATTTACTGACCACCCAAGTGAGCGAATTCCGGCCACGATTTGTGAATCTTCTGTCGTCTGAAGAGAGCGACGGACGGGTACTACGGTCACTGGCGTCACAGGGCTGTGAATTCCTCTCCCTCGAAGAATTGGCCCGCTTGCCGGAGGCGGATATCGTCGTGGTGGCAACCTCGGGTACAGCCGGTCTAGGCGCCACGCTGGCGGCCGTCGAAGCCGGGAAGCACGTCGCCCTGGCCAACAAGGAGTCGCTGGTGGTCGCCGGTGAAATTATCATGGCGGCGGTGACTCGTAGCGGCGCGCGTATCCTGCCCGTGGATAGCGAGCACAGCGCCATCTGGCAGTGCCTGGCCGGGGAGAAACAGGCCCCCCGCCGAATAATTCTAACAGCCTCCGGTGGGCCATTTCGCGACTGTTCACTCGAAGAGATGGCCGGGATAACGCCGGAGCGCGCCTTGCGGCATCCGTCCTGGCAGATGGGCAAAAAGGTGACCATCGATTCAGCGACCCTGATGAATAAGGGTTTAGAGGTTATCGAAGCACACTGGCTCTTCGGTATGCCTTATGAAAATATAACAGTAATGATCCATCCGCACAGTATTGTCCACTCGATGGTGGAGTTCATCGACGGCTCGGTCAAGGCGCAACTAGGTCGGCCCGATATGCGCCTTCCCATCCAGTACGCGCTGTCATACCCGGACCGTTTTACCAATGCTGAGCTACCTGCTATCGACTGGGCGAATTTCACCGGCCTTAGCTTCGAGCCGCCCGATATCGAGCGTTTCCCCTGCCTTCGCCTGGCTATCGAGGTAGGGAAAAGGGGCGGCACCTGGCCCGCAGCCCTCTGCGCCGCCGATGAGGTAGCCGTGGAGATGTTTCTGGATGGACGTTTACGCTTCATCGATATACCTGCACTAATCGAAGATACGTTGAAAAGGCACTGTGATATTGAGCAGCCTTCCATCAGGGATATTATCGAAGCTGGCGCCCAGGCCAGTCGGGCGGCCAGAGAAATAGCCGGGGGAATCGCTAAATGGTCCTGACACTGGTTGCCGGGATAGTCGTCCTGTCCGTTCTTATTATCATTCACGAGCTGGGTCATTTTATCGCCGCCAAGTCCACCGGCGTCTGGGTAGAGGAGTTTGGTATCGGCTTCCCGCCGCGGCTCTATGGTAAGAAGTTCGGCGAGACAATCTACTCGATCAACTGGATACCTTTCGGGGGATTCAACAAGCTTTCCGGGGAGGTTGATCCCGAGGCCCCGCGGGCGCTGGCGGCTAAAGGATACGCTGTCCGGCTGCTGGTGCTCAGCGGCGGTATCATGTTGAACTTGCTGCTGCCCTTTTTACTGCTTTCGATAGCCTTCATGATCCCGCACAATGTCGTCGAAGGCAGCGTCCAGGTGCAGGAGGTGGTACCGGCCTCGCCGGCGGAAATGGCCGGCATCGTGGCCGGGGATACTATATTAACTATTAATGATAATCCGGTCAGAAATGGCGGCGAGCTGTCCCGGTACGTGCAGCTCAACCTAGGCAAAGAGGTGACCATCGGTCTCCGGCACGATGATGGTTCCACAGCAATGGTAAATCTGGTGCCGCGATGGCGGCCACCGGAAGGGCAGGGGGCTATCGGGGTAGGGTCGCTAACGGTGGACGCGGAATTTGTTACCGAAAGCTATCCTTTCTGGGAGGCAATACCGAAAGGAGTGGCCAGCTGCATCGAGACACTCATCCTCTATAGAAACGGTATCGCCGGGATGATTATCGGGACAATACCGTTCATACCGGCCGGACCGGTGGGTATCGTCCAGGTCACCGGGGAGGTCGCTCACTCCGGTATCAGTCCATTGCTGGAGCTGACCGCCTTCATCAGTATCGCCATCGCGATAACGCAGATAATACCGTTTCCCGCCCTCGACGGCGGCCGGATTATCTTCGTGCTGCTGGAGTGGATTAGGCGGGGCAAACGGGTCTCCCCGAGGATTGAAGGCATCGTTCACTCGGTGGGATTCATCATATTACTGGCGTTTCTCGTTTTGATAACCTACCAGGACATCTTCCGCTGGGCCAGCGGGGAGTCGCTGATACCATGATGAAGCGACGGGCCAGCCGGGCGATAAAAATCGGCGGGGTCACCATCGGCGGCGGGGCGCCCATCGTCGTGCAATCGATGACCAAGACCGATACCCGGGATATCCGGGCGACTATTGAGCAGATTAAGGAACTTGAGGACTGCGGCTGCGAACTGGTGCGCGTGGCTGTGCCGGACAGCGCCGCTGCCGACGCTATAGTTGACATAAAGAAAGGTATCCGAATACCGCTGGTGGCGGATATCCACTTCGACTATCGTATGGCCCTTCAAGCGCTGGAAGCCGGTGCTGACGGGCTACGCCTTAATCCCGGCAACATCGGCGAGCCGGAGAAAGTGAAAAAGGTTGTCATGGCGGCTAAAGAGCGGGGAGTGCCGATACGCATCGGGGTTAACGCCGGCAGTCTGCCCCCGGCCCCGAGGCCAGAGATGAGTATCCCCGAGAGGATGGTCGAGGCAGCGATGGAGCAGGTCAGGCTGCTGGAAAGCCTGGACTTCGATTTGATAAAGGTATCGCTGAAGGCCTTTGATGTGCCCACTACCATCGAGGCTTACCGCAGCATTGCGGAGAAGATGCCGTACCCACTGCATGTCGGCATCACGGAGGCGGGCACGCCTCGCACCGGCGTGATACGCAGCGCCGTGGGCATTGGCACGTTGCTCTGGCTGGGAATAGGGGACACCATCCGCGTCTCGCTGACGTCCCATCCCCGCGAGGAGGTGGCGGCCGCTTACGAGATACTTAAATCGCTTGAGTTAAGGCAGCGCGGGCCGGTGCTGGTGAGTTGTCCCACCTGCGGCCGCGCCGAGGCTGACGTGGTCTGGCTGGCCGAGGCCGTTGAGGCCAGGCTGGCCAAAATTGACCGGCCGATAAGGGTAGCGGTGATGGGCTGCGAAGTCAACGGCCCCGGCGAGGCCAGGGACGCCGATGTAGGTATCGCCTGCGGCAAAGGCCGGGGCGTGATATTTAAAAAAGGGGAAAAGGTGCGGGTGGTGGCGGAAAGCGAGTACCTTGAGGCGTTGATGGGGGAGGTGGAGGGACTAATATAGAAATAACCAGTAGTATGGAAACTAATAAATTAGTTATCAGTCGAGAAGAATTAATCCAGATTATTAACGACAATGATGGACATGCCAAAGGACTTGATCTTTCAGGACATCGGTTTTCTATCGAAGATGATTATAGCAATCTGAATCTACAAGGAATTATCCTTACTAATACCAAATTAGCTGAATGTAATTTAAGAGGAGTTGATTTAAGTGAAGCAATATTAGATAACGCTAACTTAGAACGAATCCACCTAGAAGGCGCTTTACTTTTTAATGCTCGCATGAAGGGAACCGATTTAGTAAATGCAAGGCTGGAAGGAGCCAATTTGTCATTTGCTAATCTTGACGAATCTTACTTAATTGGTGCCCACCTAGAAGGAGCAGATTTATCAGCTACAACACTTTATGGAGCGAACTTGAATTCTACTTGCCTACAAGGATCGAATTTTAATATTGAATTCACGCCTGATATAGATATGGGGAATGCTAATTGGGGGAATTTTAAACTTTACAATGAAAACGATAATAATTTCCGTTGGGCTGTGGATGATTATCGTAAACTAAAAACATGGTATTCGCGAGAGGGATATTATAACGTAGCCGGTAAATTCTTTTACCGTGAGATGGAAACAAAGAGGAAAGCTCAAAGCTGGAGGAAAGAACCACATCTAAAGATATGGAATTGGACTATGAGGATGCTTAGCGGCTATGGTGAGAAACCTGAAAGAGTTGTCATATCAGCAGCCTTGGTGATTTTAATGACAACCATCATATATTTTCTAATAGGTTCGACATGGCAGTGGTCTGCTTTCTGGAGTAGTTTATATTTCAGTGCTGTTTCGTTTACGGCTCTTGGGTACGGAAGTTGGGTAATTACCACAAGCGACTGGATGAGGGGATTAGGGGCAGCGGAATCTTTCGTTGGCGTTTTCATGATGGCATTGTTCCTAGTTACATTTACCCGTAAAATGACAAGATAAAGGGAGCGTCTAAGAGGGGCGAAGCCCCTCTTCCCTAATTCTTCCCCTTCCCCTTGAGGGGAAGGGGATCAAGGGGGATGGGGTGACTGGATTCCCGCGAAAGCGGGAATGACAACATTAATATAGTGGAGGCGCTGTGAAAAGAAAGATTTTATTGCCTCTGGTCGCCATATTGATTTTATTATTGCTTCCTCTGGCAGGGTGCCAAATTACCGGCGTGTCGCAGGAGTCCTATGATCGGCTGAATGATCAACTTGCGGACGTCCAGGCCAAGCTGGCGGAAGCCCAAAAGCAAATTGCTGACCTGCGGGATGAGAAAGACGACTGTGATTCGCAGCTCCAGGAGGCTCAGGCGACCATCACGGCGCTCCAGGACCAGATGGCGAACCTTGAGAATCAAAACAGCCTCGTCGGGGCGACCCCGGCGGAAACGGCGGAGAAAATCGTTAAATACTACCACGAGACCCATGTCTACAGTACCTATGACCTGTTCATATGCTCGGACATGTCCGCCGAGGTGTGGAACATGCTCAAGGCTCAAGGTATTACAGCCGTCATCGCCGTGGGAAATATCAACAGCCCGATAACTGATATTCTCCTCTGTAACCACGCCTGGGTGCTGGCTGAAGTCGCTCCGGGGCAGTACCTGGCCTTGGAGACCACCGGCGGCTTTGCCGTTCCAAAGAGCCAGAATGCCCTCTATTACCGTGGCTGGATATTCGATAGCCCCGCCAGCCTGAAAAGTCACAACCAGATGATCCGGGAGTATAATGTCAGGGTAGGTATCAGGAACGAGATAGTCGCGGTGGACCGGGAAGTTGTCGAAGAGCACAATCAATCGACCAGCCAGGCACAGGCTGACAAACTGGAAGCAGTTCATTACCAGCTGGTAGAATTGGTCGAGCAACAGGAAGCGGCGCTTAATAGCCTGATGGATCGGATAAACAGCCTTTCCAAACAGTATTGATACTGAAATTGAGGAGTCGATAGTGCGTATATCGAAGCTGCTGGGAAAGACACTGAGAGAGGTTCCCGCCGAAGCGGATACGGTCAACCACCAGCTCCTGCTGCGGGCGGGAATGATTAACCAGCTCGCCGCCGGGATTTACACGTATTTGCCGCTGGGACTGCGGGTGATGCAGAAGATCGACAAGATCGTCCGCGAGGAAATGGACAAGGCTGGCGGGCAGGAGGTCAGCATGCCCGTTCTGCAGCCCTTGGAACTGTGGCAGAACTCCGGCCGGCACCAGGCCCTCGGCAAGGTGCTTTTTACCCTGAATGACCGCCGGGAACGTCCTCTCGCTCTGGGTCCCACCCACGAAGAAGTTATAACCCAGCTGGTCAGCCGTTATGTCCGGAGCTACCGCGACCTGCCGCTGCTCCCATACCAGATACAGACCAAGTTCCGCGATGAGCCGCGCCCGCGGGGCGGACTGGTCCGGGCGAGGGAGTTCGCCATGAAGGACCTCTACAGTTTCGATATCGACGAGGCCGGGTTAGATGTCAGCTACGACAAGATGCTGCGGGCTTACCAGGCTATTTATGAGCGCTGCGGTCTGCCGGCGATGGTCGTCGAAGCGGACAGTGGCGCCATCGGCGGCAAGGACTCGCGAGAGTTCATGGTGGTGGCCGAAAGCGGCGAGGACGAAATATTCTATTGCCCGGACTGTCAGTATGCCGCTAACGGTGAGAAGGCCGAAAGTGTCAAGGAGAGGATCGATGGCGGTGAACCACTTCCCGTCGAAGAGGTCGCTACCCCCGGTATGGGCACCATCGAGGAGGTAGCCGGTTTTCTCAAAGTACCGCATAGCCACACCCTCAAGGCGGTCTTCTACGTTGCTGACGACGATATTGTCTTTGTGGCCATCCGCGGCGACCTGGCCGTCAACGAAATAAAACTAAAGAATGCCCTCAAGGCCAACGACCTCCGCATGGCGACCGAGCCTGAGGTAATCTCGGCCGGAATCGTGGCCGGGGCGGCCTCGCCGGTGGGGCTCAAAGACTTTAAGGTCATCGCCGACGATTCAGTTTCGAGTCGTACCAATTTCGTGGCCGGCGGCAACAAACCAGATACACATCTCAGGAATGTCAATTACCCCCGGGACTTCCAGGCGGATATCGTGGCCGACATCGCCAGCGCCAGGTCCGGGGATGGGTGTCCGAGGTGCAGCGGAAGGCTGCAATCTACCCATGGAATTGAGGTCGGGCACATCTTCAAGCTCGGCACCATCTATAGCCAGAAGCTGAACGCCACGTTCATCGATGATAAAGGGGAGACCCGCCCTATTGTCATGGGCTGTTACGGATTGGGTATCAGCCGGCTGCTGGCCGCCGCCGTCGAGCTGCACCACGACGACCGCGGTATCGTTTGGCCGCTGCCCATCGCGCCTTACCAGGTCTATCTGTGCCCGCTGTACCGGGAAGGCTCTAGCGTAGCCGAAATCGTTGAAAAACTCTATGGTGAAATGGAGGCGGCGGGGTTGGAGGTCCTTTTTGACGACCGGGAGGAATCGCCCGGAGTCAAGTTCAACGATGCCGACCTGCTGGGGATGCCCTTCCGGGTAACGGTCAGCCCGCGTACATTGGAAAAGGACAGCATTGAACTTAAAACACGTACCGAGAAGGATGCAGAGATTGTGGGACTGGGGGATATTGTGGGGAAGCTCAAGGGATTGGTGCAGTCCCCGTGATAAGGGAATTCACGGTTCACGACTATGAGGAAGCCTCCGAACTCTGGAAGAGGTCCGAGAACATTGGTCTCAGTTCGGCTGATGATAGCGACAGGATAGACGATTTCCTGTCACGAAATCCGGGTATGAGCAAGGTTGCCGTAGAAGACGGCCAGATAGTCGGGACGGTCCTCTGCGGTCATGACGGGAGGCGGGGATACCTTTACCACCTTTGTGTTGACTCCCGTTACCAGAAAAAGGGACTCGGCAAAAGGCTCGTGGGAAGCTGCCTGCGAGACCTTGAACAGCAGGGGATTCGAAAGTGCCATCTCTTTATCTATGGTAGAAATAATGCCGGCAAAGATTTCTGGCGAAGCACAGGTTGGCAGGAACGGGTCGATATCGTGGTATTCTCCAGAGAGATTTAAGTTATCCACTATCTGTTTGACTGGCCGTTATTGCTTATCCCCTGTTGAAATCCTATAATATTCCCGATGCCGCCCATTATCGAGGTAAGGAACCTTCGCAAAACCTATGGTTCCACCGTTGCTGTTGATGACATCTCATTCGAAGTCAACGAGGGTGAGATTTTCGGTCTGCTCGGTCCCAATGGTGCGGGCAAGACCACCACGGTGGAATGCCTCCAAGCCCTGAGAAATCCCGATTCGGGAGACATCAGCGTGCTCGGCCTGGATCCTCAACACCGCGCCGCCGAGGTGAGAACGCGGATAGGGTCGCAGCTTCAGGAATCGGCGCTGCCGGACCGTATCAAGGTCTGGGAAGCCCTTGACCTTTTCGGCTCGGTCACCCCGAAAGCGCTGGACTGGCGTGTCCTGCTGGAGCAGTGGGGGCTGGCAGGAAAGGAAAAAGCCAGCTTCGGCAGCCTTTCCGGAGGGCAGCGGCAGCGGTTATTCATCGCCCTGGCGCTGGTCAACAATCCCAGTGTGGTATTTCTCGACGAGATGACCACCGGCCTTGACCCGGCCGCCCGGCGCGTCGCCTGGGACCTGATACAGTCGGTCCGCCAGCAGGGAGCAACCGTTGTCCTGGTGACTCATTTCATGGAGGAAGCCGAAAAACTTTGCGACCGTGTCGCCATTGTCGATCGCGGCCGGATAGTAGCGATGGACACTCCCCAGGGCCTCATTGTCACTCATGGCCAGGAAGTAAAAGTCAGCTTTACCGCAGAACAGGATGACCTTGACTGGATAATGAATATCTCCGGCGTGCAGGAGATAAAAAGAACCGGGGCGAGAGTAGATGTTACGGGGATCGGCCCGGTACTGGCCCTGCTGGCGGCGGCGCTGGTTGAGCGCGGTATCGTCCCACCCGACCTTCGAGTGGAGAGGTCATCCCTGGAGGACGTTTTCCTGAAGCTGACAGGCCGTCCGATTGGGGAATGAGAGAGAAATGCGCACTTTAGCCAAGCTAACATGGGTCGAGACCAAGCTGTTCCTTCGTGAGCCGATAACCGTGATTTTTACACTGGCGTTGCCGATTATCTTTCTCTTCGTCATGGGGGGTGTTTTCGGCAACACTCCGGGAACCACCGATACCGGTCTGCCTGTTTTTCGGGGGGTCGGCGCCCTCGATTATTATATTCCGGCGTATTTTGCGCTGGTGATGATGGCGATAGGCACGGTCGCGCTACCGGTGCATCTCGCTGCTTATCGTGAGCGGGGCGTACTGCGCCGTCTGCGGGCTTCCTCAATATCTATCTGGTCGGTGCTGGGCTCGCAACTGGCCATCAGTTTTCTTATCGCTGTAGCGGGCAGCATTTTGGTATTTGTCTTGGGCCTGGTGGTCTATTCTCCACAGCTTCCGCAGTCGGTGGGGCTGCTTATTCCGGCCTTTGTACTCGGTACCCTCAGTTTTGCCGCCTTCGGTTTTTTCCTGGGGGCGGTTTTACCATCCACGCGGGCGGCACAGGGACTCGGGCTGATACTTTTCTTCGTGATGATGATATTGGGGGGCGCCGGTCCACCACCCGAAGTGCTGTCCGGAGCGATGGATATTGTCGGCAGGCTGACGCCGCTGCGCCACACCATTCTGATGTTGCAGGACCCGTGGCTTGGATTCGGATGGAATCAGAACGCTTCTCTTATCGTAGCCGGAGTCATAGTGCTGGCAACGGCACTGGCATACCGGTTCTTCCGGTGGGAATGAAGGTCAGCCCCGCAGCGTCGCCCCAAGTTCCCCGGTAAGGCGTTTCAACACCTGTTCCTGAACCTTGTTGACCTCTTCGTCTTTGAGAGTGTGGGTTGGGGACTGGTAGACCAGCCGGTAGGCCATCGATTTCTTGTCCGTCTCGACCTGCTTACCGGAATAGATATCAAAGAGCTTGACCTCGCTTATGAGTGAGAAGCTTTTAAAGATGTCCAGGATTCTCTGGTGAGTGACGCCGGCATCCACGACCAGAGCCAGGTCCCGGATAATGCCCGGGAAGCGGGGTATCGTCTGGTACATGCGGTGCTTGACCGCAAAGGGAAGCAGAGAGGCGATACCGATTTCGAAGAGGCCGACTGTCCCGGCGATCTCAAATGCGTCGGCGACCTTGGGATGTAACTCGCCGAGGACGCCGATCCTGGTTTTCTCGCCTTCTCGTTCTACAACGATGGCGGCCTGCCGGGCAGGGTGAAGGCCGGTGTCATCACTTTTTTCGAAGATAATACTAATGCCGATTTGCTCTATAAGGGCTTCAATGGCCCCTTTGACGTCGTGAAAGTCGAAAAGACCATCACCGCCCAGCCAAGACCTCTCGATCCGGGGGCCACTCAGGATGCCGCAGAGGACCTCCGGCTCCGTTGGCAGGTCCTTATCCCGCGGCAGATATATTCTTCCCAGTTCGAACAGTCGGATGCCGCCTTCCTCGTGACGCCGGTTGGACGCCAGGGTGGCCAGCAGGTTGGCGCGGAGAGTGGGGCGTAGGTATTCCTGGTCGACGGACATGGGATTGACGACCCGCAGAGAGGGATATTCCGGCTGCACCTTGCCAGGCATCAGCTTGCCGAGTTGCTGGAGGCTGGTCATCGTGTAGGTCATGACTTCTTGGAAACCGCAGCCGACCAGGCCTTGCCTGAGCTGACGCTTCAATCCGAGCAGGGGTGAAGGGTCATGGGACGGTATCGGCTCGCCGAGCAGGGTAATGGGTATTTTATCATAGCCGGTGACACGCGCTACCTCCTCGATAAGGTCGACGTCCTGTTTGATATCACTGCGCCAGTAAGGTGGCGTGGCCTCTACCCGTAAGCCTTCGACGTGGCACTCGAATCCGAGCGAGGTCAATGAACCAACAATCTGCTCCATGCTGTAATCGATGCCGACGATACGCTTGACCTCCTGCGGTGTCAGCGGGATAGTCTCCGGCTCTTTCCTGCCGGGATAGACGTCGATAAGACCTTTAGCGACTTTGCCGCCGCCCAACTCGGCGATAAGTTGGGTGGCATGTTTCAGGGCGGGGATGGTCAAGCCAGCGCTGATGCCGCGTTCGAAGCGCATCGAGGCCTCACTGGTCAGGCCCAAATGCCGGCTGGTATAGTGAATGCTGGTGGCCTTGAAGCTGGCAGCCTCCAGAAGAATGGACGTGGTGCTTTCGGTGACCTCGCTATTAAGGCCGCCCATAACCCCGGCGATGGCCACTGTCCCTTCGCCATCGCCGATGACCAGCATATCGCTGTTGAGCTCGCGTTCGGTCTCATCCAGGGTGATGTATTTCTCTCCATCGGCGGCCCGGCGAGGCATGATCTTCCGGCCTCTGAGCCGGTCGTAGTCGAAAGAGTGCAGCGGCTGGCCGTACTCCAGCATTACGTAGTTGGTGATATCGACGATATTATTGATGGGACGTTGTCCGCAGGCAATGAGACGCTCCTGGAGCCACGGCGGTGACTCGGCGATCTTGACATCGGTTATCAGGGTAGCGCAGTAACGGGGGCAAAGCTCCGGATCGGCGATTTCGATGTCTATCTTTGCTTCGATGGACTCAGCTTCTTCTTCGTATTGAATCTCGGGTACGTGCATCTCCTGACCGCTCAGGGCGGCGACCTCCCGGGCGATGCCCACCACTGAGAGGCAGTCGGGCCGGTTGGCGGTAACATCGATATCGAGGACGGTATCGCTGAGATGTTCGGCCAGCAGGGTGCCCACCTTGGCCCCGGTAGCCAGGACCAGGATGCCTTCGTGACTATCCGAGATACCGAGTTCTTTCTCCGAGCATATCATGCCGGCGGACACAACGCCCCGTATCTTGGCCGGCTTCAGCTCTTCGACCTGGCCATTATAAGGATTGGTCAGCCGGGCGCCGACGCGGGCGAAGGCAATTTTATCGCCGGTGTTCAGGTTGGGCGCGCCGCAGACTACCGTTTCCTCACCGGTACCCAGGTCGACGGTGGCCAGGCGGAGGCGGTCGGCGTTAGGGTGGGGGTTGATGGCAGTTATTTGCCCGACGATAACGTTATCCCAGCCTTCACCGGTCGTCTCGATGCCGGCGACTTCGTGGCCGGCCAGAGTCAGCCTTTCGGCGAGTTCGGCCACCGGCAGCGTCATATCGACGTAGTCTTTCAGCCAGCGTAACGGTACTTTCATCGTTTTTAGTATCTAGTTTTTAGCTTTTAATTATAAGTTTGGGGGAAACGGTGTATGTCACTAATAACTATAAACTAACTACTAATAACTCCTTTTAAAACTGCCTTAAAAACCTCAGATCGTTGTTATAAAAATGGCGCATATCGTCGATGCCATAGCGTAATATGGGCAGTCTTTCCAGCCCCATGCCGAAAGCGAAGCTGCTGTACTCCTTCGGGTCGATACCGCCGCGCCGCAATACATCCGGGTGCGTCATGCCCGCCCCGAGTATCTCCAGCCAGCCGGAGTTGCCGCACAAACGGCAGCCTTTACCGTGGCAGCCGATGCAGTCGATGGCCATTTCCACGCCCGGCTCGACGAAAGGAAAGAAGTCGACCCGGAAGCGCACTTTCCTGTCGGCGCCGAAATACCGCCGGGCGAACTCGTAAAGCGTCCCTTTAAGGTCGGCCATGGTAATGCCTTTGTCCACGGCCAGGCCATCTACGTTGTGGTAGATGTTCAGGTGGGTGGCGTCGGTGGCCTCGTAGCGGTAGACCCTGGCCGGCTCGATGGTGCGGATCGGCGGTTTCATCTCCTCGACAACCCTGGCGCTGATAGCCGTGCCGTGGGTACGCAGTAGCTGTTTCCCCCTATCTCCGGGCGGGGCGTCGATCCAGAAAGAGGACATATTATCGCGGGAAGGGTGCTCGGCCGGGATATTAAGGGCCTCGAAGTTATAATAGTCCCATTCCACCTCCGGTCCTTCCCTGACCTGGAATCCCATGGAGATGAAGATATCACATATCTCCTCGATGGTTTGGGTAATCGGGTGCAGGCGGCCTACCGGCTGCGGACGGCCCGGTAGTGATATATCGAAGGACTCTCCGGCCGCCTCGGAGATCAGCCGGGCCTCACGGAGGGCCTGGCCTCTCAGGGTGACCTGTTCCTCTAAAAGATTCTTGGCCTGGTTGGCGGCGCCACCGATAGTTTTCCTTTCTTCGATAGAAAGCGTCCCCAGACTGCGCAGGAGCTGCGTTAAGGGACTTTTTTTGCCCAGATGCTGGACACGCCAGGTTTCCAGGTCTTTGGCATTATCTATGCCAGCCAGTTGCTCCAGGGCGGTTGATTTTATATCTTCTATCTTTTCCAGCATTGTTTCTGCCTGTTAAAAATAACCCCTTCCTTTCTAGAAGGGAAGGGGAATAAGATTGAATAACGTTACCGGGGATTTCGTTTTCTTATTCCTGGTCTTTCCCTCCCGCGAGAGCGACCAGGCTGCTAAAGCTCTCTGGTTCCCTGACGGCCATATCGGCCAGAATCTTTCGGTCGACGGCGACACCGGCCTTCTTCAGTCCGTCGATGAACCTGCCGTAGGTCATACCCCGTGCCCGGCAGGCGGCGTTAACGCGGAGGATCCAGAGCCGGCGCATGTCACCTTTACGTTCCCGGCGGTGGAAATAGGCATAGCTCAACGAATGTATCATCGACTCGTTGGCACGCTTTATGAGCCGGTGCCGGGTGCCGCGCTGGCCCTTGGTCATGGCCAGTATTTTCTTATGCCTTTGGTGTGAAGTAACTCCCCGTTTGACTCTGGGCAAGTAACCGTTCCTCCTGTCTAGGTGGTGCCGTGGGGTATCAGGCGGGATATACGCTGGCGGTCGCGCGGATGCAGCGGTATCATCTCGTCGAACTGGCCCCGGACTCTCTTGGCTTTATTGCGGCGCAGATGGCTCTTCGGCCCCTTGACCCGCATGATCTTACCGCTGCCGGTAATGTGGAAGCGGCTTTTAGCGCCTTTATGCGTTTTCAACTTGGGCATTCTCAGGTTCCTTTGTTTCTACTTTAGCCTTGGGTTTGGAACCGGCCGGGGCGATGACGATATCCATCCGTCTCCCCTCCATTACCGGCTGTCTTTCCAGCGAGCCGAAGTCGCTAAGGGTTTCGGCCATGCGCTGGAGGATCTTCCACCCCAACTCCGGGTGCGTTATTTCACGCCCCCGGAACAATAAAGTTACTTTTACCTTGGATCCGTCCGCCAGGAGCTTCTTGGCCGTCCGGGCCTTGGCCTCGAAATCGTGGGTGCCTATCTTCGGCCGCAGCCTGATCTCCCGTAGCAACGATACTCTCTGGCTCTTCTTCGCCAGTTGCTCTTTCTTCTGTTGTTCGTACTTGAACCGGCCGTAATCAAGGAGGCGGCAAACCGGGGGCACGGACGTGGGTGATACCTCAACGAGGTCTAGGTTGTGCTTTCTCGCGGTTTCCTTCGCCTGGGCGAGTAGCATGATGCCCAACTGTTCGCCTTTTTCTCCTACCAGGCGGACTTCTTTAGCGGTAATACGCTCGTTGACGCGAAGTTGTTTAATTATGTCCTTTCAAGCCTCCTTGACTCACATATGTCCTGCAATGAAAAACTATAGCACATTTACACGCAGGAATCAACTACCGGGCGTGAATTTCCACTGCGTTGCGTTTGCCTTATGACAAGTGATAGAATATGGGTGGTCGAGAGGGTCTATGTTTACCGGTATTGTCCAGGAGACAGGCAGGATTATTTCTACTCCGGCCGGGCGGCTAGTCATCGCCGCCGGAGCGGTAATTGATGGACTTGAGATTGGCGGCAGCATAGCTGTTAATGGCATCTGCCTGACCACTACCAGCATCAGCGGCGACACATTTTCCGTTGATGTCATGCCGGAAACGCTCCGGTGCACCAATCTTGGCCAACTGCGCCCCGGCAACCGGGTGAACCTGGAGAGGCCCCTGGGGCTGGGTGGGGAGGTCGGCGGGCATCTGGTACAGGGGCACATCGATGGCACCGGCAGCGTTACCTCGATTGTTAAAGAGGGCGAAGCATTGCTGATAGACTTCACCGCTCCCCCGGAGATAATGCGGTTTATCGTGGAAAAGGGCTTTATCGCCGTCGACGGCACCAGCTTGACAGTCGTCGAAAAATGGAGCGATTCTTTCCGCGTCTCCGTTGTCGGTTTCACCCGCGAGAACACCATCCTAGGCGAAAGTAAAGTCGGCGATACGGTAAACCTTGAAACAGACATCATCGGCAAGTACATCGCCGAGTTTCTCCAGCCGCAAAACAAAGGCATTACGGCTGAATTATTACGGGAGAACGGTTTTTTGGTAAACTGAAATCCCGCTACGAGGAGATTCAATATGGGACTGGCAACTATTCCTGAAGCGATTGAAGATATTAAGGCGGGCAAGTTCGTCATTGTCGTTGACGATGAAGACCGCGAAAACGAGGGCGACCTGGTCATGGCCGCCGAGAAAGTGACGCCGGAGGCAATAAACTTCATGGCCAGGTACGGCCGCGGCCTCATCTGTATGCCGGTTACCGGCGAGCGCCTGGATGAACTTCAGATACCCATGATGGCCACGAATAATACCTCGCGTTTCGGTACGGCCTTTTCGGTGTCTGTTGAAGCGCGGGAAGGAACCAGCACCGGGATATCTGCGGCGGACCGGGCGCAGACAGTGCAGGTTATGATCGATCCGAAGACCAAACCCGGGGATATCGTGATGCCGGGGCATATGTTCCCCTTGCGGGCAAAAGATGGCGGCGTCCTGGTTAGGGCCGGGCAGACCGAGGCCACCGTCGATTTAGCCAGGCTGGCCGGTCTTTATCCGGCCGGTGTTTGCTGCGAGATCATGAACGAAGATGGGACGATGGCCCGCTTGCCGCAACTGGAGAAGTTCACGGTAGAGTTCGGGCTGAAGATAGTCAGCGTTACCGACCTGATCGCCTACCGTTACCGTCATGAAAGGCTGGTACAGAGGGTTGCCGAGGCCAGGCTGCCGACGCCGTTCGGTGATTTTCAGGTGATAGCATATAAAAGCCGTACTGATGCTGACGAGCACCTGGCCTTGGTTATGGGCGACGTTGCCACCGACGATCCGGTGCTGGTCCGGGTGCACAGCCAGTGCCTTACCGGGGATGTTTTCCATAGTATGCGCTGCGATTGCGGCGAGCAGATTGAGATGGCGATGAAAAAGATCGCCAAGGACGGCCGCGGTGTCGTTCTCTACATGCGCCAGGAAGGACGCGGCATCGGCATACACAACAAAATCAAGGCCTACGCGCTTCAGGATGCCGGTATGGACACTGTCGAGGCCAACCTGTCGCTGGGTTTTGCCCCCGACCTGCGGGATTATGGTATCGGCGCCCAGATACTGGCCGACCTCGGCCTGCGTAAGATGAGGCTGATGTCCAATAATCCCAAGAAGATGAGTGGCCTGGAGAGCTATGGTCTCGAGATCGAAGAGGTCGTTCCCCTGATTACCGAACCCAACCCGCATAATCGCCGCTACCTGCAGACGAAGCAGAAAAAGCTGGGGCACCTCCTCAAAGTTTCCGATGGCGGGTGCGAATAATCTTTCGTCAAGGAGATAACGATGGGCAAGACATATGAGGGTAATTTGCTGGGGCAGGGGCTGAAATTCGGGCTGGTTGTCTCGCGTTTCAACGAGTTTTTCAGCCAGAAACTTCTTGACGGCGCCCGGGATGCTCTGACCCGCCACGGCGTCGAGGATACCGGCATCGAAGTGGCCTGGACGCCCGGTTCCTTCGAGATGCCGTTGATCGCCAAGAAAATGGCCGCCTCGAAGAAGTACGACGCCGTCATCTGCCTGGGGGCGGTCATTCGGGGCGGCACTCCTCACTTTGATTATATCGCCGCCGAAGTATCCAAGGGCATCGCCAACGTCGCTCTGAATACAGACGTGCCGGTGATTTTCGGCGTTATCACCACGGATAATCTGGAACAGGCCATAGAACGCTCCGGCACCAAAGACGGCAACAAGGGCTTCGATGCGGCCGTCAGCGCCATCGAGATGGCCAATCTGGTAAAGGCGCTTGGGTAAAGTTCTCAGGTGGAGAACCCGGGGGAACGCCACGCCAAAAGGCCATTAACCGCCTGGGTGCTTATCGTCCTCGTTTTTATCCTCGGGATCAGTGCCATCATCAGCGGGGCGATGCTTTTCCTGGCCCCCGATGGAAGTCTGATGCAAATGTCTGCCGAGCCTTTGCAGGGCACACCCTTCCCTGATTATTTTGTTCCGGGTATGATACTATTCTTGTTTGTCGGTATTTTCCCTTTGGTGGTCGGACTTGGGCTGGTGAGTAAAATCTGGCCTCGGATAGCTGTATTGAATCCATTCAAAAACTACCGGTGGGCGTGGACGGGTTCCCTTGCCGTTGGAATTGTGCTGCTGGTCTGGATTATCACCGAGACATTGATGTTGGGTTACATCAGCTTTCTACAGCCGGTTATGGCCGGGTGGGGAGTTGTGGTCTTGTTCTTGACGCTGCTTCCGAACATCAAGCGTTATTACCGCTATCCGGTGAGGTAGGTTTACCAGAGAAACTACGGCGTTACCTTATAAACCGTATCGCCGGGCCTGACCCGGTCGGGGACCTTGACGCCGACGGAGTCCCCACTCTTGGCCGTTTCGACATCCTCATTGTCGATCTGCATGGAGGCGACGACCATCTCGATATCCGTTGTATGGCCCTTGATGTGGATCGTGTCGCCCACGCTCAGCGTCCCCGTCATGTCGATGCCGGCTACTACCGGTCGGGCAAAGAAGTCCATTACCTTGCCGATTTCCTGCTCCGCCATTGGATTTTCCTCCTCGCCGAATACGGCGTATCAAGCTATGTGCTAGGATTATACCCCCAGCCTCATCCGGAAATCAAGAGAGAAATCATTATTGGTTTTGACAGGCTTCCCCCGGGGGACATATAATGGGTCTAAAGTTATATCTGAGAGGAACCTGGCTTGGCCAAGCAAGACGAACGGGAAACGACCAGCAGTGAGTCCACGGAGGACGTCACCAGGATTATCCAGCGCCTCGACATGCTGGACCGGCGCCTTGACAATGTTGATTCTATTGTCTCCGCGGTCGCTGAGCGGGTCATGCGACAGCCGATTACGCTCAACGTGACCTGCTCCAAGTGCGGCCAGCGGATTGAGATCGCCATCATCGGAACTGAAAAACCGAGCCGCTAACATGACCCTGGCTGATAATCCGTTCCGGGTACGCCGGGTCCAAGGTCACAATCAATTTCCGGAAGAACGAGCACCGATAAACAGGAGGTAATATGACGGTAGTCTCCGCTATCAACCAGACCAAACTGGATGCCTTCCGCTGGCGCTATGAACTCACCATTCCCAAAAAAATTGCCCTCTCACTGGCTGTAGCTGCATTGACCGGCCTACTGGCCCAGGCCAGGGTGCCGCTGCCCTGGAGCCCGGTACCGGTGACGGGACAGACCTTCGGGGTGCTGCTGGCCGGGGTCTTACTGGGAAGCTGGTGGGGTGGCGTCAGTATGACCATGTATGCTGGGCTTGGAGCGGCCGGAGTACCCTGGTTTACCGGGCTCAATGGAGGCGTTGCCTACCTGGCTGGTCCTACCGGCGGCTATGTAATCGGTTTTATCTTCGCTGCCCTTTTCCTGGGATATTTCACTGACAGATACGTTTGTTCCCGCAGCTTTCTGAGTATGCTGGGATTGATGCTATTTGCCAATTTCATCCTCGTCTACGGGCTTGGATTGCTACAGCTAGGGCTCTGGCTCGATTTGATAAAGGGCCAGCCCGCTGCCTTCACGACTCTGCTGATGATGGGGGCGGTGCCTTTTATCGCCGGGGATGTCACCAAGGCCGCCGCCGCGGCCCTCATTGCCAGGGCTATTACACCCAAATCACCCTACGGTAAAGAGACCGACGGCAACAAGTGGGCGAAGTGGCGGCTGCCGTAAAAGTGTAGTGATTAAACACCAGACCAGCGGTGTCCCTTGACGATTCCTCGCGCGTAGGCCGCCTGGCCGATGTGCTGCACATCATTGATATTGGCCACGATGCGTAGATAATCGGCCCGTTTGGTGCCCGGTTCGACGGAGAACTCATGTTCCTTGTCGAGTTCTTCCTCGGAGAGACTTTCCAGATAGTTTATAGTCACCTTCATCACCTCGCGGTGATAATCCAGTAGTGTCTGCGCATCAGGTATCCTGAGCGCGTCTACCTGGTCATCGGTATGGCCATACCCGGTATTTTGGGGATCGGGTGGCAGGTTGAATTTCTTGTGCCAGCCGTCCCTCGTCCAGAGCTGTTCACCCAAAATCATGTCGCCGGCGGTCCTGTCCATGCTGCGGATGGCGTGCCAGCAGAGCCAGCCTATTGGATTGGCGCCGGGAGATGGTCTTTTGTGCAGGTCTTCCGTGGTGAGTCCATCCAGCACCTGCTCAAATTCTGCTGACCGACGTTGATAAATAGCGATGATTAGTTGCTGCCATCTCATACCTGCCTCCTTGATGTGGTGGCCCCATTATACAACAACCCGGTTCGGATGTGATTGCGCCCCGTAGCCAGCCACTGCTATAATAAGGTGCGATGAACACCGAAAATAAGCTCGAGACCATGCGCCATTCTGCCTCACACGTCATGGCCGAGGCCATCCTTTCTCTCTTCCCGGATGCTAAATTCGGCATCGGGCCGGCCATCGAGGATGGATTCTATTACGATTTCGACCTGCCGCGCTCGCTCAGTCCGGAAGACCTGCCGGTCATCGAAGAAAAGATGGCCGAGATAATCAAGGCGGACCGGCCTTTCACCCACCGGGAGCTATCCAAGAAAGAGGCGGAGGAGCTTTTTGCCCATCAGCCTTACAAGGTCGAGCTTCTCAAAGAAATCTCCGACGATAAGGTCACCGTCTATCAGCAGGGTAATTTCATCGACCTTTGCCGCGGGCCTCACCTGAAGTCCACGGGTGAGATAAAGGCCTTCAGGCTGCTCAATATCGCCGGGGCCTACTGGCGCGGCAGCGAGCAGAACCCCATGCTCCAGAGGATTTACGGCGTCGCTTTCAATAACCAGGAAGAGCTGGACGAATACCTGGCCCGTCAAGAGGAAGCCAGAAAAAGGGACCACCGTAAGCTCGGTAAAGAACTCGACCTGTTCCTGACACCGGAAGAAATCGGCGGCGGCTTGGTCATCTACCTCCCCAAGGCTGGCCGCATCCGGACCGTCATCGAGGATTTCTGGCGACAGGAGCACTTCGCCAACGGCTATGAAATCCTCTATACGCCGCACATCGGGCTGAGTAAGCTCTGGGAGGTCAGCGGCCACCTGGAGAACTACCGCGAAAACATGTACGCCCCGATGATTATTGACGAGCAGGAATACTACATCAAGCCGATGAACTGCCCGTTCCACCTGCTCGCGTATAAATCGAAGACACGCTCCTACCGCGACCTACCTTTACGTTGGGCGGAGTTGGGCACGGTCTACCGTTACGAGCGCAGCGGTGTCCTGCTCGGCTTGTTGCGGGTACGCGGTTTTACCCAGGACGATGCCCACATCATCTGCACGCCGGAGCAGATGAACGCGGAACTCTCCGAGGTGCTACGCTTCTCACTACATATGTGGCAGGTCTTCGGCTTTAAAAAATACAAGGTCTACCTCTCCACCCGCCCCACTGACGCCATTGGCGAAGAGCAGCGGTGGGTCGATGCCCAAAACGCCCTCCGCCAGGTGATCGATGAGAACAATCTGCCTTTCGAGGTGGACGAGGGAGGCGGGGCGTTCTACGGCCCCAAGATTGACCTCAAGATAGAGGACAGCCTCGGGCGCGAGTGGCAGATGACGACCATCCAGTTCGACTGGAACCTGCCGGAGCGCTTTGACCTAGTATACGTAGGAGCGGATGGCAAAGAGCACCGGCCTTACATGATACACCGGGCCTTGCTGGGGACCTGGGAGAGGTTCTTCGGCCTCCTGATCGAGCACTACGGGGGGGCTTTCCCGCTGTGGCTGGCGCCGGTGCAGGTGCAGATTATTCCCGTCGCCGACAGACACCTGGACCACGGCCGCGCCGTGCTGGCGGAGATGAGGAAACAGGGTGTTCGCGCCGAGATTGATGACCGATCTGAGCGGATGAACCTGAAAATCCGCCAGGCGCAGATGGAGAAGGTCCCTTATATGGTGGTTATCGGGGACAGGGAGGCCGCCGACAACACCGTCTCGGTACGCCGCCGCGACGGGGAGCAGGTCCCCACCCAGCCCCTGGTCGACTTTATCGAGAAGCTGGCCGCCGAGATCGCCAGCAAGTCCTGAAACGCCACCAGTTCCGCCCTTTTTATCCCCGCCGGCCCGGTATTATTTTATGGAATACACCACCTGAACATTAATGACTATATCGGTTTCGCCGGGGCTGATGGGCGGCGGAGTGGCGGCGGCCTCTTCCAAGGCATCAAACACCGGTACGGTCCTGATTGGTGATAAACCGCCGCTCTCGTTGATATAGGTCGGCGCGCCGAGATCAACTCTGGCGGTATCAGCCAGTTGCTCGGCCTTGGCCAGCGCGTCTTCCATCGCCGCCTGGCGGGCCTCTTCCTGGTAGGGAGAGGGATCGTCGACCAAGAAACTGATACCGCTGATCGTGGTGTAGTCACCGCCGGCGCCGGCCACCGCCTCGATGATGGCGCCGGCATCGGCAATCTGGCGTATCTTGGCCGTAACCGAGTTTGTTACCCTATAGCCCACCAGCGTCTGCTCGCCGGTATCACGATTGCGTGTCCATACCGGGGTGATGTAATACTGCTGGGTCTGGATATCGTTGTCGGCGACGCCGGCGGACTTAAGCTCGTCAGCGATGGCGTTCATAGCAGCGGAGGCCTCGCTCTGGGCCATGGCCACCGAGCTTTTCTGGACCTCCACACCCAGAGTCAACGTGGCAATGTCCGGTACCGCCGTGGCTTTACCCGTGCCGGTGACCCAGATGCCGGTGTTCTGGGTGCTGCTGGTCTCCAGAGACTGGCTGGATGGCACAGCCAGGTCACAGCCGGTGGCTGCTGCCGCCAGTAAGACCAGCACCAAGCCCAGTAGAATAATCAGCCCTTTCCTCATCTATCTGCCTCCTTTGGGTTACCGGTGGATGTTCCAGATTAAGTATATTCTGTAAAAGATGGAAATGTCACAAAATTCGGTGGAGAATTATAAAATATGTATTACAAATATTAGCGGTATTTCCTGGCGGGAGACGAAAAGACCTTATAAGCCGCTTGAAAGCTGCCAATGTTACATGTAGTTGTCGTAACCATTTGCTATTATTTTTCAGGCTTCGAGTATTCCAGCCCGGGTTCGGACATTATTTTCACTATCGAGAGATATTTGTTTTTCTCTTTTTTCAAAGATTCTCTTACCGCTTCATTTACTAGGTCTGATACCGTCCTGGAGACAGCGACGGCTTTAAGACGCAGGGCTTTGTGGAGTTCCGGGTTCAGGTAAACAGTTGTTCTTTTACTTTGAGTTGCCATAGTGTTCCTCCTCAAGGACATTATAGCATTAAAACATAATAGCGTCTATCTTGCGTTTGTTAACCTCAGGCCAATAAAAATGCTATAATCAGGTATGGATATCCTCGCCGGACTGAATCCCGCCCAGCGAGAGGCCGTGGAGGCTATCAATGGGCCGGTCCTGATACTCGCCGGACCCGGCAGCGGCAAGACCCGCGTTATCACCCACCGCGTCGCCTATCTTATCAGGGTAGTGGGTGTAAATCCACGGCGCATCATGGCCGTTACCTTTACCAACAAGGCCGCCCGGGAGATGGAGGCCCGCCTCGGCCAGCTTGTCAGCGCCTCGGTCAAGGACCTGACCCTGGGGACTTTCCACGCCATCTGTGCCCGCATCCTACGGCAGGAAGGCCGGGTCATTGGCATCGATCCCAGGTATACTATCTATGACGACGACGACCAGATCAGCCTGCTCAAACGCTGCCTACAGGACCTGAACATCGACCCCAAGCAGTTCGCTCCGCGGGCGATTCAATCTGCCATCACCGCCGCCAAGAGCCAGATGATCGCGCCGGAAGACTATCTCCGCCATGGCCGCAGCTATTTCGAGGAAGTCGTACAGCGCGTCTACGAGCAATACCAGAAGCTCCTCGCCAATAGCTCCGCCCTGGACTTCGATGACCTGTTGATGAAGACGGTACAGCTTTTCCTCCAGAATCCGGATATCCTGACCCGGTATCAGTCTCGCTATCTGCACATCCAGGTTGACGAGTTCCAGGACACCAATCTCGTCCAATACGAGCTGATAAAGCTGCTGGCCGGGAAATACCGGAATATCTGCGTCGTCGGTGATCCAGACCAGTCGATTTATTCCTGGCGGGCGGCGGACCTGCGTAATATTCTCAACTTCGAAAAAGACTATCCGGACGCTAAAGTGGTGCTGCTCGAGCAGAACTACCGCTCCACCCAGACGATTCTCGAGGCGGCCTCGCACGTTATCTCGGCCAACCGGCAGCGCAAGCAAAAGGAACTCTGGACGGAAAACGAGCCGGGCCAGCCACCCTGCGTCGTTGAGACTTACACCGGTGAGGAGGAGGCCCAGTATGTCGTCAACGAGATCGACCAGTTGGTGCGTAGCGCCGGGGTAAAACCGGGCGATTGCGCGGTGATGTACCGTACCAACGCGCAGTCCCGCTTTCTGGAGGAGGCCTTTATCCGCTACGGGATGCCCTACAAGCTGGTGGCGGGTACCCGTTTCTACGAGAGGCGTGAAGTCAAAGACATTATTGCTTACCTGCGCCTCGTCCATAATCCCTACGATACGGTCAGCCTGATGCGCGTTATTAACGTCCCGCAGCGCGGTATCGGACAGCGCAGTATCGACGAACTTACACGCTGGGCGCAGTCTCAGGGCGTCCCGGAATACCGGGCGTTGCAGATGCTGGCGCAATCCGCCGCGACCGGGGAAGAGCTTCCGTTCACGGCTCGTACCGTCAAGGTGCTGGCGGGATTCGCTACGATGGTGGCGGACTTCGTCGAGAAAGGCCGGGAGCTCAGCCTGGTGGAATTATTCGACAGAGTCGTAGAGAGATCAGGATACCGGCAATACCTGGCCGGTCTGGTGGATGGCGAAGAACGCTGGGAGAACATCCTGGAGCTCCGGGCCGTCGCGCAGGACTACCGTGAAATGGCCCCTGGAGAGGGACTGACGGCCTTTCTCGAAGGCGTGGCGCTTGTCTCCGATGTCGATAGCCTCGAAGATAAGACTGAGAGCGTTACCCTGATTACCCTGCATCAGGCCAAAGGACTGGAGTTCCCGGTAGTATTCATCGTCGGGATGGAGGAGGGCATCCTGCCGCATTTCAAGTCTATCGACGATCCGGCCCAGCTCGAAGAAGAACGGCGCCTCTGCTACGTGGGCATTACACGGGCCCAGCAGCGTGTCTACCTGGTGCACGCCTTCCGCCGCCACCTGATGGGCGCCAGCAATGTCAACCGGCCCTCGCGTTTCCTGGAGGACATCCCGGCCCATCTGGTTAAGGCCAGCAGTGCCTGGGAAAGCGATGACAACCTATCTGTCGCGCCTAACTATGCAGATAATGAAAGTGAGTCGGGGCCGGTTGACCTGCCTGATTTTAAACCGGGGGAGCACGTCCGCCACGAGCAGTTCGGGGAGGGCGTAGTGGTTAGCTATCAAACTGTCCGCAATGATGCCGAGGTCGTAGTGGCCTTCGACGGGGCGGGCGTAAAGCGTTTCCTGCTTAGCTTCGCCAAGATAGAGAAGGTTTAAGGTATTGAATTTGGAGGAGTGTTAAATTATTTCTGGATTCCCGCATTCGCGGGAATGACGTTCTTTTATGCAGGGCGTTAAAGAGGGGCGCTAGCCCCTCTTTTAAATATTTCCCCTTCCCTCAGGGAAGGGGATTAAGGGGATGGGTAGCCAATGAAAAATCAAGGCTGGTGTTTAACTGTTCCACCGAAGCAGCCGTTGTTGGTGCCCGAGAATCGCCCGTCGATAACCACCGCCGTGGCGAAGTGCAGCCCCATCCCGTGGAGGTACTTCACGGCGCGGCGTTCTCCAGTCCGCACATGGAGCGGGCGCTTTTCAGATTATCGTTCATCGCATGACTCTTTTGGCATTATCGGCCGGTGAAAGTGTACCTTGATGGGACGGGATTTGTCGAAGGGCTTTGACTCACCGGTGTTAAAGGAATAAAATCCAAGAAAAAGGATTGACAAAGTACACGGAAACGTGTAGGATTTACAGGAATGGCGATTAAGATTCTGGATAGAGAGACCATTGATCGGATAGCGGCCGGCGAGGTGGTGGAGAGGCCGGCCTCGGTGGTCAAGGAGCTGGTGGAGAACGCCCTCGATGCCGGGGCCAGCCGTATCGAGGTGGATGTTAAAGGCGGTGGCCTCAGCTCGATAAGGATTACGGACAACGGCGGCGGGATTGCCTCTGATGAGGTCGAACTGGCCTTCGAACGACACGCCACCAGCAAACTCAGGGACTCCACAGACCTGACCAATATCGTCAGCCTAGGCTTCCGTGGCGAGGCCCTGCCCAGCATTGCCGCGGTGGCGGATGTCGAAGTACTCACCTGCGCCGAGGGCGAAGACGCGGGGACATTTATCGGCCTGGAGGGTGGCCGGGTAGTCTCGAAAAAGAACCAGGCCCGTCCCTGGGGTACCACCGTAACGGTAAAAGATCTCTTCCGGCGCGTGCCGGCGCGGTTGAAATTCCTCAAGACGGAAATGACGGAAGGATTGCATATCGCCGAGGTGGTTAGCCAGTATGCCCTGGCCTATACGGAGGTGTCATTTACGCTGGTAGTTGACGGAAAGGAGAAGCTGCGGACGAACGGCAGCAGTCGGCTCCTCGATGCCATCATGGATGTTTACGGTACCGAGACAGCGGGTCAGATGCTGGAGGTAGAGGATACCGTTCCGGGGTGGTCGGTCGACCCGACGGGACCATCTGTTAAAGTCGTTGGGATGGTCGGTGTACCGGGGATCGCCCGGGCCGGACGCGGCTACCTCAGCTTCTTCGTCAACCGGCGCTGGGTAAGCAGCCGTCTCCTGGCCCGGGCCGTCGAAGAGGCCTATCACGGGCTGCTGATGTCCGGCCAGCACCCGGTGGCTGTCCTTGATATCAAGCTGCCCCCCACCGACGTCGACGTTAATATCCATCCCGCCAAAAGCGAGGTCAAGTTCCGGAGCGAATCGGACGTCTTCCGCGCCGTCCAGAGGGCGGTACGTCAGGCCCTGGCATCGCAGCTGCCGGCCCCCCGTATCGAAGAGGTCGCCGCACCCTATAAACCATCAAGCTCGCTCGAATTTGCTTTCGAGGGCGGGCCGGAAGCCGGCACCGGCCGGGAATCCCCGCCGGTGGCCCTGCCACTGCTGGCCTCGCTGCCGGTGCTGCGGGTGGTGGGGCAGGCCATGGCCAGCTATATCGTCGCCGAGGGGCCGGATGGTATCTATCTCATTGACCAGCATGCCGCCCACGAGCGCGTCCGCTTCGAGAGGGTCAGGCAGCGGCGGGAGGCACAGCGGCCGGAGGTGCAGGGTCTGCTCGAGCCGGTGACCTTCGAAGTGACGCCGCGTCAGGACATCGTCTTGAAGTCGTGCCTGGAAGACCTGGCGGATTTCGGCTTTGCCATAGAATCTTTCGGTGACCGTTTCTACCTGGTCAGGGCCGTGCCGGTGGTGGTGGCTGGCGATGCCTGGGGGAAGATGTTGCGGGAACTGCTCGACGAGCTGGCCGGGGAAGCGAGGTCGCGGTGGGAAGAAAAGATGCTGACATCAATAGCCTGCCATGGGGCGATTAAGGCCGGGCAATTATTGAGTGACGAAGAAATGCGGGCCCTGGTAAGAGAGCTGGAGCAGACCAACAGTCCCCATACCTGCCCCCACGGCCGGCCGACTATTGTCCATATCAGCGCGGCGCGGCTGGAGCGGGAGTTCAAGCGGACATAATACTGTCGAACATTCTGAAACGTTCTGGTTTCTCATATGTAGACGAGGATCTTCGTAATCTTGTTCGAAGGAAAGACGTCATTCATCGCATACCTGGTGGACCTCGTCCCAGCGCACCATGCCATCCTCGATGAGCTGGCGGATTTTCCGCTGCTGGGGCGTGAGTTGACTCTTGTTTGTCTTGACCTCGAGGATAACGATCTCCTCCGGTTCGCCCCGGGCCAGGCCGGGAAATACTATCATGTCAATCGGGCTGCCGATGAAGCGTACCTCGGTGGGATCGTAACGGAAATCCGGAAGGTAGGGTACTATCTGCTCGGTGAACTTACCGCCGAGCACCGCCCGACTCTGCACGACGGCCGACCGCCTCGCCTGCTCCATTTCCGTCTGCCATCTCTCAAGCTCGGCGTCCCGCCAATCCCGGAATTTCTTCTCGAAAGTCAGCCGCGTAATGTAGATACTTAACATAATAATGATAACAGCAATAATAGCGGCGATGGCGATGACGACGGCGGTCTCCATGAACGGACCTCCTCGAAGATACTGTCATTCCCGCAAGAATGAGAATCCAAGGTTGCGGATAAAGTATGACTGATTACACCACGGGTTTTTGAAGAGTGTCAACCCGACTTCGGCGAGCTGCTGCCGGGCGTGATAAGCGGGACACCGGCCTTGCAGAGCGGGCATGACTCCGGCTTATAAGTGACGGTCTCGGTACGGTGGCAAGCGAAGAATGGAGCACCGAAGTCCGGCTCGCTTGTGGAACGGTAGACCAAGACGCCCACACCGATAACCTCGCCGCCTAGCTTCGTCACGGCGGCGAGGACATCCTGAACCGAACCTCCGGTGGTCATGATATCATCGACGACGAGGACCTTTTCACCGGGAGCGATTTCAAAGCCGCGGCGGAATTCTCGGCCTCCCGATTCGGCTTTTTCGGCGAAGATAGCCCGCACACCGAGCTGACGGGCGGTCTCGTAGGCAAGGATGATACCGGGCGTCGTCGGGCCGGCCACGACCTCCGCGCCATACCCGCGAAAATGGTCGGCGATCATGCGGCACAGACTTTCGGTGTAGGCAGGATACTGAAGGACCCGGGCCTTTTCCCAGTAGACCGGGGAATGGAGTCCGGAGGTGAGCCGGAAATGCCCTTTCAGGAGAGCGCCCGACTTCTCGAACATTTCTTCGACGCTATCCGTCACGATGTCTTTTTCACCCAGCTCCGGCTAGCCACCGGCATTGGCTATCTGATTCCCGATCGGGTAGTTGGGTACAACCCCCCACAGGCTCGGCGGCCAGGAGGAAAGCCACGCCCTGCCGTGAATATCGTCGTGTTCCACGTACCAGCCGTTGTGAGAATCATTGCTGTGGTTGCGGTTGTCCCCGAGGACGAAGTATTCTTCCGCCGGTACGGTCCTCTCTTCCATAGTATAGCTGGGGGCATTCTTGATGTAAGGCTCATCCAGTTTGACATTATTCACGTAGACGGCCCCGCTTTTGATCTCAACCGTATCACCGGGGAGGCCGATAACGCGCTTGATGAAGTCCTCACCGTTCGAGGTCGGCGCCGCGAATATGATAACGTCGCCTCGCTCCGGGTCTCCCACCCAACCCCAGTAGGCGGCTTTATTGACCACCACCCGTTGCCCTTCGTAGAAATTGGGTTCCATGCTGGTCATAAAGACCTCGTAGGTCTGGATGGTTTCCCTGGCGATGAGGAAGATAGCCAAAGCCAGCACTACGGTTATCAGGACTTCTCGCAGGAACGTTTTCATACTGGTACTCACCGGACTCATACCTAATTATACTCCATTTCAAACTAACCTGCCAGAGGTACGAACTTGATAAATACGTGAGCCGGGTTTACGATGTGGGGGAGACTACGTGGATAAAGTCAAGACAAGAATACTATCACTGCTGCGCTTTGGGCTGGGTACTCGCTTGCTGTTGAGCCTATTCGGGGTGCTGGTTATCATCATTATCTTCATAGGCCTCGACGATATCCCGGGGTATACCCTGGCATACCTGGCGACCGCGGTCATTTTCCTGATCATGGTACGCGGCTGGCGCAGCATCAAGAACTACGTTATCCTGCTTCTGGGATCTTTCTGCGGAGTTATTTTCCTGTCTTTCCTGGACGTGGTCGTGATTGCCGGCCTGGCCTGTTGGATATGGGGCCCCGAGGTAGTGGGAAGTACCCCCCTGCGGGTAATCGATTGGATTATCGGGAACATTGTTTTATTCGGCGGGGTGGTGGGACTGGCTTATGGCTTCATTGGAGTGCTGGTCCTGGGTATTTTACGGTTGGTCAGGCCGAAAAAACACGATCGGGCTACGAACCAGACTTGACGGGATACCCATTTTGTTTTATTATACCGAGACAGTCGAGGTATGCAGTAACGGGGAGATAGAATGTGACGATATTACTGATAACGTTGCTGTCCCTGGGCGCCTTCGGGCTGGCGGCGATACCTTTTTCACTGCTCGTCGGGCGCTGGCTGCTGGGAAAGGACATCCGGGAATACGGAGATGGGAATCCCGGGGCGACGAACGTCTTCCGGGCCGGGGGACAGAAGGCGGGATACCTGGCAATCTTTCTTGATGTGGCCAAAGGAGTACCGTTCGTTTTCCTGGCCGGTGTCTATTTCGGTCTGCCGGGACCGGGCATTGTCGCTGTGGGGATAAGTGCGGTACTAGGCCACGCCTTCTCGCCTTTCTTGCGCTGGCGGGGTGGCAAGGCGGTAGCGGTCAGCTTCGGCGTACTGATGGCGTTACCTTCCCAGGAAGTGCTGCTGGCCTTTATCGGCTGTATGATTATCGGGGCCCTTTTCATCGAGGTCGATGCGTGGGCGGTCGTCCTGGGAGCGGCAGGTTCGCTGGCCTACCTGGCCCTCACGGGGGCCGATTCCTGGAAAATACTCCTGATGTTGCTGATGCTGGTCGTACTGGTTATCAAGCACTTCGACGAGCTGCGTACCTTACCCGGTTTCCGGGGCAGGGTCGTCCGCTGGGTGCAGGCCATATTCCGCGGGCCCCTGTCTATTCTCTAGAAAGGCATAAATGCTATACCAACTGATTATTGCGACGGGCCTGGTTATAATCCTGGCCAATTTGTTACTCAATCTAAAGAGCCTCAGGGTGCCGAATAAACGGGCTTCTGTCCCGAAGCCAGCGCCGCTCGTCTCGGTGCTGGTGCCGGCCCGCAACGAAGAAGCCAATATCCGGGCCGGCCTAGAATCGTTGTTACAACAGGACTACCCCAATTTCGAGGTGCTGGTTCTCGATGATAATTCGACGGACGGCACGGCGGCCATTGTGAGCGAGAGAGCGGCACACGACCATCGTCTTAATCTTATTCACGGTAGACCACTTCCCACCGACTGGGCGGGAAAGCCTTTCGCCTGCTACCAGCTGGCCCAGGCGGCCAAGGGCGACTGGCTGCTTTTCGTGGATGCAGACACTACGCATGCGCCCCATATGCTCCGAAGCGTGTTATCCCTGGCTTTGGAGACGGGGGCTTCCCTGCTTTCCGGTTTCCCCCGGCAACTGGCGGATACCCTGCCACTGAAGATCGTCATGCCGCTTTTGTATTTCATTATCCTGGGGTGGCTGCCGCTGTGGTGGCTCCAGCGCTCCCGTCGTCCCCGGCCTTCGTTGGCGATAGGGCAGTTCCTCCTTTTTTCCGCGGCGGAGTACTGGCGTGTCGGCGGTCACGAGGTAGTACAATCCCGTATTATCGAGGACGTCTGGCTGGGGATTGAGACGACCCGGCGTGGCGGGCGCCACGTCGCCGTCGACCTTTCGTCGGTAGTCTCGTGTAGGATGTACACCAGCCTGGGGGCGGCCTGGAACGGACTGGGCCGGTCGGTTTATTCGATAACGGCGATGTCCCCGGCGGGGCTGCTAGGGCTGGTTCTGGCGGCCTATTTCTTCTACCTGGTACCGTTTTACTGGCTCTGGAACGGATTGTTCATGTCCGCAGTGTCCCTACCCTGGATGGCGGCAGTGGTTTTCCAGGTGGTGGTGATACTGCTGATACGCTGGCTGGTTGATAATCGCTTCAAGGAGCCAAACATTTCGGTGTGGTTCCACGTGGTCGGGTTCCTCTTTCTTTTTCTGGACGTGCTCTATTTCAGCGGGCGGTGGCTGTTGGGGGCCGGGGTGAGCTGGAAGGAGCGGGTCTACGGCCGCCAAGAGTCAGCTGTAAAGTAATTATTTATCCGGTAAATTCAGGTTCAACCGTCTTATATTTGACCGGCATTTATGTACACCTAATACAATACGATTCGCTTTTTTAAAAACACGCCTCAGAAGTTGTCGTCGGTGGATGTATAGTGGCTGCGAGCGTTATAAGGGCTCCCACTAGGGTGAATACCGCGGCATCCCGGCTACGGGGAAACAGATCGAACAAGGCGTATTTACTATAAGACGCCTGGCTGGCGGCGAATTCGTTGAAGGTTGGGGGTACTATTACGGTCTCGACCTGATGCAACAACTAGGTGTCAGCCCGCCGCCGGTACCGTGGAAATTCAGCTCTTATTTGTGCCCCGACCGCCGCTGCCTGAGGTGCTCCCGGGCCTGCTGGATGAAGGCCTCGAAGCGGATGGACTCGCCGGGGTCCTTGGTGCCCTCCACAACCACGTTGAGTACCGGCAGGCCGTAATGCCGCCGGAACTGGTGCAGCAGCAAACTGACGATCGTTCCCGGCATGCAGCCGAACGGGATGACGTTGACCACTCCGTCGAAGCCATGTTCGGCGTACTCGACAACCCGCCCCATGCTCAGCACGGACTCCCCCTCGATGGACTTGGTAATGTAGGTATCCGCCCGGTCCAGGATAGCCCCGGTGGAAGCCTCGCGCCGGAAAAGCTCTATCGAGTCGTCGAACTCCTTTCTTAAAGGCTCGGCGACGCGTTCCTGGACGATCTCGGTCAGTTTCTGCTTGGCCCAATCGCGCCAGCCGCCCTCCAGATGGTTCCGGTAGCGGCGTTTGCGCTGGAAGTCGATGTAATCCAGCCATTCCTCGAAAGGCGGTATGCCGACCTGTGCCCCAAGCGCCTCCAGCTTACGGATAAGGAAATCGTTGGCGAACTGGTTGCCGCGCACGAAAATCTCCCCGACGATGCCGATGCGCGGTTTCGGAACGCCGGTATCGATCTTTATTGCCTCGAAGGCCTTGTTGGCCTGGGCGGCGAACTCTTTGAGGGTATTACCATCCTGGCCGACTTTCTTAATCAGCTTGTCCAACCATTCCCGATAGACGGCATCTATCTCACCCGGATTGACCTCGTAAGGGCGCCTCTCCAGCACCATTTTCTGCATCTCGTCCAGGATGACCATGCTCCGCCAGCAGTGCAGGCGGAAGTCCCGCCCCACGGCGTTCATGTCCTTGAGGTAGTTCCCCGTCTGGTCGAGGACGAGTATGGGCACCTGCTGCAATCCCAGCTCATCGAGGACCAGACGGTGCAGCCGGTTGTACTGGCCGAAGCGGCAGGGGCCGCTGGCGCCGGGCATGATGAAAGCGGCATGGTCCGGGTCGAAGTCCGGGGTCATCGTTTTCTTGACGATATCTCCGGTGGTAATGATGCTGGGGTAGCATTCTTTGCCCGTGGTGTACTTGCGGCCTATCTCCAAGGTCAGCTCATCTGATTCAGGCAGCGCTTCGGAGTCGGCGCCGCAGGCCCTCATGGCGGCGGCCACGATGTAGCCGTGGTCGACCATGTATGGGACGTAGACGCAACGGGCATTTTGATGGTTGGACGACATACTGGTGAACTGGAGGACTCTGGCGGTGCCGCGTGTCCTGGCGTTGCGTATTGTATCTATGAACGCCTCGCAGCGGGTGATGATACCGGCGTCGGCGGAATGTTCATCGATCTCGATAGTAAGGAATGGTTTACCCTCGGTCTGCCGGTCGAAAAACTTCACCAGATAGGAATCCGGTCCGCAGGCGAAGTTGGTCACGTAAAGGCCGAACAACCGTGGATCATTGGCGATGATATGGCCGGCGCAGAGTATCTTCTGGCCGGACTTCCAGTACATGTTGGGATGGAATTTTCTCACCTCGGCGGATACCGATTTAAGCGGCAGGAAATCGATCGGTATCGCCAGGATATTAAGGTCGCGTAGCTTTTCCGGCAGGTTGAGGGTTATGGCCTCGTCATAGGTGTTGTAGGCACGGCCGATGATGACGATGGCCTTTTCGTCGGGTTGAAGGGCAGCCAACACCTCCCGGCCGCGTTGCTGCTGCCAGTCGTTGAATTTGTCCAGGGCGGCGAAACCGGTTTCGATGGCCTTATCAACGCGGGCCTTCGATTTAACACCGGCCTCCCGGGCCGCCTGGCGGAGGATGCGTCTCTGCCACGGCCTGCCGCGGTCCGGGTGAATGATAGGACGCAATACCCGGGGGGTTTTACCCTGCGGAGTCGCCAGGGCCTCGTGGATACGCGTCGAGCTCATCAGGATAAAGGGCAGACATTGCGTAAGCGGGCAGTTCCAGGACTTGGCAAAGTCCCCGGAGAGCTTTTCCATGGTGCACTGGACGGGCAGGAAGATCAGGTCCGGTTCTTTTTCCAGCAGGTTGAGAACGTGCCCGTGCGCCAGTTTGATGGGCAGGCAGGGCTCCTCGACGATGTTCTCGACGCCGCGGCGGATGATGTGGCGGTTGGTGGGATCCGAGACGATTACCTTGAAGCCGAGTTCGGTGAAAAAGCCCTTCCAGAGTGGGAAAAGCTCGTGGAAGAAAAGAACGCGGGGGATGCCCACCGTCTTACCGTTGGGTTGGTCCGGCTCGTCCTTTTCATAGGTATTCATCAGGTGCTGGTACTGCTCGTCGAAAAGACGCGGTATCTTAGAAGACTGCCGCTGTTCCTTCTTTTCATCGCTGTCCCAGAGGCCGCAGCGGGAGCCGTAGAAGAGAGGCTTTTCTCCCTCGAAGACGACCTTATGGATTTCGCAGCGGTTGGAGCATTTCTGGCATTCGAACGAAGAGAGCTCATACTGGCGGTGGGCCAGGTCGAAGCCGCGGAAACGTGTCTGGCTGCCGGTGGCTTCCATTTCGTCCCTGGCCAGCATGGCCACGCCGATGGCACCCAGGATATCGTGCTGGGGCGGCACCGTCACTTTTTTACCTAGGACGGCCTCGAAGGCAGCCTTGACAGCCCGGTTGAAGGCAGTGCCGCCCTGAAAGAGGACGTGGTCGCCGAACTTGCGGTCTTCGACAACTTTTGTCAAATAGTTCTTGACGACGGAGTAGGCAAGACCGGAAACGAGGTCTTGTTTATCGGCGCCGCGCTGTTTGCAGTAGTTCTGCTGAGACTCCATGAAAACGGTGCAGCGCTCGCCGAGGTCCAGCGGTTTTTTCGAGGCCAGCCCGAGGTCGCCGAACTCTTCCTCGATGTTGATACCGAGCTTCTCCGCCTGCTCTTCCAGGAAGGAGCCGGTACCGGCGGCGCAGACCTTGTTCATGGCAAAGTCCACGATAGTGCCGTTCTGCAGGCTGATGTACTTGGCGTCCTGCCCGCCGATTTCGAATATGGTATCGACATCCGGGCAGACGAAGGCGGCTGCCCGGGCGTGGCTGGTAATCTCATTACGGATGACATCGGCGCCGAAGAATTCACCGGTCATGTAGCGGCCGGAACCGGTCGAGCCAGCACCCTTGACGATAACCCGGTCGCCAACTTCTTGCCCGACTTCAAGGAGGCCCTGTTTCACGGCCTCGATGGGGCGGCTGGCCGTCATCAGGTAGCGCCGCGCCAGGACATTATTGTCCTTATCGATGACGACAACGTTAGTGCTGATGGAGCCGATGTCCACGCCGACATAGGCTTCTACCGGTTCATTTGATATAATTGGCACCGTGTCAACCTGGATGGGATAGTCGTCGCCGGCGAGAGGCGACAGGGTAACGAACTGGTACTCGCGCCGGGCGATATAATCCCGTAAACGTTGGAGGCTATCGGCCGGCGGCGAGGATTCACCGCCGTTAAGGGCAGCCCCCACCGCCCCCATGACCGCAAAATGCTCGGGAATGATCAGGTCGGTCTCGGCGAGCTCCACGACCTCGAGAACGGCACGGCGGATACCTTTATTGGCCGCCACGCCACCCTGAAAGGACACCGGTTTTTCCAGGTCGCGCCCGCGGATGACCTGTCCCTTGAAGTTGCGTATCATCGCGAAGCACAGGCCGGCTACAATATCGTGAACCGGTGTACCTACCTGCTGGAGGTGGATCATATCGCTCTTGGCAAAGACGCTGCAGCGGCCGGCTACACGCGGCGGGTTCTCGGATTTCAAGGCGACTTCGCCAAATTCTTCGATGGGGATGCCCATGCGTGACGCCTGCTGATCGAGGAAGGACCCGGTACCGGCAGCGCAGACACCATTGAGGGCGAAATCGGATACCTTGGGCAAGGCTTCGGCGGGCTCTTTTTCCAGGACGATAAGCTTGGAGTCTTCGCCACCGATCTCCAGGATCGTGCGGACCTGGGGATGAAAGTGGATAGTGCCGGTGGCCTGGGCGGTGATCTCGTTGACGAAAGGTATCTCCAAAAGCGTGGCGATGAGCTGGCCGCCGGTGCCGGTAGCCGCCGCCCCCCGGAACTGCTTGGTTGGATATTTATTGAGCAACTCTTCCAGTACGGCCAGCACCGTCTCGACGGGCTGTCCCCGGGTGCGGATATACCTTGATTCGACTATCTTACCTTCTTCATCGATTACCACCGCCTTGGCGGTTACCGAACCGACATCGATACCGAGCTTCATACATGACTCCATGACGCAATCATTTCCAGTTTAACTTCTATTATAAAGCCTAGACGCTCGATGTGTAAAATACGGGGGCTTGGGTGGTTTGTCGGTGGATTTGCCAGCATGATCATGACTGCTGCAGAGAGAAATAGAGATCCATGAGGATATTGAGCGTCCTCATCGAGTTCACCAGGCGGGTATTTTCGGCACTGGTACCTGGCAGGTGAGAGATGCTTTTCTCCAGATCATCAGCTAGCTTCGATATCATCTTGCGGAGGTCTTCGGTGCCTTCCTTGTTTTTTAAATCATTAACGCCTTTAATGATATCGGGTGGGGCTACCGCCTTGAGTTGGTCGGCGGACATGGAAATATTGAGATCCTTCAGACCCTGGAGGACGCCGCGCACCTTTTTCCCCTGGGCCTGGCGTTGACGTTCCTGAGCTTCGTGGTCCTCCTGCTGGCGGGTAAACTGGCGGGAGAGCCGCATCAGCTCATCCAGGCCACTTTCTTCTTCTTTTTTCATTGCCCCCCAATTAGGATGGCTGGCGAGCCAGGATTCGAACCTGGGCTAAGGGATCCAAAGTCCCCTGTGCTACCACTACACAACTCGCCAAGGCCACAGGCACGATTATAACACCTGCAGCGAATGCTGGCAATGGCGGTGCCCTGGTTTATATTGAAATTCTTAGGTGGCGAAGGCGGATCGAGAAAAAATACTCCGTAGCTGTCCGTTCTGTACCGATGACAACTACGGAGTTGAGGTGCTGGTACCAGGGCCAGTTGGTTTACCGTGTGTTCTTTTTAGCGACAATCAGCTCTTTGTTATGGAGGGTATCGATCTGGGTCTTCCACTTGCGGGCCCTGTCCGCCATGAATCGCCTGGTGGGCTGTTTTTCGGTGCTGATGAGGACAGAATTGATATTTACCCAGGGGACGAATAGGCTCTCTGAGTACCCGCCGAGCATATCCAGCTTGTCGTCCCAGTGCACGAGGTTCAGTAGTATGCCGTGTTCGTCGACCATCTCCACCATCCCGATGTAACAGGGTTCCGGAGCCGTATCCGGCATCAGATTCACGGCAGCACAGTATCCCGGCTGTATCGCTTGCGTCTTCGCCATATTCTACCTCCATTAGAATCCTAGGGCCAGTAGCCTATTTATATACCCAATTTATGGCGCTTGTCAATAGTACTCTAGGCTTGGTATTTCGTATGGTAAACGCCAGTGGTTTATTGTTCGGAGATTATTCTTTACGAAATATTTAGGTTTAATTTATCTTACGTTAATTATATTTACGTTAGTTTTTATGGCGGATTGTTAAGCTTGGTGAGGATAAGTTAAGTAAAGATTATCCCTGGAGGTCAGAAAAATGCAGAACTTCGTCCTCGTCGGTAAAGCCAAGACAGTCTTTCGCCTCATCGAGCTAAAGGCCAAGAGGGAAGAAGCGGCCAGGAACGCCAAGAAGGGTAGCTCCAACAAAAGGAAGTAGAACGTCTTAGTCTTCAGGTTCGCGCCGGAACTTATCTTTTAAGGCCTTGATTTCCATCTCTTTATCGAAGTCTTCCTGGCTGAGTGGTTCGCAACCTACCAGCCGGTTGTCTTCGATTTTTATTAAAAACGTTGCCTGGCATTTCCAGCAGCGGCGCGGTCCCTGATAGCTGTCCAATACCAGAGACAATTTGGTCTCGGCGCCGCACTCGGGACACGTCAATACAATCATTCTAGAATCAGTCCTCTTCCCGGTATTTAAATTCGATTATAGCATCTAGGAAAATCGGTCGCAAACAGTCTCGACCACATGGCTTGCCTTAAATTCTATGATTATATAGAGAGCCGTCCCGGTTTTTTATTTGATATAAAATAGAAGCAGCTGATTTACGGCATCGGGAAGAAATGGTCGAACAAGAAGAAGACGGCGGGGATGGTCGCTATCGAGGCGACAAAGCTGGTGAACACAAACTGGGTGGCAATGGACCGGTTTCCACCACTGCGTTCGGTGAAAATCGGAGTTCCGGATATGGGAGGGACGGCTGCCTGGAGCAGGAAGAGCAAGGCAATGTTGTATTCCGGCCGGATCAGCAGCAGCACCCCGATGATCGCCAGCGGAAAAACGAGGTTCTTGACGGTCACGAACTTGGCTACCTCGGCGAAATAGAACCTCCCTCTCTGGCGGAAGTCCAAATAGAGGCTCCCGCCCAGGATTATCATCACCAGCGGCAGCGCCATGGCGCCGAGAATTTCCAGAATAGTCCGCAGGAAATCCGGTAGATAGGACCTCACTCCGACCAACTGAACGATGATGGCGATGATGGTGGCCACGAACACAGGGTTGACAATACGGTTCCAACGGAGTGGATGCGGATCGGATGCTTTAAAAAACATCTGATAGGTGCTGAATACCATCGATGGATGGAGCATGATGAAGATGAAAAGCTGGGCGACCAGGGGTGTACCGGTGCCGAAAATACCGCTGAGGATGATTAGCGGAAAGAAAATGCCGTTCTGGCAAAACAGATTGAGGCCGAACTCGCCGCGAGTCTCACGGGCCGATATCAGGCGTGTCACCAGCATCAAAACAATGATGATGGCGGTAAAAGCAAGCCACCACAATGGTAACTGCCACCAGTTGGGGTATTCCGCCGGATTGAAATTGATCAGGATATTGGCGAAAACGGTACTGGGAAGGGCGATTTCGATGGCCAGCGTGGCCAGAAAACCGAGTACATTTTCCGGTACCACGTGCCGCCGGGTAACCCAGAACCCAATAACGCCGATGCCCAGCAGCACCAGCACCGATTGTAAGACGATGATGAATATATTCATGAGGATTTCGTTTTTTCCACGCGCGTGGTGTTATTAAAATAGTGGTGCCGAAGGTCGGACTCGAACCGACACGAGGGTTGCCCCTCAACAGTTTTTGAGACTGTCGCGTCTGCCTGTTCCGCCACTTCGGCACGGTTATACTTATTCTAAGTGATAAACGCCCGGCGGTGCAAGACTCCGGGTGTTGTTGTTTTATGAACGGCAAGATAATAGAATAATTACAGGAAATCCCCATTTGTTACGAACTCGGAGGCAGGCGTGAAATACGATTTCGACAAGATATGTTCGCGGCAAAACACGAGCTGCGCCAAGTGGGATGCCGTCGAGTCCATCTTCGGGAGTAAAGACGTTATTCCGATGTGGGTCGCGGATATGGACTTTCCGGTGGCGCAGCCTATCGTCGAGGCGCTGAAAAAACGCGCCGAGCACGAGTTTTACGGCTACACTCACGCTGGGCCGGAGCTTATTGAAGCGTTTGTCGACCGCGTCAAGCGTAAGTTCGACTGGAAAATCGAGCCGGAATGGGTCGTCCTGACCCCCGGCGTCATCCCCGCCCTCAACATCGCCATCCGGGCTTTAACCCATCCTGGCGACGAGATAGTCCTCCAGGAGCCTGTCTATTACCCTTTCTTCCCGGCGGTCCGGCAGAGCGGCTGTCAGATCGCCACCAACCAGCTTAAACTCGTTGACGGCCGCTACGAGATGGACTTTGCCGACCTGGAAAAGAAGTTCCAGCCGAAACCCGGCATGCACGATGCCCCCAGCCGGGTACGGGCTATCGTCCTGTGCAATCCACACAATCCAATCGGGCGCGTCTGGGACAGGCAGGAGATAACACGACTCGGGGAGATTGCCATCGGGAACGGGGCTATCGTCATCTCCGATGAGATACACTGCGAGCTGCTCTACAAGGGAATAAAACACGTCCCCTTTGCCACCATATCGGAGGACTTCGCGCAGAACAGTATCGTCTGCATGGCCCCCAGCAAGACATTCAACCTGCCCGGGCTGGCGGCGTCTTCGTTAATCATCCCCGACAAGAAGCTTCGCACGGTGTTTAATACCATACGAATAGGTATTGTCCATGGCCCCAGCATCTTCGGCTTGGTGGCCATGGAGGCGGCCTACCGCCACGGCGACGAGTGGCTGGAGCAGCTCCTTGTTTACCTCCAGGGGAACCTTGATTTCACACTCGGGTATTTCGCCGGGAAGATTTCCCGGATCAAGGTAATCAAGCCACAAGGTACCTACCTGCTCTGGCTCGATTGCCGGGGACTGGGCCTGGATGACATGGCATTACAGGACTTCATGCGGACACAGGCTAAAGTAGGCCTGGACGATGGATTTCTTTTCGGCGCGGGGGGCTCGGGCTTCCAGCGAATGAACATCGCCTGCCCACGGGGTATTCTGGAAGAAGCGCTGGGACGGATTGAGCGGGCGGTTAACGGTCTTTAACTCTTGAATATATCCTTCGGCCTTTACTGGTCTTGTACTGCTCTTCGAAAATCCCGTCATCGAGACGGCCGTCGGCCACTTCGAAGTAGCGGAACGAATATCCTTTTGCTTCGGCCAAAGGCGTCCCTCCCGGCGTGTTGTGTCCCCAGGATCACTTGAATTGTACTTTGTCATCGGGAAACGAATCAACACTTCTGAAATATCGGAAGATTTTCCATAAAATCAGGAGGTGAAACCGAACTTTTTCCTGTTTTTACCGTTATAATATAGCGGAGTCACCCGAAAAGGAGGACGATATGAAAAAGCTGATCCTGGGCTTACTGGTGGCATCTCTGTTGGTGGCTACAGCCGCCTGCGCGTCCGAGGCTGAGGCGCCGCGCCAGACAATCACAGTTGCCCCCGGCACGACCATAGCTGTCCCCGCCCCATCCGAACAGTTGGGAGGCTTCTTCGGCGACAAGGACGAGGTGCCGCCTCCGGTGGTCGTAACTCAGGCACCCGCCCCGACGACGACGCAGGCGGGTAGCGGTAATACCATCGAGCGCATGATTATCCGCACCGCCGACCTGCAACTGGTGGTGACGGATATTCCCGCGGCTATCGAGCAGATAACCGCCCTGGCCAATACCTACGGCGGCTTCGTGGTATCCTCCAATAGCTGGCAGGACCGTGACCGGATGCTGGGCAATATTGCCATCCGGGTAGCGGCGGAGAATTTCGATGCGACTATCAGCGCCCTGCGGAATCTGGCCGATGATGTCCGTTCGGAAAGTACCTCCGGACAAGACGTAACTGAGGAGTATGTCGACCTCACCGCCCGGCTGACCAACCTAGAGGCGGCCGAGGCGCAGCTCCTCAAACTGATGGAGCAGGCCGGTGAGGTATCTGAAATTCTGGAAGTACAGCGGGAGCTGGTCAAGACACGCGGTGAAATCGAGCAGGTCAAAGGCCGCATGCAGTACCTGGAGCAGTCCGCGGCGATGTCCTACATCCAGATAAACCTGGAGCAGTCCAAGCTCGTCGTGGACTTCAGCGCCAATACCAGGAATGTCAAGGGTGGCGCGAGGGTATATTTCAACTCGGAGATATCGGGCGGATTCAGCCCGTATAGCTACGAGTGGGACTTCGGGGACGGCGAGACCAGCACCGATGGTAATCCGTCCCACTCCTATAATGACGACGGTACCTACACCGTCTCCCTCAGGGTCACCGACGACCGCGGCAATGTCGAGTCATACACTAGGGAGGACTACATCACGGTAACGCCCGGTTGGGACGCCGGCGGCATCGCTGGGGGCGCTTGGAACGGGCTGGTGGGATTCTTCAAAGTCATCGCCAGCATTATAATCTGGCTGGGGATATTCAGTCCTGTCTGGATCATTATCCTGGTAATTCTTTACTTCGCCTGGTGGCGTCGCCGCAAGAAGGCTAAATCACAGTAGGTTAACGATTGTTTGGCAGGGGAGAGGGGGCACTGCCCCCTTTCCCCCGAGGGGTGAAGAAACCGGGAGGGAACAGTCCCTCCCTTTGTTTTTCAGGTAGATAGACGGCGTAGAATTTCCTCGCGGTCCAGCCCGGCAATGGAAATCACTTTATTGCGGTTGGTTTGGCCCTTGACAATGGAGATAGAAGACCGACTCACACCCAGCGCTTGGCTCAAAAGATCAATTAGTTCCTGATTGGCCTTACCGCGGACCGGTGGCGCGGCAACCTTGACATGAAGGACACCGGCAGTAACACCGGCGACCTCGTTGCGTTGGGCACCGGGGGTAACTTTTACCTCCAGCCGGTCGGGCCGGTGTTTGGCGGTCATATCTCTATATTGCTCGGGAGCGTTCAGTCCCCGGGAGGACCTTTGCCTACGGAAAGCGCAATGCTGCCCAGGAGCAGGACGCCCGCCAGCATGAACCAGAAATCCCAGCCAGTATTAATCGGGCTCATATCGGCTGCAATAACTTCGAGGGCCAGCAATATGCCGAAAACGGCGCATAGTCCACCGATGCCCCCGATGATGCCTGCCATCAGTCCCATATAGTCTTACCTCCTTAATGGTTTATCGTAAAGCCCCGCATAATATATAATAAAAGCGATTGGCGGTCTCACAAATACGGCGTTTGGAGATAATATATCATGAAACTGGTAAATAATCTATACTTCTATCCCGAGCAGGGTATGCTGGACTGCAATACGTATGTCCTGACAGGTAGTCCGGGGCTGATAATCGATCCCGGCAATCCGGATTATCTACCGGCGCTACGGGACGCCCTGGCCAGGGACGGCATCAATCCCGCCGATATCGGGTATATCGTCAACACCCATCTCCACATCGACCACTGCGCCGCCAACGAAGAGTTCAAGAAGCTCTCCGGCGCCAGCATTGCTCTACACCCGTTACAGAAAGAATCCTATCGATCCATGGTCATCGATGGCGCCCGACTTTTCGGTATGACACCGGTAGAGTTCTCCGTCGACAAAGTGCTGGACGGAGATTGTCTGGAAGCCGGGGGCATCTCCTGGGAGTTGATCAAAGCGCCAGGCCACTCGCCGGAATGTATCTGCTTCTTCGATAAGACAGGCAAAATACTCGTCTGTGGCGATGTGGTCTTCGAGATGAACACGGGCCGGGTCGACCTGCCCGGCGGAAACGCCGAATCTCTGAAAGAGTCCATAAATGCCCTAGCGAAGCTCGATATCGATTATCTCCTGCCCGGTCATATGGGCATCGTTGCCGGCGCCGGCAAAGTAGCGTCCAACTTTGAATTTATCCAGAAAAACGTTTTTCCGTGGCTGTGATGTACATGCTTTCCAAGTCCTACGAACTGGGCCCGATCCGTCCCCCCAGCGAGGCGTATTCGCTTCTGATTCGCGCCACGCGGAACTGCCCTTGGAACCGCTGTAAGTTCTGTCCAATCTATAAAGAATCGAAATTCGAACTCCGCACGGTCGATGAGATCAAGTGGGATATCGACAGCGCCAGGGGAATCCGCGATAAGATTATCGAGCTTTCCGGCAAGTCCGGCGACGATATCCGACAAACTGCGGCGGCGGTAGCCAACAGCACACCCAATCCCGCCTGGTACAACGTCGCCCTCTGGATGTATGCCGGCGGACGACATGCCTTTTTACAGGACGCCAATACCCTGATTATGAAGACAGCGGACCTTGTCCGGGTTATCGGCTACCTAAGAGATACCTTTCCTAGTATCGAACGTATTACCAGCTATACCCGGTCGAAAACGGCCTCCCAGAAATCCGTCGAAGAACTGAAGGAACTCCACCTGGCGGGACTCTCCCGCCTTCACATGGGTCTGGAGTCCGGCAACGACGCCGTGCTGGCATTAGTGGATAAGGGCGTCACCGCCGCCGACCATATCGTCGGGGGCAAAAAGGTGGTAGCCTCGGGAATATCCCTCTCGGCGTACGTCATGCCTGGGCTGGGAGGTAAGAAGCTGTGGCGGGAGCACGCGCTGGAGACGGCCCGCGTGCTCAATGAGATTAATCCCGATTACATACGACTGAGGACGTTGACCGTGCAACCCAGGATGCTTTTATATAGTGATGTGGCCAGCGGCGCCTTTGTCCGGCTGACGGATGAGGAGATTATCGAGGAGATAAAGCTGTTTATCGATAACTTAAGCTGTCATTCGCAGATTGTCAGCGACCACATGATGAATTTGTTGCCGGAGATAGAAGGAAAGTTACCTGAAGATAGGGAAAAGATCCTGGCCGTCATCCGGCGTTTCCAGGGACTTTCACCGGAGGAGAGAGACAACTATAAACTTGGCCGACGGTTCGGCGTTTACGATAAACTCGATGACCTCGGTGATGACCGTCGTTTCGGGGAGGTCACCGGTGCCATGAACGGTATTGAAAAAGACCCCCTTGATGAAACGCTGTTTAAACTGATGGAGAGGTACGTTTGACGGATATTCTGGAAACGGAAATCGGTGAGTTATTACGCCGCCGGGGTCTGACATTGGGTACGGTGGAATCCGCTACGGGCGGGTTGATTTCGGACTTGATTACCAACGTCCCCGGTAGTTCGGACTACTATAAAGGGTCGGTGATCGCCTACTGCAACGAGGTCAAGACGGCGGTCGTCGGGGTGAAACCGGAAACCCTGGAGAAATACGGTTCGGTGAGTCCCCAGGTTGCCGAGGAGATGGCGGCGGGAGGCCGCCGGTTGTTGGGGGTGGACATTTGCATTGCCGATACGGGGATCGCCGGGCCGGGAGGCGAGACGCCGGGTAAAGAGGTGGGGCTTTTTTACCTGGGGCTGGCGCACGCGGGTGGTGTTTCCAGCCGGAAGCATGAGTTCCACGGCAGCCGCGAGGAAAACAAGCGCAGCGCGGCCGAGGCGGCGCTGGAGTGGCTGAAGGAGTGGCTGAAAGGCTCGAGCGACGGCTAATCGGGCAGTGTATTGCTATCGCCTTCAGTCGATGTTATACTCTGACCGTATTATCGACCGGATTGGAGATATAGTGTGAAGAGAGTCGACGGCCGCACCTATGACGAACTACGACCCATAAAAATAGTCCCGGGTTACCAGAGCTTTGCCGAGGGATCAGCATTGATCAAGCTGGGGAAGACCCACGTGCTGTGCTCGGTCAGCGTCGAGGAGAGGGTGCCGCCTTTCCTCAAGGGCAGCGGCACCGGCTGGATTACCGCCGAGTACGCCATGCTCCCACGGGCTACGGTGACCCGCAGCCAACGCGATTCCACTTTGGGAAGGGTTGGGGGGCGTAACCAGGAGATTCAACGGCTCATCGGGCGGTCACTGCGGGCTATTGCTGATCTCGACTCCCTGGGCGAGCGAACCCTGATGGTGGATTGTGATGTCATCCAGGCCGATGGCAGCACCCGCACCGCCGCTATCACCGGTTCGTACGTAGCCCTTTACCAGGCTGCGGAGACGTTGCAGAGTATGGGGTTGCTCTCCTCGATGCCTCTAAAAAGTGCCGTGGCGGCCGTCAGCGTTGGCATCATGGGCAATAATATGATAATGGACCTCTGCTACGACGAAGACGCCCGGGCGGCGGTCGATTTCAACGTGGTCATGACGAGACAGGGGGAGTTCGTCGAGCTCCAGGGGACGGCCGAAGGCAAACCCTTCAGCCGGCAGACCATCGACGACTTGTTGGCCTTGGCGGAAAAGGGCATCCGGCAGCTTTTCCAGGCCCAGCAGGCGGTGCTGAAAATATAGATGTCATTCTGGCGAACGATATTATTTAGCTGGATTCCAGCTTTCGCTGGAATGACAAATTGCATAGTATACTAACTGAATAATGTCGTCTTTATCAAGGTCGAATCTGCCCCGTCCCGTAAATAATCCACTTGTAGGTCGTCAGCTCTTTCAGACCCAGCGGGCCGCGGGCGTGCAGCTTCTGAGTGCTGATACCAACCTCCGCCCCCAGCCCGAACTGACTCCCGTCGGTGAAGCGCGTACTGGCATTAACGTAGACGCAGGCGGCGTCCACTTCGTTAAGAAAGCGTATGGCTGCCGTGTAGTCCTCCGTAACAATGGCCTCGGAATGCCCGGAGGTGTACGTCTCGATATGCTTCAGAGCCTCGTCCAGTGATTCCACTACTTTCACTGCGGCTGTCAGGGCGAGGAATTCTTTGCCCCAGTCCTCGTTGACGGCCGGAAACAGCTTTAGTGATTTATCAGGTCCGAGTATGGCCAGCGAGCGCTGGTCGCAGTGTAGTTCCACTCCGGCCTTGTTCAGTTCTACTCCCATCTGTGGGAGGAACTCCGCGGCGACATCGGCATGTACGAGTACTGTATCCAGGGCGTTGCAGACAGTGGGACGCTGCACTTTGGCATTGTAAATGATAGCTGTAGCCTTGGCCAGGTCGGCGGCTTTATCAATGTAAGTATGGCAGACGCCGATGCCACCAGCCACTACGGCCATGGTCGCTTTTTCCCTGACCGATTTTATCAGGCCGGCGCCGCCGCGCGGTATAATCAGGTCGATGACGTCATTCATGCGTAGGAGTCGGTCGACTAGGGCGCGGTCGGTATTCTCGATGAACTGGACGCACCCGGCGGGCATACCGGCCTTTTCGCAGGCTTCCAGGATCACACCGACGATGGCGGCGTTGGAATTGATGGTCTCTTTGCCGCCGCGCAGGATAACGGCGTTGCCGCTCTTGAGGCACAGGGCGGCGATATCCACGGTGACGTTGGGGCGGCTTTCGTAAATGGCGCCGATAACGCCAAGAGGGACGCGCCGTTTACCGACCTGGAGGCCGTTGGGGAGGGTACGCATTTCGAAGGTCTCACCCACGGGGTCCGGAAGGGTGGCAACGGCCCGTGTATCTTCCGCTATTGCTTTCAGGCGGTTTTCGTCCAGCTTAAGGCGGTCAAGCAGGGCATCACCCATTCCTGACGACCTCGCGGCCTCATAGTCTATCTTGTTGGCGGCGAGTACTTCGTCCTGCCGGGTGAGCAGGTTGGCAGCTATATTCAGAAGGGCATTGTTCTTGACATCGGTTGAGGTGAAAGCGAGGTGGTGGGCGGCGGACCTGGCGGCTTCTCCTTTGGCCTTAAGGTCGGCGACGGCAGATTCCATAAAAGAATATTCCTTCAAGTTCCGGTAATGCGTCAGGCCAGGGATTTCTGTTTATCGACGATTCGGCGCCGGCGGCTGATGATGCGGTGCCAATCATCATAGAAGTAGATTCCCTGAATGAGTAACCCGCCCAGAAATCCGTAAAATAACTCCGGGGTGATGATATAAACCCCTTTCAGGGCCGAGACCACAGTAATGAGTAACGCCACCAGCCAGTGGTGCATGTGCAGCCGGTACCGGCGCCAGGAGATGACTAATGACCTGACGCGGCCTGTCCTGCCGACACGCTTGCCACCGCCGAGATGCGCGGCGACAAATCCGGCAATCAGGCTCGCGAACGAAAGGTAAAAAGACAGGTACATGAGAACGACGGCAAGCACGACCATTGACATTAAGATCACTTTTTTTCGCTTCATACTTTAATGATACTCCATAGTGCTCCGGAAGTCACCTGGACACGTAACCGCCGGTCACTTTTTTGATTTGTCCAAACTTCTTTCTATATACTGACACCATGAAAGCTGCACTTATCAGGCGCGCCCTGCCCCGGGCGGCGATACACGCTGCCGTAGGAATAGTTGTCCTGATATGCCTTTACCTCCTGCCAAGACCAGTCTTCCTGATACTGCTTTGCGTCGGTACCATCGGCATCCTTACTCTGGACCTGGTAAGACTGCGTCTGCCGGTGCTCGGCGAGCGTCTATATACGTTTTTTGCACCCGTTTTACGTGGTGGAGAAGCCAGCCGAATAACCGGGGCCACTTATTTCCTGATCGGCTCCCTGGTGAGCGTCCTGGCGTTCCCGAGGGACATCGCTATTCTGGCTATATTGTTCCTTTCCTTAGGTGATTCGTCCGCCGCGATCATCGGTATCTGGAAGGGGCGTGTCCGGCTTTGGGGGAAAAGCCTGGAAGGGGACGCGGCGTGCCTCGTTGTTTGTCTGGCTATCTCGCTCCTTTTCGCTAGTATCTCCGGAAGACCGGCCTTAACGGTAGCTTTGGTCGGGGCGGTCTTCGCCGCCATCTTTCAAGCATTACCGCTACCAATAAATGACAATCTGACTATCCCGATTGGCAGTGGCCTCGCCATGCTGGCCGCTAACTCCCTTGTTATATAATAATGATGTAACTCCTTATCTTGATTTGTTTCCCATATTTAGGCTGGATTATTGTTTTTATTTGAGCGGGCCGTTTCCTTTGATGTCGAAACTATCAACAACCAATCCGAAAGATGAGTTAGTTCTCATTCTGATGGTACCGGCCCCCCTGAGCCCATTGTCCAGCTCGATGATGCAGTCGCCCTGGGGCATAATGCCTTCCTGCGGCGTGATCTCCCCCCACCATTCCTCACCGGTGGAGCCGTTCCGGTGAATATCATATTTGATTTCGCCCAGGCAGTTCCCCCGGCCGTCAAAGAGCTTGCCATTGCCTCTGAGAATCTGCATCCTTTTCAACCCTAATAATCGAACTCGCCGCTACCGGAAAAGTGGTAGACGTATCGGGGTGGCAGGCTGGTTACCGCCCGGTTTACACGTTTCTTCAGCGAGCACCGGCTTCGGCGACCGTCCTCCAGCTCTAGGATATAGCCGCTGCCGTCCTTGAGGCGTACGTAATCTACTAGCGTCAGCTCTCCCCACCACCGGTTATCCTCGTCGTGCTGGAACTGGTAGTTCACCATGCTAATGAACTTCTCATCAGCGGATTGTAATAGTTTCCCTATTGCCACTTGGTTCCCCCCTTTCCAATAGCGCCAGGTTGTTACGGTGTACCACCTCGGGTCCATAATCAAAGCTAAGCAATCCGGCAATTTTCCCCGAACGGGATCCTTTGATGATGCCGATATCACTTGAGCTGTAGTTAGAAATACCGCAGCCAATCTGTGTACCTTCCGCGTCGAAGATAGCGACGATATCGCCCCGGCTGAATCTGCCCTCCGCCTTCTGTATCCCCGCAGCGAGCAGACTGCGGTACTGTTTCCTCAAGGCCAAAGCGGCGCCGGAATCGATTACCAGCTTGCCCCGGGTACACAGCCCGGAGAGCATCCAGCGCTCGCGGCTCTCTAAGTTGCTGACGGCGGGTGGGAAATGTGTGCCGACTAATTCGCCGGCAACCAGGCGCAGGACTATATCCGGCTCGCGGCCGTCGGCGATGACTACGTGCACTCCGGAAGACGTCGCTAGGCGGGCGGCCTCGATTTTGGTGACCATGCCACCGGTACCGAGGTTGCCGCGGGTAGCGGCCCCCATTTTGAGGACGCTGGCGTCGATTTTGGTAATCAGGGGAACTAATCTGGCCTGCGGATCGCGGGTGGGATCGGCCGTGTAGAGTCCCCCGATGTCCGTTAAAATCATAAGCATGTCGGCATCAACCAGGTTAGCGACCATCGCCGAAAGGTTATCGTTGTCCCCGAACTTAGCCTCCTTTATCTCGTCTATCGAAACGACATCATTTTCGTTAACGATGCCGACGACCCGCAGTTCCATCAGGGCCAGCAGGGTATTCCGCGCGTTAAGATAGCCGGCGCGGTTGGCAAGGTCGGCCCGGGTGAGTAGCGCCTGGGCTACGGTTATGTTGTACCAGCCGAAGAGCTGTTCGTAGACATTCATCAGCCGGCTCTGGCCCACCGCGGCCAGGACCTGCTTGAAAGGTATCCCCTTCCCGGCCTTCGTTTTTCCGAGATGCTGACGGCCGGAAGCGATGGCTCCGGAAGAGACTAATACTACCTCGACTCCCTGTTCGTGCAGCCTGGCAATCTGGGTAACCAGGCCGGTCATGGTTTCCAGGTCCAGGTGGTTGCCGCCCCCCGTTAGTAGCCGCGTGCCCATCTTGACCACGATGCGCCGATAGGGCAGCCCGGCCGGTCTTGTTGCTCTGGCGTTTTTGCCCATCAGGTTTGCTCTTATTATAACAAGGTACACGCTTGTGAACAAGGAGGATAACCACGAAAGTCTTAGTACAAAAGAAACCGTACGGAAGTCATTCTAACGCCGTTTCGCCGGAAATCAGGGCGTTTGGTATTAATACCGGGCTAGCTGTGCTACAATATTTTATTAGGGCTGGCCCTTTACGAAGGACGAGCCCTAAAAGTGTTTGGGGACTACATGACAGACCTGGACCCATTATTGAATTTAATACGGGACATGCCTGACTTCCGCCGCCTTCGCGAGAACATCGGGCGGGGAGAGAACGGAGCGGCTGTCATGCTGGATGCCGCCCGGGCTTACCTGGTCGCGGCACTATATCGGGACCTGGACCGGCCCATGCTTATGGTGACCGCCCAGCCGGAGTACGCCCGCAAGCTGCACGAACAGTTACTAAGCTGGTGCCCCTCCGGGCAGGTGAAGCTCTTTCCGGAATTGGACGTTTTACCCTACGAACGTTTGTCCACCGACTCGTCCACCGAGACCGAACGTATCCAGGTGCTGGCGGCACTAGCTCGTACGAAGAATAACGCGACGCCGCCGTTGGTAATCGCTCCGGCAGCAGCACTGATGTCCCGTGTGCCAGCTGTTGAAGATTTCCGAAACGCCTGTCATATCCTCGAACTGGGCACGAACCGGGAACCATTCCACCTGCTGGGTGAACTCGCGAAGATCGGGTATCGTCCGGAGAACGTGGTAGAGATGCCGGGTACAATGAGCCACCGTGGTGGTATCATCGATGTCTGGCCGCCAACCAGCGATTTTCCAGTCAGGCTCGAGTTCTTCGGGGATAATATCGATAGTATCCGCCGGTTTGATCCGGAGACGCAGCGCTCAGTTGAAGTTATACCGTCGGTCGATATAGTGCCGGCCACCGAACTCCTGGTGCCACGCCTCATGGACAAAACGAAGCTGGGGGTGGTTTTACGCCGGTTGGACACGGCCGGGTGCACACCAGAGGTCGGGCAGCAGTTCCGCCAGGATATAGATTTGATGCTCGCTGGAGAAATGCCGCGAGAGACCCAGCTCTATGCGGCGCTTTTCAACACCGGCCGGCTGCTTGACTACCTGCCTTCCGGTAGTCTGCTGACGCTTGACGAGCCGGACGACATCGAGCAGACCGCTGCCGAGCTTCATGACGAAGCGAAACAATTGCGGGCGGAGAAGATGGAGCGGGGGGAGCTGCCTGGGAATTTCCCCAGGCCGTATTTCACTTGGGAGGAGCTGGAAGGCGAATTGGAGGACCGGCAGCGCCTGGAGCTGGCCGCCTGGGGACTTGAGGGCAATCTCGACTTCATCTCGGCGCCGGGGTATGCCGGCAAGCTGCCGTTGTTTCTGAAAAAGAATACCGAGCTCCTTGGCCAGGGGAAACGGGTCATTATCGTCAGTCACCAGGCTGATCGCCTCGCCGAGTTACTGGATAGTGTAGAGATTATCGCCGTACCTGTCGAAACCATTACGCAAGTACCCGGAAGGGGAGAACTGGCACTGGTGCGGGGATCGCTGCCGGAAGGCTGGATCATGGCCGGTGAAACTTACCTGTTCACCGACGCCGAGATATTCGGTTTCGTCAAGCAGCGCCGTCTTGTTAAGAAACGGCCGGCCCCACGACATAAGCTCATGGTTGACATAATCCCAGATGAATACGTCGTCCACATTGAGCATGGTATCGGCCGGTTTACCGGGGTCACCACGCTCAAGTCTGCCAGCGCCGAGAAAGAATACCTCGTCCTGAAGTACGCCGCCGGGGATACACTTTACGTCCCCACCGACCAGATCGACCGGGTCAGCCGTTATATCGGGGCTGGGGACAGGCCGCCGGCTTTAAGCCGGCTCGGCACCCAGGAATGGAACCGTACCAAGAAAAAGGCCAAAGAAGCTGCCGAGCTGCTGGCCCAGGAGCTACTAGCCCTATATGCCGCACGTGAGGTCTTGCCCGGGTTCGCCTTTTCCGGAGATACGCTCTGGCAGCAGGAGCTGGAAGGTGCCTTCCCCTACGTCGAGACGGCCGACCAGCTTGAGGCCGTTCAGGAGGTCAAGGTGGACATGGAGAAAGCTCGCCCCATGGACCGGCTTGTCTGCGGGGATGTTGGCTACGGCAAGACGGAGGTGGCCATCCGGGCGGCTTTCAAGTCGGTGATGGACGGCCGGCAGGTGGCCGTGCTGGTGCCAACCACGGTGCTCGCCCAACAGCACTACGCGACGTTTGCCGAGAGGCTGGAAGCCTTTCCCATCAATGTCGAGGTGCTCAGTCGCTTCCGGTCGCCGACGGAGCAACAGGAAATCATCGGCGGGCTGGCGAAGGGGATGGTGGATGTTTGCATCGGAACCCATCGCCTGCTCCAGCAGGACGTCGCCTTTAAGGATCTTGGCCTGCTCATCATCGACGAAGAACAGCGGTTCGGCGTCAGCCACAAAGAGCATTTTAAAAAGATGCGCCGGGAGGTCGATGTGCTGACTCTGAGCGCCACACCCATTCCCCGCACCCTGCACATGTCGCTGGTGGGGGTGCGGGACATGAGCACCATGGACACCCCGCCGGAGGAGCGCCTGTCGGTGAAGACCTACGTGGCTGAGTACAACGACCACCTGGTGCGGGAGGCCATTCTGCGGGAGCTGGAGCGCAATGGCCAGGTGTTCTTCGTGCACAACCGCGTTCAGAGCATCGCCATGGTGGCGGCTAATTTACGCGAGTTCGTCCCGGAGGCGGAAATCGCTATTGGGCACGGGCAGATGCCCGAGGATGAGCTCGAGAGGGTCATGACGGCCTTTAGCCGGGGCAAAGTTGACGTCCTCGTCAGCACGACGATTATCGAATCGGGACTGGACATGCCCAACGCCAACACCCTGATTGTCAACCGGGCGGACAAGTTCGGGCTGACGCAGCTTTATCAATTACGGGGAAGAGTTGGGCGGGGGGCCAATCTGGCTTATGCCTATTTTCTCTACGACCGGGGCAAGCGGCTCACGCCAGTGGCCCACAAGCGTCTGCGGACCATTTATGAGGCGACTGAGCTGGGAGCGGGCTTCAGCATCGCCATGAAGGACCTGGAGATAAGGGGGGCCGGTACTCTGCTGGGGCCGCGACAGAGCGGGCATATCACGGCCATCGGCTTCAGCCTGTACACACGACTGCTGGCGGAGGCCGTCGAGGAGCAGAAGGCACTCCTGGCCGGTGGCCCCAGGCCGCAGCCGAAGCTCCCCGCGCCGACGGTCGACCTGCCGCTGGACGCCTTTATCCCGGAGGAATATGTGGCCGACGTGGAGACGCGGCTGGAGCTTTACCGCGAGCTGGGCGCGCCCGAGGCCGCCGGCCGCCTGAGTGAAATACGCCGGGAGTACGCCGACCGCTTCGGGGCACCGCTGCCGGAGGTAGAAAACTTGTTTTACGCCGTGAAAATAAAAGGCCTGGCCGCCAAGGCCGGCATCGAGTCCATCTCCACCGAGGAAGGGCAGATAATCATCCGGCGCTTTGGGGGCCTGCCCTACGACGCGAGCAGGTTCACCGCAGCTCTGGAGGAAGGAGTAACGGTAGGGCGGACAGTGGTAAGGATTGATTACAGGAAGCTGAAAGGGAGGTGGAAAAAGGTGGTGGGGGGGGTGATAGGAGGGTTGATTTAAGAAAGGAACAAATAGAATGAAAGTGATGTGTTTAGCTTATGGTTCTAATATGTACACCGGACAAATGACAAATGTATATATTGTTACTAATCCTGCTTATCTAACTGAAGACCCTCGACCATACGAATCGTATAAAAATATCGTGCTAATGGGTGCGTGTGAGCATGGGTTACCAGAAACATATATAGAACATATTATGCAATTTGAATCGAAGCCGGATAAGAATTAACATATGTTATAATATTTTGAAAACGGAGGCATTGTTATGATGCGAAAATATAAAGTAGTACTAGAATTAAACGAGTCGGGTGGATACACCGTGTACGTTCCCATTTTGCCGGGCTGTATCAGCGAAGGCGATACGCGAGAAGAAGCCCTGGCCAATATTAAAGAAGCTATCGAGGGGTACATAGAAAGTCTGGAAGTTGATGGTGAACCTGTCCCTTCTGAGGAAGGCGTTGAAGAGGCCGTTGTTGAGGTTGCTGCGTGAAGATGCCGCGTGCAAGCGGTAAACAGACAGTCGACGCACTACTTAAAGTTGGGTTCTTCGTTCACCGTATTCACGGCAGTCATTATATTCTTAAACATGAAGAAACAGGGAGGAGAGTAACAGTACCTCACCATCGTAGGGATCTTGCCCCGAAGACATTACGGACCGTTCTAGCACAAGCTGGCATCAGTGTAATAGAATTTTCCAAACTAGTGTGAATCCCCTCTTTTCCGCTTTAGCGTTCCATTTACATAAGTATGCTATAATAAAACCAAATGAAGATACTCTTGGTCTATCCTCAGTACCCGGTCACCTTCTGGAGTTTTAAGCACGCCCTGAAATTCGTCTCCAAGAAGGGCAGCTACCCGCCGCTGGGTTTGCTTACCGTGGCGGCCATGCTCCCCGGGGACTGGGGGAAAAGACTTGTCGATATGAACGTCAGCCGCCTCACCGATGAGGATATCCGGTGGGCGGACTACGTATTCATTAGCGCCATGACCATCCAGAGGGATTCCGTCAAGGAGGTCGTGCGCAGGTGCCGGGAGCTTGGTGTCAGGACGGTTGCCGGCGGCCCTCTCTTCACCATGGAGCCGGAAGACTACCCGGACATCGACCACCTGGTGCTTGGCGAAGCCGAAGCCATTCTCCCGGCGTTCCTCGAAGACCTGGAGAAAGGCCGCGCCCGGCGTATCTACAAGCCTGCGGGGCATCCGAATATCGGTCTCACTCCGCTGCCGCAATGGTCGCTGATAAAGATGAAGCACTATTCGGCCATGAGCATTCAGTACTCCCGGGGGTGCCCTTTCAACTGCGAGTTCTGCGATATCGCCATTCTCAATGGGCACCGGCCGCGGACCAAAGATACCACCCAGCTAATCGAAGAGCTGGAAGCCCTCTACCGGCTGGGATGGCGGGGCCGACTCTTCATCGTCGATGACAACTTCATCGGCAACAAGAAAAAGCTCAAAGCTGAGGTCCTGCCGGGTGTCGTCGCCTGGCAGAAGGCCAGGGGCAATCCCTTCAACCTCAACACGGAGACATCTATAAACCTGGCCGATGATGATGAGTTGATAAACCTGATGGTGGAAGCGGGCTTCGACGCCGTATTTGTCGGCATCGAGACGCCCAACGAAGAGAGCCTGGCGGAATGCGCCAAGTCCCAGAACCAGGGACGGGATATGCAGGCGGCTGTTCGGAAACTGCACAACCTCGGCCTTGAGGTCCAGGGCGGCTTTATCGTCGGTTTTGACAGCGACCCGCTTTCAATCTTTAAGAGCCAGATTAACTTTATCCAGAGAAGCGGCATCGTGACGGCGATGGTCGGTCTCCTCAATGCTCCCCCCGGCACACGGCTCTACCGGCGGTTGAAAGCGGAAAACCGCATCATCAAAAACTTCGAAGGCAGCAATACAGAGTGCAACTTCATCCCAAGGATGAATTACCAGACCCTCGTCGAAGGCTATCAGAACATCCTGAAAACGATTTACTCCCCCAAGCAGTACTACGAGCGGATCGCGACCTTCCTCAAGGAGTTCAATCCCTACCGGGGGCGACGCCGCCCCCACCTGGGCCTGGAGCAGGTCAGGGCGCTCTGGAACGCTTTCTGGATTCTGGGGCTGTGGGAGCGTGGTAAGCGTTACTACTGGAAGTTAATGGTCTCGACCATATTGAAGCGCCCCAGGTCTTTCCCCGTGGCTATGAAACTGGCTATTTACGGCTACCACTTTCGCAAAGTGGCCAACAAGCATGTGGTAAAACCTCTCAAGGCGCCCGAAGCGGGATAGCCTACGGGTTATAGCGATCGTCTCATTAAGGGACAATCGACACCCGCCTGTTTTACCCGGATATTCTGACATCGAAACCTTGTAGATATACCTTGCTGCGACTATAATAGGCCGAAGACTAATTCTCATCCCAGGAGTCGCAATGTCCGTGCGGGGCGTAATCGCCCGAATGAACTTCCACAGCGTGCTGGCACTGGCAGGTATGGCCGGGCCGCTAGTCTTGGGCGTGACCGATATCACAGCAGCCTTCCTTGACCCCGGCTATTCTTTTTTTGATGATTCCATCAGCAGCTTGGCCCGGACTTCCCTCGGCTGGTTCCAGACGATAGGTTTTCTGGCCATCGGGCTGCTCGTGGAGATTTTCGTCGCTGGTCTGCTTTTCAATATCCGGCCGGCCCGGCTGTTTCACGCCGGCATCGTTTGCCTGGTCTTGTTCGGTTTCGGCCTGCTGCTCCTGGGGGCTTTTCATACCGACCCCATCGGGACGGTTGAGAATACCACGGAAGGTACTATCCACTCCTCCGTGGCGGCCGGTATTTTCTGGCTTTTCCCCCTGGCTATCGCGTTCATTGCCCCCAGCCTCCGCCGCGACCCTGACTGGCGAAATATCTTCGTCTACACTCTGGTGGCCTGCAGCCTGGACATCATTTTAGCGGTAACACTGGGTTTCTTCCAGGATTCGGAACACTGGTTCGGATTGATTGAGCGGCTTTTAGTCGCCAATATGATAGTCTGGGTGGAAGTGGCTGCCGTTAGGATGTTGCGGCTATCGATGAGGCGTAAAAATACTTCTCCTCTATCTTGACGCCTAATGGTGGCTCTTGTATTATCAATACAAGGAATTTGATACGATTTTCTAGAAGACAGGTAGTAATAGATGATTGTTGAAATGCGTACCGGGGCCGCCAAAGAGGAAATCGAAGGCGTGGTGGAAAAGGCCAAATCGCTGGACCTTGGTGTACAGTTGAACCTGGGCACGGACAAGGTAGTGG
>DAOULX010000012.1:0-8825 GCA_034414775.1 Dehalococcoidales bacterium
ATAAAGTTCTCCGCTGAATACCCCTCAGCTTTGCTGGGGGGATGACAGCGGCCTTTTAGATGACATGGTGGTGGGGGGCTACTCCCTTACCCCTGATGCCCCCCAGCTTGCTGGGGGGTTATTCACTTCTGGATTTGTTCAGTTTGTCTCACTACTCCCCGACACATATCATTCAGGCCTCGTTTGTACCTAATTACCAGTGACTATGGTACTAAACATAAAACTCCTATCTGGCTAAGTTTCGTGTTAATATTGGAAATAGGAAAAGGAGTCAACAGCGATGCTTGAAGTAATTACCAAAGCCAAAGACACGCCGGATCAGGTTGCCATGAAAACGGTTCCGAAATTCGCCTATGAATCATGCTGCGGCGTTTGGGGTAAAAAAGTCCGCATGTCCTTAAACCTGACACCAAAAGAACTGGCCGAGAGGGCCGGCGTAACGCCACAGGACGTTGAATCATTTGAAAATAATGCACCGATCTCAGATGATACCAAGCACAAGCTTCTCGAGGTACTCTGGGAGGCCAGGTCGCATTTCCTTCTTAAGTAGCTCAACTCTCGAATAGACAATCCAGTTCTTTTTCCCCAGCTTCCAACACAACCTCCGGAGCAGCCAGCGGACCATGATGGCGGACGGAAGGTAGCCTGCCCGATTATCACGCAGTGATAATCTTTATAATTCGTGCTTCACTTACCACAACAATAGGTGCATATACGCATGTCCAATCGCAATGCCTTTAACGTTATGTTATTATATAATCTGAGTTTAACTGGACAGGCAACGGCAAATTGTAAGTACGACTAAAGAATCTGCCCAAGTCTTCTTGATTGATGCTGGCAATGGAGAGTGAGTTATGGATACTGGACAATCGGGTAAAGTATACGAAAATGGGGAAGTAATCATACGTCAGGGAGACGTGGGCGATTGCATGTATGTCATTGATGAAGGGGATGTTGAGGTATTACAGGAAAAAGATGGAAATCAGATAGTACTGGCAGTGTTGGGGAAAGGTGACGTATTCGGTGAAATGGCGCTGTTCCGTAAAGAAGTCCGTTCCTCCATGGTACGCGCATTAGGCCGGATGCGGGTATCTGCCATCGACAAGAGGGATTTTCTGCGGCGCGTTCACGAGGACCCATCGTTTGCTTTTATGATACTGCAAAAAATGTCCCGACGGGTAAAAGAACTCAACGCCGAAATGGTTCGGCTGAAAATCGAGTTGTAATTACCGGCAAGATTCGCAACCTTCCCACAGGTTCAAAACGCCTGATAAATCAACTGCATAGAATCAAACTAAGGCGAAACAGCGGCCGTCCCTGTATATATCCATGTTTCACCCGGGTCTAACGAGCCGTTGCCGTTGTCATCACCACCAACGAAGATGATGTCCTGGACGTCTTCAGCACCGACGTAAACGTTTGATTGCGACGTGCTGCCCAGGTTGGTTACCTCGTAAATGTAGGTGATCGTGTCACCCTGTTCTGTTAAAATACCCTCCTTAATGTCTATCACCCCGGCGCCCTGGCTGCTTTGCTCCAGCGGCTGAGAAGGCGGTTGGCCCGGGAGAATTATACTGTGTTCACCCTCAGGAACGAGGACAGTCACACCCTGGGCGATAGCAGCGACTAATCCCTCCCGGGTAAATATTCTGCTGGTGCCCTGCTGGTCGACATTAACCTCCATAACGGTGCCCCGCACCGCCGCGACTCCGGTGGGCGTCTCGACTTCATAACGGGAGGCCGGGTCGGCCAGTTTCGTCACTCGGCTGATTGTCCGGCCGATTTCTTGTTTGAGCGTAATAGTATTCGGCCCGGTATCTGTTGTTATAATAAGTTCGGTTATCTCCAGCACGGTGCCGGATTCCAGGTCGATCGTGGTTCCTTCGGAGAAGGTGACCTGGGCTTGGGCGCCATCAGCTACAGTTACGGTATCACCTTTAGCCAGGCTTTGACCAACCGACGCTTCTACCGAATCTGTTGCACCCATTTTCATAACCGATACACTGCCGGTCTTCATGGAAATAACCACTAAAGCTTCATCTTGGTTTCCGGTCACGGTCAACAGGACCACAATCACCACCACGGCTACAACAACAATGGCACCGATTGTGATTAGAAGTTTTTTACTCAACTTTATCTTCCCCCTTTTTTACTATTGCTGCAGTCACGTTCTCGGTTCCGGAACCGGATACAGGCAACCCATACCGCCGCCGCCGAATGTACCAAGCCAGAAAGCCCAGTACCGCCAAAACGGCAACACCCGTTGGGAGCCACCAGTTGACCGAAGTGCGCGTGGAGAACTCACTACTCTGGGTGGCCAGGCGAATAACATGGCCACCAGGTTGAATATCCACAAGCTGGTAGGCGATTTCCTGGCTTTGCCCCGACTCAAGTCTTATATTAATAGTATCATATTTTTCACCATCAAGTTCGAGGTCAACAGTGTAATCATATTCTTCCTGAAACTGCCCCGTTATTTCAGCGGTTACCACGGCACTTTCGCCTATTTTCTTAGCCAGGACCAGGCCACCGATACCGATTTCACGCTCACTCATGGTAACCGATAGATTATTCACTGTAAAATCGCCGGCGGGAATCTCCACCAGCACCGTAAAATAGGAAAAGTGGTTGGTTAGTCCATCCACCACACCAATTTCAGCGACCCTGCCCGGCGTATGTATAAGCCTGGTCCACTCTTCCTGTTCCTCATCATAACTGGCGATGAAGGGAGAGGCGGCGCCTGCCGGTAGTTCAGCCGGATTATAGCTTAATAGCATGATAACCGGCAAGTCAAAGCTGATGTCGGCACAAGGCGTATCGAGATTAGACCGGTCCAGGTAGCCGGTGAACTCGTATACCGGAGTGAGCCTGGCTGTTCCCCCCGGCATCGTAAACGCCTGGTCTGATGCGTTTATCACAATCAGTTCAGGGTAGTCTGCATCATCTTTTGACGGTCCGCTCACGACGATGCGGGTGCCCTGTTGAATTACCAGTGAGTTGATGTCATCCGGATCAAAGACAACCGAGGCCTCGGCGACGCTGCTGTCCGGGCAGACAACCTTTACTTCACTCACCTTGCCGAGCATATTGAATTGGATATACCGCTCGGGTTCAACAACCGTTATTTGCTGGGTACACGTAGCGGTTTCACCATTGATATCGGTTACCGACCAGGTAACGACAGTCTCCCCGATGGGAAAGATAGACGGAGCATCGTTGGTGACGGCAAAGACATCACCATGATGTTCAACGGCCGGTGTACCAATGGTAAGGTCACTGACGGTGCACATCCCCGGGTCTGCTTCGATAGTCAGTGGTAGCGGGCATACAATGTTGATTTGCCGGCTTTCCGGTGTCGTGGTTGTCGGTGGTGATGCCTCGGGAGTGGTGGTTGTCGGCGGCGCCTCTGGGCCTGGGGGAACTGGTGGCGCGGGAGGTTCCGGCTCTGGTTCCGGTTTTTCCTCCTCTGGCTCTGATCCCCAACCGCCTCCTATGGGGCGGCATTTCGTCTTGGCCGCGACGCTATCAGAACGTTCCGACCAGTTCCCGGCATCGTCAGCGGTCATGATGGCAAAATAATAAGTTGTGCACGCCTCTAGCCCATAGATGCGGAATTTTTCCGGCATGCCCGCCGGTTTGGGTAGTGGTGGATTCATGATCGGTGTGGCCTCGTTCCAGGCGGTATTGCTGTCAATATCAGATAATGAGTAACGTATTTCATAGGTCGCCGCCGTACCATCGTCACCATCATCCCCCGGGGCGGTCCAGGTAAGCTCTATAGTGCTGTAGTCCACTCCATCATGTGTTAAATTTACACTGGAGGGTGGAACAATGTCCTTCACCCCAAAGGTACCGGACACGCTACCGTCGCTGGAGGCCGCCGCCGGCGGCAGGCAGATTAAGACAGCGACCGTACATAACAGCCAGATGGTAGCCAGTCTGCCCTTCTTCCCGTTCATTTTCCAACCACGCGATATTTCATCAATACAAATAGCAGTCCTGCGATGATAAGCCCTCCGACTATGCCGCCGGTCAGCAGCCAGTTGAAGCCGGTCCCGGGATTGGCAGTTTCTGCTGTTTCAGGTGTGGTATTGTTACTTCTATCAACCGGTAATTCAACAATCTTATCCTCGTCGGCGGTAATTTCGAAAGCTTTTTCCGCCGATTGCGGTCCAACGGTTGTGGCCAGGTATCGCCCGGGGGTAATTGTAGCTTCAAGCCTCCCCGTGGGACTGTAGCCGGCCTGAGAACGGTGTCCGTCCTTTACTTTGACCAGGTATACCTCCGTAATAGCAGGGTCTCCATCCGACCTGACGGCTTGGACAGTAACACGAGCTGCTTCGGTGCTGACAACCAGTGTCGCTTCCTATCCGACCGCGCCGGTGAGGTGCAGACCTCCTTCGTCACTGCCTCCATACGCCTCGGCGCTGATGCCTAGTTCGTACTGGCCGGGTACCGCGTCCTCGCCAACCTCAACGGTAAGGTCTACTTTCTGACTCCGGTCTGGTTCCAGGGTGAAAGAGGCCTCGCTGAAGAGGATATTCACTCCGTTGGGGACCTCGGTAAGCATATTTATCACCAGAGGTGTGGTTCCGTTGTTCTGAACGATTATATAAACGGCCGGCGAACTCATCGAGGTCCCGGGCACCATCTCATAGTGCTGCCAGGCAAAGGTACCGGACAGGCCCAGGCTGGCTGTCCCGGCAAATACCGGAACCGGTGCCAGCGAACAGCCCGCCAGCAGCATCATTGTTAACATGGCGTTTTTTACCACTACCGTTCCTCTTCCATTTTCACGTGTACCCTATTCAATTCTGTACACTATTGAACCGCTATAGTTCCCCTCCGGGATGTCCGAGCCAAGGTCCAGCCAGAGCCTGGTATAAAGGGTACGGCCGTCACTTGCTTCGCAGATGGTCAGATTATCCGCGAGGATGGACGGGGCCGAGGCATCTTTCACCTGGACCGTTGTGGGGTCATTATCCGGGCTAAGTCCCTCGATAGCCTCAGCAGCATCGGCCCAGAGGATCAGATGTCCGGCCGCTGCGGGACGCTCGGTGGTCTGCAAGGTCACCGGTTGGCTTTCACCCCAGGTCGTACTGGTGTATATCCGGAGCTGGTGGGTACTATTGGCTATGATGTTGACGGTTATTTCACCATTGCCGGGTTGGTCAATCGCTCCCGGAGTGATTTCGGTACCGAAATTCACCGAACCGGGCTCGACATTTATCTCGCGATAGGCCGCCATTCGGTAATTAATCGCTGAATCGTTATCTGAGGTAGAGTTGGCACTGTCCTCGACGATTACATACAGATCCCAATCACTCGAGGTGCCGTCGGTCTCCATCGCCACTTTGCTGATCTGGAAATAGAAGGTCCATTGCCCCGCTGCAGCAACGCTGGCCGGATTCAGCGACCACTCTCCGCCACCCGGCCACGGCGCAGTTGGTTCAATATCAAAGCCTGTTCCGGGGTGCCAGGTCATCATTGCCTGGGTGTTGGTATCCTGGTTATCACTGACTGCGTCGGCCGGGTCATTATCCTGGTCTTCATCGTAATGCAAATAGACGGTAACTCCCGTGATATCATCCAGTCCGTTCGAGTCAGAGGCGGACAGAGTCAGCCTGTAGCCGGGTGGATCAGTAACCGTTTGGAAAGGAATAAGTATATCCCCGGGCGTTAATGCCGAGCCGTCGGCGAGGGTTAGGGATACTTCGTTGATCACCGGTGGTGAGTTGGCCACCCGGAAGCTGCCCTCGACCGAGCCGGAATCATCGGCGTGGGCGACCGGTACCAGACACGCTAGTAACAGTAGAGCCGCTATAGTTGATAGGGCCGGCTTAATCTTCATAATCGTCTTCCTATTTTCATTATCTTTTTGTTATCCGGAGCCACCCGGGGTATGGTTGACTATTCTATAGTAAATGAGGCCGCTGTAAATATCCGCTGGTATGTCAGCGCTTCCCAGGGCTAGCCACAGGCCACAGTTCAATGGATCGCCGGTATTGTCCGCGGTTGGGCCCGGGCCACTGGACCTTATCGGTTGGTAATTACCGGTAACGTCGATGGCGCCGGACTTGGTGGCATCATCGTCGGCCCGGAGGTTCAGTTGCCGGCGGCCCGGGCTGCCACTGACCAGAGTAAGGCTGTTTTCTTCGCCGGACCAGACCGGATCACTCCTGACTTCGATGTCATAGTCGCTGTTACTGACGCACCTGGCGACCAGGTCAATGTTAGCGACACTCTCCCCGACGGCAATAGTGCCAAAATACACATCGGCCTGTTCGAGGGTAATCTCGACGTATGGATTCATCTGCTTGCCGTAATCCGAAGCAGCGCCGCTTTCGCCTGATACGTCGGTAGCTACAGCGTGGATGTCCCAATCATGGGTGTCATCGGTCGCCGCGGCTACTTTGCCGGGCTTGAAATGGAACCAGAAGTGACCGGAGGTACCCCCGAGATCGGGCTGCTCGCAATTTGCTGCCAGTAACTCCCAGCTTGTATCGTTCGCCGGCTCGATGGTCCAGGTCGGGGAGGGGCCTACCTGACATGTCAAGATAGCGGTGCCGTTTGAGCTGCCGGAAACCGGTGGAATACCGGCACTACCGGTATCATTGTCGTAATAAAGTATTACCGCGACGGTGCTGAGGTCAGACAGACCGTCTATGTCGGTTGCCGCGACCATCAAGGCGTATTCGATACCGGGGTCCATCGCGGTCACGATTGTCGACCTGCTACTATCATAGAGAGTTAGCATATCAACGGTGGGTGCGTGAGACTCGACCGTTACCGCTCTCTCGGGGAAAGATTCGCTGCTTTGGTTACCGAGATGGTCGATATAAGTCACCATGGAGCCCGGGTATTCGTCGGCGAGTTGATACCCGGAACTATCGAAAATGACGTTGAACGAGACGACTACCGTTTCACCGATATCGATGTCACCCAGGTTCCAGATCAGGCTGCCATCATCCGAATCGGGTGGCGGGACGGCGGTACCCGGTTGGAAATGGACGCCATCGGGGAGCAAGTCGATAATGCGAACGTCGCGCCCGGCGGTGCTGTTTATCTCTATAGAAATTTGCTCAAAGATAGCCTCCAGGTTATTGACCGAGGGAGCGAAGTAATAAAGTCCTCCGCCGATAAAGGCCAGTCCATCGTACAGGTAGGTGGTATGATCGGCCGCCGGTGCGTCATCGAGGAATTCTTCATTCACGTCACCACCAAGGCCGATGGTGAAAAGAGTGATACCGGCATCCCGGCCCTGCCCGGCCATATTCCTGGCGCAGGTGGCTGCCTCATCGCAGAATTCGCTGCCGGTGCACGGGCTGAGCCCGCTGCAGACAGAAAAACGGTTCGGGAGCCCGTCAGTGAGCAAGATAGACACCCAAATTGTGTTGTTAGGCGAGGTCTGGGGACGACCTGAGGAGATGAGTTCGTTATTTGCCAGGCTGATGGCGTCAGCGATATTGGTGAATCCGCTCGTTGTCAGGGCGTCGATGGCCGTATCCGCCGCGTCGAAGTCCCCCGTCAAAGATAGTTCCAAAACAGCGGTAGTGCCGAAGGAGACCAACGCAATCCTGTCCGTGGACGGATCAAGTGTGTCGACGAAACTCTTGGCAGCTCCCTTGGCGGCGGCAATTTTGCCACCCTCATCCATCGATGCCGATGTATCGATGATTAGAACAATATCCAGAGGTACGCGTGTTTCGGTCGGTTGGCCAGCCCCGGTGACAGTTAGCGTAATTGTCGCCGGTTCTCCCTCAAAGACAGGGTAAGGCTCAACATCTTTATCAACTTTAATATGGGGTTGGTCTTCCTCATCTTGACCGAGTACCTGGAGGCCGCCCACCGACCATGCCGCAGCCCCCAGCATTAATACCAGCAGAATTATGCCAGGGCAGAACAGAAGCTTTCGTTTCCGGCCCTTCACGGAAGTTACCTTCCCCCAACTCACTTGTTTTGAAGCAGTATTGATACTTACGGCTATAGCGTTTTGGATTCCCTAAGTAAAAAGGGTAATGAACACACCAAGTATATCACAGTGCCTTTGGGTTGCCTACCACCGATTGAAGTAAATCAGATATGCCCGAAACTATACAGTAGGTGTCCCGGTGCAGGATAAAAAAGCGTGCTAATTACGTAGCGATGAGGCCGCCTCGTTGGGAGACAAGGTCCACCCGGTGAAATTTGGGACTGGATACCATGTTTGACATTTAGTGTCCGAGCCAAATATCATTAAGAGTCTTTACCGTTTTTTAAAGCCCTTGTAAAAGCACGAAAGGTCATGGGGATTTGGTCAGCAATTCGAGCGGAGGTAAAAAGAAGCGGCGCCAACGCCGGCTTTGGCAGCATACGCTGGTGCTTGTGGCGATTGGCGCAGTATTCATCATTATCACAGCCCTGTTACAGCCTTTTTACACCATCAATCTCTGGCTCTCTGACCAGTTCCTTTCCGATGATCCCCCCTCCCCTAATATAGTTCTCATCGACATCGACGATGCCAGTCTCCAGACTTACGGCAAATGGTCTGAATGGCCGCGCCGCCTGCATGCCCGGGCAATCGATAATCTAAGTGCTGCCAGGGCCAAAGTAATCGGCTTCGACATTCTTTTCGCCGATGAATCACCGGACGACCAGGCCCTGGCCAGATCGATGCAGGAAGCCGGTAATGTTGTTCTGGTCGGCGTCGGTGCGGATGACTCGCGTGTGACAGATACCGGTCTGACTTTCGGGAATGTCATCTTGCCGGCAGCATCTTTGCAGCAGGCCGTCGTCGGTCTGGGACACGCCAATATTGTCCCCGATCCTGATGGACGAGTAAGACG
>DAOULX010000013.1:0-38552 GCA_034414775.1 Dehalococcoidales bacterium
ATACACGAGAGAAATACTTAAAGAACGCGAATGCTTATTTATTCAATTTGCTACCCGCGGTGATTATATCATATTACAAATAATAATCCATATATTTGTACTCGTTCATATGATTAGTGACACCTGACCTCCTTTTTATTGCTGTTCTAAAAATCTTTGTGAGTCAGATATCCCAATGCCTGGTGTGGTCTTACGGTGTTTACATACTTGTTCCCATCCTAGTAGCTCTATTCTTAGTTCCTCAGGGTCAAAGAGGCTATCAGTTACTTCGTAAAATTCCTCGGTATGGGTCCGATGGGCTCTTTCCACGCCGCCGTTGAGCTTGGGAGAGCGAGGTGGCAGGACAAATAAATGTATACCTCGTCGTTGGTATTCCTTTTCAAAGATGGCTTCAAACTCCGCTCCCCCGTCCACCTGGATGGCTTTGACCGGGAAGGGCGATATAATACTGACCATTGTGAGTGATGAGGAGGGTGGCGGCGAATATGGAGCAAGGTACCTTGTGGACAATCATGCCACCCAGTTTTCAGGTATCCGTTACGCTATCGGAGAGTTTGGTGGCTTCAGCTTCTACGTTGGGAAGAAAGTGTTCTACCCTATTATGGTGGCTGAAAAGATGGCCGTCGGAATTATGATGATATTACGCGGATCGAGTGGGCACCCGGCCGTTGCCCACCACGGAGGGGCGATGGCCAAGTTGGGCCAAGTACCACAGCAACTCGAACGTGGGCATCTACCTGTCCATATAACAGCGGCGACCCGACAAATGATTAAGACGATGAGTAAAGCTCTCCCATTCCCTGAGAGATCCTATTATTTACAAATATTACTTTATTTACAAGTATTACTCTATATCGACTAAATGTTTGCCCGCAAGACGTTTTCTTCGACGTTGCTTAATATTCGAGTAGCAAGTGAATAATCAGGAAAGTCCGGGAAAATAGACCAGATGACTGCGGACACCATTAGTCGGTATCTCAGGGGTGGCCGGGTGCGAAAGGGAGGAGAATGAATGGAACACCGAAGGGCATTCGGCATAGTGTCATCGGTCCGAAACCGGACCGTATTACGGTTGTGGGCAGTCTTCATGACTGTACTTCTGACAGTCTCGTGGTTTGATGCCGGACCGGCACTGGCGCAGACCGTCTCCATCACGCCAGCCTCTGGCCCGCCGGGCACCAGCGTTACCGTTTCCGGCTCCGGTTTCATCGGCGGTGGCAGCTACCAGATCAGCTTCGCCACGGGCACCTCCTACGAGCAGATCCTGGTACCGACCACGACCTTCTCCGGACCCACCTTTTCCAGAACCGTTACAATTCCACCCATCCCCTGGGGGTCGTACGCCATCTCCGTCATCTCCTCCACCCACGGCACCTTCAACTCACTCTTCAAGGTCACGCCACTCCACGTTCTTACGGCCAGCACGGGGTTCGTCGGCGACAACGTCACCGCTTGGGGCAGAGGGTTCAGTGCCGACAGCACCGTCAGTATCGTCTTCAACGGCAGTACCGTCGGCTTGACTGACAGCGACTGGTACGGTGAACTCAACCCGGTCGATTTCACGGTGCCGGCGCTACCGCGTGGCGAATACAATGTCTACGGCACCGATGCCGTTGTTTCATCGTCGAACATCGTCTTCACGATACGGCCTCACCTCACCATCAGCCCCACCGAAGGCCTGGTGGGCACGCAGCTACTGCTCAGCGGCACCGGTTTCGGCGGCAGCACTTCGGCCACCGTTTATTGGGATGGCCAGGCCCTCGCCAGCGGCCTCCTCACCAACAACAGCGGCTCATTCGAGACGACCGTATCGATACCTGGTGCGACTCGCGGCACCCACCAAGTCACCGCTAAAGACGCCGGGCAGGGTAGCAGCAAGGCCTACTTCAAGGTGAGGCCGGCCATCACGCTCAGCCCTGCCAGTGGCTCGGCGGGATCGGTTGTTCAGGTGGTGGGCAGTGGTTTTAGCGCCAGTTCTCTGATTAAGCTAACCTATAACGGCGGCACCGTCGTTACTCAGCCCCCGGGCCTCGGCACCGACACCAGCGGCGTCTTTATGGCGAGTTTCACCGCACCCAGCTTCATCGCCGGCAACTACATCGTCAGCGCCAACGACGGCTTCTCCACGGCAACGGCGACATTCAGCGTCCCGGCCAAACTTACCATAAGCCCGACCACCGGCAACGTGAGTAGCGAGCTCATGGCCAACGGGACCGGCTTTACCCCGGGCGGCCACATCGCCATAAGCTACGATAGCCAGCCGGTGATAACCGTCACCGCCGACGATGCCGGGGTCTTTTCGGCGAGCTTCAACGCGCCGATCTCCCCGGCTGGGCCGCACACCGTCTCGGCACGCGACCTCGCCGCCCAGAGCGTCGTCGCCTCGGCCAACTTCAGCATGGAGTCCGCTTCGCCGCCGCTCCCCGGCCTGCCGACGCCGCAGGACGGAAGCCAGACTGACACAACGCCGCTGTTCACCTGGTCGCCCGTCACCGACCCCAGCGGCGTCAGCTACGACCTCCAGGTGGCCCGGGATGACGCCTTCACACAGCTTGTCCTTTCCAAGCAGGACCTCACGATACCGCAGTACCAGGTCACCCAAGCCGAAACTCTCCAGTTGACTAAGAAGGACAGCCCCTATTACTGGCGTGTCCAGGCGGTGGACGGGGCCGGCAACGCTTCCGGCTGGAATGGCGTTGACACTTTTTATACCCTGGACTCCACCCCGCCCGGGGTCCCGGTGCTTTTAATTCCCGCCAACGACGTGCAGGCCGGCCTGCAGCCGGTCTTTACATGGACGGAGGCCACTGACCCCAGCGGCGTCACTTACGATGTCCAGGTTGCTCTGGACAGCGACTTCACCAGGATGGTCATTGCCAGGCAGGGCCTTACTCGGCCTGAGTACCAGGTTACCCAGGCCGAAAGCCTCCTGCCAACCAAGAAACAGGCCCCCTACTATTGGCGTGTCCAGGTGGTGGACGAGGCGAGCAACGCCAGTGGCTGGACGACGGCGGATTCGTTCTACACCCTGGACTCGACACCTCCGAAGACGCCCGTCACGTTCAACCCGCCCAACGGCTCGCGGACCGGCACTGCTGTTTCTTTCGATTGGACTGACGTGTCCGACCCCAGCGGCGTGACCTACGACCTGGAAGTAGCCCAGGACTCCGCCTTCTCTCACCTGATGGTCGACAAAGAGGGCCTGAAAACTTCCGAGTACAAACTGACAGCCTCCGAAGAGCTGGCAGCTTCAATGGGCGATCCACCCGGTACCTATTACTGGCGGGTGAACGCCGTGGACGGCGCCAAAAACGTCAGCGGTTGGAGCGACGTCGGCAGCTTTTCCGTGAGCGCTTTCCGGCTCCAAGGCTGGCTGCTCGTCGTCGTGCTGGTCATCGGCACGGTGCTGGTCCTGGGGGCGGGCGTCTTTATCGGGATAAAAATACGCCCGGCCCGGGCATCGGAAAGTCAGTCAAACCGTAATGCTCAGAAAGGAGAGAATAGCGGATGAGCCTTGGCTAACAAATAGCTAATAGAATGGAGGTAGGTTACATTGGCTTCTAGCAGTCCAAATGAAACCAGAAACACACTTAAGATGAAAAGTATAATGCAAGGTGAGAAAGCTGGAGATCAGACCGGCGGAATATCTAACTTTAGGCTATTTCCTTGCTAATACTCGCTCCATACGCAGGCCAGCCGCCGCGTGATATGGTCTATTGAATGCTTCAGGATACTTCTTTCTTAATTCTTCTAAATTAACTCTCTCAACTTCAACCAGGAAGCTGCTTACAACCATTCCCGTGGCGTTTCTGGAGGTTGTATTGTGTGGAGTGATAGTATTAATCGCACCACCTCTGTCAAGCTCCCCAAGGACTATCGGGTCATACCTCGCCCCGTGGTCCATATATATGACACCGGGCATCATTCTCTCGGTTACATAGGCGCCGCCTAGGACAGCCCCTCTTTCGTTATATACCTTAACCACATCGCCATTTCTTATACTCCTTGCCACCGTGTCCTTCGGATTTATCCACAACGGCTCATATTTGTAACCATCCGGTCCCTCCACCTTGCACGTTGGCGCTTCCCTTATCCACGTAATATCATCGCACTGGGCATGTACCCGCCATCTGCCGTGGTTGGACATAAGGAGTAGAGGATACTTCCTGGCTCTTTCGCTGGAAAGCCTTTCATCGTGGCTTTCCCCCTTTTCAATCCAGTGCGGTACCGGCGGTCTTTCTTTGTCGTAAGGAAAATGTTCGGCTAGAGTCTGGGCGTAGAACTCTATCTTACCAGAAGGGGTCTTCAAAGGATTGTTCTCAGGGTCCTCGTAGAATTCCCGCAAACCAGGTGGGTATTTCTTCCATTCCGGGTCGGTTGGGACGGCAAAATATCCCTTTTCTTCAAATTCTTCGTAGGTAATCATATCCTGTATGCCAGAATTTTCAAAGTAGAATTGCAGCCATTCCTCAATAGTATTGCCTCCCATGTATTTCTCCAGAAGAGTAAATTTCTCGGCTATCATACAGACTATCTCATAGTCGCTCTTGGACTCTCCCACAGGTTCAATGCATTTTCTCTCATAAATAGCAGTATAGAATTGCCCATTAGCGATGTCCGATCCGATATCCTGTTCCTCAAATTTAGTACTCACCGGCAGGATAATATCAGCAAAAAGACAATCGTTTTCTAACCACGGGTGCTGGGCTAAAATGAATTCAATCTTCGGACTTCTCAGCGCCTGTATATAGGAATTGCTGTCATTCCAGCATGTTATCCAGCAGGGCGTATCCGTCCATATCATATGGACTTCCGAGCAACCCTCCGCCGGATACGTGTATCTCACGAATTGGTCCTCAATCGGGCTAAGAAATGTAGAGTTCCCATACCAGCTGATAGGTGGTTTGAGAAGAGCATCGTGGATGAGGTCCTTGGGAATAAATTGTTTTGGTTTAGGTGGTTTTTCCGGTTCAGGTGGTCCTCCCCCTTCCGTTTCTTTCGGATAAGACCAACTTCCACTTGAAGCTCTCAAGACACCAAAAGCAGGACCCCTTAAATTTGGTGTTATCACACCTGCGGGCATCGGACCCCGCTCATATCCCATAAGGGCATTTGGAGCCCATTCAATCATCTTGACATGGTGAGCCCCCGGTTTGCCCAGTCCCTGCATCGCCAGCAATAGGACCTCAAGCCGGCCATTTTCTGTGGCATACGGCCCCCTAATACCGGGCCCACCGTTCCCATGTGCTATCGTCGTCGTTTTTGACGCCCACTCCCTCGCTAAAGCTTTGATTGTCCATTCGGGGATGCCTGTTTTTTCAGCAGCCCATTCTGGTGTCTTGGGAATCCCATCCTCTTTCCCCAGGACGTACGGCTCGAACTTCTCAAAGCCGTAAGTGTGCGTGGCAACGTACTCCTTGTCATAAGTCTCTTCGGTAATCCACACATAGGCTATGGCTAGCTGCAAGGCAGCGTCGGTGCTTGGCAATATGGGAATCCACTTGTCGGCGTGAACAGCCGCCCCGTAGTTCAGCTCCGGGCAGATATATATGGATTTTAGGCCGAGTTGTGCCCACCAATAGCACAGTCGGCTTGCCAACTGCCCGTTGAATCCCAAGGGTGTTGTTTCCGGGTCGCATCCCCAAAATAGAATAAGCTTGGCATTCTCAGCAATATCAGGCATTAGATTAGCGCGTGGTGACATCTGCCCTGGGCCTTGCATACCCCAGGTGTGCTCGGCGCCCCAATACCACCCTTCCCAGCTATCAGGGTTTCTAATCTGTAGTGTGTACCCCCCGCCTAGCATTTCAAGAAGTTTAACGGCGCTACCATGGGCAGTATGTATAACCTTTCCCTCCCCATGCCCGTCCGCCTGGGCAAGTATAGCTTCCGGCCCGTATTTACCCCTTACCCTCTTTATCTCGTTTACTATTATTTCCACAGCCTCATCCCAAGAGATTCTAATATAGCTGCTCTTTCCCCGGTTTTTTACGTTTCTATTGCCATCATGGTCCCAATCAACTCGCTTTAACGGGTAGAGAATCCGGTTAGGGGAGTAGATTCGCTTCTTATAGGCCAAACCGAAAGGAGATAGCAGTGTTTTCATGCCCGGTTCAAGAACATGCCCACGTACCTCCATTTTCCATGGATTGAATTTACCCTTGTCATATTGCCAGTCATAGTGTAACGGCCTTATCCTGACTATTTTCCCATTCTTGACATCAACTATTGATATATTCCCATTATCGCCGAAATCGTTCAATCCAAGGCCCTTTACGAATGGTTTTTCTCCTGCACCTTCCATACCGGGTTTGCCTTTTTTCATCATTTATTCTCTCCTTCATCTATCTGACTTTACATCGTAAATTATGCCAAATTCAAGTTTGTAATTACAACAATTGTTGTTTCCTAAGTAATTGGGTATTTAAGCACTATTGACTAACTTTCAAGCTCAGTTGAACAATCTGGCTAAAAGTTCAATAGAAACTTCTTCTCCTCTTTCTTTTGCGTTTATCATGTGCACCTTTGGGACGCCCAAACTTCTTACCATCATTGAGATAGATCCCAAATTTTGCTAACAATTTTGCTAACGAATTCAATATCACCCATTGTCACCCAACGGCACCAATAGGCACGAAACGGTCTTGATAGCATAAACTTGAAGACACTGACTGCTACTTGGTGTAACAAGCTGGCATGGGTGGTCTATATCTTTTAATCAGGGTGTCGCAGGTTCGAGACCTTCACGGCCTACATAACCCGGAAATCGAAGCTAAAACAGCTGGAATCGGCCTGAAAAGAGGCCGATTTTTTATTGGCCTCGGGCAAGTTGTCAACCTGATTATCCGGACAATTGTCAACCTGATTTTTAAGGAGGCCGGTATGAACAGCAACATCCCGGAGCTAAGCACCCTAATCGACGGTTTCAGACTCTCCTGTTTAGCGGAGGGCAAGAGCGCCAAAACTGTGGAATGGTATATCGCTTTCCTGAACAGATTCCAGCAGTTCCTGGAGGCGGGCCGGTTCTTGACTGGTATCGGCGACATCGGTAAAAACTATATTCGAGATTTTATCAGATTTTTACAAACCGAGGCGAGAAACCCACGTAACGGGATGCCGCTGTCCGGGGCGACGGTGCAGGGGTACACACGCACTAAAAGCTTTCTTCTCGTGGGCCGCCCGTGAGGAGTACATTACACATAACCAGATAGGGCGAATCCCGCTTCCCAAAGCACAATCCAAAATAATAAACACGTTTTCGCTGGAGCAGGTAAGGCAATTGCTTAACCTATGCCTGGTTTCAAACGGAAACGGACAACAACACTCAGAGGTCGGTTCCTGGCTTTGGAGGAAATAAAAGGAGCATAACCATGATCTGGGAAGTCGATTGGATCTAGCACTGTACGCAAAGTGACAATTAGACCTTGAGCCTATCCGCTACTCCATACCTCAAGTGTTGTGATCTGACATCGCTATCAGCCAAATTTGAATAGTGCCGGGTCATCACCAGGCTTCTGTGTCCCAGCTTTTTTTGTAGGCTAAATACATCACCTCCGTTTCTCAGGTACATAACGCTACTCGTATGCCGGAGTTTATGGGCATAGCAGCGTTTTAGCCCTGCCTTCTTTCCATAGGCGTTGACAAGTTTTTCTATCCTTTTTGGCAACAAGGGCCGTCCGTCCCGTCTCAGCCAGAAGTTATCGGTACCCATCGGCTCCGGGCGGCACTTCATCTGATATTTCATCAATGCCTTGGCTACCCTGCGCCCGAAGGGAACAAAGCACTCTCTCTGTCCTTTGCCCATTACCCGGAAGAGGTTCTGCTCATAATCGATATCATCGGTCTTAAGACCTGCCAGTTCACCAAGCCTCTCGCCGGTATCGATTAGTGTTAAGAGAATACAGTAATCCCTGAATCCCTCATTAGTGCTTTTATCAGGCTGGGCAAGGAGTTTTTCTATCTCCTTTTCCGTAAAAGTGGGGATTACCTTTTCCGGGACCTTCGGCATCTTTACCTTTGCCATGACGTTGTCTTCGACAAAGCCCTCACGCTTCAGGAAGCCAAAGAAAGCCCTTATTGCCCGGCAGTAGGTCTCAATGGACTGTGCCGACAGTTTCGCCTGCTGCGGTTTATTGTAGGGGTGATTGGCGAACTTCGGCTTATCCCGGAGGGCGATAATGAACCGGCGCAGGTCATTACCTGTGATTGTGCCAATATCATGTTGCTCGGGACTCAAGAATTCGTTAAAATAGCCCACACTGGAGCCAATCCAGTCGACCGTTTTCGGACTCTTGCCCTCGGCCCTGGCGTAGGTTCTGTAGGCTACCAGTGCGTCTTGAAGTGTCATCACTTCAAACTCCTTACACTGATAGCTTAGACCCTGGCTGGGAGAGGGGCTATAACTTTGCGCTACATTGCGTGCATTTTGGGGGGCGTTTTGGGTAAAGCAGGTGCCCTTTTGGGCATCGATTTGCCGGGCAAGGTCAATAATTGAGGCTAAAGTGGGCGGTAGAGGACTCGAACCTCTGACCCCCTGCGTGTAAAGCAGGTGCTCTAACCGACTGAGCTAACCGCCCGGGTGGCGTGCTTGGCGGGATTCGAACCCACGGCCTCAGCCTCCGCAGGGCTGCGCTCTATCCAGCTGAGCTACAAGCACATCATGGTTGGTGCCGAGGGGGAGAGTTGAACTCCCACGCCCTTACGGACACTACGCCCTGAACGTAGCGCGTCTGCCATTCCGCCACCTCGGCCCGACTATTAATTGTAGCAACAAAGGGATGGCGTTTCAAGAATAGATATTAATGTTTAGCAGTTAGTATTTAGTCCTCACCACCTCCGCTTAAAACTGATAACTAACAACTAATTACTTCATTTTCACGGCCAGTAAAGCTTCTCCGCCTCCTTTTTAAGGTCGGTGTGGAAGTCCGGGTGGGCGATTCCAATAAGTTCTAGCGCGCGTTGCCGCTGGGTCTTGCCTTTGAGGTGGGCAATGCCGTATTCGGTAATAACATAATCGCTGACGGTCCGCGGCACGGTGACGACAGTGCCCTCCGCCAGAAGGGGTGTAATGCGTGATATTCTCTTTTCGCCGCTGCCGGCCGTGGAGGTAAGCACAGTGATGCTGCGGCCACCCTTCGATAGGAACGCACCCATGGAAAAGGCCGTCTGCCCCCCGGCGCCGCTGATGACTCGCGGCCCGATGGACTCGGCGGCGATTTGTCCGGCGAAATCGACGCTGACGGCGCTGTTAATGGCCACCATGTTATCGTGCTGGGCGATGACGCGTACGTCCAGGCAATACTCGGCGCCGTAAAGTTCAAAGGCCGGATTCATATTTACCCAGTTCATGTCTTCCCGGGTGCCGCCGCCGCAGGCCGTGGCTACGGCCTTGCCCGCGTTGATCGTCTTGTGCTTTCCGGTGATGATGCCGTTGCGGATGAGGGGGATGATGCCGCGGGGCGTGGTCTCGGAGTGCCAGCCCAGGTCGGCCTTGTTTTCAAATGTGCCGAGAGTGCAGCACCACTCGCTGGTGGCACCGACGCCGACCTGTAGCGTATCGCCGTCTCTGACGAGGGTGGAGACATAGCCAGCGATGGCCTTCTCCGCCTTCCCCGCTTCCACATTTTTCCTCCCCAATAAGTCGGTGCTGCCCGGCTGTTTGCCTGAAGGCGTGTGCTCGACGAAGTAGTCGATCTCGTCGACATGGATAAAATTATCGCCATATGTTCGGATGAGGTTTTTATTGACCTCGGCCAGGACGATCTTAGCATTGCGGCATTCCGTTTTCTTGGTCCAGACAGACGCCCCGAAGCTGCAATAGCCGTGGGCGTCCGGTGGCGAAAGCTCGACCATGACGACATCAGCCGGGCCGCGCTCTTCTTCGTGGAAGATAAAGCCGAGCCCACCGATAGCCAGATCGGCGCGGCGTTCGGCGATAATCTGACGGACGATGGGCAGCGGAAAGCCGACCTCGATTTTAAAGGACATCTCGAAAACGGGATCGTACCAGCCGAAATCCCGTCCCGGCGTACGTAGGGAAAGCAGCACGTTTTCCACTTCCCCCAGCCGTCCGGCCAAGGCCAGTCCTAAAGCCTGGGGCTCGTTGCCCTGCACGAAACAGACCCGGTCGCCGGACTTGATAACGCTGACGGCCTCTTCCGCAGATACCAGTTTTTTCTTATATTCTTCTTCCCAGCTCATAGCTTAATCTCCTTATCGTGATATTGTCATTGCGAGCCATCCCGACGAAGTCGGGAGACGAAGCAATCTCATACGATTGCTTAATACCATGGATGAGATCGCCACGTCGTCCCGATCGATATCGGGACTACGCGCAATGACGGTGTTGTTAAAAACCTCGGGGAGGGGAGGCTTCATGTCCTTCCCCTCCCCGATATCCTTCGCTTTGCTCAGGATGACAGAAAAACGCTCAGGATAACAATGGAACGCCGGTCTAGTACCTTACGGCCGAGCAGCGGCAGGTAAGACAGCGCCTGGCCTCGGTAATGCAGGTATCTTTATCGGCATAGCCGAGGGCGACCTCTTTGAAGTTGCTCTTCCGCTTGGCGGCCGGGGTCATCTCGACCGGGCAGCGGTCTTCCTTCTTGTACTCGCGCAGATGGAACTGGAAGGCCGGTTCGTAGACATCGGCCAGGATGGGCTCCGGCGGCTCGGGCGGCAGGTCGACGCCGCGCAGGTAACAATCGATCGCCACGGCGGCCGCTTTGCCGTCGGCCATGGCCTCGATCATCGTGCCCTGACCGCGGATGACATCGCCGCCGCCGAAGATACCGGCCACGCTGGTCGCCAGACTGCGGGCCTGGGTATCCAGGGTGCCCCGCTTGGTGGTCTTGATCTTGCTGCCGGAGGGCAGGAACGAGGGGTCGACCCTCTGGCCGATGGCAGTAATGACCATGTCCGCGTCGATCTTCTTGGTCTCTTTCTCGTCGTAGACCGGGGCGAAGGCGCCGGCCTTGTTGTAGCAGGATACGCAGCGTTTCAGGTCGACGCCGCTGACCTTGCCCGCCTTGACGAGTATCTGGCGGGGGCCCCAGCTCATGTCGACCTTGATGCCTTCGTCCATGGCCTGCTGGATCTCGTCTTCCAGGGCGGGCATTTCTTCGGAACTGCATTCCAGGCAGACGACCTGGACGTCACCGGCGCCGAGGCGCAGGGCGCAGGAGGCCACGTCCATGGCGACGCTGCCGCCGCCGACGACGACCACCTTCTTGCCCAGGGTGACCTTCTTGCCGGAGTTGACGTCTTTCAGGAAGGAGAGGGCCTGGAGGACGCCAGCAGCGTCCTCACCGGGGATGTTGAGCTTGGCGCTGTTCTGCGAGCCGACAGCCACCAGGACCGCGGCATAGCCCTGCTTCTTGAGGTCTTCGGGGTTTTTAACGGCGCTGTTGGTCTTGATATCGACGCCCATCTTCTTGATGGCGTCGATTTCCCACTTAACGACTTTGCGCGGCAGCCGGTGCTCCGGCACGCCGTAAGCCATCATGCCGCCGGCGCTGGCCGCCGCCTCGAAGACGGTAACGGCGTAGCCCTTCTTGGCCAGGAAGTAGGCGGCGGTGAGGCCGGCCGGACCGGAGCCGATTACGGCGACTTTTCCTTTCTTGGTGACCGGACATTTCTCCGGGAGGCACTGCGGTTTGAGGTAAGCAAATTGCCCTTCGAGGCCGTGCTCCATGACGTAATCGGCCACGTAGCGCTTGATGTTGTTGATGCCGATGGGGTCGTCCAGTTTACCCCGGTTGCATTCGGCCTCGCAGGGGTGAGGGCAAACCCGCCCGATAACCCCGGGGAATGGAATGTATTGCTTGATGTAGCGGTAGGATTCTTCCATCTGGCCGCGGGATGCCATCAGGACGTAGGCGTTGACGTCCAGGCCGGCCGGGCAGGTGTTCTGACACGGCGGCATAAAGGACGGCGGTAATGGGCGCAGGGCCTGGGTCGTGTCCGAGGTGGTGTACTTGGGATCGTATTTCTCGCGCCCGATGTTGGGATTGACGGCGCAGCGGATAGCCAGGCCGCGGTTGAAACGGCCCAGGCAGACGTTGCAGCGCAGGCAGCGGACGACCTCATCCACTCTGCCCTCTTCCCACTTGCGCGGGGTGCGCTGGTCGGCGACGAGCTGGCGGCCCATAGTGATCATATCGGCCCAGCCGTTGCGCAGCACTTCCTCGGCCTGGTACGGGTCGTGCTGGCCGGGGACGATTAGGGGTATCTTGAGCTCTTTCTTGAAATTCTTGGCGTGTTCGATGAAACAGAACGGGTCCTGGGGGAAGAACCACTTGCGGGCCTCGTAGGAACCATCGGAGAGGTGGATGTAGTTGGCGCCGAGGTCCTGGCACCACTTGGCCACCTGGATGAGCTCGTCCTCGTGGATGGCGCCGGGCATGTGCTCGTCGCCGCTGAGACGGATGCCCAGGCAGAAGTCCGGGCCGACACGCCGGCGGGAACTGATGAGCAGGTTGCGCAGGAAGCGGAAGCGGTTCTCCAACGAGCCCCCGTAGTAATCGTTGCGTTGATTGGACCGCGGTGAGAGGAACTGGTGGATGAGGTAGCCATGCGGGCTGTGGAACTCGACGGCGTCATAACCGCAGATCCTGGCAGCCGCGACGGCGTCGGCGAAGGTCCTCTCCATGTAGTCGATCTCTTCGATGGTGAGGACTTTGGGTATGGTGGTCCCGCCGAGCGTCTGGGCCCTGGTCTCGTAGCCGCGGGGCATGATTCGCTGCTCGTAGTCCTGGGGCCGCTCGGAAGGAATGGCGGAAGGTGCTCCCGGTATTTCACCGGAGGTGCGGCCGGAACCCTGGCGGCCGAAACTGGGGGTAATCTGGATGAAGGCCTTGGCGCCGCATTGCTTGATGCCTTCGGCCAGGTTGGACTGACCTTCATAGTAGGTACGGCCGCTGATGCGCGGATTGCCGAAGCTGGTGGTTTTGGCACCCCAGTCGGTAGCAAACGTACACTCGATGGTTATGAAACCGGCGCCGCCCTCCGACCTGGCGGCGTAGGAGTAGATACATTCCTCGCGGATGTACCCGTTCTCATCGGCGCCGCCGGTGGTGGTGCAGGAGCCGCCGATGCGGTTCTTGATCTCCAGCGGCCCGATCTTGATGGGCGAGAACAATATTGGAAAGTCCGACATTGTTTCTCCTTTCTTTATGTCTTTCGTTTATTTCGCACGTCGTTTTGAAGTATCGATGCCTATGATCTTGGCGAGGTTTTCGCCGAAGATCATTCGCTTGACCTCATCGGTCACCGGGGCATAGCCGTAGCCCTTCTGGAGGGCTTCCGGCATCTCGAACGTCCTGAGGCCGATTATCGCTTCCCTGAACAGTCCGCCGGGGCCGTAAAAATCGGTCCCCCAGACGACGCGTTCCGGACCGGCGAATTGAATCGCTTCACCGATGATTTCAGCCAGCCGCCGGGGTGCCGCCCGGTACCAGGGCATAATCAGGCTCAAGCTGATGTATACGTTGGGATGGGATAGAGCTACCATGTTCAGGTCGTGGCAGTGTGGCCAGCCGGCGTGGAAGGCCACGATTTTAAGGTCATAGAAGTCATTGACAACGTCATCCAGCAGTACCGGCAGACAGTACTTGGCTTTACCCGGGGGACACCAGCTCCAGCCGGTGTGGATGGAAACGGCTACTCCAAGCTCCTCACACCTTTTGTAGAAAGGCCATATCCTCTCGTCGTTGATGTAGGTATCTTCCGGAGGATAGAACTTGAACAGCTTGCAGCCTCTTTCCTGGGCCAGATAGTCCAGCTCCCAGAGGACATCCTTCATGCCTCTCTTGATGAAAGGCCCGACGTTAGGCTGGACGATAAATCTATCCGGGTACTTTTCCGCGGCCGCCAGTAGATAGCCGTTGGTGGACCATTTAGTGGAATAGCCCGTGGTTTCCATCATGGACTCGGGGAGGATACAGGCCATATCCACGCCGTAGCGGTCGAGGTAAACGATCAACTGGTCTTCTTCAGGCAGTTCCGATTTTTCGCCTTTGGTTACGGGCGGCTCTTTCCAGTTACTACCAGAATGGTGGGGAACGGCGTTGAAAGCGCGGGCGGTTTCCGCTGTCCCATATACCCACTTCCTGTATTCGGGGAAGTAATTAAAGTATTTCTTGTTCGCCTCGCCACTGAGGTGGCATTCGACGTCTATCTTGAAATAGTCGTCCTTTACGAATTCGGGATATTTCTTGGGTGTTGCCATGAGCCATACTCCTATTCCGCACGGAGGCAGGTTTACTTTTTCTCCGGACGATAGCTCCTGAAGTACTTGGTCTTGTTGAGCCGCTCTTCGTATTTCTCGTGCATCTTGTGGAAGGCTTCCCTCTCGCCCATGGACTCGCGATCGCGGATGAACATGAGCTCCCGCTCATCATCACTGTACTTGAGGTTGGTGCTGAAGGTGTGGTAAAGGATGACTTCCTTGAGGCTGTGGACACCCATTCTCTCCAGCATGTGACGGCGGGCGAACTTGCCCATGACGACGCAATCGCGCGGCAGCAGCGAGATAGCGGCGGCCAGGTTATGGACCTCAGACTCCAGGTCTTCCTCGGGGACGGACTTGGTTACGTATCCGGCCTCTTCTGCCTCTTTGCCGCTAATGGTCCGGCCAGTGAGGAGGATCTCCTCGACCTTCTTGGTGTGGCCCATAAGCAGCTCGATGGGCAGGGTGGGCAGACCGCCGAAGGCGAGCCGCTGTCCCATCTGGGAAAACTTGGCGTTATCGGCGCAGACGACGATATCGGCGGCCTTGGTGATATACAGGCCGGCCTCGATAGCCCAGCCGTGGACCTGTACCATGACGACCTTGTTGCAATCCAGGATGGCCTGCGGGAAACCATAAAGCTGGTCCTGGTCCGTCTGCAGTCGGATCCGCTGGCTGGGTTTGACGCCCTTGGCTCCGCCGTAAACGCGGTAGACCATGGATAGGTCAAAACCGGCACAGAAGTTCCGGCCGGCCCCCTTGAAGATAACCACGTTGCAATCGTCGTCGTGATTAATCTCCCACATGGCCCGTTTGATATCCCCGGTCATATACTCTTCGCCGATGCTGATGCAGTTATTCTTGTCCGCCCGGTTCAGGGTGAGGTAGGTGATCTTGGGTTCTTCTGTATCTTTTTCCAGAAGAATCGACTCAAAATTGGGGTAAGACATATTTATTCCCTCCAGTTTCAATATTTTATCAGGACGTTAAACGCTGGTATTTAAACCTGCTGCTGCCACTGTGAAAAAAGATTGGCAGCAGAGGGTAGTGCGTGGGCCGGTTTTCTTGGGTGTCAGCTGCTATCGAATCCGTAGATAGGTTGAGGCAGGGCGTCGAACCCGGAATGGAGTGAGTACTTTTTTCTTCGTCCTTTAAGAAGCCCCATATCACCAGTGCAGCTTAATTACTCCAAATAGGTCGATCATCTTTCTGGTTAGGAAGGGACGCATACGGGTAAAAAGTGAATTCCCTTAGGAAGGAGCTACCCTAAAAAATGTCCCGTTGTCCGCCGCCACAAACTCCTGCGTCAGGAAAGTATGCTAAGTAATTTTACATTAATTTCGGAGGCCATGTCAAACGTAGTAATAACGGCACCAACGAGAACATATGTCATGATATGGTGTCCTACCTTTGCAATCTGCAAACGAAACTGCATAAGTATTTTTTGGCCGGGCCGCTCTTCCGCGCCGCAGCGTTTTTCTTAAACCGACTGGTTTAGAATATAAAAAAGCCCTTAATCGCTCTCAATGGGCCGCCAGGGATAAAAAGCCAGCAGCAACACGGCGAAGAGAGCGTGGATAATGATGGCCATTCCGATCTGGCTGAAATCCCCATATCCTCGTATTAGGGCATAGACAGCCACCAGCGCATCGATAATAGCATGTGCAATGAGGTATTTTACCCAGAGGATGTTCTGTATGGGATCGCGCGCCGCCATGATAACGAAGGCCCCGGCAACGATGAACTGGGCGGCTAGCAGGATTAAAATATACTTGCTGAAATCAACAAAAACAGCGACATCAAACCAGTCTGACATCTGGTCCGGGATAATAATAAAGGCCAGACCGAACAGGATTCCCACAATGGCGTAGACAATCATAGTGACCTTGAGAGCTTTTATCATGCTTCACCTCCTATGATAGCGTACCAATCATACCTTCAAGGTCTAGGTATGTCAAGGAACAATGTTCTATATTTGACAGGAGTTGCCATGCGCGCTAGTATAGTTTATATAGTAAACAATTAGTAATGTAAACTAAAAAGCGAAATATATGAAGCAGGAGATACTGGATAGCGTCGTTAGGGACGTGCTCTCGATAACACCGCTGGTACGCCGCAATATCCAGCGAAAGCTCGTCCGGACCGCCTTCGCCCAGATTGAGCAAAACATCAGCCTGCCGCACCTGGAAATTATGTGGCTGTTAAGAAATTTCGGGACCCGGCATATTGCCGAAATAGGAGAAACATTACAGATACCCAAGCCACAAATGACCCACCTTATCGACAGGCTGGAAGATTTGAAAATCATCGCCAGGCAGATGGATCCCGCTGACCGACGTGTTATTAATATTACCCTGACCCCCGCCGGGCAGAGCATCATCGATGAACTGGACCAGGTGCTCCGGAGCAGTGTCAGCGAAAAGCTCTCCGGACTTTCCGAAAAAGAGTTGAGTGAACTTTCAGTTGCCCTGAGAAAGCTCGGGGACATACTCTCGAAGCTATGAACGAACCAGGAACCCAACCTGCCGGTCAAGAAGTTACGTCTTACCAGGGCTCTCTTCCCAAACGTCAGGTCGTCGCTGCCATGGCCGGCACGATGCTCTCGATGTTCCTTGGCTCTGTCTTCATGACTATCACGGCGACGGCCATGCCCCGGATTATTACCGACCTCGGGGGATTCAGCCAGTACACTTGGGTCTTTACTTCCTACATCATTTCCGAGACTGTGGCCCTGCCGCTGACCGGAAAGCTTTCCGATATCTACGGGCGTAAATGGTTACTTATCATCGGCATGTCTGTTTTTACCCTGGGGTCTTTTCTCTGCGGCATCAGTCAGTCGATGATGGAGCTAATTTTTTATCGGGGTATTCAGGGGATCGGCTTCGGCATGATATCAGCCCTCGGTTTTATCATCGTCGCGGATATCTTTCCTCCTGAGGAGCGGGGCAAGTACGGCGGCCTGATGGCGGGTGTATTCGGCCTTTCGACAATTATCGGGCCGACCCTGGGCGGTTATCTGACGGATGCCTTTTCGTGGCGGTGGTGCTTCTTCGTCACCATACCTATTGGTGCGGTCATAATACTAATCTTTGTATTCATGTTTCCCAACTTCCGCCCGTCCGGCGCGAAGCACCGCGTCGACTACGCCGGTGCCGTTACGCTGGCGCTGTTCATCACGCCCCTGATAATGGCCATGACCTGGGGAGGGATAAACTACCCCTGGGATTCTACGCTCATCTTAGGTCTTTTCGGGATTTCGGTAGTGATGTTCACGGCATTTATCTGGATAGAAACGCGCGCCGTTGAACCCATTATCCCCCTCAGACTTCTGAAAAACCGGGTGGTGTCGGTATCGGCGGTGGTGTCATTTTTCATGGGCGGTACCTTTTTTCCGATCGTCTCGTTCATTCCGCTCTTTTTCCAGGGTGTGCTGGGGGTGACCGCTACAGCCAGCGGAGGTTTCCTGACGCCGATGATGCTGAGCTCCGCGGTAGGCGCCTTTATCAGCGGCCAATTGCTCTCACGGGCGGGGGGACATTACCGGCTCCATGCCACTATCGGCTTTGTTCTTTCCACCGCTGGTCTGTTCCTGCTTTCGCGGATGACACCGGAGACCAGCCCCGGTACCGCTATTTTCAACTTAATACTGGTGGGATTTGGGAACGGAATGATTATGCCGGTCCACACTATCGCCGTTCAGAATACGGTGCCGTACCGGGTAATGGGCACGGCCACATCGATGATTACCCTACTGCGACCGCTGGGCGGAGTCTTCGGTCTGGCGCTGGTAGGTTCGATACTGAATAACCGTTTTGCGTCTTCTTTCCTCGGCAATCTTCCGCCCGGTGTTCGAGAGGTTATCTCACCGGAGCAACTGGCCGGGATAGTGGACAATCCTCAGGCCCTGGTAAACGTTGACGCCCGCGACCGGCTCGGTGAGATGTTCGCGGGGCTGGGGGAACAGGGCAGACAACTCTTCGAGCAGATGCTGACGACGCTACGGGAGGCCCTCAATTCTGCCTTAGTCGAGGTTTTTCTGGTATTTACGTTCGCCAGTATCATAGCGCTGATAGTGAACTTCTTCCTGAAAGGGATTCCACCACACCGAAGAAGAGATGAACTTCCCAGTGTGAAAGAGTAGGCGGTCAGCCGGATAGCGGGTATCCGCGAACGGCAGCCCCTGATAAACACCATTCCGAGAGCTTGATACCCGCTTTCTGTATTGCCAGGTGGGTAAACGAGGAATCCTCGGTAGCACCGTGCCAGTGGTCCTCGCCCGGGGGAATGAAGATACAGTCACCGGGCGTCACGGTTACCTCCTGAGAGCGCGCCGCCACCACTCCTTTTCCTTCAGTGACATAGAGGATTTGCTCGTAGGTGTGGGTGTGGAAGTTCAGCCTGGCCCCGGGGCCGAAGGCAACCAGCAAGGTCCCGAAGCCCCCCGTGTCCCCGGTATCTATAAGAGTCTTCCGATAGACCGGCCCCTGGCCGACGTTCTCGTCCTTGGTCTCCACGGCTTCAACGTTATCTCTACTGGTAACAATCACTGTTCCTCCTCATTTATCAAGACGAGAATGTTTTGGTACTGTCGGCCCGGTTTCTTAAATATCGTACGGCCAACCGGCCAGGCTGCCGTCCATGAACTTGACGTCCTTGAAACCGGCGCCGTCAAGAATCCGCTGTGCCTGATAGGCGCGGATGCTGGTATAGCAATAAATAACTATCTCTTTATCCCGCGGCAGTTCGCCGAGCCTCTGGCGTAGCTCCGTCAAGGGCACCAGCCTGGTCTGGCGATTTTCGAAACGCTGCTCTTGCCATTCCATCTTGGAGCGGACGTCCAGCAGTACAAAGTCCTCGTCTGTATCAAGTTTTTCCTTGACTTGGGCGGGGGTCAGCCCGCGGGCGTAGCCCTCCAGCTTGTTGCGGATGACGTTGGCGGCGTTATGGAGCGGGTCCATGGCGCTGTTATAGGGTGGCGCGTAGGCCAGGTCCAGCTCCGCCAGGTCGGCGGCGGTGGCCTTGAAAGCGAGGGCTGTCGCCAGGACATCGATGCGTTTGGCGGTATCGCCGGGACCGACGGCCTGCCCGCCAAGTAGCCGGCCGGTAGATTTTTCCACCACCAGCTTGATGGTGAAATCGCGGGAGCCGGGGTAATAGGTAGCGTGTTCATTACTGGGGACGAGGGCGGTAACGACATCGAAGCCGGCTTCGCGGGCCTGGGACTCATTCAAGCCGACCCGTCCGACGTTCATATCGAAGACCTTGGCGATGGCCGTGCCCATGATACCGGGGAAGGTCTCCCGGCCGCCGGTGACGTTCGTCCCGATGATGCGGCCGTGCTTGTTGGCTGTCGAGCCCAGGGGCACCAGGGTCTTTTCGCCGGTAACCAGGTTGACCGTCTCGACGCAGTCACCACCGGCGTAGATATCGGGATCGCTGGTCTGGAGGTACTCGTTGACGGCCAGTCCACCGGTTTTGCCGATTTCCAGGCCGGCGTCGCTGGCCAGGGAAACATCGGGGCGGACGCCCAGTGAGAGCAGCACCAGGCTGGCGCCGACCTCGTTATCGCCGACTCTGACGCCGCGGACATTGCCACCCCCGTCATCGGTGAAGCCGGTGACACGCTGGCCGAAGATAAGGTTGACGCCCTTCGCGCGCAGGTGTTTTTCCAATTGGGCGGCGATGTCGAAATCGAGCAGGGTGGGGAGGGGCCAGTCCAAAGCTTCGAGGACGGTGACTTTAAGGCCCATGGTAACGAAGGCCTCGGCCATCTCCAGCCCGATAAGGCCCGCCCCGACGATGACCACATCCTTGTTTTTCATGGCGGACACGCGGGAACGGATGGCCTCGGCGTCCGGGATGCTGCTGAGGGTAAAGATACCGCGGAGGTAGCGGCCTTCCCAGGGGGGCACGGCCGGTCGGCTGCCGGTAGCCAGGACGAGCTTGTCGTATTCAAAAGTGGAGCTCCGGCCGGTCTTGAGCTCGGTGGTTTGGACGGTATGCCTTTTTGGATCGATAGCGTCAGCGCGGGTACCGGCCAACACCTCCATATCATAGACGTTACGGAAAGAATCGTTGTCCCGGGCGACCATATCGCTGCCGTCCTGAATGACGCCGGAGATATAATAGGGCAGGCCGCAGGTGGCGGTGGAGAGGTTGTCCTGCTGCTCGACGATGGTGATACGGCAGTTGGGATCGCAGCGGCGCGCCCGGGCGGCGGCCTTGGGGCCGCAGGCCGTCCCGCCGATGACGACGATGTGGTTATTTGACATAAAGAAACCTCCGGGGATGAAATCGATTGGGGAATCCGGATTTATTATAGCGGTTGAAGGGGAGGGATGCCAATGGAAAGGAAAGAATCCGTAGACAGAATGAAAAAGGGGCCCCATCTCCGAGGCCCCTTTTAATTGACATAAAGCCAGCTCTACTTACTTAGCGGGATGTCACCCAGGTTGACGTCCTTATCCGTGCTGAGGTTGTCGAACTTCTTGGCGGCGAAGCCCTTGGCCTCGATGTTGAGTGAATAGGTGCCGTCCGCTAAATCATTGAACCAGAAGTCGCCGAATCCATCCGTGGTAGCTGTCCATTTTTTACCGTTGCTGGTCAGCGTGCACGTGGCCCCGATGACGACCTCTTTCTCTACGGGATCATAGACCGTGCCGGCGATGAACTTCTTGGGGATGTTGAGGTAGTAGCACTGCGGCTTGGCGCCAAGATCGGGATTGAGCACTTCGGCCTTGGCGATGAGGTCCTTGAACTCCAACTCCTCGCCGAACTTGATGGCCTCGGTCGGGCAGGCATCGGCGCAGCGCGGTATCTTCCATTCACCGCCGTCAAGCAGGTGGGCACAGCCGGTACACTTCTGGGCAATATTGAGGCTCTCGTTCATGTAGATGCGGCCCCAGGGGCAGACATCGACGCAGGCCTTGCAGCCGGTACATTTCTCCGGGTCGATGATGACCAGGCCGTCGTCCCGTTTATAGATAGCCCCCTCGATAGGGCAGGCCGGGATGCAGGGCGCCTCTTCGCAGTGGAAGCAGGGCATTGGGATGTAGTGCATCTTGACCTTGGGCACGGTGCCCCGGATGTACTCATTCATCTTCATCCAGAACTGGCCCGTATCCGGCTGGGGCTTGGCGTAGGGCGTCCAGTCGTTGCCGACGTGCTCGTCCTTACAGGCGATCTGACAGTTGTAGCAACCGTTGCAGATTCCGACATCGATGACGAATACTTTACCCATTTTAATCCATTCCTCCTTCGACCCAGGCGTTAAATCGTAGTCCGGCTGCCTGGTCGTATTCTCGCTTGTAGGCTTCATCGAAAGCCTCGGGGTCCATTTTGCGCCACTCTTCGTAGTCCTTCTCGGTGACCTTTTGTACGTCGCAGAGATAGCCGCTGGTGGCCTGACCGACGGCGTTGCGGGAGGAGACGCCGTACGGGGCGATGGTATTGATGGCGCCGCCGCGGTCGACCCAGCCCGGTACGAGCGGATCGTGACGGGCGCCATGATCGACATAAGCAACACCCGGCATCACTCTCTCCCAGACTCGGGCGCCCACCAGGACGATACCGCGTTCGTTGAAGGCCTTGACGATGTCACCGTCCCTGATACCCCGCTTCTCGGCGTCGATGGGATTGATCCAGACCGGCTCGTACTTGTAGCCATCGCTGCCGAGCACCTTGCAGGTGGGGGCCTCACGCGTCCAGGTAATATCGTCGCCCTGGGCGTGGGTCCGCCACCGGCCGTGGTTGGACATCATCAGCAGCGGGAACATCGCCGCCCGCTCGCTGGAGATGCGCTCGTCGTGGGTGGCGCTCTTCTCGATCCACTTGGGAATTGGCGGCCTCTCTTTGTCATCGGGGAAATGCTCGGCCAGCCGGGCGGAGTAGAACTCCAGCAAGCCGGTAGGCGTCTTGAGTGGATTGTTCTTCGGGTCCTCGTAGAACTTGCGGAAACCGGGGGAATCGTTTTCCCAGTCCTTGGCGGCAGGGAAGACGAAATATTTCTTGTCCAGGAATTCTTCCCACTTGATAAGGTCCTCGATTTCCATGTCGTCGAAGACCTGTTTCTGGAGGTCACGGGTGGTCTTGTTCTCGCTGAACTCGTCGGCGTAGCCGAGCTTCTTGGCTACTTCAAGGACGACTTCATAGTCGCTCTTGGACTCGCCGACGGGCCGGACGGCCTGCTCCATAATGGCCATACTGTGGAAGTTGACGCCCTGCCTGACGTTGGTGACGATATCCTCGACCTCCAGGGTCGTGTTGGAGGGCAGGACTATGTCGGCGATGAGACAGTCATTCTCCAGCCAGGGGTGCTGCGCCACGACGGTCTCGATCTTGGGATTCTGGAAGGCGTCGATGGTCAAGTTGCCGTGGTTCCAGCAGGTGATGCGGCAGGGGGTGTCCGTCCAGATCATATGGATTTCACAGCCGCCATCCTTAAGGGGGTAGTTGTATTCGATGAACTGGTCCTCGGTGGGCGTCTCGATGGCGCCACTACCGTAGAAGGTCAGCGGCGGTTCCTCGATGGCCTGTTGTATCCAGGTCTTTGGGATGAGTTGTTTGCCCCAGGCCTGGATTGTAGTGGCGACAGGCTTGGTGATGCGCTCGCTAAGCTCAGGATTGAAGAAGCGGGTGCTGCGCAGGCCTTCGGCCCGCGGCATACCGGTGTAGGATATCTGGCTCTGATGGACGCCAGGTCCGCCGAGTCCCTGCATACCGAGCAGGATGCACTCGAGGCGGCCGGGCTCGTGGGAAAACGGGCCGCGGACATAGGACCCGCCGAAATAGTGGGCGATGGAGGTTATCTTCTTGGCCCACTCCCTGGCCAGTGCCTTGATCGTCCATTCCGGGACGCCGCACTTCTTCGAGGCCCATTCCGGGGTCTTGGGGACGCCGTCTTCCCTGCCGAGGACGTAGTCTTCGACCTTGTCCATACCGACGGCGTGGGTGGCGACGTAGTCTTTCTTGTAGGTGCCTTCGGTAACCCAGACGTAGATAATGGCCAGCTGTAAGGCGGCGTCGGTGTTGGGGAGGACGGGGATCCATTTATCCGCATGGACGGCGGCGCCATAGTTGAGGTCGGGGCAGATATAGATCTGCTTGATGCCGACCTCCGTCCAGAAGTAGCAGAGGCGGGTGGCGCACTGCCCGGTAAAGCCCCAGGGGGTCGTCTCCGGGTCGCCGCCCCAGAAAAGCACCATGTCGCAGTGTTCGGTCATGTCCTTGACGATGTTCGCAGCGGGATCCATCATGCCCTGGATACCCTGCCCCCAGACATGCTTAGAGCCCCAGTACCAGCCTTCCCAGGAATCCGGGTTCCTGACCTGCTGGGTGAAACCGCCCATCATATCGAAGAGGCGGCCGGAATGACCGTGGGGTGTATTTATGGTCTTGCATTCGCCGTGGCCGTCACCCTGTACCAGGATGGCCAGGGGGCCGTAGGTTGAGTGAATCCTCTTGACTTCCTTGGCCAGGATATCGGAAGCCTCTTCCCAGGAAATCCTCTTGAACTTGCTCTTGCCGCGGTTCTGGGGATTCCTATCACCATCGGGGTCCCAGTCGACGCGTTTGAGGGGGTATTTGATGCGGTTGGGTGAGAAGGTCCTTTTTTTATAGGCCAAGGAGAAAGGCGAAGGCACTGACTTAAACAGGGGGCGGTAATCCTTGCCATCGCGGGTAATCTTCCAGGGGCGGAACTGTTCCGGTTCGTATTTCCAATCGTAGTGGAACGGACGTATCCTGACCACTTTGCCATCCTTAACATCGACGGCGCATTCGCCGCCACCGCCGAGCAGGCCGCCGAGGGCCAGGGCTTTAATTACCGTTTTGTCCGGTTTGACGTCAACCTTTTTGCCTCGTCCATCAGACATATACGGTCACTCTCCTTTTAAACATCGGTGACAGGTTCATCTTTCGTGATGCGCATTTTCAGACGTACCTGACGGCCTAAGTTTGATGAAAATGGAAGTCAAAGACCGGGCGCTTTACACAATGTCACTAAAAATCTACACTAGCCACCTTCCGATTGTCAAGTCGGAGGGGTGTTAACACTGGGATCATCAAATTTGATGGGCGCGTTTTGGAAGCGGGTGCCGGTTTCTGGTTAATTAACCATTTTTACGCTGTTTATGGATTTGTTACATTTTTCGTCCCATTATTTACGCTTCGTTTATATGAAAAGTGGTACGTTGGTAATAGGGCTTATGGAAGCCCGTAACGGTTTGAAAAAGGTGCTTGGCCTGAAGTAACCAACCAAATAGCCAATATATCCTATATGAAAGGGGTTTTGGTCTCTCCAATGGTACTGATTGCCAGCGTCACACCGGGAAGAGGTGGCGGCACTGGAGTTTGCCATGTGACGAATCATGGATTGTGAAGCCGAGCCCACAATATATGTCCATCCAGGAGTTACTTTGAGAAACTCGAACAATAAACCAGCTATCAATAAAAAGATCAAGGGCTTGCTTAAGAACCTGCGGTGTAACATCGAAAGATGGTTTACACCGGAAAGGTGCGAGAGCATCGAGGTACTGAAGAAGTTCCATCGTGGCGCCGGTGACACCCCCGGGCTGGAAACAGTCACTTCTTCGCTGGTGACTGCCGTAGCCAATGGTCTACAGAGTCAGGGGGTTTATCTACTGCTGCCATCCCGGGCTGCTGGGGGTTATTCGACCTATATGTACGCCGGGCGGCGAAGCCGCGGACGGCTTTACTTCCCTTCCACCAGCCCCCTGGTAATTACGATGCAGCAGCAGAACGGCGCTATCGACAGCCGGGGTATGGAGTTTATCCCGTCACTTATCGGCCTGGCAATGTATGACCGGCGTTTATTGGAAGATAACGATATCGAGCTCATGGCGCCGTTAAAGAATGCTGAACACCTGGCGGGTATACTGCTGGTAGGCCGCAAGCTATCGGGGGAAACTTATTCGGTAAAAGAGAAGAAGCTGCTTCAATCGGTAACGGCACGCGTCGCCGCCAACGTCGATGATGCCAACTACAATGAAGGTCTGAAGTTGACGCAGGGTGGAATGCAGAAGACGATCGAAGGAGTTATTCACTCTCTCTCCCTGGTGGTAGAGGCAATCGACTCCTATACCGCGGCGCACCAGCGGCGGGTCGCCGAACTGGCGGCGGCCATCGCCGGGCAGATGGGCTATACCGAGTGGCAGACCATGGGGGTGCGTGTTGCCGGCCTCCTCCACGATGTCGGAAAAGTTACCGTTCCAACCGCTATCCTCAATAAGCCCGGCAATCTGGACCCGTACGAGTTTAATGTCATCAGGAAGCACTCACGGGCCGGCTACGATATTCTGAAAAAGATAGATTTTCCCTGGCCGGTACCTCGGGCGGTCCTGCAACACCATGAAAGGCTGGATGGCTCCGGTTATCCCCTGGGAACCATGGCCGAGGATATCTCACTGGAGGCCAGGATTTTAGCCGTGGCCGATACCGTCGAGGCCATGGCGTCGCACCGGCCCTATCGTCCGTCCCTCGGTTTAGAACCGGCCCTGGCGGAAATATCCCGTGGAGCCGGCATTGTCTACGATGAAGAAGTCGTCGAGGCCTGCCTGGCTCTGCTGCGGCGGGACGTACGCGAGTTCGACAGGATAATGGCGGCTGCCGGTGAAGTGCGGGAATGCCTGCCGGAAATGGCGTACGCCTAGCGTTGCAGGCCCGGCGGAGGTGCCTACATCCCCGTGTCTGTCCGAATAGTCTATCATCGAGAGCGGTGGTGGTTAACCAGCCGCGAGCGATGGTCACTCTTGGATGCTCGTACTTTTTGCCTATAATTACCTTTTCTTAACTATTCATTAACATATTTTATGGTATAATTAGGAAAGAAACCGAAGTCCGATATATCGAGGCAAGCTATGAAATCGAGTTGGAAGCGTAACGGCATTATATACATCATAATACTTCTGGCCGCGATCCTGTTTTTCCGTTTTATCCTGGCGCCGAGTTCGAGTTCCCCCGAGGACGTGCCACTTAGTCAGGTCATCACCATGTCCCAGAACAAGGAGATCAACAAGATTGAGATCGACGAGGAGACGATGATCGTTACCACCATCGACGGAAAAGAACTGGAGACAGCCATTGGCGCCTTGACCATCGTTGATCTCAGAGAGCTCGGTCTCATCCTCCCCGATGATGGATACGAAATTAAAGCATCGGGCGGGATAGACTGGGGTGGACTGCTACTCGGCATCCTGCCGATACTGTTTTTTGCATTCCTGCTTTTCTTCTTTTTCCGTCAGGCGCGAGGCGCCAACAACCAGGCGATGAGCTTCGGAAGAAGCCGGGCGAGACTGTTCCCAGCCAACCGGGTTACCGTTACATTTGCCGATGTCGCCGGAGTGGAAGAGGCCAAGGCGGATATGCAGGAAGTGGTGGACTTCCTCAAGTCAAGGGATAAGTTCCAGTCTCTGGGAGCGCGCATCCCTAAAGGCGTACTCCTCATCGGGCCGCCTGGTACCGGCAAGACCCTGATTGCCAGGGCGGTGGCTGGTGAAGCTGACGTACCCTTCTTTTCCATCAGCGGTTCCGAGTTCGTCGAGATGTTCGTCGGGGTCGGGGCTTCCCGCGTCCGCGACCTCTTCGACCAGGCCAAGCGGAACACGCCGTGTATCGTCTTCATCGATGAAATCGATGCCGTCGGACGTCAGCGTGGTGCGGGGCTGGGTGGCAGTCACGACGAGCGGGAGCAGACGCTCAATCAGATCCTGGTGGAAATGGACGGATTTGATACCAACACCAGTGTTATTGTTATTGCGGCCACCAACCGGCCGGACATCTTGGACCCGGCCTTGTTGCGTCCCGGCAGGTTCGACCGTCGGGTGGTTCTGGACAGGCCGGATATCAACGGGCGGCTGTCTATCCTCAAAGTACACACCAATGGCAAACCGCTAGATAGGTCGGTGAACCTGGAAACCTTGGCCAAGGGGACCGTGGGTTTCAGCGGGGCCGACCTGGCCAACCTGGTCAACGAAGCGGCCATTCTGTCAGCTCGCCGCAATAAAAAGACGATCGGCATGGAAGAACTGGAGGAATCGGTTGACCGGGTGCTGGCGGGACCGGAGCGCAGAAGTCGCAAGATCAGTCCCAAAGAGAAAGAGGTGATCGCCTATCACGAGGCGGGGCATGCCCTGGTGGCCCGGATGCTGCCCAACGCCGATCCCGTCCACAAGATCTCCATCGTGGCGCGCGGCATGGCCCTGGGCTATACCAAGCAAATGCCCAATGAAGACCGGTACCTGACCACGCGCTCTCAGTTGAAAGATACATTGGCCATGTCTCTCGGCGGCCATGCGGCTGAAGAACTCATCTTCAACGAAAGGTCGACCGGGCCGCATAACGATATCGAAAAGGTGACCGAATACGCTCGGCGTATGGTGACCGATTTCGGCATGAGTGATAAACTGGGCACGAGGACCTTCGGTAATAAACAGGAGATGGTCTTCCTGGGTCGAGAGATATCGGAGCAGCGGGATTATAGCGAGAGGTTCGCTCTGGAGATAGACCGCGAGATAAACAAGATTATCGATGAGGCCTATGCCACCGCCAAGAGAGTGCTGACGGAGAACAAGTCCAAACTAAAGGCCCTGGCCGAGAAGCTCATCGAGCAGGAAACCCTCGAAGGCGAGGAGCTGGAAAAAGTTTTCAAGTCGCTGGCTATTCCCGGGCCCAAGAAGCGTGTTAAAAAGACTACCATCCCCGCCCCGGTTCAACCCGTCGGCGAAGGCGAGACGATTCTCCAGCCCAAGAAAGCGCCGGGCGTCCCGCGGCTTGTCCCGAAACAGACCCCCGCCCCTTCCGACTAGAGAGCAACAACGGACAAGATCTTTGTTGGCTATACTGGACATTTGAAACGTCGGTATTTCCGGATTCCCGTTGTCTCCCGCTTTAGCTGGCCATGATCAAGATAACGGATAAGCCTATCTCCCCGGAAGTTGTGGTTGACCTGGTACGGTCGCCCGCCAGTGGCTGTGTCGCTACGTATGTCGGTCTTATCCGTGAGACCTCTCGCGGTAAAAAGGTCATTTCCGTGGAATATTCCGATCCCGATGGTGAGGCGGAAGATAGACTGCGGGAGATAGCCGGTGAGGCCCGACGGAAATGGCCGGTCAAAGCCGTGGCGATCCACCACCGTATCGGTATACTGAAAGGGGGGGACATCAACTTGGTCGTGGCGGTGGCTGCGGAGCATCGCGGGGAGGGATTCGCCGCCAGCCAGTACATTATCGACCGTTTCAAGGAAGCGCTGCCTACCCGGAAGAGGGAGACCTATACCGACGGTAGTATGTACGAGGGCGACTGATCACGGTTAAACATCTCGCTTAACCACGAACTCGGCCAGGTCCTGCAGGGATCGGCGACTGACTTCATCCGGTAGCAATTCAAGCTGGTCGCAGGCCCTGTCACGGTACTCCCAGGCTATCTGGTAACAATCATCGATAATTGATGAATCCAGGACCATCTGGATGGCCTTGGCCACATTTTCATTGTTTTTCGTCTCGAAGAGCTTCTGGATGGGATTATCTTCAGGATAGCGTTCCAGGAGCATTAATGACGGAAGCGTTAACGTACCCTGGGCAAGGTCCGAGCCGACCGGTTTGCCCATAATCGCCTCGGTGCTGGTGAAGTCCAATATATCATCGACGATCTGGAAGGCGATACCCAGATTATCACCATAGCTTTTCATGACCGCCACCACGCTTTCCGGAGCCTGACTCAAGATAGCCCCTGACTGCGTCGCCAGGGAGAAGAGCGAGGCGGTCTTGCTGTAAATACGGCGGAAATAGTTATCGCGGCTCCTTTCCAGTCGAAACGCCCCGCGAAACTGGCCTATCTCACCGCTGGAAATGGTGCCCAGTGTCTGGGAAAAGAGCTTAATGACACGTGGGGTCTGGGTATCCGAGACGAACTCACCGGCCTTGGCAAAGAGGTAGTCGCCCATGAGGATAGCTATCTCATTGCCCCATATGCTGTTGATGGTGGCCTGCCCGCGACGCGTCATGGCCTTGTCAATGGCGTCATCGTGAACTAGTGTGGCGGTGTGCATCAACTCAACAGAAACCGCCATGGGCAGTAAATAGTTAAGGTCGTAAAGGTGGGACTTGCCGGCCAGCAGGGTGAGGGCCGGGCGAATTCCTTTACCGGTTTCCTTTACCAGGTAATCAAGCTGGCCGGAAAGCCAGGCATTATCGACGTGGGAGATCGACCTCAGCGTATCCCGGACGCGGTCGAGGTCTGCCTGGATGGGCGCATAAATCTGATTAAGTTCCAATTCGTCGGGTCTCCTCGTCGATAACACTCTCGTCCAGCTTGGTAAAGAGCGGCTGTGGTTGGCGCAGCGGTTGCCCCGGTTGTGGGGACTGCGGCCGCCAACCTTGTTCCTCAACCGAGCCATCGAAACCCAGGTATTCGTGCACCTTTTGCGAGCTGAAGGGAAGGAAGGGATAGAACATTGTCTTTAGACGTGAAATAACTACAATTGCAGTCCAAAGAGAATTCCCCGCCGCCTGCCGGTCTTCCTTGATGACTTTCCACGGGGCCCGTTCGTCCAGGTAGCGGTTGGCCTCCCGCGTGGCGGACATGGCCGTCATGATGGCCTGTTTAAAGCTGCATTTTGAGAGTAGCTCGCCAACCTGCTCCAGGTAGTTGTCGGCATTTTTTATCGGGACGTCGTCCGCCTCAGTGGTGTCGCCGGGTTCCGGCACCTTACCCTCGAAGTTTCGGTAGACGAAGGTCAGCACACGGTTGATCAGGTTACCGTAGGCCGCCACCAGCTCGTCGTTGTTGCGGCGGACCAGCTCTCGCCAGGAGAAATCGGTATCGCTGGTTTCCGGCATATTAATAGAAAGTATATAGCGTAAGGGATCCGGGTCGTATCGTGAGAGATAGTCCGGCACCCAGACAGCCCAGTTCTGGCTGGTGGATATTTTTTTCCCCTCGATGGTGAGAAATTCGTTGGCCGGCACATCGTAAGGCAGCGCCAGGCTGCCGTAGCCCTCCAGCATGGCCGGCCAGATAAGTGTATGGAAGGGGATATTGTCTTTACCGATAAAGTAGTAGCTTTTGACGCCGTTATTTTTATCCCAGAAATCATGCCATTTGTCTGCATTCCCGGCCAGTTCCGTGGCCCACTGCTTGGAGGCAGACAGATAGCCGATGACGGCCTCAAACCAGACGTAGATGCGCTTATTTTCGAAGCCTTCCACCGGTACCGGCACGCCCCAGCTGATGTCGCGGGTGATAGCCCGGTCCCGCAGGCCTTCCTTGAGATAGCGCTGGGTGAGTCCCAGTACATTGGGTCTCCAGTGCGCCTGCTGACCCGCCCACCCTTCCAGCCTTTCCTGGAAGGCACTCAGCTTGAGGAAGAAATGCTCCGAGTCCCGGAGTTCCGGGGTGGTTCCGCAGACACGGCAACGGGGCTCGATAAGCTCGGTAGGATTCAGCGGCTTGCCGCAGGCATCACATTGGTCACCACGGGCGCCGGGGGAGCTGCAATTGGGACAGATACCTTCAACGTAACGGTCCGGCAGGAACCGGCGGCAGTGGGGACAATATAACTGGGAAACGGTGTCCCGGTAGACATAGCCATTTTCGAGAAGCCTTAAGAAGATATCCTGGGTGACCTGAGCGTGATTGGGGGTACCGGTAGTTGTAAAAAGGTCGAACGAGATTCCCAGCTTCTGCCAGCAATCGAGGTACTCGTTTTGGTAGAAATCGACGATTTCCTGCGGGGAGCGGCCCTCCTGCTCGGCCTTGATGGTGACTGGGGTGCCGTGCTGGTCCGAACCGGACACCATAAGCACCTGGTTGCCTTTGAGACGGTGGTAGCGGGCGAAAATGTCCGCCGGGAGGCAGGCACCGGCGATCTGCCCCAGGTGCAGTGAGCCGTTGGCGTATGGCCAGGCAACCCCGATAAATATTGTTTCGGACATAGTAGTTAGTAGTTGTCAGTTGTTAGTTGTTAGTAATTAGTTTCATGAAGAGGGGAGACTAAAAACTAATTACTGTGAACTAAATACTAAAAAAATGTCAGTACCCGCTCGCCTTTCTCTTCCTTGTAGCGGGCGTAGCCCTTCTTCAAGCAGCACTCGAGACAATAGCGTTTGGTCTCGCCCTCTTCGTCCTCGACACCATCCTTTTCATCGACGGCAAGGTAGCGGTCGGGATAGGGGATGGGATTGCCACACTCGTCACATTTTATTTCGCCCAGAGATATACAGCCGCGACGCATTATCGTCTCCTTTATCGGGTAATTATGATTCTTTTTACTGTGAAATTATTTTGGTAACTAATAAACGTTATCTTTAACTGCCGCCCTTATTCCTGTCCCAGACCGTATTCAGCCGGAGCCAGGTCTGGTACAGTTCTTTCCGCGGCAGACCGGTGGCACCAGATACGGCGGCCACGGCCTCTTTGGCGCTGGCTCCCGCCAGGTACATCCGGTGTAACTGCTTCTCAACCTCCCCGGTTATTTCCGGCTTCTTCACGGCGCCCCGGCCTTCTATAACCAGCGTGAACTCTCCCTTGGGCCGTGTAAAATGGCGGCTGGCCCCGGTAATGGTACCACGGAAGACCTCCTCGTGGAGTTTGGTCAGTTCCCGGCAGACCGCTATCCGCCGGTCACCCAGGACCATGAGGATGTCTTCCAGCGACGCAGCCAGACGGTGCGGTGCCTCCAAGGCGATAAGGGTGCCCGGCTCATCTGCCAACGAGGCCAGCAGGCGGCGGCGGGCGGTAGAGCGGTTCGGCAGGAAACCGATGTAGAGGAACCTGTCCGTGGGCAGCCCGGATATGGCCAATGCCGCGGTTATTGCCGAAGGCCCCGGAACGGGGACAACCGGGATGTCCCTGCGTCCGGCGGCAGCGATGAGCTCATAGCCCGGGTCCGAGATTCCCGGCATACCGGCCTCGGAGACCAGGGCGATGTCTCCTTTGGCCAGGTATTCCAGGAGGGAATCCAGTTTTATGAGCTTGTTGTGCTCAAAGTAGCTGGTCATCGGTGTTTTAATATCATAAGCCGCAAGCAAGCGCCGCGTCTTACGGGTATCCTCCGCCGCAATGAGCTCTACCTCCCGTAGCACGCGGATGGCCCGCAAGGAAATATCCTCCAGGTTGCCAATCGGGGTAGCCACAACGAAAAGAACGGACATCTCACCGAGTCCCTAACTGAATATTATAGAACGGCACGCGTCACGCTGTCTAGCTTTGAACTGGGTGCCATCGCTCCGGACGAGAGGTCCAAGATACGACGAAAGAAAAACTCCGGCTCTTAATTAGTCGAATTCGGAGTTGAAAATAGCCAGGAAAATCAATACACCGATACCCAGGACGACGAAAGTCCCGAAGGTTATAGTGCCGAACATCCAGAGGGGTGCCCCCGCTACAATGTTGGTGTAGGTGTAGAACAGCCCGACGCCCCCCGCAATGAGGAGGATCAGCCCGAAAATCATAAAGAATAAAAACATGCCGCCTCCCCGATAATGATTTAGCGAACGAATTATAGCTATTGCCGGGCAAGTTGTCAAATATTCAAACATTGTTGCATTGTTTTTTTTGTTTTTGTTATAATGAATAGCACAGATGTGCAGTGAGACGGCCGCTCCGAAGTTCAAAGAACTCCGGCGTGCCTACGGCTTCGATGAAGTGGCCATCGTCCCCGGGGACGTTACCATCAACCCGGACCAGACCAATACCGATTTCCACATTGGCGATTTTACCTTTAAAATTCCCCTGTTAACTTCTGCAATGGATTCCGTGGTGGATGTCAACTTCGCCATCATGATGAGCCAGTTGGGTGGTTTGCCCGTAATCAACATGGACGGCATCCAGGCCCGCTATGAAAACGCCGATGAAGTACTGGAACAGATTGCCAAAGCCCCCGATGCCGAAGTGACCTCCGTTCTCCAGAAAATATACACCAAACCTATCAACGAAAACCTCGTCGCGGAGAGGATAGCCGCTATCAAAAAGGCCGGCGCTGTCTGCGCCGTATCGCTGATACCGGCCAATACCAAGCGCCTGGCGCACATAGTGGCCGAGGCCGGCGGCGATATCCTGGTCGTGCAGTCCACCGTTACCAGCGCCCGCCACATATCCAAGAGCTACCGCGGACTGATATTTTCAGAACTTTGCCAGCAGGTCAACATGCCCATCATCGTGGGCAACTGTGTCAGTTACAACGCTTGCCTGGAACTGATGAGGACCGGTATTGCCGGCGTGCTCGTCGGGGTTGGCCCCGGCGCCGCGTGCACCAGCCGGGAGGTCCTCGGACTGGGGGTGCCGCAGATTACGGCTACGATCGACTGTGCCGCCGCCCGTGACGAGTACCATCGGGAGTCCGGTAGGTTCGTGCCGATTATTACCGATGGCGGTTTCCGCGGCGGCGGGGACGTCTGCAAGGTCTTTGCGGCCGGCGCTGATGCTGCGATGCTCGGCTCGAACTTTGCCCAGGTGAAAGAAGCCCCGGGACGTGGCTATCACTGGGGGATGTCCCATCCTCACCCCGCTTTGCCACGGGGGACGCGTATCAGGGTAGGCACGACGACGACGCTTGAGAAGTTACTCTTCGGGCCGACCTCGGCTACCCACGGTACTGAGAACCTGGTAGGTGCGCTGCGGACGGCCATGGGATTCTGCGGTGCCGCCAACATCCAGGAGTTCCACAACGCAGAGATGGTCATCGCTCCGGCCATTGTCTCCGAGGGCAAATCCTACCAGATGATTCAGGGAGTCTAGAGACACTTCTGGCTTCTGCCTGGTCTTTGAGTCTATTGACGGTTTTCCCCGTCTATGATGTTGTCCATTATCTGATTCCATTTAATGACGGCGTTACATCACCGGGGTTGTGAGGGTGTAAAGATAATTCAAACGTTTTTGACACTGTTGTTGATGCGGAGCTGATATAAGCGAAAAGCGAGCTTTGTCGCTGCGGAGGTATCGGCTATGCCAGGAATAGACTACGAGAAATACCTGGTAGCTTTCCATATGGGCGGGTAATCGATAACCTTTAACACGGCCACGGGGATATAAATCCCGGCCGGAGTGCCGCACGGCCCGCTCGTCTGGAACAGGTTTGAATCACCCCACGTCCAGATGAAGATGTAGGGTGGGCTTGTTCCTATTCCTCTTCTTCCTCATCAGGTAGGGGTGCTGCCGGTCTGGCCTCTCCAGTGGTGCGGGGTAGCAGAGCGTGCGCCTGACCGCTCTTGTGTGCCGTTCGGGGAGGCAGTCCATCGATAGTCTCGCGTAGCGGTTTAAGTCCATCCGGCTTTTTAATATCTGCCACGACGAGGACTCCATCGACCCCTGCCTCCCAGAGAGCTTTCAGCTCGTCGGCGGAGGAGTCTATCGGTATGGGGATGATGAGGGGTTTGGGGGAGAGGTTTGCCAGGTGCTGGAAGATCATCAGCTGGTGCCAGAGCAGGGGGCCGCTCCCGGGACTGTCAGAGACTAAAACGGCATCCAACGGAAGATTATTGATAGTCCGCAGCAGACCGTCGTCCATCGCGGACTCTACTTCCAGGACTTTGCCAACATTTTTATCCCGGGGTGGGGCGCCAACCCGGCCGGCCGTGGAAAACACAACGAAGTCCAGCCCGAGCTCCCCGGCTTTCTCAATAAGGCCGTCGCTGTCATCCTCCAGATAAAGGCCCCAGGGTATCTGGCCCAGGGATTCGGTGAATTTCCGGATGGCCTTTTCGTCAGGGGCTCCGTCCATTCGCACCATAACTGCGTCAGCACCGGCAATGTAGTCAACCGGATTATCGGGCAAGGTGTTAAGTAATCCTGCGATAAGCAGCAGCCTGGGTACCGGTTCGGAGGAGCGGACGGACCGGAAACCCAGCGGAGCGGCGCCAGAAGACGCTCTCTGGAATTTTTCAATAAGCTGGCTCATGTTCTCCCGTACCTGTGGACAATAATATTATAGGCAGAATCACCAGCCGAACACAAATCAGGCCCGTTTTTTTATGCTTTTTTAATGACATTTTTATAGCCGATTAATACCCATCTTTTAATATTGAAGTAGGACCATGCTTCCGAAAGGCCCAATCGAGATGATTAGGACTGTTATCAGGACCAGAAATGGTATGGTGATGGTATTCGATGAATCGGGCGAACAGATGCCCCAGTACCAGGGCCAATACGAGGAAGTCCGTGATAAAATCGTGGCCGATGCAGCCGCCGGTACGGTATTCAACCACTGGTTCGGAGTACACCTGCCGCCGGAGAGAATCTCTTCACAAAAATGGTAAAACTCCATGAATACACAAAGCGAATCCAGTGATCCCAACAAGCTGACGACTGCCGATGTCGCTTCTCTTTTTGATGTTAGCCCCGAGACAGTACGTCGATGGGTCCGGCAGGGGAAAATTCGAGCGGAGAGCGAGTCTCCAGGTGGCCCCTTGATGTTCGAACCTAAGGAAGTGGCTATTTTTTACATGGAGAGGTCCTTCCGTCGTTATCTGAACACTCCGCATGATCAGGAATAGCCTTCCACACGATTAGCAGTCCTACTTCATCAGGGTAACTGCGGACATGGTCAATCCGGTACTTCATTTACCTTCGTTGCATACACCACAAAAGTAATCGGCAATATTACATATTGCCAGCTGGCCCATATAGTGTTAATATTGTACATAAGGCTTTTCCAAACGGCCAACTCCCACTCGAGTTAAAAAAGGCCGTGAGGCAGTGTGGCAAGTTTGTAACCGTAATGGGCTCATGAACTAGTCAGGAGAAGCAGTGACCAGGAAAGTATTGGTGGTAGATGACGAACCTGCCCACCTTAAACTCTTCGATTCCATTCTAACCACTAGTGGCTATCGGGTCGTTAAGGCCAGTAGCGGTCAGCAAGCTCTGCGTTTGGTCTACGAGATTCAGCCTGAGCTGGTCCTGCTGGACGTCTTTATGCCGGAGATCGACGGCTGGCAGACCTGCCGCCTTATCCGTGAAGTCAGTGACGTTCCGGTTATCATGCTCACCGGTCGTCATAAGTCCGAAGAGGATGTCGTTCGGGGACTGGAAAGCGGTGCCGACGAGTATCTCACCAAGCCTATCGGTAACCGGGAGCTGCTGGCCAGGGTAAAAGCGGCTCTGAGGCGTACCGAAAACCTTGCGCGGTTATATGGTAAGCAAAAAGTGCTTTTCGAAAACGATTATCTTACCGTAGACGTCGAAGAACACAAGGTCACCGTTAACGGCGAACGGCGGAAGCTGACACCGCGAGAGTTTCGTCTCCTGGTTCTTCTCGTGAAAAACGCTGACCGCGTCCTCTCCCACCAGCAGGTCCTGGAGAATGTCTGGGGCTGGGAATACATCGACGACGTGGACTACGTACGGATTTATATCTCGCATCTCAGGCAGAAAATAGAGCGGAATCCCTCACGACCCCAATATATCCTCACCGAGCCGGGGGTCGGCTATTACTTTTCCACTCCCAACTAGCGGGAAACGGCATCTTCCAGACCAAATGCCACGCCATTTTCTTCTCCCATGGTGTCTTTGTTTCTTCCTTAGTGGTATAATCTAGCAGTATTTTCGGTTGATTCGGGGAAAGCAACTGGCTTGATATGATGATCCGGGATGATTTCATAAAGTCGGAGCCCTATTTTTCAGGATTAGGCGAAACGGGAATCGAGGCCGTTTCACGCTATGTATTTGAGAAGAAGGCCGACCGCGGTGATATTCTTGTCTTCGAGGGAGAGCCGTCAGAGGAACTGTATTTTGTCGCGGAGGGTGTCATCAAGATCTTCAAGACCTCAGCTGATGGCAAGGAACAGATATTCCACATCATCCGGCCGGGTGGATCGTTCAATGATGTGCCCGTCCTGGACGACGGCGCTAATCTTTTCAGCGCCGAGGCCATGGGCCCGGTCCTTCTCTACGGTATCAAGAAGAAAGATGTAAGGGCTATCATCCGGGAGCACCCCCAGGTAGCCATCAACATTGTTCAGGTGCTGTCCCGACGGGTGAACGAGCTTGTCTCCCTGGTAGAAGACCTGTCTTTCCGGCATGTAACCAGCCGGGTCGCCAAGATGCTGCTGGGATATGTCGGCCATGATCCCGGTTCGGGGGAAAGGCCACGCCTTACCCAGCAAGAGATGGCGGCGATAATTGGGACCGCCCGCGAAATGGTGGGGAGGTCTCTCAAGACTCTGGAAGGTATCGGCGCTATCAAGATCGAACGCAACCGCATTATCATCACCAGCCAGAAGGTCCTCCGGGAACAGGCGGGAGTGGATTGATGAGAGAAATGTCGCAGACAGAACGCGGCTTGAATGCTTAAATTTTAAGCGTGGTGAGGTGTTCATGGGAGAGATGCCGATAATCGACCGGGAGAAGTGTACGGGGTGTGGACTTTGCGTGGAAATTTGCGCCTGCGGCGCCCTGCAAATAATCGGAGAGGTTATCGAGGCTATCGAGGTAGAAGAATGCGTGTGGTGTACCCTCTGTGAGTTGGTCTGCCCCAGTGGGGCTATTAGCTGCCCCTTTGAAATAGTCGTCGAAGAAGATCAGAACTAAATTAAACAGCCTCGATATTTCATTTTTATTACAGCTTTTTACTCTCCTCCTAAAACTCTCTTAGCCGTACTTTTGTTTGGGACATAAGTCGCATACACGAGAAATTACCTCAAGTAAAATTTCTTATAAGCACGTAAATGGGGGTGCTTCATGGGAAATAACGTTAAAGAGCGAGTACCGGAAAAAACAGCCGAGGAGACCTGTCATCATTTCTGGATGATCGAAATAGCCAACGGCCCGATGAGTCGGGGGGAGTGCAAATTTTGCGGTGCTGTCAAAGACTTTTACAACGCCTTTCCGGATTTCAACCCTATGAAACCGGTCAAGCGCAACAATAATCCTCTTGCCCTCCCGAAACTGCCAGAAGTTGAAGTAGACGAAGAGAGCCAGTCCTAACGGGAAACTGCGTGTAATGGACGTAAAAATCTACACGACCCCGACCTGAGGGTACTGTCACCAGGCCAAGAGTTTTCTTGACGGGCAAGGGGTGCAGTATACGGAGTTCGATGTCTCCCGCGATCAGACGGCCGCCGAGGAAATGGTCAGGATCACGGGCCAGCTGGGCGTGCCTGTGATCATCATCAACGGCAACGCCGTGATTGGCTTCGATAGGGGGAGGCTCCAGGACCTGCTTGCCGCCGGACCGGGTAACGGGCACCGTATTCGGCTCGGGCTGGCGGTCGGCAATGCCAGCCGCCGCGGCAGCAGCACTCCGATATTCGGCGCCTTCGTCGGGCGCGTGGCCCCGGGGTCCATCGGCGAAAAGACGGGGCTCCAGCCCGGCGAC
>DAOULX010000014.1:0-36506 GCA_034414775.1 Dehalococcoidales bacterium
TAGGCCGTGCAGGTCTCGAACCTGCGACACCCTGATTAAAAGTCAGGTGCTCTACCAACTGAGCTAACGGCCCGTGTCTAAGCTTTAAAGGCTTCTAAATCCTAATTCTAGCAAATCAAACCTGACCACGCAAGCTGATCTGTTTTGTCAAAGGACCGGTGTTGCGCTATAATAGCAAACACCGACAAGCTTCGAGGTCATTGTGCCCGTGATTGATCCAACAGCCGATGAAAGGTTCATGCGCCTGGCCCTACGCCTGGCCCGTCGCGGCTTGGGGAGAACCAGCCCGAACCCAATGGTCAGTTCGGTTATTGTTAAGGACAACCGTATCATCGGGCAGGGGTACCACCATTATTTCGGTGGCAAACACGCCGAGATCAACGCGTTGGAAAGTATAGTTGGTGACGTGACCGGTGCTACCATCTATATCACGCTGGAGCCTTGCAGCCACTACGGAAAGATGCCCCCTTGCGTCGATGCCGTCATTGCCAGCCGCCCGAACCGGGTAGTTATCGGCATGCTCGACCCGGATTCACGGGTCAGCGGAAGTGGACTTGAGAAGCTAAAACAGGCGGGGATCGCTGCTACCGTCGGCGTCCTGGAGGTGGAGTGCCGGGCCTTGAACGAGGCCTATATCAAACACCGTACCACCGGGCTGCCCCTAGTGACGGTGAAGTACGCTCAGACCCTCGACGGGAGGATCGCCACGGCCGATGGTGCCTCGCGCTGGATAAGCTCGGCAGAGTCGTTGAAGCTGGCGCACCGGCTCCGTGCCCGGCATGATGCCATCCTGGTGGGCGTCGGCACGGTACTGGCGGATGATCCTGAACTGACGGTACGCCTGGTGAAAGGGAGGAATCCGCTGCGGGTCGTGCTGGACTCGAAGCTGAGAACACCACTGGAAGCGACAGTACTGACTCACCAGGAGGCCGCCCGGACTCTCTTGGCCACCACCCCGGCTGCTGAGGAGGAAAAACTGGCTGCTTTACGCGAGATGGGCATTGAGGTGGCGATGGTGCCGGCCAGCACTCCCGGGAATGTGGACTTGCCTGCGTTGCTGAAATTGTTGGGGCAGCGGGATATAACCTCGGTGCTGGTTGAGGGAGGCTCGGCGGTAATCACCTCGTTCCTGCGAGCGGGACTGGCCGACCGGATAATCGCCATCATCGCGCCGAAGATAATGGGTCGGGGTACCGACGCCGTGGGCGAGCTGAATATACAGGAAGTGGCCCAGGCCATACCGCTGACCTTCGAGAAGGTCTACAGAAGCGGGGATGATGTGGTGGTGGAGGGGAGGATTAAACCCCCTCCATAACCTCCGCCACGATAAAAACAGAGCCCGCCGCGCAGATGAGGTCGTTGGGGCCGGCGGACGCCAGCGCCAGCTTTACCGCTTTACTCACACTGTCCGCCTGCCGTGGTTCAATCCCGTGCTTTTTGAACTCTTCCACCAGTAGCGCCGTCTTGACTGATCGCGGATGGCGGGAAGCCACCAGAATGATGTCTCTAGTGATTTTTACAACCTCGGCTACCATACCCGGGACGTCCTTATCCCCGGAAAAGCCCAGCACCAGCGTCAGGCGATCGTAGCGGAAATAGTCCCGCAGCGCCTCCCCGAGCTTCCGCATCGAGTAGGTGTTGTGCGCCCCATCCACCACCAGCCACGGCCGCCGCCGTAGTACCTGGAGCCGGCCCGGCCAGTCCACTCCCGACAGTCCGGCCGCGATGTCCGCCGCACCTATCCTCGCCCCCTTTTCCGCCAGCACCTCCGCCGCCGCCACGGCGTTGGCCGCGTTCTCCACCTGGTGCTCCCCCAGCAGCGGTATGCGCAGGGCGTATTCATCCAGCCGCCCCTTCACCTGGAAGTCCTGTCCCGTTTCATCGAACCGGTCCAGCTGCCAGGTCACGTCTTGACCAACCTTCACCAGCGACGCTCGCTTTTCCCGGCAGACCCTCCCAATGACCGCCATCGCCTCCGGGAACTGCGGCGCGCTCACCACGGTCGCCCCCGGCTTGATGATGCCGGCCTTCTCACCAGCAATTTGCGTCAGGGTATCCCCCAGCACGTCGGTGTGGTCATAGCTGATGGAAGTGATAACACAGAGCTGCGGTCGAACAACATTGGTGGCGTCCAACCGCCCCCCCAGCCCGACCTCGATTACCTGGTAGTCAGTTCGTAGGCCCCGGAAATGGAGGAAGGCCATCGCCGTCAGGATCTCGAACGTGGTCAACTCTCCGAGGTCGCCGAGAGCATTCTCAGCTTCGACGTGGGGCCGAATGACCTCGACCAGGCGCGCCCAGTCAGCCTCGGCGATAGGCTTTCCGTCCACCTTTATCCTCTCGGTGAAGGCGAGGAGGTGCGGCGATGTATAGAGTCCGGTCCGGTAGCCTGCCTGCTGGAGAATGGCGGCTATCATGGCGGCGGTGCTCCCCTTGCCCTTCGTCCCGGCGACGTGAACATTCCGGGCGGCGTACTGGGGGTCGCCCAGGCGCTTCAGCAAACGCTCGATACGTTTGATGTCCCAGACTATTCCGGAGCGCGGCAGCCGCTCGTAGTCGGCAAACCTTAAAAGGTATTCCAGAGATTCTTCGAAATTCATGCCTCAGCTCCCTGGAATAATCATAGCTTAACTGTGGAGGGGGGTAAAGGCAGGATGGGGGAGGGACACCGAGTTCCTCTCCCTTGATGGGAGAGGTAGGGTGAGGTTGAAAAGACCATTAAATACCCCCCCACCTTAATCCTCTTCCACGCGGGGAGGAGGAGACGAAAGAGGGATTTCGTATATCTTGAGCCAATTGGAGAATTCATAACATTTGTTAGAAGAATATGTAAAAAATGTTAAGACCCGAACTTACGGGGGTATTGACAAATCCACCTATATACACGACACTATATGTTGTGTCTAATATAAGTCCTAACACAACAGGATGTGGAGGCCCGTGTTGAATTGCCCCTATTGCGGGTATGATGCATCGAAGGTGATCGATTCGCGTGACGTCAGCGATGGTATCCGGCGCCGGCGCCAGTGCCTGCGCTGTGAGTCCCGCTTCACCACCTACGAGCGCATACAGCCGGCCAATTTGTTCGTTATCAAGAAGGACGGGCGCCGCGAGGAATATGACCGGGACAAGCTGCTGGCGGGTATCCAGAAGGCCTGTGAGAAGAGGCCGCTCGAAGAAGGCGCCGTGGAACATCTCGTCGATGACATCGAGGCCGACCTGTTCCAGTTGGGCGGCAATGAGATCCACAGCAGCGCCATCGGCGATCGGGCCATGGTCCATCTGAGGGCATTGGACCATATCGCCTACATCCGCTTCGCCAGCGTCTACCGGGAGTTTGCCGATATTAGCTCCCTCAAAGAAGAAGTGGATACGCTGGCCAGCCATCCGCCGGCTCCTTCGTCCGATCAGTTGCCTCTCATCCCGCCCGAGGTCAGCCCGACAACGTGGAAGACCCTGCGGAGGGTGCGGCGGTGAGTGCCAACCAGTGGGGCAGAAGGTCAGCCCCCGTTGACCGCAGCCGGATCGCCCGTATCGTCTTCGCTAATGCCGAAGCCATGGGTATCCGTGACCGCAAGCTCGTAGAGCGGTTGACGACTCAGGTCATCGAGCGGCTGGAAAGAGCGCAGGCGGCCTACCTGCCAACCCTGCCGGGCATGGAAGACCTGGTCGACCGGCGTGCCCGCCGTCAGAACCTGCCCGGCCGTATGCCCACCGAAGCCGAAATCGAGGTAATGGTCATGGAAGTCCTTAACGCGGAAAAGCCAGCACCAGAAGAGGAGGTCAAAGCCAGCATGGAAAGCGAAACCGGAATCAGAATCTCTAGCGAGCCCGTCACCACCGCTGAACTCACCCAGACAGCCCTTCACGTGCTGGAAAGGCGGTATTTGAAAAAGGACAAGCAGGGCAATGTCATCGAGACACCGGAAGAGATGTTCCGCCGCGTGGCCGGGGCTATTGCCGCCGCCGAGCTTAACTACGATCCCGCCGCCGATGTCAAGGCCACCGAGGAGGAGTTCTACCGGATGATGACGGAACTCGAATTCCTCCCCAACTCCCCCACCCTGATGAACGCCGGCCGGGAGCTAGGCCAGCTTTCCGCCTGCTTCGTCCTCCCCGTCGATGACTCCATGGAGTCCATCTTCGACGCCGTCAAGTACACCGCCCTCATCCACAAGAGCGGCGGCGGCACCGGCTTTTCCTTCTCCCGCCTCCGACCGCAGAACGACACGGTCGGCTCTACCGGCGGCGTCGCCAGTGGCCCGGTCTCCTTCATGCGGGCGTTCGATACTGTCACCGATGTCACCAAGCAGGGAGGGACGCGGCGCGGCGCCAACATGGGCATCCTCAACATCGACCATCCGGATATCCTCAAGTTCATCACCGCCAAGGAGAACTCGAATGCCCTGACCAACTTCAATCTCTCCGTGGCGCTGACGTCAGGTTTCATGGAATCGGTCAAGTCCGGCGGCGAGTACAACCTCGTCAATCCGCACACGAACGAGTCTGCTGGCAAGCTCAATGCGGCGGAGGTCTTCGATAAGATCGTTGACATGGCCTGGCGCACCGGCGACCCCGGCATCGTCTTCATCGACCGTATCAACCAGGACAATCCCACCCCCCACCTGGGCAAAATCGAGAGCACCAATCCCTGCGGCGAGCAGCCCCTCCTCCCCTACGAGTCATGCAACCTGGGCTCCATCAACCTGGCCCGGATGGTGCGCAAAAAGGGCAAGACGTACGAAATCGATTACCCCAGGCTGGCGCGCACCATCAAAACGGCTGTCCGATTTCTGGACAACGTCATCGACGTCAACAGGTTCCCCCTGATGCAGATCGAGGACATGACGAAGAGGACCAGGAAGATCGGCCTGGGTATCATGGGTTTCGCCGATGTGCTGGTCATGCTGGGTATCTCCTATGACTCGACTGAGGCTATGGAGACCGCCGGGGATATCATGCGGTTCATCAATGACGAGGCCACGAAGGCCTCGGTTGCGCTGGGGGATGAGCGAGGTGTCTTTCCCGCGTTCGAAGGGAGCGTCTACGATGTCCCCGACGGGCCGCGTGTCCGCAACGCCACCCGCACTACCATCGCCCCCACTGGCACGCTCAGCATGATCGCCGGCTGCTCCAGCGGCATCGAGCCCCTCTTTGCTTTGAGCTATACCAAGACCGTCCTCGACGGCACCCCCTTCGTCGAGGTCAATCCCTATTTCGAAGAGGCGGCCCGGAACGGCGGCTTCTACTCCGAGGAGCTGATGAAAAACCTGGCCGAAGGCGCCCACCTCGGCGACATCGAGGGCGTGCCGGACAACGCCAGGAAGCTGTTCGTTACCGCCCATGAAATCACCCCGGAGTGGCACGTCCGGATGCAGGCTGCTTTCCAGAGACAGACCGACAACGCCGTTTCCAAGACGATTAACTTCCCGCAGGAGGCCACGCGGGATGACGTCGCCCGGGCCTATATGCTAGCCTACGAGGAAGGCCTTAAGGGCATCACCATCTATCGGGATCGCTCCCGTGATGCCCAGGTACTGACCACCGGCCAGCCGAAGGAGAAGGCCCTGGAAGTACCGATCAGCCGTGCCCCTAGAAAGAGACCCGCCGAGACCAGGGGCACCATCACCAAGGTCAATACCGGCTGCGGTTCCCTGTACATCACGGTGGCCCACGACGACCAGGGGATTTTCGAGGTCTTTTCCACCCTGGGCAAGTCCGGGGCCTGCGCCATCGCCCAGCTCGAGGCCATCTGCCGCCTGATAACCCTGGCGCTGCGCTCCGGTGTCGATGTCGCCCAGGTGGTCAAACAGCTCCGCGGCATCCGCTGCCCGTCAATCGCCTGGGAGAACGGCAAGTCCATCCTCTCCTGCGCCGACGCCATCGCCAGCGTGCTGGAGAAACACATCGATAGCGAGGACAAGCCCCAGCTGGAGGACTACGGCCTGGCCAAGAACCTGGCCGGCCAGTGCCCCGAGTGCTCCAACATGCTCGTCTACCAGGAGGGCTGCTACCACTGCCTGGCGTGCGGCTATACGAAGTGCTAGGAGGCGGTAGATGGAATGGATAAACTGCTAATTTTTGGTTTGGCCGTATTCGTTGTGATAGTGGCCGAAAATATTTTAATCGACATAATCGCAAACGCGGGGATTACCGGTTTTACGCGTATTTTATTCTTGTCAATATTACCTGGGTCTTTTATTATTTATTTGTTAACTCATATCGACCAGATCTAAAGCTCGAGAGGGGCGCCAGCCCCTCTCATTTTTTTCTCCCCCTCTCCAAACAAATGACCTTCGTGGGGATTTACGCTCAGTTTGGAGAGGGGGCCAGGCGGTGAGGCCAGCATAACCTGGATTCCCGCTTCCGCGTAACAAATCAAGATCCTCGGAATGAGGGAACAATCAGGGTAAACCTTCCTGATAGCGTCCGATAGCCGCGACAGGAAGAGATAGAGTTCTAACTACGGTACGCTACCGGGGATTTTGGCCTGAGGCTGACTACCAACCGGCATAACTTGGCTAGGAACTTTTTTGGTAAGAGGTTTGATTTCCTAAATTTCCCGGCGGTCGAACACAAATCAATCCCGTTTCTTCTATCAAATATTGCTGTCTGACGGTACGGATCAGGTTTAAGCTGGCCTCGTTATTAACGTTTCCAAGGCGGAATTTAGCTTCGGCCTCACTTGAAAGTCCGGGGGTACGGAATTGGATGAAAACCTGAGGCAGAAAAAGTCCCAGACCTATCAGCACAATCCCCAGGGAAAGGATGACGATACTAAAAGGAATCAAAGGTGCCAATAATGACGTTAAATCCAGGCCTATTAAGGGAAGACCCTGGATAGCCGGATTCGCTGACGCGGTGCGAAAAAGGTCGGATGTGGATTGCAGGAAGGGCCTGGTGGTAATCAGGGTCAAAAGGGCAAAGATGCCTATTACGGCGATAATCGCACCGGCCTTAATCAAGCTTCTTCGGGTGTTCCGGACTAGGCTTACGGAGGTAATATCAGAATAGGGAATATCGTCCAACTCCTCACCTGTGAGGTGCTTCTTGTATCTAAGCAATCGCTTATTGGAGGCATAAAAGTTACCGGCCTGAGCCAGTATTTCCTCCCCCTCTAAAAGATATCTTTCCATGATAACTCCCTACACACCTCCTGTTGGGCAGGCGCTGATCCGTAATCTAAATTGTAGCTGGAAAACAACACTTTCGTAACAGAGCATACATTTAATTCCGGTGGATGATATCACCAAATTCCCTTCCGGATGATGAATATCTTCGCATGTGAGGGCGCCGGATGACCAACGAGCCCGATTTATAGTTGGCAGACCGTTGAGAACGGTAAAAAAGGAGGGGAGCATTCGGCTCCCCTCCTCTGATGACAGGTACCGAATATCAACAGGATTTCTATTCGCTGATCAGATTGTGCTCCATCAAGTATTCCCGGGCTACCTCATCGGGTTCCATTTTGTCGATGTCCACCCTGGCGTTAAGGGCCTGCCAGACCTTTTGTCCCTCGGCAACGAGAGCCGGAGTAGCGTCCTGGCCGCCGCCAGGGAATGTAGCAACGAGCTTATTAAGGATATCTTCGATTTCGGGATATTTTTCCAGGGTCTCAGTCCGAACGTAGGGCGTCAGGTCATAAGGCGGCCAGAATGCCTTGTCATCCTGGTAGACATGCCAGTTATTCTTGGATATAACGGCATCGGTACCGAAAGCCATGGCCACATTGCACTCTCTGTTCTCCAGGCCGAGCAGGGATGTCCCTGGGCCGCCCGTTTTCAGGGCATTTTCAGGTACCGAGAAGCCATAGTGCTTCTCCAGAGCGGGGAGGCCGTCCGGCCGCGTGGAAAACTCGAAGCCCACGAAAGTGACAATATCGGTAGCCCCCGAATTGTACATATTTGCCAGGTCGGAAATGGTGGTCAGCCCGTGATCCTGAACGAAATCCGGCCAGGAAACGAGCACATAGGTGTTATTGTTCCAGATCGGGTCGAGCCAGGTGAAGCCGTTTCCGGCATCTTCGTTGGCGACCTTCTGGTAGACCTCGTTGTTGTCCATGCCCGGCGTGTACTCGTGACCAAGATGGGTCATCCAAGCCGTGCCCGTATAATCAGCACTGATTTCAATATCACCGGATTCCATTCCGTTCCGGAGAGCCTCGGTCGACAGGTCCGATACCAGCTCCACCTCGAAGCCTTCCTCCGCCAGCACTAGAGCGAGCATCTGACCGATGATGTATTCCTCGGTGAAGTTCTTACAGCCTACCGTTACCGATTTCGCTTCCTGGGCACAACCGACCGCCATGATAGGTGCCAGTCCGATGATAAGAACCAAACCCAATAAAACAATCTTGCGCACATTCACCTCCGTTTGTTTATTTTTCACAAAAAATCAAGTTCGATTATCAAATCCAATTTTTTCCTGTTATCACCTCCCCTCATGCGTTTCTGGCCATTATCTTCATGCCGCGCGGCGTAATCCTGTTTTCGATGAATTCTAAAACAATACCGAGTAATATTGCCAGGATAGCCGTGGGGGCGGCCCCCTGAAGAATAATCAGAGGCTCCTGGGCGGCCACCCCGGTGAAGGTGATTACTCCCAGACCTTTACCGCCCACTAGGACGGCCAGCTCGGCGGTACCCACGGTGATTACACCGGATATCCGGATACCGGTAACGATAACCGGCAGCGCCACCGGCAGCTCGATTCGCCGGAATATCTGCCATTTAGTCATCCCCATACCTTCGGCGGACTCGATGACGGCGCGGTCAATATTGTTGACACTGGCATAGGAATTCCGCAGTATTGGCATCAGGCCGTAAATAACCAGGGCAATAATGACAGTCGGCAGATTGAATCCAAAGTTGATAATCCCCCAGAAAGTCAACGGTAGAATGGCGATTATGGCGATTAGCGCCAGGCTCGGCATGGCCTGCCCCATACTGACCAATCCAATAATGGGGACCGATAGCCGCGAAATCCCGGGGCGGGTCAGGATGACCCCGATAAAGGTACCGACAATAATGCTGAACAATAACGCCCAGGCTACCATCATCATATGGTCAACAGAGGACACCAAGATATCGGTATAGGTGAACATGTCGAAGATGCCTACCCGGCCGACACTGGTCACCCCGATGGTCACCCCGATGAGAATAACCAAGATAGAAATAAGGACGATGCGGCGTCTCAATCCCCGGCCTCCTCCTTACGATGAATAGCCTCGTGCAAGGCCTCCTGAATAGCGTCCATGGTCAACGTTCCCTTGATATTACCTTTATTATCGACAACTGGTAAGGATTTTGATCCGCTGCTCAGCATTAAAGAGAGCGCCTCATTAAGGACCGAGTTCTCGTCGGTGGTGGTTTCTTTTAATGCCACGATATCTTTCAGTTCGGTTGATGTCACTTGCCTCATCACGTCTTTCACGCGGATAAGCTGCAATCCCTTCAGGGCCCGGTCAGCCCCGACAAAGCCTTCAACAAATTCGTCTTTGGGGTGATAGAGTATATTGGCGGGCGTATCATACTGAACCAGCCTGCCGTCCTTCATAAGGGCGATTCTATCACCCATTTTTATTGCTTCATAAATGTCATGCGTAACGAAGATAATGGTCTTTTTGATCTGCTGCTGGATTTTGAGAAACTCGCTCTGAAGTTCTACCCGGTTGATAGGATCAATGGCACCAAAGGGCTCGTCCATAAGGAGTATCGGTGGGTCCGCCCCCAGGGCACGGGCCACGCCTACCCTCTGGCGCTGGCCTCCGGAGAGTTCGGCAGGGTATTTATCGATGAAGTCAGCAGGGTTCATCCTCACAAGGTTTAGAAGCTCCTCAGCACGGGCGCGCCGCCTCTCTTTGCTCCAACCTTTGAGTACCGGAACGGTTTCGATGTTTTGGCCCACCGTCATGTGGACGAAGAGGCCGATTTCCTGGATGGCGTAACCTATCTCACGGCGCAGGTCGCTGGCCTTCAGTGTAGTATTGTCCCGGCCGTTGATGAAAATCTTACCGCTGGTAATGGGGATAAGCCGGTTAATCATCTTCATGGTGGTAGTCTTGCCGCATCCCGAGGGACCCAGGAAAACGCATATCTCACCCTCATTGACTTCCAGGTTGATTCCGTCAACGGCTTTCGTCCCGTCGGAATATATTTTGGTAACGTCTTCCAGTTTAATCAATTGTCTATTTTCCTATCTTGATCCCTTTCGGGGTAACAATCCGTTCCAGTAAAGCCATCAGGCCATCTACAGTGAAAGCCATGATAGATACGGTGACGCCACCGACGAGGATAAGGTCGGCCCGGGCGTTCCGGACGCCCCGGAAAATGGGCACCCCCAGTCCTCCGGCGCCGATAATGGCGGCGATAGTCCCGATGCCGATAAGCAGGATAGCCGCGTTCCTGACGCCGGCCATGATGACGGGAATCGCCAGCGGGATTTCTATCTTGAGGATAATCTCACGCTCGGTCATGCCCATTCCCCGGCCGGCCTCAATCATGGCCCGATCGACGGACTTGATAGCGGTGTATGTATTCCGGATGATTGGCAGCTGCCCGTAGATGACCAGGGCAATGACAGTGGGCAAGAACCCGAAGACTTTCAGACCGATGGCTCCCAGCATCAACATGAGCAGACCGAAAAGGGCCAGGCTGGGAACCGTCATCATGATCTCTGCGAGATAGAGAATGGAATCGGCGAGATGTTCGCGGCCCTTACCGGTTATATATATACCGATGGCAACGCCGAGAACAATAGCCAACGCCACCGCCACGAAGGTTATCCACAGGTGGGAGGCAATGTAACCGACGAGTAAATCCGGACGCCGTTGTACGTATTCCCAGGCTTCCAGCAACATAACCAATCGAACCCGATGCGCAACAAATCCAGCCAATCACTCTCGCCAGAGTAACACACGCACTGCACATGCTAACCATTATTGCCGGGTATGTCAAACTCAGCGATGGCAATCAAAGACAAAAGAGAGAAGCATATGCAGGAAAGTATTATAATTTCCTGATATAATATTAGGCAAATATCCAAGGTAGAGAATGCGATGACAAGTTATTTTGAAAAAAGAAGGAAACAGAAACTGTATCAACAATGGGTGGAACAGAGCGGATTGCCTCCGGAAAAAGTTCCCGGTGATATCAAGGAGGAAGCCGATTCCTATGAAGCCACGGATGAGGATAGCGAACAATTTCGGCCAGACATCCGGAGTGGTTTGACGTTTCGGTTGACGATGCGCCACCTGCTCTATCTCCTCCTTATCATCGCAGTGTTATTAATTGCAGCCGCGAGCCTGGCCACCATTCTCATCATGCGCTCTTGCTGACGTTTACGAAGATGAAAGCTCTAGGCTCGAAAAAAACATGCCGGAATGAAATGGCTGTTTAGGTGAATTTGAATGAAAATACTGGTCATCGGTTTAGGACAGTGCGGCGGTAGGATTGCCGACCAGTTCAACCGGCAGAATCACCGCGCGAAAAGCCAGCGCGGAATCGAGATAGTCAACGGGGCCTTCGCGGTGAGCGCGGACACATCCGATTTAATCAGTCTTTCCTCCATCAAGGCAGACTTCAAGCACCGTATATTGATCGGGGCGGAGCAACTCCACGGACTCGGCGTCAAGGGAGATAATGAGCAGGGTGCACAGGTTATGCAGGAACATGCCGATTCAGTCATGGAGGAAATCAGGGAGGTCAGGCAGTTCTTTGAGACCGATGCGATTCTGGTCATCGCGGGGGCGGCAGGAGGCATCGGCTCCGGCGCGCTTCCCGTCTTGGTGCAGCGTATCAAGCAACGCTTTCGAGATAAGATAGTCTACGCCATGGTAGTCCTCCCCTTCGTTGATGAAGAACAGGAAGAGGAAAGAACCGTTTACAATACCGCTGTCTGCCTGAAATCAGTCGCATCGGTCGCCGACGCCGTGATTCTGGTCGATAATGAGACGTACCAAGATGATGACATCGTGAAAAACGATTTCTCGGACATCAACCAGGCCATCGTCGAGCCGTTCTACAACCTGCTCTGTGCCGGGGCCGAGAAACGCCGGAAATACATCGGAGCCAAGCTGCTCGACGCCGGTGATATCATTCAAACGCTCAATGGCTGGACAGTGGTGGGGAGCGGTCATGTAGACCTGCCGATAGGTTTAGCCTCGATTCTGCCCGGCGGTTTCGGAAAAACGGATGCGAAAACGAGTCAGGGCATACGAGCGATGGACGAAGCAATCGGCGAGGTATCTTATCTTTGTAAACCGGAGGATGCCGCCAGGGCGCTTTACCTTGTCTGTGCCCCGGCCCGGGAAATCCAACTCGATCTCATTAAGGAAATCGGCGACTATCTCAAACAAGCTGCCCCCAACGCTATCATCAGGAGTGGCGACTATCCGATAGGACGCGGCAAGATGGAGGTGACCGTCATACTCTCGAAGCTCAATGATGTCGCCAGAGTGCGTGACTTCTATGAGAGGTCCGCAAATTTTGCCGATAACGAAAAGGAGAATCCCCCTCCGGTGGAGCCAGATGCCACACGCGCCGAAGAGTGAAAAAATTCGAGTCAGACTTACCGGAATAGTTCGCTAAAGTCCCGGCGGCAATCCACATCATCCCAGGAACTTGTTTTGTTTTCAGGTTATCTGCCGCCGGCCCGCCATAGCGTTCCACCATGAGTACGTCGCCGATACGGCTCCGCATACCGGAACGAACGTCATACCGCGGCACATCAAGGCCCTCAGTTCCGACAAGTAAGACGCCACAAACCAACCTTAAGGTAGTCAATTTACGTGGCCAATTGTCACCATATAGTGATTTTATTGCCATATGGCCTTGGCCTGGACACAATAAAATGCTATAATCTGGTTAACCATTAGGGTATGAAAAGGAGTTTTTGTACCAGGTGGACCGCCAGGAAAACATAAAGGGAAGACCTTAATGGGAATAAAAAAGTTTGTCATTTTCATGATGTCGATCAGTGCCGCCGCCGTGGTGCTGGTCATCCTTGGATCTATCGGTCTGGATATCCCCTTCCTGCGTCAGATAGTCGGCTTCTCTTTCCTTACTCTCGTTCCCGGCCTGCTGCTTTTACGGATTCTAAAGTTCCGCCAGCTCGGTTTCATCGACCACCTGCTTTACGCCGTCGGAATAAGTATCGCCCTGGTGATGTTCCTGGGACTCTTCATGAATGTGGTCTATCCCTCCCTCGGTATCAACCGTCCCATCGCCGCCCTCCCCTTGACCATTACCTTAGCAGTGGTCGTCATCGGCTTGAGTGCTCTCGCCTACTTCAGGGAAAGGCAGGAACCTTACCAACCGGTTGCCCGACCCCCCTTTGCCTGGAAGGGGATCGTCTCGCCTCCAATCATGCTGCTGGTGATGCTGCCCCTCCTCAGTATCCTGGGCGCTTACATGGTTAACGCATACGGAGACAATACCCTACTGCTGGTAGCACTCGGTGTAATCGCTCTGGTGGCTATCCTGATCGGCCTCAACCGGTTCATCCCCCCAACGTTGTATCCCTTAGCTATCGTCATGATTAGTATCGCCCTCCTCTGGCACTGGTCTCTGATCTCCGGCTACCTATGGGGATATGATATACACCACGAACACTATTTCCAATCACAGGTGCTGTCCAACGGCGTTTGGAATGCCGACCTAAGGTCCAATGTGAACTCCATGTTGAGCGTTGTCATTCTGGCACCGGCATATTCGCTTGTTCTCGGCGTGGATTCCGTTTGGATCATTAAAATCGTCTACCCCGTCTTTTTTTCGTTATTACCACTGGCCCTGTTCCAGGTATTTCGTCGGCAGAGCAACGAACGAATCGGTTTTCTGGCAGTCTTTCTCTTTATTTCCTATTCTGTCTTTTTCTCCGATATGGCGCAACTTGGCCGTCAGCAGATTGCTGAAGTGTTTTTCGGCCTGTTCGTCATGGCACTTCTCGATAATGCGATGACAGACGGCAAAAAGAGGCTGCTCCTGGTTGTTTTCGGTATGGCGATCGTCGTATCTCACTATGGCCTAGCCTATTTCTTCCTCTTTTATCTTGTCATTAGCGCTTTCTTACTCGTCCTGTTGCGAAACCGTTATCTTAACAACCGGTGGGACAATGTCCGGACGAGGTTTTCCAGGGGTAGCGAGGAGGGTTCACTCGATACCTCAGCCGTTTCCCTGACAACGACGATGATCTTCTTGATGATAGTCTTTTGTTTTGCCTGGTACATGTATATTGGCAGTGGATCCCCGGTTAATTCGCTGGTCAACATTGGCGTTAATACGATAAACAACCTTCAAGATCTGTTTGTGGTCGAAAGCAGGGAAGCCGCCGCTCTCATGGCGATAGGTCTGGCGCAGCCGGAAATAATCTCCGCGCCAAGGAATGTCTTCCTGGTCCTCCAATATGTTATCCAGCTTTTTATTATCATTGGTGTAGCCGGAGTCACGCTCAGGTTCATCAAGTCCAGGTTTCAACTCCTATTTATCGCCATGTCTCTGGTCAGCCTGGTACTCCTGGCCATGTGCCTAATCCTGCCGCGTTTTTCGATGAATTTCAACATCGGCCGATTCTACCATATAGCCCTCATGTTCCTATCGCCTTACTGCATCATCGGCGGCATAAATGTATTGGGTTGGTTACGCCGTCTGGTCTCGTTGAATCTTTCGCGTGTTTACACCAGTCCCGTTTTTCTCAAACTGGTGGGCATCCTTATAGTCGTTCCATACTTCCTTTTTAACACAGGAGTGGTCTACTCACTGACCGGGGGAAAGGTAACTTCGATGGCCTTGAATCCGGATCTGGATAACCCGCGCTATAATCCGATGGAAATTTCAGCTAAAGAGTGGTTACTGTCCAATATAGCTGAAAACCACCGAGTAATGGCGGATATCTACGGGACAACCTGGCTCGTTGAGCCCAGCTTGAGGTTGGAGGATTTCTGGGGAGATACGGAAACAGTTTCGGATTATGCCTATATCTACCTGAGGACTATAAACGCGCGGCAGGGACTGGTGGTAGCCTCGAGGGAAGGCCCGCGTACCTATATCAATCTGCCGGAATCTGAATTCGGCCGGAAGGTCCTGGCCCATGCCAGCCGTATCTACAGTAGCGGGGACGCGCAGGTCTATGAGGTTGCCTCTCCATGAAACCCTAATACAATCCCGTCAGTGTTTTTCCAATTCCGCCGGGTAGATGAAGTCCGTACCTTTCAGGATACCGTCGCAGATTATGTCCAGTCCCCGGCTGCTCCCGGGGGCCAGCCCGCCGAGGGCCTTTAGCTGCACCCGATACGGAGGATTACCACCGGTGGGCTCCATGAACTCCAGCGGAATCATACGCCGGAAAAAGAAGTGATAGGCATACTGACGGGCCCGTGTTACTGAGGCTTCGTCCAGGGGCTGATTAAGCGGGAGGCGGTCAAGCAACTTGAAGTACTCGTCCACCGAAGCAGCGTCCAGGGTGATACCTTTGTTGCGTACCCACGCCTCACCGGCTACGATGACGCGTGCGCCCGTACTGGCCAGCTCAACACCGGTCTTGGTCCCGTAGATTATTATGGCATCACAAGGGGCCATCGCCGCGTAGGTACTGATCTCACTCTCCGGGGCTATGATGAAGACGTTCTTCGGCAGCTCAGGAAAGGCCTTGCCTATCTCATCCACCGCGAGTTGCCGTGACGGTATCGCCCCTCTTATCTCGGCAGGATGGACGCGGATCAGCAGCTGAAGCTCCTGCCGCCGGGAGAAATACTCGATTGTTTTTTGAAGCCAATCTAACATGCTGGGGAAGGCATTGGCCGGGTAGTGGAGCTGGGCATCCCAGATTACATTGGTTAGCATGCCGATGACCGGCTTCGAGAAGTCGACTCCAGTCTTGTTAGAAATACAGTCCAGATCTTCCTGGGGAGTCTCATGAAACCATATCCAATCATTGGTACCCTTCCAGCGGCTCTTGAGATAGTCCATCAGTTCCGTTTCCAACGTCGAACTCCAGGTGATGTTCTCCCAGCTGGAAACAGGCTCGGACATAAGGGTGTGGTGGTAGGTGTCCCCATGGCTGAAGATAAAACAGTGTTTCCGGTAGGCCGGATTCCAGTTGACCACCCGTAATCCCCTATGGCGGCACACCTCCCCGATGATGCCCTGGGGTACATATATGCCGTGGTGAAAAACGGCGCAGCGGAAATCAAATTCACCAATGAGGCGTCGCGTAGCGTAAACGGTAAGCAAGGCCGCCTCGAGATAGCGCCGGAGCACCGGCCCGGCATATTTTTCACCCTCCAGGGCGCCCCGGGCGAAAAATCGCAGCGCCCCGGCCAGGGCGTGCTCCCCAACCGCCATCCCGTCCAGCCTGAAATCGGGAATCTCCTCCACGGGTAATGCGGATGAGATCTCCCTGGCTTTCCGCCGGTCCTCCGAGGTGAGGAAATCGCTGTACCGGTGAACGGTCAGGCCAAAAGGCCGGTAAGCAGTCGCAGCCGGTTTGAAGCAGCTTTTACAGAGGTCCCGGCTGGGGCCGTATCGCACGAACTGCTTTGTCTCGGGGTAAAGCCCGATCTGGCAGTACATGCAGGCCGGCAACACCTCATCGCAGAGCAGAACATGGACATTGGTGCCTCTCAGTGTCAGACCGGCGGCCAGGACTTGCTCTAGCACCGCCACCCCCTGGTACCCCCCGATGCTGGTGGCCACCAGAATATGCGGCCCGGTTCCCGCGTCTGACAGGACATCCTGCCAGCGCTTCCGGTCGCCACCGATTATTTCCGACCACGGCGTCAGATATTGGCGACGGCGGGTGTAGTACCAGAGATAGAGCCTCTTCAAAGCCAGTGAGTGCCGTAGCTGCCTCTTAATAGCTTTGACGATCATGATTTATCCCGGAGGCGATTTAGCGGAGCACAATGGCGGAGCCCTTCAGTCATCCGTCCTTCCTCGTTCCAATTATACACATTTGTCCGACCCTTTTCATCCGCCCAAATGGACATCCGTCAAATTTGTAGTTGGTCAATGGGTTGGGAGCATTGTCGTTTTAGCCACAAATATGGCCTGGGAAATTGGAGGTTGAAAACAAAACAGAACGCATGAGTATTGTCAAATGGCACATTTGGTGCTATCATTTATACAAATACGAACCCGTCTCGCGTTAAGGAGCGATTTAAATGGTCAGGGAATTGACAATCGATGGCCGGCGAATTGCTGATGATACTGATTGCTACGTTGTCGCCGAGCTCGGCCACAACCACCAGGGTGCGATTCAAACAGCTAAAGAACTGCTGCGTGCGGCCAAGGAGTGCGGCGCTAACGCCGCCAAGCTCCAGAAACGGGACAACCGCTCGCTCTATACCCGTAATCTGTACGACCAGCCCTACGAAAACGAAAACAGCTTCGGCAAGACCTACGGAGAGCACCGCGAGGCACTCGAGTTCGGACTGGAAGAATACCGGGAGCTACAACGTTACGCCAAAGAGATCGGCATCACCCTCTTCGCCACTGCTTTTGATTTCAACAGTGCCGATTTTCTCCACGAACTTGACATGCCGGCCTATAAAATCGCTTCCGGCGATCTCAAGAACACGCCCCTGCTGGAGTACGTGGCCAGCTTTCAGAAACCTGTTATTGTCAGCACGGGCGGCGGAACAATGGACGATGTCCAGCGGGCGTACGATACCATAATGCCCATAAACCGGCAGCTCTGCTTTATGCAGTGCACCTGCACTTACCCCAGCGCCTATGAAGAGCTTGACCTCGGCATCATTGAGACCTACCGGGAACACTTTCCGGACAATATCATCGGACTGTCCGCCCATGACAGCGGCATCGCCATGTCACTGGTGGCATACGTGCTCGGAGCACGGATTGTCGAGAAGCATTTTACCCTGAACCGCGCCATGAAAGGCACCGACCATGCGTTTTCTTTGGAACGCCCCGGCCTCACCCGCGTGGTACGCGACCTGCACCGGGCGCGGCAGGCTATGGGAGATGGCATGAAAAAGGTCTTCCCCAATGAGGCTGGTGGCCTCTTCAAAATGGGTAAAAAGCTTGTTGCAGCGCACGACCTTCCGGCCGGCCGTATCCTGACCAGAGAAGATATCGACATAAAATCCCCCAACGATGGCCTACCACCTTACGAGATCGATAAAGTCATCGGAAAGGTAACCAAGAAAGCCCTTAGTGAGGATGAGAGCATCCTCTTCGAACACCTGAACGACTATGGCCAGAGTTAATAGCCGGAGTACCGCCGAGCGAAAATCGATCGACGAACGGCTACGTGCCATTAAGCTGGTTGTCTTTGACTTTGACGGTGTCTTTACCGATAACATGGTATATGTTGCACAGGATGGCACCGAGAGCGTCAGGTGTTTCCGCGGGGATGGATTGGGCTTGAGCAAGCTCGAAAAGGCCGGCATCACCACGGTTATTGTTTCCACCGAGACCAATCCCGTCGTCACAGCGCGAAGCCGGAAGCTGGGCATCCGGTGCATTCAGGGATGCACCGATAAAAGTACCGCTCTTCAGAATCTAGCCGAAGAACTGGGACTTTCGTTGGAGCAGGTGGCCTTCGTCGGCAACGATATCAATGATGTCGATTGCCTCAGGATGGCGGGCCTGCCGATCGTGGTCCGGGACGCCCACCCCGACGTCCTGCCGATAGCCGCCTACCGGACGAATGCACTGGGCGGGCACGGCGCCGTTCGTGAGGTGTGCGACCTTATTGAGAAGGCAATCTTGGCGGGAGGTGGATAATGGCCGGGGACTTGTTCTCCGTACAGGACCTGACAATCGTCGTTACCGGAGGGCTAGGCCAGCTCGGACGCCAGTTCTGCCTCGCCCTGGCCGATCGGGGTGCCCGGGTCGCCGTGCTGGATTCAAGAAATGACGAGCCGGTCATCGAGGAGAGGTTCGGTAAACGCGCCCGGGACAAAAACCTTCTTTTTGTTGCCGCTGATATCACACAGCGCAATTCCATCGAGGCAGCACTCGAGAAGATCGGCAAGACCTGGGGGATGCCGCACGGACTGGTCAATAATGCCGCGCTGGATTCGCCACCTGACGCACCTGCCGAAGAGAACGGCCCGTTTGAGAACTACCCGGAAAAGTCCTGGGATACTGTAATGGAGGTAAACGTTAAGGGCGTCTTCCTGTGCTGCCAGGTGGTAGGAGGGAAGATGGCCGAAGCCGGCCGCGGCTCCGTTATTAACATCTGCTCGACTTACGGCCTCGTTTCACCTGACCAGAATGTCTACGAATACCGCCGCCAGGCCGGGGTGCCATTCTACAAACCTGTTGCCTATTCGGCCTCCAAGTCCGCCCTAACCAACCTGACCCGCTACCTGTCCACGTACTGGGCCGGCCGGAATGTGCGCGTTAATACACTTACTTTCGGCGGGGTCTTTAATAACCAGGACGCCGATTTCCTCAAAGCCTATACGGCGCGGGTACCCCTCGGGCGCATGGCCCGCGAAGATGAATACAACGGGGCGATTATTTTTCTACTTTCCGAAGCCTCCTCTTACATGACCGGCGCCAATCTGGTGATTGACGGGGGCTGGACGGCGTGGTAAAACCGCTCAGTTTCAACCTGGAGGAATTCTTAGGGGAATATGCCTGATCCCACGATAGTGGCGTTGATTCCGGCTCGGGCCGGCTCGAGGCGCCTGAGCCAGAAAAACATTCGGCCACTGGCCGGCCACCCCCTGCTGGCCTATACAATAGCCGCTGCCCTGGAGAGCGGCCTTTTCCAGGACGTCATCGTATCGACCGACTCCGCCTATTTCGCTGAGATCGCTAAATATTACGGCGCCTCCGTGCCCTTTTTACGTCCCACAGCCATGGCAAACGACACCTCCCCCGATATCGAGTGGGTAGAATTCACCCTGCAGCACCTTTACGAACAAGGTCACGCCTATGATTGCTTCAGCATTCTCCGGCCCACTAGCCCCTTTCGCCAGGCGGAAACCATACGCCGGGCCTGGCGGGAGTTCTTGGCCCAGGCAGGCGTTGATTCCCTGCGAGCGGTGGAAAAATGCAGCCAGCACCCGGGCAAGATGTGGCTCGTCAAAGACGGGCGTATGACTCCTCTGTTACCCCAGCCCCCCGGCGAGACACCCTGGCACAGCCGGCAGTACCAGTCATTGCCCGAGGTCTACGTCCAGAACGCCAGTCTTGAGATTGCCTGGACGCGCCTTGTCCCGGAAGAACGGTCCATCTCCGGGAATATACTCATGCCTTTCTTTACGCAGGACTACGAGGGATTCGATATCAACCAGCCCATCGACTGGCGAATAGCTGAGGAGCTCCTGCGTACCGGCGAGGCGAACCTGCCACAGGTGCCCCGGGCGCCTTTTCCTCTGGAGGGGCCAGACAAATGATCTCCAAACCGGAAACTTCTTGTTATCTTTTTGTGAGTACTTACCGAATCGTTGTGATTTTATTGTGAACATGGTTTCATATACTACAAATGTATCAAACACCGCAAACAATGATATTAACCCATTTTGCAATGTTACCGCATTATAACGTAACATTTATTAAAATCATATCAACGGAAAGGAAGGTGCCAAGCTGACGAAAATCTTGATTACCGGGATTACCGGGTTTGTGGGAAGTCACCTGACTGACTACCTGCTGGGCAATTTCCCGGATACCCAAATCATCGGCCTGGCTCGCTGGCGTTCCCCTATCGATAATATCCGGCATGTCATCGACCGTATTACACTGGTCTATGGTGACCTCCTGGACCTGCCTTCGTTGAAGACAATCTTGAGCGAACACCGGCCCGATATCATCTCTCATCTGGCGGCACAGTCGTACGTACCCTTCAGCTACGCCTCGCCGGTGGTGACGCTCCAGACGAACGTCATCGGCACCTGCAACCTGCTCGAAGCCGTTAAAGAACTGAAGCTGGCCGATGTTTATGATCCGGTTATCCACATCTGCTCTTCGTCCGAGGTCTACGGTCAGGTACGCGAAGATGAAGTTCCGATAACCGAAGACGTACCGTTCCGGCCGGCCTCTCCGTACGCCGTCAGTAAGGTAGCCGAAGACCGGCTGGCCTACCAGTACTGGTTGAGCTGGAAGATAAAGACTATTACCACCCGGATGTTCACCCATACCGGGCCGAGACGGGGCGAGGTCTTCGTCGTCTCCAATTTCGCCAAGCAGATAGCGGCCATCGAGTCAGGACACCAGCCACCGCAGATTCAGGTCGGCAACCTCGATAGCGTACGGACTTTCCTAGACGTAAAAGATGCCGTCAGGGCCTACTGGCTGCTGGTGAACAAGTGCCCGCCAGGGGAGGTCTATAATATCGGCGGCGTAGAGACAATGACGGTTGGTGAGATGTTGAAGCTTCTCATTAATTTCTCTACGACGAAGGATATCAAGGTCGTGGTGGACCCGGCCCGCCTGCGCCCTTCAGATGTAACGCTTCAGATCCCGTGCATTGATAAATTTACCGCCGCTACCGGCTGGCGGCCGGAGATAAAATTCGAAAAGACACTTAAAGACACATTGGAATACTGGCGTGAACATTTTAACAGGTATCCAAGTTAAAAAAGAGGATTATATGTTGAGTCTGGACCTTTACAAGACCCTGTACCTTTCCCGCCGGGCGGAGGAGAAAATTCAGGAGCATTACGGGGAAGATGAGATGAAGACCCCCATGCATATGTCCATGGGGGAGGAGGCGATCGCGGCAGGGGTCTGCCACGCGCTGCTCCCGGACGACCCTGTCTTTGCTACCTACCGCTCGCATGCCATTTACCTGGCCAAGACCGGAGACATCGATGATTTCTTCGCTGAGATGTACGGCAAGGACACAGCCCTTCTCAAAGGCAAGGGTGGCTCGATGCACATGTGTGCCCCTCAGCATGGTTTCATGGGGACCTCGGCCATCGTCTCCAGCATTGTCCCATTAGCTGTAGGGGCAGCTTTCGCCAGCCGGTCTCAGGGAAACAACCGGGTTGCAGCCGTCTTCTTCGGGGACGGGGCCACCGAAGAAGGTGCTTTCTGGGAAAGCTTGAATCTCGCCTGCCTGATGCGTTTACCGGTGCTCTTTGTCTGTGAAGACAACGGTTTCGCTGTTCATACACCGGCCCACTACCGCCAGGGATTCCGGTCCATCAACTCCATCGTCGCCAGATTCGATTGCCGGGTCCTTAAATCAAGCTCCACGGATGTCGAAGTGATTAATAATCTGGCTCGTCAGGCTATCGATTCGATTAAAACGGAAGGGAGGCCCTGTTTCCTGCACTTGAAATACTATCGTTACCTGGAACACGTCGGCGTCAACGAAGATTACGAAGCAGGTTACCGCTCCCGGGAAGAGTACCTCGAGTGGCGCCGCAAAGATCCCGTCGCCCTGCAAAGAAAACGTCTGCTGAAACAGGGTCTCAGCGAGGAGGAAATAGCCGGCGTCGAAAAGGAAATCTATAACCGTATTACGGACAGCGTTAAGCGGGCCAAGGAAGCTCCCTTCGCCGTGGATGATGAACTACTCAACGGGGTATTCACGTCATGAGATCAATCACTTACCGCCAGGCTATCAACGAGGCTCTCACTCAGGAAATGTCGCGGGACTCGTCCGTGTTCGTTTACGGTATCGGGGTACCTGACCATAAAGGAATCTTCGGCAGCACCAGCGGCCTGAGGGAACGTTTCGGGCCGGACAGGTGCTTCGACACGCCTTTATCGGAAGACGCCCTGACCGGCTTTGCCCTGGGTGCCGCCATCACCGGGATGCGGCCGGTGCACGTCCACATGCGGGCGGACTTCCTGCTCCTGGCCATGAACCAGCTCGCTAACATGGTCTCCTGCTATACCTATGGTTCCGGCGGAAGGTTGAAGGTCCCGCTGGTTATCCGCGCCGTCATCGGCCGGGGGTGGGGGCAGGGCTTCCAGCACAGTAAGAGTATGTACTCAGTTTATGCCCATATACCCGGCCTGAAGGTGGTCCTCCCGGCCACGCCGCGTGATGCCAAGGGGCTGCTCATTGCCGCCATACGGGACGATAATCCGGTCATATGTATGGAGCACCGCCTGCTTTACGATGTCAGCGGGGATGTCCCGGAGGAAGCCTATACCATTCCCATCGGCCAGGCACACGTGATACGTGAAGGACAGGATGCCACCGTGGTAGCTGACTCGTGGATGGCCGTCGAGGCCGTTAAGGCCGCCGAGATAATGCAAAAACGAGGCGTCAGCATCGAGGTTATCGATCCCCGCACCGTAACCCCCCTCGATGCCGGAACGATAATAGAATCAGTGAAAAAGACCGGGCGATGCATCGTGGCCGATAACGACTGGGTAGAATGTGGCTTCAGCGCCGAGGTTGCGGCCGTCGTTGGTGCCGTCTGCCTAACGGAACTCAAATCCCCGGTAGCAAGGTTGGGATTCGCACCCACCCCCTGCCCCTGTACGCGCCCGCTGGAGAACTCTTTCTACGCCAACGCCGTAGACATCATCAGGACAATCGAAGAGATGTTGGGACTGGAAGAAGCCGACCTCTCCGGAGAAGATTTCTACAGCTACGAAAAAAGGTTCAAGGGGCCATTTTGATCGAAATGGATAAACTGGTCAGCAAAGCCAAATGGGTCCGCCGGCAGATACTGGAGATGGTAGCGGCGGCGGGTAAAGGGCACATCGGTGGGGCATTATCCTGCACGGATATCCTGGTGATGCTCTACTACGATGATATCCTCCGTTTCGATCCGCGTCGGCCGGATTGGAAGGAGCGGGACAGATTTATCCTCAGCAAGGGACATTCAAGCATCGCGCTCTACGCCGTGCTAGCGGACCTGGGGTTCTTCTCCGTAGGCGACCTAGTATCTTTCTGTCGAGAAGGAAGTTACTTAGGCGGTCACCCGGATAAGGCCATACCCGGTATTGAAGTGGATAGTGGCTCCCTCGGCCACGGCCTGGCCATCGGCGCCGGCCTAGCGGTAGCAGCAGAGATGGATGGTAAAGACTACATCACTGTCGTGCTGATGGGTGATGGCGAATGCCAGGAAGGTTCGGTGTGGGAAGCCGCTATGTTCGCTGCCCAGCGGCACCTCGGCAATTTGGTAGCGGTTATCGATAATAACGGCCAGGGCGTTACCGACTATATCAAAGATAGTGTCAGCCTGGAACCATTTGCCGATAAATGGCGCGGCTTCAACTGGGAGGTTAAGGAGATCAACGGCCATTCCTTTCCCGAGCTTCGGGGAGCTTTCGGGGACCTTCGCTCCCGTCACTCGCGTCAACCATTGGCGATAATCTGCCATACCATCAAGGGAAAAGGTATCTCCTTCATGGAGGGAATCCTGGAGTGGCATCATGGCGTGCCCAAGGGAGAGAAGCTGGAGAAGGCCAGACAGGAACTGGCTGTATAATATGCAGATGAAGATCGCGGAAACCGATATCAGAGATGCCTTCTTCGACGAGGTGTATCGCCTGGCCGCCAGGGACAGCAATATCGTTTTCCTGACGGCCGATATGGGGGCCTTCAGCCTCAACCGTTTCCGGGCAGACCTGAGCAGTCAGTATATTAACGTCGGCGTCGCCGAGCAAAACCTGGTCGGAATTGCCGCCGGTCTCAGCCTAGCCGGTAAGAAAGCCTTCATCTATACCATCGCCCCCTTCGCCTCACAGCGATGTTACGAGCAGGTAAAGGTCGATATCAGCGGTATGAAATTGCCGGTCGTTATCATCGGTTCCGGACCCGGCATTACCTACAGTAGTGACGGGCCGACTCACCACGCCCTTCAGGATGTGGCTGTTATGAGGGCGCTCCCGGATATTACAATTTTTCATCCCGCTGACGCGGCCACCGCTGCTGCCACTGCCCGATTAGCTTATGAAAATGCTGGCCCTGTTTACGTCCGCCTCGATAAGGGCATCCAGCCGCAGTTTTACGATGAGAGTGCCGATTTTTCCAGTGGGATGACTCTGCTTAAAGAAGGGCGTGATATTACCATCATCGCTACCGGCATCATGGTGCCGCACGCCTTTAAAATCATTGAAAAGCTCGCTAGGAATGGTATAGACGCCGGCGTTATCGACATTTACCGCCTTAAGCCGATAAACGAGACGCTGCTGCTATCGCTCGTCGCCAAGTCGGCGCGGCTGGCGACGCTGGAGGAACACTCAATAATCGGTGGCCTGGGTAGTGCCGTGAGCGAAATATTGACCGATGCCGGTTGTGATACACCGTTGCGGAGGTTCGGATTGAGTGAACAAGGCTGCGCGGGATACGGGGACCGGGAATGGATGCACAGGTATTACGGGCTGGACCCAGGAAGCGTCAGCCAAAGCATTCTGGATTGGTTTAAAGAGGGAAGTATTATATCGGCGCAATCCACATTAACATTAGATGATTTCGCCAGACTATTAGGTACCACCGTTGAAGATATCCCCGAAACTTGCCGTGAGTTGATAAGCGGCATGGATCTGACTTACATACCACTCAATGCTGCCGAGACGGAGACAATCCTGTTGCGTGCCCTAAAAACGATAGAGTCCGGGGACCTGGCAAAGGTTGGAGCGGAGCGAAAACCCATCTGGGAGAAGGGGTGGTCGGAAAACTTCCAGGATTTCACCGCCAGCGGATATGATTTAAACACGTTGCTACCGAAATTCGTTAAGAGCAACGAAGTAATGCGGCTCATAGACCACTATGTTATGCCGAGCAGCGCCAACTTCGAGACAAGCCTGGTAAAGGTGCTGCGTTGTTACCTTTTCCGGAAATACTTCGAGGATGTACAAGCAATCTACGAGTTCGGTTGCGGTACTGGGTTGAACCTGGCGGACCTGGCCAAAATGTTTCCGGATAAGCAATTATACGGCCTCGACTGGTCGAAGACAGCGGTGGAGATCGTAGAAAAGATCGCTGAAACTCAGCATTTCAACCTATCAGGAACATTGTTTGATATGTTTTCCCCTGATCACTCACTGTTAATCCCAACCGGTAGCGCCGTCTTCACGATCGGTGCAATGGAACAATTGGGAACTGATTTCGAGCCCTTTTTACAGTTTTTACGTGACAAAAGCTTCTCTATCTGCATCAACATCGAAACCTCGTATGAGCTGTACGACCAGGACAAACTGTTCGATTACGTCGCGGCCAAATACCTGGAAAAAAGGGGCTATTTGCGGGGCTATCTTGCCAGATTACAGCAATTGGCCGGGGAGGGAAAGATCGATATTATAAAAATGCAGAAGTCTTTCGGAAGTCTGTACCATGATGGTTATTCGTTCGTAGTCTGGAAGCCGAAAAAATAAAAGAAAAGCGATGAAGCCATATGTATCATGATAAAAAAGTACTCGTTGCCGGGGGGACCGGGACCATCGGGATACCACTCGTCCGTAGACTTATTATCTCTGGTGCCGAGGTTACCGTGGTCTCCATGGACACTCCAGAGTACGCGACGTTGCTTTTCGGCGATAAGATAACCTTCCACCACAGCGATTTAACCAGGCTCGAAAACTGCCTGGGTGCCACCCAGGGCCAGGACTACGTCTTCAACCTGGTGGGGATCAAGGGCTCGGTGGGCATCGGTGAAAGCAAAGTCGCCGATTATTTCGTGCCCATGCTGTGGTACCAGACGAACCTGATGGAGGCTGCCTTCCGCAACGGGATTAGCCGATATCTGTTTATCAGCAGTATCTGCGGCTATCCTCAATCATCAATCCCCAAGGAAGAGGACAGCTTCTGGGATGGTTTACCGAAGCAGAACGACCGTTTTCCCGGGCTAGCTAAGCGTATCGGTGAGGTCCAGGGCGAGACTTACCTCCAGCAATATGGTTGGGACGCTGTCCGTGTTGTCAGACCTTCCAATGTCTATGGGCCCTATGATGATTTTAATCCAGCGACAGCTCAGGTCATTCCCGCTCTGATAAGCCGGATGCTTGGGGGTGAAAATCCAATAATAGTATGGGGGGACGGCTCGGTGGTCCGGGACTTTGTTTTTTCCGAGGAGCTGGCTGACTGGCTAATGGTTGCTCTGGAAAAAGCGCCACCATGTATACCCATCAACCTGGGCAGCGGCCACGGTACCACTATTCGAGAACTAGCCGAGACCATCGCCAGTTGCTTGCCGGAACCACCAAGTATCGAGTGGGATAGCTCGAAGCCTACCGGCGACCCTATCCGTTTGCTGTCCACAGCTAGGGCACGGGAACTGCTGGGATTCGAGCTAAAGACCGGTCTCAAAGAGGGCATTGAAAAAACAATAGCCTGGTATATCGAGCACCGGGAACTGGCTGGTACGATTGGAGCGAGATACTATGGCAAATAAAGAGCGCCTTTACCTGCCACCACTGACCGAACTCATTGACAGCTTGACTATCAACCAGATTAAAGAGGTCATGCTACCGCAGAACCGTGAGAGCTTCACCCGGGAAATGGAGAAAATAACCCATGATATCGACCTTATCATAGAGGAGAGGGGACTGAAGCTATCCGCCCGGCTCATTAGAATCGTCATAGCTATGGCACAGATGAACCTTCACATCTGGCATAACAAAGACGAGATGCAAAGAGACCCGGAGAAATATACCGAGTTGCTCAAATTAGCCCATCAACTTAACGGCGTTCGGAACCAGATGAAAAATCTTCTCTTAGAAGAAGTAGGGGACAAAGAAAAATCCGCCCGCAAGACTAACTACAATACCGACGGTCTGGAGGGATGGGAAATAAGTATTTGGTAGACTTTACCATGCTTTACAAAGAACTCGGTGATACAGGAATCCAGATATCTGCGGTAGGGCAAGGCACTATTGGCGCCGGGAACCTGAAACACGCTACCGCTGAAAAAATGCAAAAACGCATTGAGATCCTACGCCGAGGTCTAGAACTCGGTATTAACTTTCTGGACACGGGGGAGGACTATGAGGAAGGACTGGCCGAGGTTCTGCTGGGACAGGCCGTCAAAGGCAACCGGGACAAGGCCTTTATCAGTTCAAAGTTCAAGCCAGAGCACAACTCTTCCGCCGATATCCAGCGTGCCATCGAGGGCAGCTTAAAAAGACTGCAAACGGATTATATCGACCTTTACCAGGTGCAATGGCCGAATCCCGCCGTGCCGTTGACAGATACCATGTCAGCATTAGCGGCCCTTGCTCAGTCTGGCAAAGTCAGGTTCATCGGGATTTGTAACTTTGCTCTCAGGCAGATAAAAGATGCCCGGGCAGCCCTGGCACCCGAGAAAGTCGTTTCTATCCAAACCGAGTACAACCTGCGCAATCGCTCCGCCGAAGTTGCCCTGCTGCCCTATTGCCGTGAGGAGAAGATGACCTTCATTGCCTACAACCTGTATAGCCAGGGCAATCTCCGCCTCAGTAAAACGGAGATGAATACGTTGCAGACACTGGCCGATAATTACGGGACAACTGTCCCGCAAATAATTATCGCCTGGGTGGTATCGAAGCCGCAAATGGTAACGCTTACCTGCACCATGAGTCATGAACACCTCGCGGAGAACGCCGCCGCCGCCGACCTGCGTTTAACTGCTGGCGACATCGCCCTCATCGACCGGGGTTTCGATCGTAAACCTGTGGATATCCAGACCGGCCGGATAAGGGTGATCGACCGCGACGCAGACGAAACCCATAAGATATATACTACCTTGGATGAGGCATTACGCAATCCGGCCGGCATCCAACCCAGCCCGGCGGCCCTGGCTGAAGAAATCAAGCTCGGCGGGCTGTTGAGGCCGATAGAGGTAGTACCGACCGACGACTCATCCGGCAGTTACGACTATGACCTGATTCATGGCCGAAATCGTTACTGGGCCTGGATAATCGCCAATGGACACACCACTCCTATCCCTGCCTATATAGCAAACTCAGAGGTTAACGGCGTTAGAACATGAAATACTTCAAACTGGGCAACACCGAGACTCTAATACCGGCCATCGGCCAGGGCACCATGGGTATCGGCGGATATCTGGCTCGGGAGGCCGGACGAGATGAGGCTTACGTAGAGGCCTTGCGGTTGGGAATCGACCTGGGAATGACCTTTATCGATACCGCTGAGGTTTATGGTGAAGGCCATGCCGAGGAACTGGTTGCGGAAGCCGTAATGGGCATCAGGGACAGGGTTTGCATCGCCAGTAAATTCTCCCCGGAGCATAATGGATACGATGACGTTCTCCAGGCAGCCGAGCGCAGCTTGCGCCGTCTGAAGACCGACTACATAGACCTCTACCAGCTTCACTGGCCAAATCCCGTAGTACCCCTCGATGAAACGATACGGGCCCTCGAACTGCTTCTTAAGGAGGGTAAAATCCGGCACGCCGGTGTCGGCAACCTTTCCCGTAAAGAGCTGGAACAAGCGCGGCAGTTTGCGCCTTCTATACCCGTTGTTTCGGTACAGGTGGAATATAACCTCTTCGATCGTACCATCGAAAGCAGTATCCTGCCTTATTGCCAGTCTCATCACGTCACCGTTATCGCTTACAGCCCGCTGGATCAGGGCAAGGTGGCCAGCGGTGGCGAGCGGATAAGAGTGTTGCAGCGGATCGCTGACCGCTACGGAATGACGATGTCCCAAGTGGCTTTGAGCTGGCTGATCTCCCACGAAGGTGTAATGGTCATCCCCAAGGCGGCCAGCCCCGAACATGTCCGGCAAAACGCCGGCGCAGTTGATTTCCAGCTTTCCGGCGAAGATATCACCAGGATAGATAAAGCCTTCGCCTTGGAGTTCGTCTACGTTGCTACGGAGCGGATTTGCGTTGTCCCGGGTGGGCAGGGCAATCGACAGGTCTACCGTACTCTGGAAGAGGCGCTGGAGAACAAGCTGGGACTTATGCCCAGTCCTGCCGACCTGGCACGGGATATCAGCAACGGTGAGATCTTGAAACCGGTTAGGGTCAAGAAAAGCTCAGATAAAACCGGCCAATACGACTATGACCTGATTGAGGGGAGAATACGTTATTGGGCGTGGGTCATCGCGCACAATGGTGAAAAGCCCATCCCTGTTTTCGTCCGCGACGAATGATAAGCCGGGAGGTCAATTTGAAGAAGTTAGAATTGGGCAATATCAGCTATGAGAGTACCAAAGAGGGTGCGGTCAGGGACGAACTAGTCAAGACCTTCCGGGAGTGTCCGATACCGGACTCGGAGGTTTTAAGCAATCTTGGCCTTTTCCTGAACTCCAAAAACCTCTCCCGGATTCTATTCATGAACCATCTCTACCAGCAGATAATCGACGTGCAGGGTATCGTTATTGAGTTCGGAGTAAGGTGGGGACAGAACTCGGCGCTGTTCGCCGCTCTAAGGGGCATCTACGAACCTTTCAATCGTCACCGCAAGATAGTGGGTTTCGATACATTCAAGGGTTTCCCGGCGCTGACCGCCAAGGATGGTAAGTCCAAGCTAATGCGGGTCGGAGCGGACAGCGTCACCAAAGACTACGTTCAATACCTTAATCGGATTATGGAACTTCAGGAAATGGACAATCCCCTGGGGCACATTAAGAAGTTCGAGATGGTAGCCGGGGACGCCAATGTCGAGATAGATAAATACCTGGCAGCTCATCCGGAGACAATTATCGCCCTGGCCTATTTCGATTTCGATCTTTACCAGCCGACGCGCAAGTGCCTGGAAGCGATACGCCCCCGCCTGGTTAAAGGCAGCGTGCTGGGCTTCGACGAGCTAAACGATGCCGATTCGCCGGGGGAGACGGTGGCGTTACAGGAGGCGTTGGGATTGAATAACATTAGCCTGAAGAGGTACCGTTATGCCTCGCGGGTATCTTACATGGTAGTGGAATAGGAGCTATGATAGAGGCCAAAATCCCAGAATCATTCCAGGGGAAGACGGTAGTGGTCACCGGCGGAACCGGGCTCATCGGGCGGGAGGTGGTGCGCATGCTGTCTGATGCCGGAGCGAAGGTGAAGATTGTTTCCCTTGATAAAATCAAAGTTGATAATCGCGCCGAGCATATCTTCGGGGACCTCACCAGCTTCGAGTTCTGTAAAGATATCACCCGGGCTACGGACTTCGTTTTTCACCTGGCTGGCATAAAGGGCTCCATTGAGGTCACCAAAGCTAGACCGGCCAGTTTCTTCGTGCCGCTATTGATGATGAACACCAATATGCTCGAGGCCTGCCGTGTCAACCGAATCGAAAAGGTAGTGTACACCAGCTCTATCGGCGCCTACGCCAGTGCTGAGGTGTTCAAAGAGACAGAAAACCTGGAAGGTCCGCCCATGGACATGTTCCCCGGCTGGGCCAAGCGTATGGCCGAACTCCAGGTACAGGCCTACAAAACCCAGTACGGCCTGGAAAACTTCGCCATCGTAAGACCATGTAACGTTTACGGCCCGGGGGACAATTTTGACCCTGATAACGCCATGGTCATTCCTGCATTGATGTACCGTATCTATCATAAGGAGAACCCGGTTGTTGTCTGGGGGAACGGTAGCGCTATCCGGGACTTCGCCTACAGTCGCGACGTGGCCGAAGGGGTGATACTGGCCCTACACTACGGCACCGGGGGCGGCTTTGTTAATCTGGGCAGCGGCCGGGGCTATTCTGTTAAAGAGCTCGTCGAGACCCTGCGCGGCTTTATCGATTTCAATTACGAATTTGACGCAAGTAAACCGTCCGGCTTTCCCAAGCGGGTCATGGACATAACGCTGGCCCGTAAAATGATAAATTACAATCCGACTACCTCACTTGAGGACGGGCTCAAAGAGACCTGGGATTGGTACGTGAACAACCAGGACGAGTATTTGAAAAAGGTCAATTACTTCAAAGACTGATACGAAATGGAAGTATCTAAAACCAAGCTGGATGGTGTTCTATTAATAAAGCCCCCGACGGTATTCGAGGACTTCCGGGGAACTTATGTAGAGACCTTTAATGAAAAGCTCTATGCTAAGGCCGGGATTAATATCAAGTTCGTCCAGGACGATATATCCGTATCCAAGCAAAACGTGCTCCGCGGCCTCCATGGTGATGGAAAGACCTGGAAGCTTGTTTCTTGCCTGTATGGTCGGTTTTTCCTGGTAGTGGTCAACTGGGACGAAGCCTCGCCGCAGTATGGCCGGTGGGAATCTTTCAACCTTTCCGATGAAAACCGGTTACAGGTACTGATACCACCCAAGTTTGGCAACGGGCACCTTGTCCAAAGTGAGTTGGCCATCTTCCACTACAAGCAGTCCACCTACTACGACCGCGCCAGCCAGTTCACCATCCGTTGGAACGATCCCCGCCTGGATATCCCCTGGCCGAATGACCATCCGATACTTTCTAAAAGGGATGGAGGCATCGTAAATGTTTAAAGACGCCAAGGTACTGGTAGCCGGTGGCACGGGTTTCGTCGGTATTAATACTATCAACCGGTTGCTCGCTATGGGTGCCAGGGTCAGGGCCACAGTTCACAAAAAGGAGCCCGTTATCCTTGGTGAAAGGATCGATTATGTCAAGGCTGACCTGACACTCATGGACGATTGCCGCCGTGCCGTCGAGGGTATGGACTATGTCTTCATGTGCGCTGCCAGTACCTCCGGCGCTGCTGTTATCGCTGCCACCCCGCTGGTACACGTCACCCCCAATATCGTCATGAACTCGCAGTTGTTGGAGGCGGCGTATTTCGCGAAGGTTAAAAAGTTCATCTGGCTCAGTAGCAACGCCGCCTATCCACCTTCCGACGACCGCCCTGTTAAAGAAGATGAGCTTTTCGCTGGCGATCCCTACGAGACTTACTTCGGCGTGGCCTGGATGAAACGTTATACTGAAATCCTCTGCCGAATGTACTCCGAAAAGCTAAAAAACCCTATGGTCACGGTCGTTCTCAGACCCTCAAATATCTACGGACCTTACGACGACTATGAGTTCGAGACATCACACGTAATGGCAGCCTTGATCCGCCGCGTCGTGGAAAGGCATGATCCCTTCGAGGTATGGGGTACCGGTGACGATGTGCGGGACTGGATATACATCGACGACTTTATCGATGCCATGATGCTGGCAGCTGAAAAGGTGGATATCTATAACCCGCTGAATATCGGCCTCGGGGAAGGGTACACCATCAAGGAAGCCCTCCACATGATGCTTGAGGCTGATGGTTTCACCGAAGCCAACGTACAGTTTAACTCGGCAAAACCTTCGATGATACCCGTCAGGCTGATCGATACGAATAAGGCAGCGGCCGTCCTCGGTTTCCGGGCACAGACCGGGCTACAGGAGGGTATAAAAAAGACGCTCCTCTGGTACCGTGAGAACCGCGGACTGAAAACAGATGCCAGAGGTAAGTCATGATTATTAGCCGAACACCTTTTCGGATCTCGTTCTTCGGGGGAGGAACGGACTATCCAGCGTTCTACGAACAGTATGGTGGTGCCGTTCTCAGCACCACCATCAACAAGTATTGCTATGTTATTTGCCGTTACCTGCCACCATTCTTTGATTACAACTACCGCATCAGGTATACCCAACGCGAGGAGACCAAGACAATCGCCGAGATACAGCATCCCTCGGTTCGGGAGTGCCTGAAGTACGTTGATCTGGGCGACCACGGCGTTGAGATCCAGCACAATGCCGATCTTCCGGCCATGTCGGGGCTAGGCTCCAGTTCGGCCTTCACGGTGGGGCTTCTCAATGCCCTCTTCTCGCTTAAAGGTCAGATAACCACCAAACGGCAGTTGGCCCTCGATGCCATTAAAGTTGAGCAGGAGAAAATCGGGGAAAATGTCGGCTCACAGGACCAGACGGCCGCCTCCTTCGGTGGCTTTAACAGGATCGAGTTCGGCGGATCGCGTAAGGTCTGGGTACAGCCGATAACACTGGAGCAGAGCAAGCGGGACTTCCTCCAGCAACATTTTTTACTTTTCTTTACAGGTTTTCCACGTAATGCCTCGGACGTTGCCGCGGAGCAGATTAAGAAGACCGGTGATAACATCAGCGAACTCAAAGCGATGATGCAAATGGTGGACCAAGCCATCAACATACTCAACGGGCGGTTGAGGGACTATTTTAATTTCGGCCGACTCCTGGATGAGGCCTGGAAGCTCAAACGCGGCCTGACCTCCAGCATTTCGAATTCTGCTATCGACGAGATTTACAATGCCGCCATCGATGCCGGTGCACTGGGTGGAAAGTTGCTTGGCGCCGGCGGCGGCGGCTTCATTCTCTTTTTCGTCCTGCCAGAGTTCCGGCAAAAGGTCAAAAACCGACTTTCCAAGTTACTATACGTACCTTTCACTTTTCACGATCTGGGGAGTCAGATAGTCTACTACGCGCCCGAGGATAATTATTGAGCGATCGGTTTCAAGAAAGGAGACCGTGAAAGAAACAGTCATTAAAAGCCTGGAAGAAAGCGCCCGGATCAAAAATGCCGTGGCCGAAAACCTGGCCGACCGCATTGTCGAAGCCGCCCGACGAATAATCAATGCTTATCGCGCCGGAGGCAAGGTATTACTGGCCGGTAATGGCGGCAGCGCCGCGGATGCCCAGCACATCGCCACGGAGATGGTCGGCCGCTTTAAGATGGAACGAGATGCCCTGCCCGCTATTGCCCTGACGACAGATACCTCTTTGCTGACTGCTTTGGCCAACGATTACGGATACGAAAGCGTCTTCCGTCGCCAGGTGGAAGGACTTGGCAACCGGGGAGATGTGTTTATAGCCATCACCACCAGCGGGACTTCAACCTCTATTATCGAAGCTGCCGCAACCGCTCGCCGTAAAGGTATCTTCGTCATCGGTTTAACTGGCCAGACCGGGGGAGACCTAAAAAACACCGCCGACCTTATGCTGATGGTGCCTTCTTCGGATACCCCCAGAATTCAAGAAGCCCATATTACCATCGCCCACGTGATATGTCAATTAGTAGAAAGCGAGCTCTTTCCATGAAACGGGCGGTATTTCTGGATAGGGATGGCGTCATCACCCGTGAACCGCCTCATTACGCACACAAATTAAGCCAGCTTCAGCTTCTACCCGGAGCCGCTGAAGCAATTCGCCGTCTCAAAGAGAATGGATTCATCATTGTTATCGTTTCGAACCAGTCTGGCATTGGGCGCGGTTATTATGAGGAAGCCGATATGATATCATTTAATCAGGCTATGCAGGATAGTCTGGCAGAGATGGGTGCGGGCTTCGATGCTTTATATTTCTGCCCCCACCACCCCGAAGCCGGGCAAGGGGAATTTCTCAAAGATTGTGAATGCCGGAAGCCGAAACCAGGAATGCTGACGAGGGCCGCTAAAGAATTAGACATCGATTTGGAGTGGTCATACCTAGTCGGCGATAAGGTGACGGATATCGAGGCGGGAAAAAGAGCGGGTTGTGCCACCATCCTGGTACTGACCGGCTACGGCGCTGAAGAACTAAAAAACCACGATGTCGAATGGGGACATGTTGCCAACGATTTGGCTGGTGCGGCGGACTATATTATTAACCGCGCCAGCAGGGCCGCAATCGTAAAAGAAACAGATAACAGGGGTTTTTAGTTGTTTAATTCCCCCAACGGTACCACTTTCGAAAAAACATCTCCCAAGAGAGTTTCTTTCATTGTCACCACCAGGGACAGAGCAGACTATCTGAAGGCGACCCTGGAAAGACTCCGGAGTCTCCGCCATCCGGAAGACGAAGTGATTGTTGTCGATGGCTTTTCTAAAGATCACACTGCTGATATCGTCGCCCGAAACGCCGATCTTATTGATGTTTTTGTTTCTGAGCCTGACTTGAGTGGCGCTCACGCCCTCAACAAAGGCATTCTCATAGCTAGTGGTAAATACGTTAAGCAGCTTCCAGATGATGATATTATCTACCCGGAAGCTATGGAACAGGCGGTCGGTGTGCTCGACGAACACCCGTACGTGGACCTGCTGGTCTGTGGCGGGACGAGGGTGATTGGTGAGCGTGAATCGCCGGTTTACCTTCCGCCCGGCTATAATTACGGCAAGAGTGTTTCGGACGTTTTTAACTATGGTGCCTGTGGTACCGGATTTATCTTCCGCCGAAGCTGTTTCGCGTTAATTGGACTACTGCACCCGACTGATATGATTGCCGACCAGGAGATTGTTCTTCGTGCGATCAGTCGTGGTGCCTGTGTCAAGTTCTGTCGGATAAATCTGTTTCACCATCGGATATTTGAACATAGTGTCACGGTAAGCCAGCGTGTAGCTTGGGACGAAGACCGAAAAAATCTTATTAAGCTGTACGCCCCGCAAAAACTTTACTTGACATACCGAATTAAAATTTGGTATTCCTCTATTTTTATTCCCTGGCTATTGGAACACCAGATACTTACCTCTCTGGCCAGGGCCATGCGCGGCATCTGGAGAACGGTTACCGGGCGGAAACCGCCCGGAGCACAACCGGGCAAAGGGCCGACGAACCGCGAGCTTCTATGGGACGGCGGATTCAGTTGAAGAGACTGCTATCGTTATGAAGATCCTCTATGCTATACGCTCGGTTACTCATTTCGCCGCTAATGAGCCTATCATAAACCACCTTTGTGCGAACGGAAATATTGTAGAAGCGCTCTTTGATCCGATATGGAGCCACGGTCGTCCCGAC
>DAOULX010000015.1:0-1958 GCA_034414775.1 Dehalococcoidales bacterium
TCATAGCCCTTTGCAAAGGGAATTTCGAGGGTGTATTTGTCGATCTCCTTCGCGTCGTTTATCGCCTGCTTGATGTACTTTCCTGCAGGGGCTTGCCTGCGGTAGTTTACCCACCATACCAGGTCGCTGGCGACAAGCTCCCGGGACTGCATGACATCCGGCTTGTTCCCGTGCCAGTAGACTCCCTTTCGTACGTGCCAGATGATCTTATCAGCTTGAATTTCAAAGCTCTCGAGCAACTGGCCTTTCATGTAGGTCAAGGGGATAAAACCGCGCACCTCAAAGGCGAACTGGTTAGTACCTCTGGGACCATACTTTTCGAAGTCACCTACCAAAGGCATTTCCTGGAAACCCATTCGCCAAAAATGGTGGTCGCTGGTTCCACTGGCCATTCTGTCGGGGCTTACCGGATCCTGCCTTCGGTCGCTGTTCACGGTAAGTGTCCCACCGTACTGCGGTTCGCCCGTAGACATCGCGGTAGGTGTTACCTCTTTCTTCCCACCTGCGAAGGCAAAGACAGCTACCAGCAACAATGCCAGTACCAAAATAAATACTTTTTCTTTCATGTAAATCCTCCTCGAGCGATTTATTAAATGGGCTAATCCCATTATTGCTTTGCAGCTCTGTCGAGCCTTCCGGCTCCAGGCTTGCGTTTTTTCGTCACTTCCTTTTCTCCTCCTTTCTCCCCCAGTCCGTAGCGTCCGACACCACCCACTAGCCTCGGGTCCAGCAGGTCCCTCATCGCGTCTCCAAAGATATTCACTCCGTAGACCACGGCGGCCAACGCAACGCCCGGGAATATGATCATCCATGGAGCCCTTATCATGTAGGCACTCCCGGCGCCACTGATCATCCCACCCCAGCTCGGCGCCGGTGGGGGAATACCAAAGCCGAGAAAGCTCAGGCTTGACTCGACAAGAATCGCGTTCGGAACCCGTGTGGTAAACAGGATAATTGTTGGCGCCATAATATTGGGCAAGACATGCCGGATCAGTATTTTGAGGGTGGAACAGCCTGTAGCCCTCGCTGCATCCAGATAGACATTCTCCTTGATGCCAATAACGGCACTCCTCACTATCCTGGACCCAACGACGCCCCACAGCAGCCCAATAACAAGGATGACCTGCAACATACCCGTCCCGATAATGGATATGAAGACAATCATGAGAACAAGCTGAGGAATCGTCATGCCGATATCGACGAATCGCTGCAATACAAAGTCGAGTTTACCGCCGATATACCCGCTTGTCGTACCTATTATCAAGGAAATAACCGTAGCAATAGCAGAAGCAGATAGACCGACAATCACCGAAATACGAGCGCCATAGATTACACGAGAGAATATGTCTCTCCCCAGCCCGTCTGTGCCGAACCAGTGGTTCCCCGATGGTGGTTCGAGAAACTCACCCGCCCAGTCTTCGTTAATTCCATACGGAGCTATCAAACCGGGAAAAATAGCGACGAACAACAGTATCAACACTATCGCCGCACCGACTGTACCAAGAGGCTTCTCTTTCACAAGTCTTTTGAAGAAATTTCTTAAACCGGTATGTTTTATACTCTCAGCTACAGTTCCTGTTGCTCCGCCAGCCACAAACAACTTCCCCGCAACACATAATGTATTTGCTAACCTACCACATACTAGCCTAACCACAGCCCGTTGTCAATTAATATATTAGCTAACCTAATTCATTAGTCGTATTTAACCCTCGGATCCAAATAGGCATAGGTCAGGTCAACGAGGAGATTGACAAGCACCAGGGCAGTACCAAAAAAGAGGAGTACCCCAGTGACCAGCGGTTGATCTCTCTGCTGTGCGCCCCCTATCAACAGGCTGCCCACCCCCGGCAGGTTAAAAATCTTCTCGATGATTACAGTTCCGCCGACGAGTATCGGCACCTGGAAGCCTATGATAGTGATTACCGGAATCAGGGCGTTCTTCAAGGCATGCCTGATGG
>DAOULX010000016.1:0-33574 GCA_034414775.1 Dehalococcoidales bacterium
GAACCTCTCCTTCTGCGGCCGGGTGACGTAGAGGGCGTCGACCCCTTCCTTGAGCTCCACCTGGAGGCTGATATCCGGCATCATGGCCAGTTGGTGAGGACTGCTGGGGGTCGTGTAAATAGCGTCAATGGGAATCAGGTTATCACTCTCCTTTCGATCCCGAAAGGATGTCGGTGGTTTTTCTACCTCCCCTCCGTACTCGGTAACCAGCTTGTTGATAATATGTTCCGGCACCTCGAGGCCGGGGCTGGGACAGAAAAGGATGTCCGCCCCGAAGCGGGCCAGGGCGAAGATCAGTGAGTGCGTCGTCCGGCCGTATTTAAGGTCACCCCAGAGGGCGATTTTCAATCCCCTGATGGTCTGTCTTTCCTTGAAGATGGTATAGAGGTCGCACAGGGTCTGCGTGGGGTGTTGATGGCCGCCGTCGCCGGCGTTGATGACCGGTATCCCGGCGTAGTCGGCAACGACCTTGGCGGCGCCCTCCCAGGGATGGCGAATAACGATGATGTCAGCATAACTGCCGACTATTTTGGCGGTATCGGCGATGCTTTCTCCCTTGGCTAAAGAGCTGGCACCCACGTCCGAGGCCGTAATGACGCTGCCGCCGAGCCGGTGCATGGCGGACTCGAAGGACAGTCTGGTACGGGTGCTCGGTTCGAAAAAAAGGCTGGCTATGACCTTGCCCCGGCACAGGCCGTATTGCTCGCTCATTTCGGCGGACATCACACCAGCCAGGTCAAATAAGCCCATAATCTCGCCGTTGGAGAGGTCGTCGATGGTCACCAGACTTCGGTTAGCCAGGTCCATACTAGCGCCTCCTTGCTCCGCGTTCTTCCCGAAAAGAGGACTGTTCCGTTTCGATCCGGCTGTCAGGGGTAACGATGGCTACCTCATCGACACCGTCGGTCTCGACCAGGCGGACCTGGATGTCCTCATGGCGAGCACTGGGCAGGTTCTTGCCGACATAGTCGGCCCGGATGGGCATCTCGCGATGGCCCCGGTCGACGAGGACGGCCAGCTGGATGGAGCGGGGCCGGCCCAGGTCGATAAGGGCGTCCATGGCGGCGCGGATGCTACGGCCGGTATAGAGGACGTCATCGACGAGGACGACGGATTTGCCGGTGATATCGGACGGAATGTCAGTGCGCTCGAGGGCCGTCCTGGCTTCAGCAGGGTCGAGATCGTCTCGATAGAGGCTGAAATCGAGGGCCCCGACAAGAAGCTGGGTCTTTTCGTAGGCCTCGATGCTTTCGGCCAGGCGGTGGGCGAGGGGGACGCCGCGGGTGCGCAGACCGACAAGCACCAGGTCACCGGTGACCTTATTGCGCTCGATTATCTCGTGGGCGATACGGGCGAGGGTGCGCCGGATGTCCTCGGCCGTCATGACAATCTTAGCAGGCATAAAATAAACCTCTTGCTTCCGGCTGGCAAGAGGTTACGGGTATGCCTGTTTACCTGGTTTCCCTTGCCAGCCTCGCTGGACTGGTTTAAAGGTGCTCGGTTTGTCTCCTTTATCGCGTTTTGCTTATTATAGCAGAAAAGGGGAAGTTGGGCAAGGTAAAAAATATTATTAATACCAGTATTATTCTTATTTTTTCTAACTATAATCATACACATCGGAGTCTATACTTAGTATAATGTGGGAAATAAATATGAGACCAGCTAAAAAGCTCCCCAGGATAACCGGCAAGCAGCTAATCAGGCTGGCAGTAAAAGACGGTTGGGTTGTCCGAAGGCGGGCCAGGCACGGGGTGGCTTTATCCAAAAAATTCACCGACCGGACCAGGGTTACGGTGATCCCAGACAGCCGCGCCGAGCTTGATGGCGGGACGTTGTCAGCGATAATAGGTCACAAACAGATGGGTATAGGCAGGCAGGGATTGTTGGAGTTAATTGATAGATACGGACTATGAGACTACCCAGGTATCGCCTGGACGAGCGGCTCCACGAATACCTCTTTATTTATCGGCAGGCACACAGTGACGTTATCCCGCGGCCTTTCATGGTAAATCTCGATATTATTGTCTTTGAAGAATCGCTCCCTTTCGCCCAAGTCTTCGAGCGTATTGAGATGTAATAAGATGGCTTCCTTGAGTCTCTGGTCCGCCTCGGGTAAGGAGCGACCAAAGGTAGCGGTGCCGAGCTCTTCGCATAAAGCCGCCCAGCGTAGGCCTTCTTTTTGGAATTTCAGGGTCAATACCACATAGCCACGATTTTTCACGGTTTCATTCTACCATGACATAAATCGGCATTCAATGCCCTGGCTTTTCGGGGTCATGTCTCTTGCGCCCCCGTGCTATAATAAACTATAATTTTTGTGGCACAGGGGTGTAGCTCAGTTGGTAGAGCAGCGGTCTCCAAAACCGCCGGTCGTGGGTTCAAGTCCTGCCACCCCTGCCATGAAACTTCGTGCCGAGGTGGTGGAATCAGGTAGACACGCCATCTTGAGGGGGTGGTGCGCGTAAGCGCGTGGGAGTTCAAATCTCCCCCTCGGCACCATATATTTTGACTCCAATCCTAAATTTACCCCCATATAGAGCCTATAGTCCAAAGCTAAAGTATATTAATGAACCATTACGATTATATCATCGTAGGCAGCGGCATCGGCGGGCTTTATACCGCCCTGCTTGCGCGCGAATACGGCTCCGTCCTAGTCATCACCAAGGGCAGCATCGAAGACTGCAACACCCGGTACGCTCAGGGTGGCATCGCTGCGGCCATCGGCAAGCAGGACTCCATGGACCTCCACATCGAGGATACCCTGAAAGCCGGCGACGGCCTTTCCGACGAAGCGGCGGTACGTATTATGGCGCGTGAGGCCCCGGCGCGTATCGCCGACCTGGTGGGATACCGCGTGCCATTCGATACTCTCGATGGAGAGATCGCCCTGACGATGGAAGCCGCCCACAGCGTGCCGCGCGTTCTTCACGCCGGCGGCGACGCCACCGGTGAACACATCGAGGAGACCCTGAGCCGGGAAGTACGCTCGATAAAGTCCGGCATCACCGTCCTGGAAAACTTCCTGGCCACCGATATCGGCGTGGAGAAGGGTCGGGTCTCCGGCATTCGCGCCCTCGATTGCCGGACAGGTATTGCCGAGGACTTCGAGTGCCGCTTCCTGGTACTGGCTACCGGGGGCGCCGGCCAGTTATTTAAGTACAACACTAATTCAGACGTCGCCACCGGGGACGGAATCGCCCTCGCCTTTAACGCCGGCGCCGAAATCGAAGACATGGAATTCTTCCAGTTTCATCCCACCGCCCTGCGCATGCCCGGTATTCCCCCGTTCCTCATTTCCGAGGCCGTACGAGGCGAGGGTGGCATATTGAAAAACTCCGAGGGAGCTCCCTTTATGTCCGGCTATCATGAAAACGGCGACCTGGCCCCGAGGGATATCGTGGCCCGCAGCATAGTCGCTGAGATGAAGAAGACCGGCTCGGACAGGGTCTTTCTCGACGTCACTCACCTGCCGCCCCAGACGGTCAAGACGCGTTTCCCGCACATCTTCCGTTTCTGCTTCGATCGGGGACTAGACATCACCAAGGGCATGATACCGGTGGCTCCGGCGGCCCATTACATGATCGGCGGCGTCAAGACGAACAGCTGGGGCGAAACGAACATCGGCGGGCTCTTTGCCGCCGGAGAAACGGCCTGTACCGGCGTCCACGGCGCCAACCGGCTGGCTTCGAACTCCCTCTTGGAAGCCATCGTCTTCTCTAAAAGGATCGTCGAAAGAACCAAGAACAAGTCAAAGGAAAAGGCGGGTACGGAGAGTAAGGTCAAGGACATCTATGCCTCACCGGGACAAAGGCCGGCCCCACGCGTGGTGCCAATCCTTAATCTGGCTTTCCTGCAACAACTGCACTGGGATAGGGTCGGTATTGTTCGTGAAAGGGACAGCCTGAACCAGGCGGCCGAGATTCTAGCGGCCTGGCAGGCTTCCCTGCCGCAGCCCACCGACCAGCCATCCTGCGAGCTGAGCAACCTGATACTGGTAGGGCGGCTCCTGACCGAAGCCGCCCTTATCCGGGAGGAAAGCCGGGGCGCCCATTTCCGGTCTGATTTTCCCCAAAACTCTCCCCGCTGGCAGCACCACATCGTGTGGCGGAAGTGAAAGCAGCAGTCAGCCTGGTCTTGCTGCCATCTGCAAACTACTGATTGTATATTTATTTGGGTGCTGGCATGTTTGAAAATGCTTCCGCGTTTGCATTATAAATATATAGAGAAGTTAGCGAATTTACCTAGATAGAGGGAAAGGCTCTTGGCAAAGAAAAAGAAAACCGAAACAAAACCTCGTGAGATGACGCGGCGGCAGATATCCGCTCACCGACGGCAGCAGCGGCGCCAGCGATTTATTTTCTTCGGGGGGATTTCCATTATCGCCGTCATCGTCCTGGTCGTTGTGGTGGGTTGGTTGATCACCGATTTCATCCCGCTTAACCGCACTGTAATCGAGGTGAGAGAAACGAAGTTCAATACCGCTGATTTCATCGGGTATATGCAGATCATGGCCCTTGATCAGTTAAGTTCGGGACAATCAGAACCCAATGCGGGAGCAATCGCCTCAAATGCCGCCACTCAAATGCCGCGTGGTGAACTGGTGCGCCAGGCCGCTGAACTGCTTGGCATAACCGTCGACGACCAGGATATCGAGGATATCTTGAAAAATGCCGAACTGCCGGTCAACGAGGGGTCGAAGGCCTATATCCGGTCGTTTTTACTGCGGGAAAGGATGAACTCTGATTATTTCGGACCCATGGTGCCTGAATCCGATAGCCAGGTATGGTCAAACGCAATGTTGCTGGAAAGTGACGTGCAAGCTACGGAGATAAGAAACCAACTGGTGGCAGGCGAGAATTTCACCACCCTGGCTGCGGAAAATGCGCTTAATTATTACTCTAAAAACATAAACAGCGGGGACTTCGGCTGGCACCCGAGAGAGGTGCTTCGCGACCAGCTCGGTTCGGACATTCCGACCGACTTTGCTTTAACCGCCAAAATAGGGGCAGTCAGCGAGCCCCTGTATGATCCAGACATGAACAAGCAGTTAGGTTATTGGCTGATCAGGGTCAACGAAATACTATCCGAGGATCAGGCCAATGTGGATGCCCTCTTGGTGAGTAGCAGGGCGCTCGCCGAGCAGTTGAAACCGCAGCTCGAGGCCAGTGACAACATCTCACCCCTCGCGGATGAATACACAAACTATTTCGAAGAAAAGCACGGGTATCTCGGCAATGTCAACAAAGCCAATATGACGGACTATTTTAATGGCTATGTGTTCAGCGATAACGTTGTATTGAGGGAGTGGAGTGACCCTATTGTCGATGAAGTACTTTGGACCAAGGGCGGCTCCTGGATTGTTAAAGTCGTTGATAAAGCCGATGATAGGGGGATTTCCGATGAGGATCGTGAGTACCTGATCGGTAAACGGTCTGATGAATGGAACGCTGAACTGGACGCCGCATCCGCCGGAGCTTACAGCACGGATGGACTTACGGATGACCTCAGGCAGTTGGCGATAGACAGGGTCACTGAATTCATAGAGGAACGCCAGGGGTAACGGTATGGAGAACAGGGCTATCGGCGTTGGTTTGATGGGCCTTGGGGTGGTCGCGGGACAGGTCGCCAGGGTGCTGATAGACAGGGCCGGCGAACTGGCCGAAAGGGTCGGGTGCCCGCTGGTGCTGCGCAAGATTAAGGTGCTACCGGCAGACCTTTCCCGTCCGCTGGCAGCCGAATTGCCCGCCGCGCTGTTCACCACCGATGATGAAGAATTCTTCCAGGAGCCCGGTATCGATGTCATAGTCGAGGCCATCGGGGGCGAAAGTCCCGCTCTGGAATACCACCGGAGGGCGCTGGCCAGCGGCCGGCACGTGGTGACCTCCAACAAGGAGCTCATCGCCAAGCACGGGCCGGAGCTGCTGGCCCTGGCACGCCAGAACGGGGTCGGGCTGCAGTACGAAGCCAGCGTCGGTGGTGGAATTCCTCTTATCGCCCCTTTCAAGCACGACCTGATCGCCAACAGGATCAGTGGCATCTTCGCCATCATTAACGGCACCACCAACTACATACTTACCCGGATGGCACGGGAAGGCCTGGACTTCGCCTCGGCGCTGAAGCAGGCCCAGGACCTGGGCTACGCCGAGGCCGACCCCGGCAACGATATCGAGGGTATCGACGCCCGATACAAGCTCGCCATTATGGCCACACTGGCTTTCCAGAGCCAGGTCCGGCCCGATGATGTCTACTGCGAGGGCATCTCCCGCCTCGCTGCCCATGACTTTCGCTACGCCCGCGAACTCGGTTTCGCCATTAAGCTGCTGGCTATCGCCAAGCAGTATGACAACTCCATCGAGGCCAGGGTGCACCCGGTCTTCATTCCGGCGGAATCCTTCCTGGCGAAAGTTGACGGCGTCTATAACGCTATCCAGGTCGAGGGCGACCTGGTAGGTAAAGTGCTTTTCATGGGACAGGGGGCGGGGGCTCTGGCCACCTCCAGTGCCGTCGTGGCCGATGTTGTTTCATCAGCCCGAAAAATAGCCCGTGGTATCGGTAGTATTTCAACCTGGAAAGAGGCCGTCGGGAAACGTATCAAACCCATGGACGAGCTTGAAACGCAGTACTATATCAGGCTCAGTGCGGCGGACCGCCCGGGTGTCCTGGCTCGCATCGCTACCGTGTTCGGTGACCATCAGATAAGCATCTCTTCGGCCATCCAGCCGGAGTCCGACGAGGCCACCCAGACGGCCGAGATCGTGGTAATGACCCACCCCGCCCGCGAGGAAGCCATGCAGCAGGCGCTCCGGGGTCTGGAAAGCCTCGAAGTGGTCAAAGAGATCAGCAATTTTGTCCGCGTGGAAGAGATAGAGGGGGGCTAATTGAAGCTCGGCGTCCTGGAACATTACCGAGATTACCTCCCCGTTACGTCGCAGACACCTGTTTTCTCCATCGGTGAGGGGGATACCCCGCTGGTCAGGTGCGACCGCCTGGCGGAGAAATACGGTTGCAAGGAGTTATATTTCAAGCTGGAAGGCTGCCATCCGACCGGCTCCTTTAAGGACCGGGGCATGGTGATGGCTGTTGCCAAAGCCGTCGAGGACGGCAGCCAAGCCGTTATCTGCGCCTCCACCGGCAATACCAGCGCCTCGGCGGCGGCCTTCGCGGCCTACTGCGGGCTGGAGTGTATCATCGTCATTTCCAGGGGAAATATCGCCATGGGCAAGCTGGCCCAGGCTGTTGTCTACGGGGCCAGGATTGTCGCCCTCGACGGGAACTTTGATGCTGCCCTGAAAATCGTCCTTCAGCTGTCAGAAAAGCACCCCGTGACGCTGGTAAACTCACTAAATCCTTTCCGCATCGAGGGCCAGAAGACGGCCGCCTTCGAAATCGTCGATGTCCTCGGCGACGCCCCGGACTATCTTTTCCTGCCCGTGGGCAACGCCGGCAACATCACCGCCTACTGGAAGGGTTTCCAGGAATACTTCGAGGCGGGTAAAGCGACCAGGAAGCCGAAAATGTACGGTTTCCAGGCGGAAGGCGCCGCGCCCATCGTACGCGGTCATGTTGTCGAGAAGCCGGAGACGGTAGCCACGGCGATACGCATCGGCAATCCGGCCTCGTGGGAGAAGGCCGTGGCCGCCCGCGACGAGTCCGGTGGCATTATCGACATGGTCAGCGACGCTGAGATCCTGGCGGCTCAGGGCATTCTGGCTGTCGAGGGGGGGATTTTCGGCGAGCCGGCTTCGGCGGCCCCTCTGGCTGGCCTTATTAAGCTACGTGAACGGGGAAGTGACTTCTCCGGGGCCGTTATCGTTAGCGTGGTTACCGGCACCGGTCTCAAGGATACCGAGACGGCGCTCAAGGACGCCAAGCCGTTCCTCGAGCTCCCGGACGACCTGCCGGCGGTTGAGAAAGCCCTGGGGTGGGGATAGGCCGGCTTTTCACGTTCCTTTGCTCCTCTCAATGACATATCGATTACAGGAGACATGCCATGATTGATGAGGCGAGGATAAAACAGGCGGTCCAGGATATAATCAAGGCGATCGGGGAGGACCCGGAGCGCGAGGGGCTGAGGGGTACCCCCCAACGCGTCGCCGAGATGTACGGCGAGCTCTTTGCCGGTATCAAGAAAGATCCCAAGGAGGACCTGGATATCGGCTTCGAGCTGGGGCACCGGGAGATGGTGGTCCTCAAGGACATCCCGTTCTACTCGATGTGCGAACATCACCTGCTTCCATTCTTCGGGTTCGCCCACGTGGGCTATATTCCCAATAACGAAGGGCGTATCGTGGGTATCAGCAAGCTGGCCCGGGTGGTGGAGACGGTCGCCCGGCGCCCTCAGGTACAGGAGCGGATGACCACGGAAATCGCCGACGCCATCGACGAAGGCATTCACCCGGCCGGCCTGGCGGTGGTGCTACAGGCGGAGCACCTGTGCATGACGATGCGGGGCATCAAAAAGCCGGGGAGTAATGTGACCACCTCGGCCATCCGGGGGACCTTCCGCAGCAAGGCGGCCTCCCGCGCCGAGTTTTTCTCACTGATACAGGGTAAGTAAATATGGACAGAGTAAAAAAAGCCTACAGTATGATCGGGGAAAGAAAAGGGAACTGCGCGCAGTCCGTTTTCACGGCTTTTAGCGAAGGGCTGGGACTGGATGAAAAAACTGCCTATAATATAGCCCAGGCCTTTGGGGGCGGGATGCATGTCAATGGTGTCTGCGGGGCGGTTACCGGTGCCTATATGGTACTGGGTCTGGCGAACCCGGTATCCGGGGAAAGTCCCCGACAGGGCATGGACAAGATTGGCGCTTTGCGGGATGAATTCAACCGCCGGTTCAAGGAGCTTCACGGTTCCCTGAATTGCACGGAACTCATCGATTATGACCTGACGGTGCCGGAAGAAGCGATGAAAGCCAGAGAAAGTGGTATATTTGCCACAAAGTGTCCTCTATTTGTCAGAGATGCGGCGAGTATTGTAGAGGATTTACTGAAAAAGGCTTAAACATCCAGGTTGGCGCTCTTGGCGTGGGCCTGGATAAAGGACTTGCGCGGTGGTACCTCGTCGCCCATCAGTGTCTGGAAAATCTCATCGGCCTTGACGGCATCTTCCACGCTCACTTCCAGGATCGTGCGCGTGGCCGGGTTCATCGTCGTCTCCCACAGTTGTTCGGCGGTCATCTCACCGAGACCCTTGTAGCGCTGGATATCAACTTTCTTCGAGGAGCTCGCTTTGAGCGCCTCGTCTTTTTCCTGCTCGGAATAGACCCACTTAACACCATCGCTGTTCTTAATGCGGTACAAAGGCGGCTGGGCGATATAGAGGTGTTTGGTATTGACGAGCTTGCCCATGTGGCGGAAGAAAAATGTAAGCAGCAGGGTGCGGATGTGCGAACCATCGACATCGGCGTCCGTCATCAGGATAACGCGGTTATAGCGCAGGCGGGCGGGATCGAAGTCGTCATCGATGCCGGTTCCGACGGCGGTGATAATGGTGCGTATCTCGTTGTTGGCCAGCATTTTATCGGGCGGGGCCTTTTCAACGTTAAGGATTTTACCCCGTAGCGGCAGGATAGCCTGAAAACGCCGGTTACGCCCCTGCTTGGCGGAACCGCCGGCGGAATCTCCCTCTACCAGGAAAAGCTCGCACTGCTCCGGATCCCTCTCCGAGCAGTCGGCCAGCTTGCCGGGGAGCGTGCCCGTGTCCAGTCCGCTTTTCCTGATGATGAGGTCGCGGGCCTTACGGGCGGCCTCACGCGCCTTGGAGGCGGTAATGCACTTCTCCAGGATTTTCTTGGCGTCATCGGGGTGTTCTTCCAGATAGAGGGCCAGGCCCTCATTGACGGCACTCTCGACCTGGCTTTTTACCTCGATGTTGCCCAGCTTGCCCTTGGTCTGCCCCTCGAACTGGGGCTCGGACAGCTTGACGCTGACGATGGCAGTGAGCCCTTCCCGGACATCCTCACCGGTCAGGTTGGGATCGTCATCCTTGAGCAACTTGTTCTTTTTGGCGTAATCATTGAGCACGCGGGTTAAGGCCGAACGGAAGCCGGTTATGTGGGTGCCGCCATCAACGGTGTTGACGCAGTTGGCGAAGCTGAAAGCGGCCTCGTTGAATCCATCATTGTACTGGAGGGCCACCTCGATCTGAGTGCTATTGACGGACCGGCTGAGATATATGGGCACGGAATTGCGCACGGCCCGATTACGGTTGAGGTGGCGGACAAAGCCGGTGATACCGCCCTCGAAGTAGAAGGTGCGCTCCAGCTCCTTCGCCTCTTCGAGGAGCGTAATCTCCACGCCCTTGTTGAGGTAGGCCATCTCCCGCAAGCGGTCGCTGATGATGTCGAAATCGTAATCGAGCTCGGTGAAAATCTTGGAGTCTGGCAGAAAAGAGACTATCGTCCCGGTATCTTCCAGGGCGGTCGCTTTGCCGATGACCTTGACGGGCCCCTGGGGAACGCCGCGGGAGTACTCCTGGCTGTATATCTTGCCGTCCCGCTTGACGTCCACGCGGCACCACTCGGAGAGGGCGTTGACGACGGAATCGCCGACGCCATGGAGGCCGCCGGAGACCTTGTAAGCCCCGCCGCCAAACTTGCCACCGGCGTGTAGCACTGTCATGACCGTTTCCAGGGTGGAGACCTTGGTGGTGGGGTGCGTATCGACGGGGATGCCGCGGCCGTTATCGACAACGATAACGGTATGGTCCGGCTTGATGGTAACGACGACACGGTCACAGCAGCCGGCCATGGCCTCGTCGATGGCATTATAGGCGATTTCATAGACCAGGTGATGCAGGCCGCGCTGGTCCGTGCTGCCGATGTACATACCGGGTCGGCGCCTGACAGCCTCGATGCCGCCCAGGACCTGGATATCCTGAGCGGTATATTCGCTGTTCCTGGGTTTGCTGGCTTTCTTTGGCGCAACGGTATCCGCCATCAAACGTTCTCCTTGGATGGAAAGGTCACCGGAAATGGCCGTTGTCTGATACCAGCCGGGGCGGAGTGACTCAGGCAGCCCGAGGTTGCCGGGAAACGGCCTGGTCGGTCAACTGACAACGCGCTCATTAAGACAATATCATTATAGCACAAATCAGCTTCGAAGTAAAGCTGTTCGAGACTATTTGTGGCTTACCGGGATTGGTGTACAGTTGACCTGGTCTCAAGCTCTGCTATAATAACGCCGGGTATCATTGAAACGGAGGATTGATTATGTTCGGCTTCTGGGAGTTCGCCCTGCTGTTCTTGATCCTGCCTGCGCTGGCGGTCTACTTCCTGCCGACGATTATTGCCGTTGCGCGGCGTACCAGGAACGCACTGGGAATCGTCCTGCTGAATATATTCGCCGGCTGGACGTTTTTCGGCTGGGTCGCGGCACTGGTGTGGTCGATAGTCGACCAGGTTGAGGCACAATAGGACATTTTCGGCTGCCGACGAAATAACGATCCGGGAAACCGATTTACGTTTTGTGCCGGGCTTTTTCTTCGTGAGTCCATTTTGATAAAAAAGGTATTGACAAAAAAGGTGGGATTCTTTATAATATAACCGTTAGCAGTCAATTAGGGAGAGTGCTAATTTTTTTTGGACGAATTGCATTAGCAGTCAAACAGTGGGAGTGCTAATCGAGAGGAAAGGAGGGCACCGAAGATGGTCAATACTAGTGTTGACAGGAGCTGCCCCAGGTGCGGCGGCAACATTATCATCGATAGGGACTATCACGGCTGGTACGAGCAGTGCCTCCAGTGTTCCTTCATGAAAGACCTAAAGATAATTTACCAGAAAAAGGCAGATAGTGCGACCGCTGAGAAGGACCATCGGGAACCAGTTGAAATCATCTGATGTGGAGAAAGCGTAGGTAGCATATTACGGCGCCTGAATTAAAATGACTATAAAACAGGAGGATAAAATATGGTATTACAAAGATGGGAACCCATAAGGGAACTGCGGCAGATGGAGGACACCATAAACCGTCTATGGCGGGGCTTCGGGGGCTACCGGGAAGGTAGCGAAGATTGGAACATTCCGATTGACGTTATCCAGAAACCCGAAGAGATTATCGTCAAGGCGTCGTTGCCCGGCATTAAGCCTGAGGACATAGACATTACCATCGAAGATAATGTCCTGGCCCTCAGGGCGGAGCGAAGCAGCGAACTCGAAGATAGCGGCGCCGGCTATCTCGTTCGAGAGCGTACCGCCGGTTCATACTACCGGGCGCTGCGGCTACCCGATACGATCGACACGGCCAAGATACAATCCGAATACGAACACGGCGTGCTCACGGTCTCCCTGCCCCGGGCCGAGGAAAAGAAACCCCGGCGGATCAAGGTAGGCGTGAAGAACGGCGCTAAAGAAATCGAAGCCGGAAGTAAGAAAACCAGGTAATAGTCACCGTACGCACAAGCTTCGCAGGCCTGGCCCTATCGGCCAGGCCTTTTTCTTTCCGGCCGGGACTTTTTGTGGTCGATTTTTTCTTGTGATATACTCGAATTAAGAGACAATTCAGGTACGGTAAGGGATTGAAAACAGACAATGGCAGATCCCACAACAAAAAATAAAGCGGATATCGATGTTGCCGGGGCCAGGAAACTAGCCGAGAAGATAATCAGCAACGTCGAAAAAGTAATGGTGGGCAAGACCGAGACGATTAAACTGGCGGTCATCGCCTTGATCAGCCAGGGTCACCTTCTCGTCGAGGACGCTCCCGGTCTCGGCAAAACGATGCTCGCCCGCAGTCTGGCAAAGTCAATTAATTGCAGTTTCAAGCGTATTCAGTTCACGCCGGACATGCTCCCGGGCGATATTACCGGCGTTACCATTTTCAACCAGAAAATAAACGAGTTCGAGTTCCACCCCGGGCCACTGCTGGCCCAGGTGGTCCTCGCCGATGAGATTAATCGGGCGACCCCCAAGGTGCAGTCCGCCCTGCTGGAGGCCATGGAGGAAAAGCAGGTCACCGTAGACGGGGTCTCTCACCGCATGTCGGTGCCTTTCCACGTGCTGGCTACCCAGAATCCGGTTGAATACGAGGGCACCTTTCCCCTACCGGAAGCGCAGCTCGACCGGTTCCTCCTGCGTATCGAGATTGGCTATCCTTCCCAGAAGCAGGAAATATCCATCATGGAAAACCAGCAATACGTCCATCCCATCGAGCAGATTTCCCCGGTAATCGATGCGGTGGACATCCTTTTACTCCAGGAAACGGTGAAGAAAATCTATGTGGACGACCTGGTAAAACAGTACATCGTCTCGGTAGTAGAGGCTACCCGGCACCATCCTTCGATATATCTTGGCGCTTCCCCCCGCGGCTCCCTGGCACTTTTCCGCACCTCCCAGGCGCGGGCCCTGTTGCTCAGACGAGACTATGTCCTTCCTGATGACGTCAAGGCACTGGCCCGGCCGGCCTTGGGCCACCGGGCGCTGCTTTCCTCGGCGGGCCAGTCACACGGCCGAAACGGCCGGGAGGCTATCACCGAGATACTCGAAACTGTACCCGTCCCGGGTATTATGCCCGGTCAGTGAATTTCATTTGAGGCGTCTTCCGGCAGGAGGGCCGCCCCCGTAGTAAAACCATGAAAACCCGTCTGGTTCTCGCCGTTATTCTGGGTATCGCCCTGATACTGGCCCTGGTAGGCGGGTCCGCACTTTTATGGCGGTTCTTTGTCGTGGCTCTGGTAGTGCTGCTGCCCAGCTACCTCTGGTCCCGTCTCAGCCTCCGCGGCGTTGCCGTGAACGTGGGGGAGACCCCGGAACTCGGCCAGGTGGGGTACGGATTTGAGTCAGGGTTTACCGTGCTTAATAAAAGCCGGTTCCCCAGCCCCCTGGTAGAGGTACGTGAAGTCACTGACCTGCCCGGGTACGAAAACGGTGCGGCTTTCAACCTTCCTTCCCGGGGGCAGCACACCTGGCACACCCGGGTGCCTTTACGGCGGCGGGGCAGGTATACTCTGGGGACCCTGGATGTAAAAACGGCGGACCCGCTGGGTATCTTCCCCGTAAACCGACGATTCGGTGAGTCACGGGACATCGTCGTCTACCCGGCGACGTTCGATTTACCACACTTCCAGGCGTTACCTCGGATCGAGCCGGGCATGAATCGCCGCCGCTGGTTAGCCAGCGAAACCGGCCCTGGTGCCTCCCGCGTCCGTGAGTATACCAGCGGGGACAGCTTGCGGCATATCCACTGGCCGACAACTGCCCACACCGGCGAGCTTATGGTCAAGGAGTTCGATCCGGACCGCGCCAATTACGCTTTCAAGAATATGTGGATCGTCCCGGACATGTCCCGAAGCGCCTGGCTGGGAGACGGTGATGAGTCAATCGGCGAATATTCTATTAACATTGCTGCTTCCATCGCCAAGAAATACCTGGATAGCGGCAAGTACGTGGGGATGCTGGCGGCCGGAAGTCCTCCCTGCCTCTTTCTCCCCGAGTCCGGTGAGGCCCAGCTCGATAAAATGCTGAAGGCCCTGGCCCTCATCAACGCCGGTGAAGAATATTCTATGGCCGATTTATTAGCAGAGGCGGACCGTTTCGAAGAGGGTTCGTCGGTTATTATCATTATGCCCTCCCACCGCCCACCGATTATCACGCCGCTGCGCCGGATTGCCGACCGAGGCGCCGTGGTCAACGTCATCTTGCTGGACTCCCTGAGCTTGGGCGGTGAGACCAGCGCCTTCCGGTCCGCCCGCAACCTGATCGCCAGTGAAATTCAGGCCTACATCGTACGCCGCGGGGACCGCCTGGCGGATGCCCTGGATAGCCGGCACGTGGCCTGGCGACAACATCTACGAGAGGTTGAAGTCCAGTGACATCGGACAAGGGCAAGAAGCTCGGATGGCTAAGGTCCTGGCCGGAGATAGGCAGGGTCGTACTGCTCTTCGTAGCCCTGGAGGTCGCCGTATATTCCATCGAGCGGGTTGAGTGGATTACGCCCCAGCCGTACCTGACCCTGGTTCTAATATTGTCGATTCTGGCCAGCTGGCGGCTAGCGGTCAGCCGTATTCCCGGTTGTCTATCCCATACTGTGGTGCTGTTCCTCGGCGCCGTCGTGACGCTCTGGCAGGGTATTTACTTGCTGCCAGCCGGGAATAGGTTTGAAGGATTGATTACCGCTTTGCAATCCTGGTGGCAGGCGGGTGGGGCAGCACCGGATGCCGTGAAAATAACTTTCGGTGTCTTCCTCATCCTTTTAACGTGGATAATCGGTTATATTTCTACCTGGGTATTATTACGCAAAGGGAACGCCTGGATAGGTCTGGCGCTGGGTTTCATTGTCGTCTTGGTGAACCTGAGTAACCTGCCGGACAGCTACTACCCGTTTTTGGTTGCCTATTTCTTAGCGGGTGCCATGCTGGTTGCCTGGAACCACGTTTCAGGTCGGTTCGCGTTCAGCGGGGCCATCCGGCGCCTGGCGCGACTGGTCCTAGTTTACACCGGCATCGCCTTGCTTTGTCTGGTAGTCCTGGCGGGAACGCTGGCATGGATTGTTCCGGTGCCACGCCTGCCCGGGCTCCAGACAGCGGTGGCCGTGCGGACGCTCTGGGCACGGGACATCGAGGGTTCCCGCCTTAACGTTTTTGCTTCGGTACCTTCCAAGCAGCCCATTAACACGGCGGCGAACCTCGATGAGATTAATTTCGGGAAAGTATGGCACAAGAGCGATGAAATCAATTTCATCGTCAATTCACCACGTCCCGCATACTGGCGTATCCAGGTCTACGATACCTACGGCGCTTCGGGCTGGTCGAACGCCCCGGTACGCGATAATATGCTGAACCGGGATGCTACGTGGGGAGATGGTGATGTTTCTGCGAACGATACGATGACCTATACCGTCAACACGGAAATCAGGACCGATTTTCTCCTCATGGCCGGTGATTTCATTGCTTCCGATACACCGGTGCTGGTCCATGCCGGTGGCGAGGATGTCGTCAGCATTACGATTCCTCGGGTCCTGACTCCCGGCGAGCGCTACTCCGTTACCTCCAACTATGTGTCACCTTCCACCAATGAGTTGGCAGCAGTAGGTGATGGCTATCCCCAGGATATTGCGGCTAGCTATCTGCAATTACCGCCCGATTTCTCCGAAGATGTCAGGCGAGTTGCCAGGAGAATTACCCGGCGGGCCGAGACACCCTATGAAAAGGTGCAGGCCATCGACAACTATCTTTCACGGCTTCCCTATTCTACCGAGGTCGATCAGCCTCCGGAGGGTGCCGATGGCGTGGAGCACTTTCTCTTTACCGAGGAGGCTGGATTCTGCCTCTACTTTGCTTCGGCCATGGCAGTCATGCTCCGTTCCGTCGACGTTCCGGCCCGGCTGGCCGTCGGCTATCTCCCCGGTGATCCCGGCGCCAATACCGGGGAATATATCTTGCGAGACAAGCACTATCACGCCTGGGCCCAGGTCTATTTCCCCGACTACGGATGGGTCGACCTGGAGGCTACACCCAGCGGCAGTACCGCTGCAGAGAGTCAGGTCTCCGTTGAAACTCCCTGGCTAACCGGAGACACCATTGACCAGCTCGAATTCTGGGAAGCCTGGCTGATGGGACCGCCTTACGGTCTATTTCCCCCGACTTCGGGTAGCTCGGTCGATCCCCCATCTGCATCCAGCCAGGTAATCTCGATGCAGCTACCCTTTGCCGCGACGCTGGGGCGTGTCCTGCTGCTCCTCATTGCCGGGACTATCTTGGTCTTCGTGGCGCTGACACCATTTGTAGCGCTGCGCAGGTCATTCTCCCGCTGGCTCTGGCACGTTGACCGGGCCAACCTGGCGGCGGCTGCCTATGCCAAGATGACGGCCCTGGCCAACATGGTCAACCTCGGGCCGAAGCCCCAGCAGACACCGCTCGAGTTCGCCGCCGAGCTGGGTTCAACGTTCCCGCAGGAAGCCGGGGATGTCGACCGTATTGCCAGGCTTTATGCCGACACCCGGTTCGGCGGCAGGCGAGTAGAGCTTGGTCTCTTCGAGGAAGCGGAAATCCTCAAGGCCCGCTGCCGTGTTTTCAGCCGGCTCCAGCAGAGGCTGGGCACACTGGGGACTCTTTTAGGGAGCTGGCGGGTCTTCCGCGAAGGCCGGAGTTAGCGTCACCCCCTTGTCAGTGGCGATTTAGCAACAGCGGCGAAGCGGCACCCGAAGGTGGCCGGCGTCTCCGTCAGCGGGCCGGTCACCAGTTCTAACGTATTATCCGGCCCCAGCGGGTCGGCGCCTGGCCGCTGCCGGTTATAGAGGAGACGTGCCCCCAGCCCGTAACCGCCGATATAGTCGCGGTACAGGCTCTCGGCAACGGTCTCTTCCTTTAACTCCCCGTTGGAGAGATCAGCCCACAGGTTTTTACCGGTATAACCACCCGCCATGTTGACATCCCTTAAATGTTACTCGAATACACCCTGCCCGAGCAGGGCGACGAACTCCTCGTCGGGTATGTCGAGCAGTTTGGTGCAGACCCACTCCGTGTGCTCGCCGAGCCGCGGGGCGGGGAACGACGCCTGCGCCGGGGTCTTCGATAGCCGGAAGCCCTGCCCCAGGTGGGTGAAAAGCCCCATATCAGGGTGTTCCAGCGGCCAGAACAGGCCCCGCTCCCGTAGCTGCGGGTCTTCGTAGATGTCTTTGGCGTTCATGATGACGCCGGCGGGAATCCCTGCCCTTTGCAGCTTTTCGGTAACTGCCTCCGGTGTCAGCCCGGCCGTCCATCGACTGATGATATCGTTTATCTTCGCTTCGTCCCGCTTCCGGCCGGCGAAGGTCTGGTAACTCTGATTGTCATTTATTCCAATGACCTGGCATAGCGATTCCCATTGGTCGTCATTGGTCACGGCGATGGCGCACCAGCGGTCGTCACCCCGGCAGCGGTAGACGCCGTGAGGGCACATGTCCGGGCTGGCATTGGCCAGGCGGGGCGGCTCGTTGCCGTTGGCGTTGTAGTCGAGCAGCGCCGGCATGACGTAGTAAAGCGAGGTCTCGAACTGAGACAGTTCCAGTAATTGCCCCTCCCCCGTTTTCCGACGGTGGACCAGCGCCGCAATGAGCGAGGCGGCGGCGAACCGCGGCGAAATGCAGTCCGTGTACGGCGAGACCCCCACCGGGAGGGGCAGGCCATCCGGCCAGCCGATGAAATTAGGCAGGCCGGCCATGGCGGCCAGTATCGGCCCAAAGGCCGGCTGTTTAGCGTAAGGCCCCCGGGGCCCGAATCCGCTCTGGCGCAGCATGATGATGTCCGGCCGGACCTTTTTTAATTCCTCGTAGGTCAGGCCCCACTTCTCCATGATACCGGGGGTGAAGTTTTCTATCACCACGTCCGAGACTGCCACCAGGCGCTTGACCACGTCCAAAGACTGCGGGGCATCCATGTTGAGGGCCAGGCTGTAGGTGTTGGCGCCGAAATGGTTGAAATAACCAGCCCGGTTAAGGCCGGGCTGGTCGTCCTTGAACGGCGCCGATATCCGCAGGGTGCAGGGTCGCCGGGCCGTCTCCACCCGGATGACGGTAGCGCCATAGTCCGCGAAGAATTTCATCGTCAGCGGGCCGACGATGGCCCAGCAGAATGAGGTTATCGTCAGTCCTTTAAAGATGCCGGGCTTGAGGCCAGGTACATCGTTCATCTAGATTACTCCAGCCCGTTTCAGGTCTTTCATTTCTTGCACCGAAAGCCCCAATTCCTGATATATCTCCGCGTTATGCTCGCCGATGAGCGGGGCGCGCGTATGCGTTTCAAAAGTGCCACCGGACGACTTAACGAACTCCCGGGGATAGGGAATTGATGTGTCAAGCTCCGGGTGGGCGATGTCCTTCCAGAAGTCCCGCGCCGCCAGCTGTGGGTCCTGGCGCAGGTCGGCCATGCTGGACAGCGCGCAGATGGAAATACCCCGCGCCGCCGCCTCCCGCGAGATGTCCGCCTTTGAGTGTGATTTGAAGAAACTCTCGATAGGCCGGGAGATGCGGTCGATATCCTCCTGGCTGCTCTTGAATATATCCAGGTTGTCCCAGTCCATGGCCTTAAGAAAATCGTTGGCCATGCCTTCGGAGTCCATCCAGTTCACCAGCTCCCGGAGGGTCTTGGCGCCGCCCCGCCCCCCGATGATGTTGAAAAAGACGTAGCCATCCCGGCATTCCCAGACCTGACGCTGGGTGGAGTGCAGGCTCCAGCGAAACGCGCCGGAGCGTTCGAGGATGATGCCGTTCAATTCATATAACGGAATGGCGTTGGCCAGGAACCAGGCGGTGCTCTGCTGGTGAGAGACATCGATGTGCTGTCCCTCGCCGGTCATCTCACGGTGGTAGTAGGCCATCATCGTACCGACGGCCGCGTCGGCGCCGCCGTGCATGCAGGCCTGCGGCTGGGTCATGTGGACCGGGGGAGTATCGTGGTCACCGGTCTGGTACAGTAAGCCGGTCATGCCCATGGTGACGATATCGGTGGTCTGGTAATTGCGGTAGGGGCCGGTCTGCCCGAACGGCGTAATCGAGGTCAGGATGATGTCCGGCTTGATTTTCGAGAGTCCTTCGTAACCGAGTCCGAGACTTTCCAGGTAGCCCGGCCGGAAGGATTCGATGACAAAATCGGCGGTCCTGGCGAGTTCCCGGAAGACCTCCCGCCCTCTTTCTTTTTCGATATCCAGGGTGATGCCGCGTTTATTGGAGTTATAGGCGAACCAGTAAAGGCTTTTAGCCGGGTCCGGTTCGTTGCCGTAGAACGGGCCGAGCCGGCGGGCGGGATCCCCGGCGGGTTTTTCTATCTTGATGACATCCGCGCCGAGGTCGGCCAGAATCTTCCCGCAGAGAAGGCCGTTTTCGTCTGTCAAATCCAGGGCACGTAAATCTTTGAGCACGGTCACTTATTATTATAAACGCGTTAGATACTTCATGGCGAATTAGAGCGCCGCCATCCCCCACGATGATATCGACTTCTGATTCGGAATCGATGCGGGCATTTCTCGGCAAGGTGTACAAGGTCGAACAGGACGCCTTAGTGTGGCTGAAAGCACAGCCTTTCTAATCCCAGCAGGGCCGAGACACCAGCCCCGGTTACGCCGAATATAATCAGCTTCTTACCGGTGGCGGCGGCCTTTAGGCTGATATCGTCGAAGGTACCGTTGACGATGGTGCTGCTGGTTGCCAGCACGATATCACACCAGTGGATAAGTCGCTGCGTATCGCTCCGGCCGTCCCAGATTTCGGCGCCGAATTTCTGCGTATCGATGTTCCTGGGGTTAAGGTCGGTGCAGCGCACGTTTCCATTTCCAAATACCTTTACCAGGTTTTCGAGGATGGCGGGCTGGTAGCCTATCTGGCCGACTCTCGCTTTACCATGGGCCGTGAGTATGTATTGCGCCATCTCCTCGGCACATTTCTCCGGCTCCTCGTCGCGGCAATGACGGACGCCGGTGACTGTGCCGAGATGGGCCAGTACGGCGTTTAAAGTGGCGGCGAAAATCGCCCGGGCTTCGCTGTTTTCCAGTTCCAGTCCTATAACTTCGTTCAGGGATCCTTTGAATTCGTGGGGCCGGTCGGTAAAGGCCTGCCCGGCGCTGCCTTTGAATCGCGCCTCGATCATCACCTCTTTGCCCTCCAGCAGGGCGTAGTCCCGCCGGCCTGGCTTTCCGATCGCCTGCTCCGCTGTAAGTGTGCCGATGGTCACCTGGACCGGCTCGTTGCCTAGCTGGTGGGCAGCGATGATCTCCCGGAATTTACCTTTCGCTTCGTCTATGGTGTTTTTTATCGCCAATACTGTTTTACCTCCCCGGCATCAACCAGGTAACCCAACTGACTGAATACGGCTTGGCCGTCAGTCGACGTTATGAAGTCCAGGAATTGTTGAGCCGATTTTTTATCGACGCAGTAGACCGAAACGGCCGCCTGCATTTCTCCGACGCCGGTGAGCTGTTCCGGAAGCAGGTAAATATTTTCGATTCTGTCGGGGGCCTGTGCCTCGTAGAAGTGCCAGGTAATCCCGGCATCGACCTGTCCCATGACCAACATAGTCAGCAGATTATCAGGGCGGGCCGCTTCCGTCACGATATTCGCCCCAATCTCTTCGGCCAGGCCTGCCCGGGCGAATATCTCGGGGGCATATCCGCCAAGCAAAGTAGTTTCCGGCCGGGTAACCGCCACCTTGACGCCCGGCCCGGCCAGGTCCGCCAGTGTCTTGATATTAAGGGGGTTACCCTTTTTCACAGCGATAACCGGTATCATGTAAGCAATCGTTATTACGGTTTCCGGGTCGATCGCTTGCTTCTCCACGGCCATCTCCATGAACCCCTGCTCGGGGGCAACATAAATATCACCGCTCATCGAGAGCGTCATCTGGGCAAGCGCCTCGCCGCCGCCGGCATAGTTCGCCTCGACGGTTGTACCGTACTTCTCTCCGAACATCTGGCAGATCCGGTCGATGGCGGGTTTGGCCCCGGCGGCGGCGAAAACATTAAGTTCGGAAGGCGCCGCTGGGGAGCAGGAACCGCCGCACACAATCGATATCATTATGGTGATCAGCAATATCGCCAGGCAGATTTTCATACTGGATAATGGACATATGCCCACTAAGATTATAGCTTCGGGGCGCCGTATCGTCAACAATATGTCGGTAGAGGCCGGTGATACCCCCGTAGAAACTATGCCCAGTTCTTTAAGTCATAGTAACCCTGGGCGACTTTATACCGGCAGACCTGCTGTCCACCGAGCCAGAGCTGGGTTATCTTAACGTCCCTCAGGCACTTCTCGTAAGGGAATCCTTCGGAAATGGCCATCGATCCTAATAGCTCGGCACCCTTGTTGATAATCTCGACGGCCGTATCGGCGGCGAAGACCCTAGCGGCCGCCAGCTTGGCGATGAATTCCGGTGATACGGCCGGGCCGTATATCTTGCTGTATATATCCTGATGGTCGAGCATGAAAGCTATATTATAAAGGCTGGCCCGCATCATCTCGATGCCGATGGCCATATCGGCGATTATCCCCGCGACGATACTATGCTGCTGGACCGGTTTGAATCCCCCCATGCGCATTCCCGTATAATCGAGGACTATCTCGAAGGCACGCTCGGCGATACCCAGGGCCTGACACGCCCCGGACCAGCCTGCCACCGAGGTCAGCATGTTGCACAGTTTAGCGTCCACTCCGGGGCCACCGACACGGTATTCTTTAGGCACCCGGACGTTATCATAGTAGACGGCCCCGTTAATGACCGTCTTGAAGAGCATCTTCTTCTCCGGTTTGCCGAAAGTGAGTCCCGGGGCGTCCTTGGGGACGACGATCATGGCGATACCGTCGTCACCGAGAGAGGGGTTGGTGTTGCAGAAGGTGATGTAGCTCTCGGCGATGCCGCCGTGGGTCGGCCACATCTTACTGCCATTGATGACATACTCGTCACCTTCAAGCCGGGCAGTCGTCTTGATACCGGCGCCGTGTAAAAGGGGATTCTCGGTATCGGCCCCGCCGGCCTCGTCGGTCATGGACAGACAGGCGTAGGCCACCTTCCCCTGACAGAAAAGGGGCGCAAACCTGTCCAGCAACGCTTTATTGCCGACGGCCGCGGCCGGCCCGGCCCCCGCCATGTTGGCGCCGACCGAAAGGGCGATGCCGGCATCGCCTTTGGATAGCTCCTCGGAGATAATGGCGGAGTCAGTCATCGAGTGCCGGCCGCCGCCACCGTACTCTACCGGGTAGCGGGAGGCCTGGATCCCTATGTCGACGAGTTTCTGGTGGACCCGCTCAACCAGACTGTAGTCTTCTTCCAGCTGCTTGGTGATGGGTATAATTTCTTTTCGGGTAAAATCCCGCAGGGTCTGCCTCAGTTGAAGGTGCTCCTCGGTAAGTAAATGCTCCAGGTTCATAGCCATACCTCACTCATGTTTCCTTCTTCAGCCCTCAATAAAGGTTCAGGCTAAAAGGAATACCCTGGGGAATGACCCGTGTTATAAAAGACTAGTAAATCTCTTCTCCGGTGAGTGTGATAATATCTTTGACCATCGGGCCGAACTTCTTTACAAAGTCCTGGTATTGCGGCAACTTGGTGGCCTTTTGCTCATACTCTTCCAGATCGGTGATATGTACAATACCCACGTATTTATAGGGGGTTTCGCCCGTGCTGGCGCTGGCTATTTTCACAAGCTCGTATTTCTTGACGCCGGGCAGGCTATTGATCAGGGGCCCTTTTTCGTTGGTGACGTATTCCTTGAATGCCTCTTCGGTTGTGTGCTCGGCAAGATTGTACATAATGATCCGTTTTACCATTTCAGTCCTCCTGGTTTAAATTTCTCGGAATACTACGGTTTCTTAGCTTTCTCAGCTATTTCTCTGAATATACCTTGCTCATATTCCCGGAATTCGTCTTTGTCCATTTTATAGCCGGGGAGTTCCCAGTCCATTTCTTTCAGGTTCTGTGCTATCGTCGGGATCCACTGGTACGGGACGGATATCGACAGCTATCCCTCAGGAAACACGTGCCGGCTCCTGTCTTTCGTGGGCTTCCTTGAGCATTTCACAAAGGGCAAGCTGTTTTCCCGGCGGTTCTATGCCTTCGGGTTTGTAGAACAGGTACTTGATGGCAATCGGTGGCTTCTCGAAGTTGAATCGGTTGAAGACAGAAAGATCGGTCTGAAGCGGCTTCATATTAGCCTCCTCGTTAAAATTTACCTGGCGTTGCCCGGTATGCCGGCGAAACACTGCTCTGATATTTATAGCACTTTATTCAACCAAATAAAAGTTGCCGCCTGTTCCCTTCGATTTATCGGGGGATGTCAACAATTTTGGTGATAAAGGAGTACTAAATAGCTGGCCGGAAAAAAGGCGTGTAACAGGGTTATTTCCAAGGTCAGCCTCTTGACAACGTTAGATTTATTGTATACAAAATTACATATAATGTAGTATCCTTAATGACATACAAAATAAAATGCGGGCGGAGGTAAACGTAATTGTCCGGGATTAAGAAACCCAAAGCCGGCGGAAAAAGGGTCAATTATGCCGAGATGATTGTGGTCAAGCTGCGCGAGGACATCGTCAGCGGTCGCCTGCGCCCTAATGAGCGTCTCGTCGAGTCGGAAGTCGCCCAGAGCATGAATATCAGCCGGACACCGGTCCGGGAAGCCCTTTCACTATTAGAAGCGCGCGGATACTTGAGCCGGCTCCCCAGCGGTCGATTGATCGTGACGGACCATTCACCCAGCCAGATCAGGAACCTTTACGAAGTGCGCGAAGCCCTGGAGACCATGGCCCTCAAGCTGGCCTGCCAGCGGGCCACGGAAGAAGAAATCGAGCGGATAAGCGAACTACACGAAAAAATGCTTGAGGTTATCAAGGAACGCGACGTCAACCGGTTTATCGAGTTGAGCGGCGCCTTTCACAACCAGATATTTTCCATATGTGGTAATGACCAGCTGTGGTCAATCCTGCAGACATATCGCGACCAGTATTTTGACCGGCGTCTGGTGCGCGTTTTCAACGCCAGCGACTGGCGCAATATGCCCAAACAGCACCAGAAGCTGATTGACGCCATGCGCCGGAGGGACCCGCATCTGGCGGAGAAAGCGGTCCACGAACACATTACCACGGCCTTGCGAATTGCCATTGAACGTCTTTAGACGGCCCGTCCACCGGAGGTTTAAAACCCAAAGTACTCAAACTGGAGGAAGGATTTCCCCGCTACAAAGCCGTACACAAGATGGGTGCCGAAGCTGGTGACGATATTGTCCTGGTAAACCCTTCGGAAGTAGTGGAGATCATGAAACAGGTACCAAGGGGTAAGCTTGTCACTATTGTTGAGATATGTAAGGAGATAGCTAAGCAGCATAACGTGAAAGGTTACTGTTCGTTGACTACCGGAATTTTCATAATGACGGCGGCCAATGCGGCAGAAGAAGTAGCTCGGGACGGAAAGTCACCGGACATTCCATACTGGCGTACACTGAAATCAGGTGGCTTTCTGAATCCAAAATACCCTGATGGACAGGAAGCCCATAAGAGACTTCTGGAACAGGAAGGTTATAACATTGTACAGAAGGGTAAAAAATTTCCTGGTCCAGGACTTCCAGGAATACCTAGTATAGAAAAGGCGTGGCAGAATTGCGTTATTCGAAAAGCATATTACTCTATCAAGATAAACCCCCACATCTAGTAACGCATTTGTAGAGAATGCGAATCGAGCTTTAGAGCAATAGGTAAGAACACAACGTGAAATGGGGGTGACCTAGACCATCGGAGGTGTTTTTATGATCGAATTACCTGAGGCTGTCCACATTGCAAACCAGCTTAATGAAACTGTCTTCGGAAAGCATATTGCTGACATCACAGCGGTGCATACCCCCCACAAACTGGCATGGTACTACGGAGAGCCATCAAATTATTTCGACCTGCTTGCAGGTAGGACTATTGGGAAAGCCAGTCCTTTTGGCAGTATGGTGGAAATGGTTGCTGAAAATACCAATATCTTGTTCTGGGAAGGTGTCAACGTAAGATTTCATAATAAAGGTGAACCGCGTCCTGCCAAACACCAGTTATTGCTTGAATTTGAAGACCGTTCGGCTCTAAGCTTTTCGATCCAAATGTACGGTGGCGTAGGGGCATTCCCTGAAGGCCAACTGGATAACATCTATTACAGGGTCGCCAAGGAAAAACCGTCTCCACTCGCTCCGGCATTCGATAAAACCTATTTCTATAGAATAATATCCGTGCCGGACGTACAGAAACTAAGCCTGAAGGCTTTTCTAGCCACCGAACAAAGGATTCCCGGGCTCGGTAACGGTATTTTGCAGGATATTATGTTTAACGCGAAAATGCATCCGAAGAAAAAGGTTAACTCGCTCTCTGATGGAGACAAAGAAGGATTGTTTAATTCTATAAAAATTACGATTCCCATGATGGTATCCAAAGGCGGAAGGGATACTGAGCTGGATTTATTCGGTAAACCCGGAAACTATAAGACAATGCTGTGTAAAAACACCGTAAATAAGCCCTGTCCTGTTTGCGGAACGATAATCAAGAAAGAAGCCTATATGGGTGGCAGCATTTACTACTGTGGAAAATGTCAGGAATTGTGAGTATGCTAGATATAGAGACACCATGTGTTCCAAATAGTGGAGGCGGAAATGAACCAGTGGTATGAAACCTTATTTGAGAACTACGGGCAAAAATATGACAGTGAGAGCTTTACCCAAGGAACGATAGGAGAATGCGATTTTATTGAGCAGGAGATCGGCTTTAACAAATCCATAACTATTCTGGATGTCGGGTGCGGGACGGGTCGGCACTCGATTGAATTAGCTAAACGAGGTTACAATATTACAGGGATAGATTTATCTGATTCACAGCTTACAAGGGCAAGAGAGAAAGCTGAGAAACAAGACCTTAAAATCGATTTTTTTAAATACGATGCCAGAGATTTGCCTTTCAATAACGAGTTTTACCTTGTGATAATGCTTTGCGAAGGCGCCTTTCCCTTAATGGAAACAGATGAGATGAACTACGAGATACTTAAAAATGCCACAAAATCACTGAAAGAAGGTGGTAAGTTCATTTTCACGACACTTAATGGACTCTTCCCTCTATACCACTCAGTTGAAGAATTTTGTGCTTCTAATAAAGATCCGGGTAACTCTACCTACAGGAGTAACACTTTTGATTTGATGACATTTCGCGATTACAACATCACAGTGGTCGAAGATGATGGCGGTAATAAGAAGAAACTGGAGTGTAATGAACGATATTATGTACCCAGCGAGATTACCTGGCTGCTGAAAACGCTGGGGTACGTAAAAATTGAGATCTTTGGGGCAAAGCTTGGGGCTTTTTCCAGAAAAGATAAGCTAACCACCGAAGATTTTGAAATGCTGGTTATCGCTGAGAAATAATGAAGTTGAAATAAGGCCGATGAAATTTGAAGAGGAAAGCGCCGATACTGTCAAGCAATCGTTGCAGCTAATCCCTGGAGTTGGCTCGAAACTGGCTTAAAAATTCCAGGATATTGGGATTAAAAGAATTTCCGATTTGAAAGGAAACAAACCTGAAGAATTATATTCTAAGATATGTGCCTGGCAGGGTATTCAAATCGATCGTTGTGTCCTCTACGTTTGCAGATCCTCTGTATATTTTACTGAGACTGAAAGCCCGGATCCGGAAAAATTAAAATGGTGGTATTGGAAAGATAAAAATTGACGAAAGCTGCATCACATGGATGATACTTTGAAGGAGAGTTAAGATATGGAATCAATGCCTGAATATATCAAAGAATATAAAAAACAACTGGGTAGGGGTGTTATTCAAAAGGCATATCAGGGATTGATGAAATATATCATGGATTTGAGGACGCATTTTAGTAAGAACTTTCCTGATTTTGCGCCTGGGAATATTTATCACGGATATATGGATATGACATATTTCCCCCTTTTCCCAAAATCATTGAAAAGTCGAAAATTGAAAATTGCAGTAGTATTCAATTACGCCCAGTTCAGATTTGAAGCTTGGCTTACGGGATATAATAAACAGATTCAGCAAAAATACTGGATCTTATTTCAAGAAAGCGATTGGAATAAATATCGTATTCCATCGGCTATTAAAGGCATTGATTCTATTGTGGAGTACACCCTGGCAGAAAACCCGGATTTTGTTGATTTGGATGGACTAACAAAACAAATAGAGAAAGGAACATTGGATTTCATCAACGATATCGAGATTTTCTTATCCAAATATTGAAACCGATACTTCCTCATTATATATAAAAGATATCAAGAGAATCACTTCAATTCATGATGTCGGGGAGCCAATAACAACAGGTTGCGGTTATGAGAGAGGGACCTCTAATAACCTGAAGGGCAGAGTTCCACGGGTTTACCCGTGGGTGAATGTAGAATCCTGAATGCCGGTTTAATATGGGAAAACATGAATAAAACCAAGCCTCCTTAATTATTTTACCTAGCATTCAGGTCAAGCTTTGCTTAAACCGGAAAGTGCCACGGGCTTGCCCGTGGGTATCTACATGTTCGGGTATAGCCATCTATGTACTTCTTATTATCTTGTTTCACCTTCGAGTCTAGACTGGCCCAATCAGGATTTCGTTTAAGAAATATATAGGACTTATTATCATCGTCAACAAGATAGATGGCTCTATCGATATATAGTTCCCTCTTTATGATTTTTTGTTATTTTGCCTGTTTATCGTCCTGCCAAAGACCAAAAATGTTACTCTCGGTATCCATGCAAATTGCTAGATATCACTATCCAGGTACAATCATCTTCGATTGGATTACTTACCTCCTAGCTTTTCAACCTTCAGGAATAATCATCAATTGGATCTACACCTATATAGGATGTGATTGTGGTACCCCTGCCGGGACTCGAACCCGGGCACGCGGTTTAGGAAACCGCTGCTCTATCCTACTGAGCTACAGGGGCACGCGGACAATGATTACCCTGAGTAATTGTATCAAGTCGATTACAGGCGCGCAACCGCCGCGCCGTCGGGTTTCAGCGCAGCAAGTCCCTGGCTTTAAGGTCGGCGGCGATGTCGGCGAGGTCCAGCTCCCGCAGCTTTTTCTCGCTGGGCAGCCCGGTCGGTAGGTCCCACCCACGTAGGATATAGTATTCGTCCTTCAGGGCCTCGAAGTCTTCCCGGCTGATTCTGGTGCCCTTGCGCGAGACCATTTCGCCATCTTTGCCCGGCACGAGGCAGTCTGGATTGAAGAACACGTCCGGCAGCAGCTCATCGTGGAGGTGGTCCAGTAGCCGGTCGTACCGGCGGCCGCCCCACCCCTGCCGCAGCAGTATCGCCCGCTGCAGGTTAAAAATTCTTTCTCCGATAACGGCCAGTCCAGCCTCATCGATTTCCCGGCCGGTAATGGCGGACAGGACCCGGGCCTCCATACCCGGGTCCCCCGCATGGTCCTCGGTGAACCTGACCCAGATAATCGGCCAGAGGAAATCGCACAGGACGAGGCTCTCCTTGGCGTAAGTACGGTCCTGAATCTTCTTGGCAGCCAGTGCCTTCCCCGTGTAGTTGGTGAAATCGGCGGCGGCCGGCCCGCCCCAGAAGTTCTCCGCCACCGTGCGGAAGTCGTTGTAAGAGAGGAAACAGGGCTCAACATCTCTGTTCCAGTTAAGCCAGAGCCAGAGGGTATGCGTCAACTCGTGGATCTGGTTGATGGGGCGCCGCGGTTCGGTGGCATAGAGTAAGGCATTGGTCAGTACGAGCCTGGGATCATAGTCCCGGCTTTCGCCGGCCCGGGTTCCCACCTGGGTATGGAGTAACTCTTGCGCCCTTTTTCCGATTTCTGCGGCAGCTCTAATCGTACCGCGCGCCAGGATATCTCCGAAGCCCTCCCGCAGGGCGATTTTTCTCACCAGTGTCTCGATGAACTCGACGCTGCCTATCTTGGAGAGAGGCAGGCCGGTGGAGTTCTCGTCCAGCAGGCCTTCGTTGTAGCAGTTGCCAAGCCAGTTGATGAGGGGCTGCATTACCGTGGTGTCAAGGCCGTACTGGTCCAGCAACCGGACGGCACGGAGAATCACTTCATCGGCGGCGTCCGGTTGGTAACGATGGGCGGGCGTTGCATAGGCATGCATCGCCTGGCAGAAGGCCTTATAGCGCCGGCCATCCTGTTCGTACGACCGCCGGAAGCAACCGGGGCCGCAGCCGTAGCAAGGGCGGGGGCGGGTCCGGCCGGGTACCTCATGGAGCCAGCCCAGCCAGGTATCCTTTCGCAATTCGAGTATGCGGCCAGCCAGGTCGCTCAAGCGCTCCGGATCGGCCGCCTGGGGGTGTTTATCTCCGAAGACAGCGATGGCTTTGAGGTGCTTCGACCCCATGACACTACCGAGGCCGCCGGCACCTGAGGCGCCGTCCTCGGTTATCATGGTGGTGAAGTTGACCAGGTTCTCGGCGGCGGGCCCGATGGTCAACACGCTGACCTTGCCGCCAAGTTCCGCTTTGAGGTGGTCGCCGGCCTCGAAAGCGGGGCGGCCCCATAGCAACGAAGCATCTTCAATCGCGACCCTATCGTTATCGATATTGATATAGATAGGCGCGGTGGCCTTTCCGGTAACGACAAGGGCATCGTAGCCGGCAAACTTCAAGAACGAACCCCAGCGCTCCCCCAGGTTGGCATAGGAAAACACCTCCGGGTCCATCATCGGGCCGCGGCCGCAAACCTGCCACCGGTTGCTCGCCAGGCGGTTGAAACCGGTCATCGGGCCGGTGGCGTAGATAAGACAATTCTCTGAGTCATAAGCCCGGGCTTCCGGTGGCGCCATATCCCAGAAGAGCTTGGCGGCCAAGCCCCTCCCCCCGAGAAACCGGTCGGCGTAGTCGGCCGTCTCAAGCCGGCTAATGGCGCCGCTGGAAAGGTCTATCTTAAGGATTTTTCCGGCATACCCATATTCACTCACGCGCAAACTCCAAAATTTACCGTTTTGCCATTCTCTTTAATAATATTAATCCCATCTAATCAGATGTTCTGACCTGTTTTCCTATTGCGGTACCAAACACGAACGTTACTTTTATTATGGGGGAATCCTTGAACAAACTGCCATCACGGGGAGGGAGACGCCATAAATGTTATATAATAAACATCACCCGATCTATATGTGGCTACCGCACCATAATGAATGATGGTATTCAGAAAAATCCGGCTGTATTCGTACTTGCGCTGCTTCCAGACCAAAAAAGCACTATTGGTTAGTCCTTCCAATGTTGAATGTCCGGCCGTTATTAAAAGGGCTTGATATGAAGTCCAACTGGAATATTCGTATTCACCTTTTTCTGCCATGGCCTGGCTGTTCTGCTTTGCCCAGCCATAAAGGTTTACCCCCCATTCTATTTCAGCCAAGCCATTATTCGTTCTTTCCTGGTTTACCAACGCGAATATGGCCTGATTAACTTCTTCTTCACTGAATACTGCTCCCTGAACGAGTGCATCGTATTCTCTTTTCAGTTCTTTAAATTCTTGATTCAGCTTATCGTATTCAGCCGACATTGCCTGTATTTCGTCAATCCTGGCTTCATCCTGTAGCATCAGTTCTTCATAACTGACATTCAACTCATCCAAATCGGATTTGAGGGTCTGGATTTCACCAGTTTGGGCGTCATATTGCTTTTCCAATTCCTGATATTGAGTATTCAATTGAGCGTGTTGCTCTTCGATTATCATCGCCTCATCCAATTTATCCTGTAATGCTTCAACTTGAAGTCTGACATCACTCAGCTCGTTCTGGACACTATCGTATTCTTCCTGTGATATTGATGGGGAACAGTTCGTGAATCCGAGAAAAATAATGATGGTAACCATTGCAACAATGATAGATTTCATCATGGCTTTCATACCATACCTCCTCTAATTGAACGTCAAATGCCCTCCCGGTAGGACAGGCTCACCACGAGCGTCTGATAACAGCCCTATTGTTGCCATAACCTAATACTAATCGGATCGCTTGCCGGTCAGCGAGACCGCCATACAGACGTACGGTTTGTGCGCTCCGGGCTTTCATAACAATAATATGATGGTTGCCGCTGAGATTCAAATTGGGGATCTATCTGCTTTACATTAAGTTGGTAACGAAACGTGCGACCTCTCTTGACAGCCACGCGGCCTGTCGATATTATGCTACCGACATGACTGTGCTCGTCTTTATCAAGGACCTCGTCCTGGCGACCCTCGGCCAGCTGGCCTCCCTTTTCGGTGGGATATTCGTCTTCGGACTGCTTATCCACCTCGTCTCGCGGCTGATCTTCAGGTCTCTGGAGAAGTCCTTCGGGAGGACAGGTACCTACCTGGTGGCCTGGCTGGGCACGCCCGTCCACGAGCTGGGGCACGTTATCTTCTGCCTGGTGTTTTTTCACCGCATTGTCGAAGTCGGCTTCTTCAAACCGGACCCGCAGACCGGCACGCTGGGGTATGTTTACCACAGGTGGGACCGTCGTAATCCGTGGCACATTTTGGGCAACTTTTTCATCGGGATAGGGCCGGTGATTCTCGGCTGCGCTGTTCTCCTGGCCCTGTTTTATTTCCTTGTTCCGGGCAGCTCACGGGCGTGGGATACCGTCCTGGCCGGGATGAGTGCGGCCGGAGGCGGTGGTGTGGGGGGGTACCTGGCGGCGTTCGGCGACTCTTCACTGGCTATGGTCAAACTTATTTTCGCTGTGCCCAACCTGGCTACCTGGCAGTTCTGGGTCTTCCTTTACCTTTCCATCTGCGTCGCGGCCAATATCAGGCTGAGCCTGGCCGATGCCCGGGGGTCTTTATCCGGGCTGGGATGTGTGGTGCTGCCCTTCTTCATCTTTAACTTCATCGCTTTACTGGCCGGCGCCGCCGGCGGTGACCTGTTTCCGGCGACGGCCTCCTGGCTCGGTGCTGTCTACGGTTTGCTGATACTGGCCCTTGTCATGGTAATCATCGGCTTTGTGCTTACCTATCCCATCGCTGCGGTCTACTACCGGCTTAAATACCGCGCTTTTCTAAATCCGCTGTGATTTCATACAACAATTAAAAACTTTTTTGCATGTTTCAGAATCAATAGTTATAATTCGATATTAGGTAAAATAATGAGCATTGAGATAACCATCCCTCCTTTTATGCAACACCTGGCCGGCGGTGTCAAACAGGTCGATGTTGACGGGAAGACCATCGCGGAGTGCCTGGAGGCGCTGGTGGGGCAGCATCCTGAGCTCAAGCCCCGCCTCTTCGGGCCCAACGGGGAGCTGCCGCACGGCCTGAACCTTTTTATCAACGGCGAGAGCGCTTTCCCGGACGAACTGTCCCGGCCGGTCGAGGACGGGGACAGGATACACATCGCCTATGTCATGGTCGGGGGCTGAGCTGTCATGATTCCAAGAATTTCAATGGAGGAATAAGCATGGAGGTAAACACCGGCAGGTTGCTGCGGGTTGACCTATCGACCGGCAAAACGGCTGTGGAAATGATCCCGGAGTCCTTTGCGGAGGACTTCGTCGGGGGGAGGGGCTACGGCATCAGGTACCTCTACGAGGAACTGAAGCCCGGCGTCGATCCCCTGGGTGAAGAGAATAAGCTGATGATGGTCACCGGCCCGCTGGCGGGTAGTACCGCTCAGGCCGTCTCCCGCTGGATGACCTGCACCAAGAGCCCGCTGACCGGGGCCTGGGCCAGGTCGGTCTGCGGGGCCGACTTCGGGGCCTGGTTGAAGTTTGCCGGCTACGAGATGATTCTCATCGAGGGCAAGGCGGAAAAACCCGTTTATTTGCACCTGACTCGTGACGATTGCCGGGTGCTTGACGCCGGTGAGATATGGGGAAAAGATACCAAACTGACCCAGGAATGGCTGGTCGGCAAGCACGGTGACGCCAGCCGGACGGCCTGCATCGGCCCGGCCGGGGAGAAGCTTGTCAAATACGCCGCCGTCGTTAGCGACCGCCGTACGGCGGGACGTTGCGGCACCGGCACGGTGATGGGCTCCAAGCACCTGAAAGCGGTTACCATCACCGCCAAACGGCAGCTCAACCTCGCCGACCCGTAGACCTACAACAAGGTCGCCAAAGAACAGATCAATTTTATCATTAATAACAAGGGCTTTTTAAATCACAGGGAATGGGGCACCACCAGCACCCAGGATATCAC
>DAOULX010000017.1:0-19473 GCA_034414775.1 Dehalococcoidales bacterium
GCTTCACGACGCGTCCTTCGAATATCGTCTGGCTGGATAGGACTTCTTCGACCAATTCATGACTCCTTCGAGGCGTGATAGATCAGCGCCGTTTCATCGCAGTTGGGAAACTTGGGACAGCGGAAGCAGTCCGTCCAGACCTTGCGCGGCAGCTCCATCTTATCGATATCCACGAAGCGGTGCTGCCGGAAGAAGTCCGGTTGATAGGTAAAGCAGAAAACAGTGTTGATGCCCAGGTCCTCCGCTTCCTCGAGGCAGGCCTCCACGAGTAGCGTCCCCAGACCTTTACCCTGGGCGTCCTCGGCCACGGCTACCGACCTGATTTCGGCCAGGTCCGACCAGCTCACGTGCAAGGCAGCGCAGGCCAGCACCCGCTCCCCGTCCTTGACGACCAGATAATCGCGGATATCCTCATATAGTTCGCTCAGCGGCCGCGCCAGCATCTCGCCATTCCTGGCGTAATCGTTAATCAGCTTGTGTATTTGGGGGATATCCGGTATTTTAGCCCTTTCTACCTTGTACACCTTGCTTTCCTTCCAGCTTATCCTTGAGGGAGCTGTAGAAAGACTCCCGGGGACGTAATCGTAAAAACCTGGCCGTGTTCGGGCTACGTCTTACAGTGACAGCATCACCATCGGCCATCGGCAAGTTGATATGACCGTCAATACTCAGCGTCGCCGGATGATAGGAGACAAGACGAAGCGTGAGCCGGGCTGTTTCCGGCAACACCAGGGCATGAGACAGGCTCAGATGAGGCGCCACTGGCGCCAGGAGCATATCCCGGGAATTGGGGTACATAATGGGACCGCCCGCCGCCACAGCGTAGCCGGTGCTGCCGGTGGCCGTCGCCACGATAACGCCATCCGCCTTGAATGTTGTCAGGTATTGCCCGTCGATGTCGGCTTCTACCCGTATTAATCGCACGATCTCACCCCGCCCCACCACGATATCGTTCAGGGCATTGAACTCCAGCGTTTCCCGCCCCGCGGCCCCCAGCTCCGCCTGGAGCATGGCCCGTTCATCTATCCAGCCCGCTCCGCCGAGCATCTCCGGCAGCTTTTCCAGGGCTTCATCGCTATCGAGCTCGGTCATAAAGCCGAGCTTGCCGAGGTTGATGCCGGTAATCGGGACGGTACCGGGTACGATAGCCTGAACAGCTCTCAGGATGGTGCCATCACCACCCACGGTGATAACCAGGTCGGTCCTATCCAGCCTGGTACAGGCCTCTTCCTTCTCCCAGGCCGAGCACGTCCAGGCGGAAACCCCTTTCGCTTTTATAAAGGCCTCTATTTCATCCGCCTTGGTGCGGGTGGCCTCAACCTTGGGGTGATATAGAATTCCTACTGTTTTCACGGCAGCTTTCCTGCGTCCCCGGCCGGTGAAAAAGCACGGAGGAACAAGATAAAGTGTAGCAATTCCACTTTCTCAGGTCAAGCAGCACGAACGCTGATGCGTCCGCGAAAAAGTCGTCGAACCCGGCCATGTCGTGTTGGGTCCAAATTGTTTCGATGAACCGGCGGACAGCGACCTTGTTCTCTTCGGATGACATTGTTACCTCCTGATGATAGTAGACTACCCGTTTCTAATCTCAGGATAACCGGCCGGAGATGAAAAAGCTACAACAAAGCGGGACCGGAAGTTACAAAATCTTTAAATCGGCCCGGCCTCCGACAGGCGCCTTGAAGGGCTAGAAGGGCCTGACCATTAATTGCCCGTATCTTCCGGTATAGACCTCGGGTTCTAAAAAGTCATACAATAAGGATGCCGATACGACAGTACAGAGGAGGCACGAATGGAACTGGGACTGAAAGATAAGGTGGCCCTGGTGACCGGGGCCGGTAATCGTGTGGGTTTTGGCCGGGGGATCACCCTGGTACTGGCGGAACATGGATGTGATCTCGTCGTTAACGACATCAACCAGGAAGGTGCTCAAAAGACCGCCGCCGAGGTCAAAGCTCTGGGCCGCCGCGCCCTCCCCGTCAAGGCTGATGTTACCAAAGCGGCCGAAGTGAAGGCCATGGTGAAGGAAGCCCTGGAGCAATTCGGGCGGATTGATATACTGGTCAACAACGCCGGCCGGACCACTGCGCCGATGCCTTTCTGGGAGACACCGGAAGAGAACTGGGAAACTGTCATCAACCTCAATATTTACGGTGTCTTTCATTGCACCAAAGCCGTTCTGCCCCAGATGCTGGAACGAAAAAGCGGCAAGATTATCAACATCGCCTCCGGTGCTGGAATCAGCGGCTCTCCCCGGTTCATCCATTACGGGGCTACTAAAGCGGCCATTATCGCCTTCACGCGGGGTTTATCGAGGGAGGTGATCGGCTCCGGTATAAATGTGAACGCCATTGCCCCGGGTATCGGTGATACCGACTTCCTGAAAACTGGCAATTTCCCCGAGGGCGAACTGGACCGCGCCGTGGCCACGGTACCGACGAAGCGTGCCACGACACCACAAGACATCGGAAACATGGTGGCTTACCTGGCTTCGGATATCGCCCGGCAGGTTGTCGGACAGACTTATCTGATAGATGGCGGGCACATCTAAGAAGGAGAGCTTCCCTTTCTCAGGTACCGGCTGTAAATATCGGTAATACCTTCTGTGATCCTTTTAGCACTAACAGTCATCTGGGGAATTACTTCCTTCGTTTTCGGCCGGAGCCGACTTTCCGGGCCGACAATGCTCAGGACGACGGGAAGACTGTAGTTTTTTATGGGCACGGAAATGCACATCGCCCCTTCGATTCTTTCCCCGTAAGAGACGGCGTAACCCTGCTGCATTATCTCCCTGACCTGGTCCAGGAGCAGGTCCCGGTTGGTAACTGTGCGGCCGGTAGCCTTGGCTATTTCCATGTTATCGATGGCGACTCGCAGGTGTTTCTCATTGAGCAGTGACAGGAGCACTTTGCCGGAGGCACCGGCATTAATCGGCCCGGAAGCCCGGCTCTCCTGGGTGACTCTGAGGTCGTACTGACTGGGGACTTCGTACAGCGGGAAACACTGTGTCCCGATCAAGATGTTAATGGCTACCGTTTCTTTGGATAGCTGCCGGAGCCGTTTCATTTCTTCTCTGGCGCACATGATCAGGTACTCATGGGTCGTGACGGGATTTGAGACCAGCCGGGTCACCAGGGGGCCGAGGTAATAGCGGCGAGTGACGATATCCTGCACCACCAGCATCGACTGTTCCAGAAGCTTAAGAACGCGGTGAACGGTTGACTTTCCCAGTTCGCACTGGCGGGAGATATCGGTAACGGTATGGATATCTTTACTCAGGCAGGTGAGGACCGCGGCAGCGTGGGCGATGGAGCCGGAGGCCTTTTTTTCAATGACAGCTATGTTCCGGCTATTCGAACTTCTGTTCCCTGGCACGTTGATATTATAGCATATGCTATCAAGCAGGCCGGTCGTTGTACCCATTAGTTCACTATGTGAAAAGCAGCCCATTAACAAACCAGAGTAATGTTAATAAAAAACAGGAATTCGCATAAGCGGAAAAGTCATACTTTGTTACCGGCACGCTCACTTTGCTATACTTTTCATGTAAGCTACGATGAAACTCGTCATCTTTGACATGGACCAGACGCTGGTGGAGGTTATCGGTGTGCACGACGAGGCGACCCGCCTCGTTTTTAAAAATATCTTCAACGTCGAACCCAGACTCACCGAGATTGATTATGCCGGCCGGAGTCTCACCGAAAGTTTCCAGATTCTGGCGGGAACCAGAGGCATCCCAGAAGACGAAGTCCGGGATAAACTACCCGAGATATTGGCAGCCTATGACAGGGCCTTCGACAATGGCCTGCCGGAGGACGGGACCGGTTTTATTCTTCCCGGCGTTATTCAGCTTCTGGAAGAGCTATCCAGGTCCGGCAACCTGCTGGTGCTATATACCGGAGATTCGGCAGCGGTGGCACAGTCCGTCATGAAAGCCACCGGCCTGGGCAGGTATTTCCCTTACCGTTTCAGCGGCACCGAGGTGGCCACCCGCGCCGACATGGTAAAACAGGCCATTGATAAGGCCGCCGAGGTAACCGGCCGCGACTTCAAAGGTAAAGACATCGTTGTAATCGGCGATTCGTTGCGTGATATCGAAGCCGGCCGGGCATTCGGCGCCCGGACGATCTCGGTGGCTACGGGTCGGCACTCACGGGAACAACTGAAAGCGACTAATCCTGACTTTTTATTCGACAGCCTGGAGGATTATCAGGCGGTACTGCGGGCCATCGAAGCGCACTAGACTGTCATTCTGAGGAGCCCTTCGGCTTCGCTCAGGGTAAACTCCACGACTGAAGAATCTCAGGTTGGGGCAGCATATTCTCCCCCTCCGAGATCCTTCGCTTTGCTCAGGATGATAAAAGGTAACCTATCTCATCGCCCTAGTGGCATTGAGGATAGCGAGCAGGGCCACGCCCATATCGGCAAAGACGGCCCCCCACATGGTGGCCAGTCCGATGGCCCCCAAGGCGATGAATATCCCCTTGATCCCCAGCGCCAGGAAAATGTTCTGCTAGACAATGCGGCGGGTTTTCCGGGCCACCTCAATGGCCTGGGCCAATTTTGACGGTGTATCCATCATAATAACAACGTCAGCGGTCTCGATGGCCGCATCGGCGCCCAGAGCGCCCATGGCCACCCCGACATCCGCCCGGGCGAGCACCGGGGCGTCATTGATTCCATCACCGACGGCTACGATCTTACCGCCGTTACGAGAATCGTTTTCAATCTCCTCGATGGCGCGGACCTTGTCTTCGGGCAGCAGGTCGGCCCGGTATTCGTCGATACCAAGCTGTCCGGCAACGTAGGCGGCCGCCTCGGGGCAATCGCCCGTGAGCATGACTACCTTGTCTATTCCCAGTCTCTTTAATGACTGCACGGCTTCCGGTGCGTCCGCCTTGACCTCATCGGAGATGAGTATATAGCCGGCGTAGCCATCATCTACGACCAGGTGGACCACCGTGCCGTCCACCTGACACGTCCCATGTTCGATACCATGCTGATGCAACAGGCGGTCGTTGCCGGCCATAACCGTCCGGCCGTCCACGACCGCAGTAACACCATAGCCGGGTATTTCCCGGTAGTCACTTACCGACGCCGGGATAGCCGCCTGTCCGTGGGCTTCCAGAATCGACTGGGCAATGGGATGGTTGGAATGCGCCTCGGCGGCGGCGGCCAGCATTAGTAGTTCTTCCGGTTTGAAACCGTTGTCCGGAACGATGCGGGTAACCCGGAACTCTCCCCTGGTCAGAGTGCCCGTCTTATCGAAAACGGCCGTCTTGATATTGGTAAGCGCGTCCAGGAAGCTGGCCCCCTTTACCAGGATGCCTTTGCGGGACGCCCCGCCGATACCCCCAAAATACCCCAGCGGTATACTGATTACCAGGGCGCAGGGACAGGATATCACCAGCAGTATCAGGGCGCGGTAAATCCAGGTCTCAAAAGGTGCCCCGGAGACGAGCGGCGGTATGACGGCCACCCCCGCCGCACCTAACACCATCACCGGCGTGTAGTATTTGGCGAAGGTGGTGATGAACCTTTCGGTAGGGGCTTTCCGCGAGCTAGCCGTCTCCACCAGCTCCAGAATCCTGGCCACTGATGACTCGCTGAACTTCTTCGTCACCTTCACCGTCAGCGAGCCGGTCCGGTTGATCATTCCCGCCAGGACATTCCCGCCGGGGCCGACGCTACGGGGAACCGGCTCCCCGGTTAAAGCCGAGGTGTCCAGCAAAGTGCTGCCCTCGATGACTTCGCCGTCTAGGGGGACTTTTTCACCGGGCTTGATAACGATTTGCTCCCCGACGGCTACCTCTTCCGGTCTGACCCTCCGAATCTCCCCACCGGTAAACAGGTTGGCGAAGTCGGGGCGAATATCCAAAAGCGCGCGTACAGAGCGGCGAGAGCGGTTGACGGAGATGTCTTCGAAGAGCTCGCCGACCTTGAAAAAGAGCATCACAGCAGCAGCCTCGGGGAGCTCATAAATAATGATTGCGCCGACAGTGGCCACGGTCATCAGGAAGTTCTCGTCGAAGACTTTGCCGTGTCGCAGGTTGCTCAGTGCATTGTAAAGGACCCTCCAGCCGCTTAAAAGGTAAGCGGTCAGGAAAACGGCGTACTCGGGAAGTGAGTAAGGCGTGGCCTGGAGGCTCTCCCGAAAGATAATACCGCCTACCAGCAGCACGCCGGCCGCACCGATAATGAAGAGCTGCCTTCTCTGGCTGAACTTCTCATCCCCGGCGCAGGCGGCCCATGAGCTTTCTGCCTCGCGGCCCGATTCCGGCGGGCAGGTCTCGCCCCGGGTGGCTATTTCTTCCGGCATTTAATTTAACCTCAGCCGTGACTAGCGTGCTCCAGGCAGACTTCCAGCAGGGTGCGAATATGGTCGTCATTGAGCGAGTAGTACATCATCCGGCCGTCCTTGCGCTGCCTGACGAGCCGCAGGGTACGTAATATACGGAGGTGCTGGGAGACGGCCGACTCCGAAATCCCGACGACACAGGCGATATCACAGACGCACAACTCCTGCCCGACTAGGCTGTAGATGATCTTGGCGCGGTTGGAATCGGCCAGGGCGCCGAATGTCTCGGCGAGGTTAGCGTAGACCTGGTCGTCGAGCAGGCTTTCCCGGGTGCGGTCGACCTTCTCTTGATCAACAGCGTGGACCTCACATCGATCCGACGTCATTAAGCTACTTTCCCCAAAATATAATTTATCATCTGCATATATGCTAAACCATTTACAATTAAATGGTAAGGCTTTTTGTTGAGAAAGTCAAGGACGAAGGGATTGAACATCATTTCTCAGAGGGGCAAGAACCCCAGCGTATCTACCGTGGTTTCCGATATGGGAACTATCGAAGAGCTTGAAGAAGACCTCCTCCTCGCCGATAGAGCTGAGTCGGTAGATTTCACAATAGAGGAGGAGATTTTCCCCGGGCGGGTGAGGGACGCCTACCGGAAGCTTCGGCCGGCCCCCTGTACCGCCTGTCGGGGCTGCATGCCCTGCCCGCAGGGAATCGACGTGCCCCGTATCCTCGATCTATATAATGACGCCGTCATGTACGGCGATGTTGATACGACGCGAGACCTCTACGAAAACGAAAGGCACCGCATCGAAGATTGAACGAATGCGGCGCCTGTGCACGTGCCTGCGGCTTCAAAATCGATATTCCGGAATTACTGAAAAAGGCGCAAGTTCCTTCAAAAAGAATGGATTAACTATATCGCTTCCAGTTTCTTGAGTTCGGGCAACTCCTGTTGTAAAACTCTCTCCACGCCTGCGCGTAACGTCATGGTGGACATGGGACAGCCGGCGCAGGCCCCCGTCAGTCTTACCGTCACCACCCCGTCCTCGACATCTACCAACTCGACGTTGCCGCCATCGGCCATAAGAGCCGGTCGTATCTTGTCAAGTACTTCCTCCACCCTCTCCCTGTTTAACGCGATTTCTAATTGCTCGGCCATTTTTACACCTCCGTTAACGTCTTTACCCAATTTAGCAATTATGAAATCAGGCCGCAATGACTTTTGTCGCATATATTGGGTATGCTAAGATTTTAACGTGAAAACACCGGCAATGAGGCGGATGGGATGACCGCGGCGGGTGATTTCTTCCGGTCGCTGCCTTACTTCAGCAGCTTCGGCGAAACCGCTATGGAGCGCATCGGGCGGGAGGCTACCGAGATGTCTTTCGACCGGGGTCAGGTTATTTTTCTGGAAGGGGAACCCTGCCGCGGCATGTATGTCGTCAAGAAGGGGCGCGTCCGAGTCTTCAAGACCTCCGCCGAGGGCAGGGAGCAGGTGCTCTTCGTCGCCCGGGAAGGTGACAGCTTCAATGATGTCCCCGTCTTCGATGGCGGACCCAATCCCGCCAGCGCCGCTGCCCTTGACGCCTCCGTTGTCTACCTGGTGCCGCGGGAAACTCTACTCTCTCTGGTGGCAGACTGCCCACCCGCCCAGGCGGTCATTCGTCTGTTCGCCTCCCGCCTGCGCCACCTGACCGCCATCGTCGAAGACCTCTCTTTTCGCAGTGTGCTCAGCCGACTGGCCCGACTGCTGCTGGAGTCCGCCGGTGAAGAAAACGGCCCGGCCCCACTCCGGCAGATGACCCAGGACGAGATGGCGGCCATGGCTGGCACGGTACGGGACGTTATCGGCCGCGGACTGCGTCAATTGGAAAGCGCCGGGGCTATCCGTGTGGAAAGGCACCGCATCCTGATTGTCGCGCCGGAAAAACTGCGGGAACTGATTGAGAACTAGACAAAAGTCGTAGCCGGCTGAGCGGAAATGGTGGATACTGAAGATGATAGTGATCGTTAGGAACGAGTGAACCGAATGACAGCAGGACTGCCCGAGATAGACCTCGATGTCTGCAATGCCTGTGGCGAGTGTGTGGGGCGCTGTCCGACCGGGGCGGTGGAGATAGTGGCGGGAAAAGCGGCGCTGGTCAGACCGGAGGATTGCCGTTACTGCACGGACTGCGAGGAAGTCTGCCCGGTCGGGGCCATCAAGTGCCCCTTTGTTATTATCCTGGCCGGTCCGCGGACTAATCGTAATTCTAAAAATCAGTAGTCGGTTTCCGGCCGATGGCCAATCAACCAAGGAGAGTATTCATGCGTTCCGAAAAAGCTTCTGGAAAGCCGGCAGACATCGAAAAAGAGGTAGAGGCATCGCTGGTGGACGGGTTTTTATCCTGCCCGGCGGCCCTGGCGCTGGCGGGACGGCTTGATGTCTCCACCCGAGAGGTCGGCTATACGGCCGATTCGCTGGGGGTGAGGATAACAGGCTGCCAGCTCGGTTGCTTTAAAATAGACAAGGCCACCCACGAAGACCTCGAAGGAAAGGCAGTCAGCCAGGAGATAGGCGCTGGCATCGAGAGGTCGCTCATTGAAGGCCGGTTACCCTGCCCCACCGCCCACAGCCTCGGGAGGGAACTCGGTGTCCCCCTGAAAGACATCGGGGATACCGCCACCAAGATGGGGGTTAAGATCATCGGCTGCCAGCTGGGCTGTTTCGTTTAGTAAATTATCGCCAGGAAGGAGCTTCTAATTGGAATCCATTTTGGATGTCATCAAGAAACGGGTGAGCGTCCGGGCCTATCAGGACAGGCCACTCCCTAAAGAAACCATCGACGCCATCCTGGAATCCGCCATGTACGCCCCGAGCGCCCGCAACCTCCAGCCACTTGAGTACAAGGTAATCACGGACAGAAGCCTTATCACCAGGCTTTCGGAAGCCATCGCCGCGGCTGTGAAGCGGGAGGGATTTCCTACCAAAGGCCCGCCCGATCGTAAACCAGATTTCTTTTACGGCGCCCCGCTGCTGATTTTCGTGACCGGACCGAAGAACAATCACTGGGCCGTCTCGGATGCCGCGCTGGCTATCCAGAATATAATGCTATATGCAACCTCGGTCGATCTGGGCTCCTGCTTCATCGGTATGGCCAGGTTTATCGAGCGGGACGAAGCATTGATGAAGGAGCTGCATATCACGGCGGACCGGGAAATCGCCGCCGCCGTTATCTGTGGCTACCCCGCGGAAACACCCGGGGTCAAGGAAAAGCGGATTAAAGCGGAGTTCTTCGAATAGAGGGGCTTGCCGGGCGGCTCGATAAACCACTATAATCAGATTACATGAAGACCGCCGTGGTCCTGGGTACCCGTCCCGAGATCATCAAGATGGCCCCGGTTATCAATGAGTTGCAGCGGCGGCAGGCGGACTTCTTCATCCTCCATACCGGCCAGCACTACTCGTATAACCTGGACCGGGTCTTTTTCGAGCAACTCCGATTGCCCGAACCCCAGTACAACCTTGAGGTCGGATCTGGCACTCATGCCGGTGAAACCGCGTGGATGCTGGTGGGTATCGAGGATGTATTGGCATCGGAACGACCGGGCGTCGTCCTCGTCGAGGGAGATACAAACAGTGTCCTGGCCGGGGCGCTGGCGGCCGCCAAGATGGGCATCCGGGTCGGCCACGTCGAAGCCGGGCTGCGTTCTTACGACCGCCGCATGCCCGAGGAGATCAACCGGGTCCTGACCGACCACGTTTCCGACCTTCTTTTCGCGCCGACCCGGGGGGCGCGGGATATCCTGCTGGGCGAGGGCATCGAGGAAGCCAAGATTTCCGTCACCGGCAATACCATCGTCGATGCCGTCAACGAAAACCTGGTAATTGCCCGGGACCAGGTTAACGCCCTCGACGACTTGAAAGTCAAACCGGAAGAGTATTTCCTGGTCACGCTGCACCGCCAGGAGAACGTGGATGATGACGCTCGTTTTACCTCAATTCTTCGCGGGCTGGAAGAACTCTCCGCCACTTTGGGAGTGACGGTACTTTATCCGGTCCATCCCCGGGCCCGGAAGCGGATGCAGGAAACAGGTCTGGAGCCCCGGCTCACTTTAGTCGAGCCGGTAGACTACCTGGCCTTTTTACAGCTCGAAAGCAGCGCCCTGCTGATACTGACGGACTCCGGCGGTGTCCAGGAAGAAGCCTGCATTGTGGGCGTACCCTGCGTGACGCTGCGGAACAACACCGAGCGGCCGGAGACGGTGGCGGTGGGGGCCAATGTCCTGGCCGGCGCCACGCCGGAAAAAATCCTTAGCTGCGCCCGGGATATGCTGAAAAGGGACCGGCACTGGGAGAATCCCTTCGGTGATGGCCGTGCCGGTGTCAGGATCGTTGACGTGGTGCTGGCCGCATAATCCCCTGCCCTGATAAATCCTATGCGAATACCACTTCTCACGGATGTTACGACTTCCGAGCACAACAACTATGGACAATTAGCATTAAGTTTGCTATAATCCTGCCAAATGGCAAACGAAGACGGCGGCGAGTCATCCGCTCCGGGCTGGTCGGCACTGCTGATTTTACCAATAATGGCTCTTGCCTTTTACATGGCCTTCATTCCCCACCAGAGCTATCCCTACCCCGTGCATATTGACGACTGGGTACACCTGGCCAATACCGAAGCAATTATGCAGGCCGGGGGCGTCTCTTATACCGAGCCGTTTCTCGGCCAGAGAGTGATCGGCCTGGGTTCCAATCTCGAACTGGGCTATCAGCTTTTCTGGGGTGTCTTCCAGCGAATCAGCGGCCTCGATTGGATCATCATCTTCCGTTACTTCCCATCGGTCATCCTGGCGATGACCGTGCTGGGAGTGTATACCATGACACGCAGAATGGGACTCGGCTGGGAAGCCGCCTTTTTTGCTGCCTTGATCCCAACCACGGTCGGAATCCTCGGGCCGGCCTTCCTGGTACCGGTGGCGATAGGACTTTTTTTCGTGGCACTGGGCATCTTCTTGGCTTTCAATTTCCATGACTGGAAGGGCTACCTGGTCCTCTTCCTGTTCACCTGTTTCCTGGTTGCCATCCACGCCCCCTCGGCGATCTGCCTGGTCATCATACTGGCGCCCTACGTCCTGCTCAATATCAGGTCAAATCCCTGGCGGAGCCTCGGGCTCGGGCTGGCCCTGCTGCTGCCATTCCTGGCGCCGTTCCCCTGGATATTCCGCATGCTACTGCCGACGGCCGAGCAGCTACTTACCCCCCAGCCCCTTCCCGGCTACGTCGATTTCCCGATGATTATCAGAACCTTCGGATATATACCGGTCGCCCTCTGCCTCCTGGGGACGCTGGTGCTGGCCGTCAGGGGCGGCCGGACCAACTACGGCCTGGTGCTGGGAACCCTGGCTTTGCTCCTGATGCTGGTTATCTTCTACGCTTTCCACTACGGAGTTGCGATAATGTACGAGCGCGGGCTGATGTTCATGATGCTGATGATCGGCGTCCTGGCCGGTGCCGGCCTCATGGTAATCAGGACATTTCGCTGGCCGTCCTGGCTATGGCCCGGCGAACGCGCCGTAGCCGCCGCCCGTTACATCGGCTGGACGGCCGCAGTAGCTCTTGTCGTGGCGATGCTATTCGTCGGCATCCCGGCCCGGTCAAACCTGCCTTATTACCACATGATCGACCAGACGGACTACCAGGACTTTGTCTGGATAAGGGACAACGTCGGTGGTGAATACTCGCGGGCTATCCTCGATCCGTGGAAGGCTACACCCTTCGCGGCCATAACCGGTAAATACGTCTACACGCGTATCCATGCTTTCCCGACCGAAAACGATGCCAGGGCGAGCAGTTTCCTGAACGAGGGCTGCACCGACACCGATTTCCTCAGGGAGAACGACATTACCATCGTCTACACGCGGGGCGAATGCCGTAATCCTGACCTCACCGAGGTTGGACAGGGCGTTTACCTGCTGAAGGAATGAAGGTCCGCCCGTGACCGATACCAGCCGTTCGCCCAATTCGCGGTAATGTCTGGCCGCACAGGTTATGCTATAATTCGTTCAGAAAAAGGGGCCAGACATGCCGGGAACGCGACACAAAGCCAGGACAATCGCTTTACAGGCACTGTATGAAATCGACTCCGCGGGGCGGCGGGCCGACGCGGTGGTCGAGCGTTTCCTGAACGGGGCAGGCCTCTCCGAGGAAAACAGCGAGTTTGTCCGTGATTTGGTCAGCGGGACGGTACACCATCGTGATGAGATTGACGGCAATATCGTTCGTTTCGCCCCCGCCTGGCCGGTGGACCAGCTAGCCACAGTCGACCGCAATATCCTGCGACTTGCAATCTTCGAGATTTTATTCGATAATAAAGTACCGGTCAAAGTAGCCGTTAGCGAGGCGGTTGAGTTGGCGAAGACTTTCGGCAGCGAGAACTCGGCCAGGTTCGTCAACGGCGTCCTTGGCTCGGTAAGTACGCTGTCCAGCCGTTAGAAGCTTACAAAAGGGGGAAAAAGTGGCCACCATCTTTGAAAAAATAAAAGCGATAGTCGTGGAGCAGCTAGGCGTCGAAGAATCCGAAGTAGTGCCCACGGCCAGCTTTGTCGAGGATCTTGGCGCTGATTCACTCGATCTCGTGGAACTCATTATGTCCCTGGAAGAGGCTTTCAGCACCGGTGACACTAAAATTGAAATCCCCGACGAAGCCGCCGAGAAGATTGTGACCATCCAGGATGCAATCGATTACCTCAAGGAGAACGGAATCGCGGACTGAACAGGTGTCCCCATGCCGTGGGACTACTATAACCAGTTTCCCTTACCACTAAAAAAAGCCCTTTCCGCCAGACCAGATTGCCTCAAGCTTATTCATCTGCCCCTGTTTCTTTAGCTTGTGGGCCAGACATCTTTTAGATATTCTTAGCCCAGTTCACCGCGTTCTGGAATACCTGCAAGCCGTCACCCTGCTCGCGCGGTGTCTCCCTCGTCCAGCGGGGGTGCTGCGTCCAGCGGATGAAGCGTTCCGGGTGGGGCATCAGGGCGAACACCCGCCCCGAATCGTCACAGATACCGGCAATATCCCGAAACGATCCGTTCGGGTTGTATGGGTAACCTGCCCCGGCATTACCTTTATCATCAACGTAGTGCACCACTACATTCAAACGTTCGATAACATCCGGCGCTGCCACCAGCTTACCCTCGCCGTGGGCTACCGGGATATACATTCCCTGCATCCCCCGCGTAAAAACACAGGGACTGTCTTGATCCACCTTTAGGTAAACCCAGCGGCACTCGAACCGGCCGGAGTCGTTATTGGTCAGCGTTATCTGCTGCCTACCGTTACCCGCGGTCCCGGGCAGGACCCCTGTTTTCACCAGGACCTGGAATCCATTGCAGATACCCAGGATAAGCTTTCCGTCCGCAACAAACTTCTCGACGTCTTCTCCCAGCCGGAGGCGGGTCTCATTGGCCATAATTCTCCCGCCGGAGATGTCGTCGCCGTAGGTGAAGCCGCCCGGGATGACTAAGACATGATATTCCGCCAGGCGCTTTTCCCGGCGGAAAAGCTCGAAGACCAGCGCCGAATCGACCTCCGCTCCCGCGGTCTCGAAGGCGACCTTCGTCTCGAAATCACAGTTCGTGCCCGGTGCACGTAGAATTAATACTTTTACTTTGTTCATTGCTGACCTACCACATCAAAGGTTTCTGCCAGGCTTCTTTCAGCTCATCGATCTCAGTACTGAGTACCTTCCTGCCACTGAGGCCTTTGACCTCGAACGCTTTGCTATCGGTTACCCGCCCGATTTGTGCGAAGTTTACCCCGGCCATGGCCGCATCAAACTCGGCTTTATCCTCCGGGGCTACCTCGGCAATAAAGCGAGTGTTCGATTCAGAAAACAGGATGAAATCGTCGCGGTCTATTTTCTCCCCGAGAGGTACTTTTTTAAGTTCAAGCGTCATGCCGAATCCGCCGGCGAAAGCCATCTCCGCAGCCGCCACCCCGATTCCCCCCTCCGAGCAATCGTGACAGGCCCGGACAAGTCCCTTTTTCATGGCCGCCGCCAGCGCATCCATCAGCTTCTTCCCGGTCTCCGGGCGGACTTTCGGCACACTGCTGCCAGTCAAGCCACGGACGGCGTAATAATGCGAGCCCCCCATCTCTCCGTACGTATTCCCGATGACATAGATAAGGTCTCCCGCCCGCTTGCAGTCCATGGAGACGGCCTTGTTTACGTCATCCATCACAGCCATGGCCGAAACAAGGAGGGTGGGAGGAATACAGATGCTCTCCGTGCCGGTCTCATACTCGTTGTAGAGGCTGTCCTTGCCGGAGATGAATGGCGTGCCGTAAACGATGGCCGTATCGTAGCAGGCCTGCGCCGCCCGCACCAGCGAGCCGAGCCGGTCCGGCTTTTCCGGATTGCCCCAGCAGAAGTTGTCCAGTAAGGCTACCTCATTCAAACTCCCGCCCACCGCGACGACCTGACGCAGGGACTCATCGATGGCTGAGGCCGCCATCCAGTAAGCATCGATGTCCCCGTACTTGGGGTTAATGCCGTTCGAGATGATGATACCCTTATCCGAACCAGGCAAAGGGCGGATGACGGCGGCATCACCGGGGCCGTCATTGGCCACCCCCACCAGCGGCTTGAGGACACTGGCGCCCTGCACCTCATGGTCGTACTGGCGGATGACCCACTCTTTGGAGCAGACGTTCCAGGCGCCGAGTATTTTCATCATGTCCCCGGTAAGGTCGGCCGCTGGTGGAAAGTCCAGCTCAGGGTGGGCAGGTGGCTGCCAGAGGGCTCCCCTCTCCAGCTGGGGCAGGCCGCCGTGGAGGAAGGCCATATCCAGGTCGGCGACCTGATTGCCGTTATAAAAAAGCTGGAGGCGCTTGGTATCGGTAAATTCCCCGATAACCGTCGCCTCAACCTCCTCCTTGCGGAACAGGTCGAGAAGGGCTTCGACCTTATCCGGTGGGGAGGCGAGAATCATACGCTCCTGCGATTCGGAGACCCAAATCTCGGTATAGGACAGGCCGGCGTATTTCAGAGGTACTTTCTCCAGGTCGACGCGTACGCCGGTCTCTTCCCCCATCTCCCCCACCGCTGAAGACAGTCCACCCCCACCACAATCAGTGATACGGACGTACAGGCCGAGGTCGCGCGCCCGCAGGATGGCGTCGAGGGCCTTTTTCTCAACAATGGGATTGCCGATCTGCACCGAGCTTGACGATGTGGTCTCCGATTCTTTATTCAACTCACCGGAGGCGAAGGTCACGCCATGGATGCCGTCCCGTCCGGTACGTCCTCCCACCAGCACCACCCGGTCGCCGGGCCGGTGCCGCCCCTTCTGTCCCATGTCCTTGGGCATGATGCCCACCGTGCCGCAGTAGACCAGGGGATTGCCTACGTATCGCTCGTCGAAAAGAATGGCGCCGTTGGCGGTGGGGATACCCATGCGGTTGCCGTAGTCGGCCACGCCGGCGCGGACGCCCTTGAAAATACGGCGCGGGTGCAGAACCCCTTTCGGAAGGTCTTCGTGAGGCAGGTCCGGCGGGCCGAAGCAGAAGATATCCGTATTTAAAATGGGCTTGGCGCCGAGCCCGGTGCCCAGGGGATCGCGGATAACGCCACCGATGCCGGTAGCCGCCCCGCCGTAAGGCTCTACCGCCGAGGGGTGGTTGTGCGTCTCTACCTTGAAACAGATCGCGTAACGGCCATCGAAATCGATGACGCCGGCGTTATCTTTGAATACTGACAGGCACCAGGGCTTGTCCAGTTCGCGGGTGACCCGCATCACGGTGCTTCTCATGAGGTTATCGATGGTCTTTTGACCGAGGGTTATTTTAGCCTTGAAGGTCTTATGGATGCAGTGCTCCGACCAAGTCTGGGCCAGCGTTTCCAGCTCGACATCGGTCGGGTCGCGGCCGAGGCCTTTAAAGTAGTCCTGGATTATTTTCATCTCCTCGAGGTTCAACCAGAAGCGGTCCTTGCTCAAGGCCATGAGGGCTTCGTCATCCATGTTTTTGAGGTCGATGGTCTGCCGGGAGAAACGGTAGGTCGCTTCGGGCAGGGCGACGGCCTCTTTCCGGGCGACGACGTGCTGGACAACGCTATTTACAAGCAATTTATCGCAGATGGACCGGAGGGTATCGCCGGGGAAGTCCCCCCAGAGCAGATACTTCTTGGCCGTCCTGACGTCCGTCACGCTATCGATACCCAGGTCACGGATGCCTTTCTTGACGCTTTCCTCGACGGGGTCCATAACGCCGGGATTATAGGCCACCTCCACCAGGCGGGCGTCCTCCGGGCAGGGGACACCGCTGATGGAATACTCCTCTACGATGGGATCGGCAAGGAGGTCCCGGCAGATAGACTCGACTTGGCTTTCACTGAGATCGCCTTCGAGGAGGTAGACATTGCTGACTCTGGCACGGATTACGGTGGTGATGCCCAGGTCAGTGATATCCTTGAGCAGCCCTTCGGCGTGGGGGTCGGCGAAACCATCTTTCACCCATACTTCGATGCGGTACATGGCGGCACCTCTTACAACCTAGCAGTTAATACTCTCTGTCCGGTAAAGATCTTCCACGCGCTATAAACAATAAGTCACGAGTCAATTCGGCCTGTCCCGTATGCTCGGCGGCGTGTCGACCCACAACTATTAATACATCGCGTCCGGTTATCCGGCCCCGGCGAGGATGTTCGTATTCCCGGTCCAAGTCGATATGCGTGAGTTGCGAATGTATCCGTTGTTGAACCTCATGCCATCTTTGCTTCACCGGCTCAATCTTTGTCCCATGGACCTTGAACTCATCTTCACGTCGCCTGTTTACCTGTTGACCGCACAACACACCGAGCATGTTTTCTTCTATATTTCCAATCGTATGAATAGCCAAGACATATAAACTGTTGGCGTTATCCAAGGGGCGCCAGTTTAGATCATTTTCATCTAGTCCGTCCAGACACAATAGTATGCGGTCGACCGAACTCCCGATATAACTCCAAAATAATTCTACTTCTTTATCAGATAACATGGTCCTTTTTTCTTGTTTAACTAAGTTCTTCTACTCGCTTCCCAATCCTGTTAACTAAAAAGGTGATCCACCGGCTGGTCTCTTTCGTCTGGTCGAAATCGAAGCCGGGGTAGGCGCCGCTGGTGGCCTCCGGGGTGTAGCGACTATCCCCGTCGGCCTTACTGTGGACATGGTCGAGCATGTCCTGAAATCCCCGGCTCTCGATGGCGTAAGGGAACAGGGATAGAACGTCCAGGACGCGAAGGATGCCGTATTTCACAGCCGGGTACTGTAGACTGCGAAACCGCTTGCCGATGCCGAAGCCGTGAAGATGCTCGCGATTGGCCCAGTGCTCCAGTAGCCGGTCGATGGCGCCACGTAACAACGGGCTCTCCCGGTACTGCTCGTACTGACCGAGCAGCATCAGGAGATTCATATTGTCCATGGGGCAGGATTCGACACAGGGGTCGTAGCCAAAATAATGGCAGTACCAGCCGCCGTCATTCGACCGCGAATTTAACGCCAGGCGGATGTATTTCTCCATCCGCGGGTCGTCGCGGTAGCCAATTTTCGCCAGGGAAGCCAGCAGTATCGCCGACATGCAGAAATAGGTGTCCTGAACGTTGGGCGGCATAGTAAAAGATCCGTCCCGGGACTGAAAGTGGAATATTTCTTCCACCTCGTTTTCCAAACCCACCTCGGCAGCGGTCAGCCCGATGTCCGCCAGGAGATAGAGATCCCAATAGGCCTTACCGGTCTCGGTATAGTGTACCCGGCCGGTCTTTAATACAGGAATGCCGACCTCTCGGCCCTTGAGTCGCTCGATGACCTCGGCGATGGCGTCATCACGAAGCACGGGGCCGACATCCGGCTTACGGTCCAGCAACTGGAGCTCAACGGCATACTTCAGCCAGGCCGGGCCTTCCAGGAGCCAGTCGAGAACCCGGTTATCCAACACTACCGCTCGCGTGCCCGGAAAATACCGGCAGGGTCAGGTTGGAACGACCGAATCCCACGCCCTATTTTACCGTTTTTCAGGGGTAACCGTAAAGCCGCTGGCACTTGCGGTTGACCGTATTCGGAGAGCCCTCTATACTGATAATAGAGCCTGTTACTATGCAAGCAATGAAATCCACGGAAAACTGTGGGGTATGCGGCCGCCCACTCGTATACGGGACGGAGGAAGTCGCCCGGCGTTGCTCTTTCTGCGGGGGTGATTTCGCCGCCCTGACATACTGCCCTGAAGGTCACTATGTCTGTGATTCGTGTCATAACCAGGCGGCATTGGACGTGCTGCGGGATGTCCTGACCACCAGCACCGAGACCAACCCCAGCGCCATCATCGAGAAGGTCATGTCTCATCCCTCGGTACCGATGCACGGGCCGGAGCACCACGCCATTGTACCGGCGGCCGTTGTGGCTGCGGTAAAAAATACCGGCTACCCGGTACCGGACCGTGCTGTTGAAAAAGCCATCGAAAGGGGCAGTAAAATACCGGGCGGCTGGTGCGGTTTCTTCGGGGCCTGCGGGGCGGGAATGGGCGCCGGCATCGCCGTCAGCGTTATTACCGGGGCCACTCCGGTCACCGGCAAACCGAGGTCGCTGGCCAACGAGGCTACCTCCCTGGCTCTCCAGAAAATGGCCGACGGCGGTCCCCGCTGCTGCAAAAGGGCCAGCCGCAACGCCGTGAAGGTCGCCGTTAACTTCCTGGAAACGAAGCTGGGTATTTCCCTGCCGCGGGTAGAGACCATAGCGTGCCACTATGTCAATCGCAACCGGGAGTGCATCCAGAAGGCCTGCCCGTACTACCAGAGAGATTAGCCCCGTTATGTCATCCTGAGCCCTTCGGTTTTACCTCAGGACAAACTCCGCGAAGGATATCGTACCCCTTGAAAACGAGATTCTTCGGTCGCTACGCTCCCTTAGAATGACATTACTTCCAATCTTCACTTTGGTCTTTCCATTTAGGATTATTCGCATTAATCAGAGCGACCTTTTTCTTTCTGAGCCATCCTTTGATTTGCTTTTCACGGTTAATAGCGGCAATGACATCATTTGTATCTTCGTAATAGACCAACTTGTTCAGATTATATCGTGACGTGAAGCCAGGTAACAGTTTCATTTTGTGCTCGTATACTCGACGTTCTAGGTCATTCGTTACGCCTGTAT